>DPGN01000037.1:53897-58633 GCA_003523185.1 Halieaceae bacterium
GGGGTTTGTGATGTCATTGTTAGTCTCGTTTTTATCTGCGACGAATGTCATAAATATTGACATAATTGATGTCAATATGTAAGCCTCACTGCTCATATGAGGAGTTCATTATGTACCCTGGGGAATACACTTTAATAGGCACTGAGCTGAGCTTTTTCACTCGAAAACTCGAGGCTCAGCTGCGTTTTCAGCGGATTCCCTGGCGCTACCAGTTCAAAACCGAAGCCCGGCGAGAAGAGCTCGAGACCAAGGCTGGTACGCATTTCATTCCATTACTGTCCACGCCCGACAGGTGGTTATTACAAGACACCATTTCTATCGGGCCATTCCTTCACGAGCGCTTCAGCGAGACGCCCGTCATACCGAAGACCCCGCTTCAGCGATCGCTCTGTTTTATCTTGGAGGACGCGCTCAACCACTGGCTTGGGCGCGTCTGCGTGCATTCACGCTGGTGCTACCCCGACAATGTGGCGTGGGTTGGGCCTCGTTTCGGTGCGAACATCATGCTTGATCGCTCCGCTGATACGCCATTCACCGACGACGAGTTGGAGCAGCTAGGCTCTGTTGGCCCAGCCATGAATGAGGGATTCGGACAAAACGCGTGTGCCGTCAATGGCGTTGGCGCAGAACAAGCAGCGGCTGTGCAAGCTGATTTTCGAGAATTGCTCGACGTTCTATCAAGGCACTTCGCACAGCACCCCTTTCTCCTCGGCGACCGGCCGTGCCTGGCAGACTTTGCGTTAGCAGGCGCGAGCAAGGCGCACTTCATTACTGATCCCGAGCCCAAAAGCTGGCTAGGGCAATATGAAGCCATGTTGACGCAGTACACCGAGTCCTTTTTTACAGATGATGCGATCGAAGCTGGCGCCTGGTGCGACGACGACAAGCTGCCCGATACGGTCGCCTCGATAGTGAACTACTTTGCGCGGACCTATTTTGTGTCCGCATCGGCAAATATTACCGCTGGTCTAGCGGGAGAGAAATTTTACGAATATGACATTGGCTACGGTGTGACTCGGGCTCGAACAGCCCGGAGGCTAAATCAGGCTCGCTTGCATGTTAAGGAAGAGTTGAATCTCGTGAATGCCGCTCAAGATCCATCGGTTCGGACACTTCTCGAGCAAAACGGTATCTTGTCGTACTACTTACAATAAAAACGGACGATCGCTCAGATCTCCTTAGGACTTCGTCATGACGGCTCGCATGAAAATCTGGTTTCTCCCTGCCCTCTTCTTTGCTCTTTTCCTCTTTTGGTACACCCCGACGGGCGGCCCTCTCTCTGACGTCGAGATCGATAACTTCATCGTGAAAATGGAAGAAAACGGGAGCTCACGGGAAGCAATCGCGATGATCAGGCAATTTGGTGAAGAGGATACCGGCAAGCATTTCATCATGATCAATAACATCGACTACAACGAAACACCTGGGAACGTCGTCGGTGCAGCGCCGGGAGAAAATGCGCAGCAACTCATGGACCGTTACACGGGACATATGATCCCGGCCATGCTCTCGCGGGGCTCACATCCTGTCATGATGGGGCCGGCCGCCTATCGGAGCATGGATGTCATTGGCGTCGAGGGTGTGGAAATATGGGATATGGGGGGGTTAGTACGCTACCGAAGTCGACGTGATTTCCTCGAGATCGTGACGGATCCGGCGTTTAGCGGAAAACATCACTTCAAAGCGGCAGCACTGGAGAAAACCATTGCCTTCCCCGTCGAGCCCGACTTCAATCTGGGAGATCCGCGGCTACTTATCGGACTTTTGCTTCTTGCTTTAACGGCATTGGCGGACGCTCGGCGTTCATCACAGGGCGGGTAGGATAAGCGACTATAATTTTCGCCTACTCTACCGAGGTGATTACTGTCCGTCCCCTGGGCTCAGCGCAGCGAAGTCATTGAATGGCTAAACCCAAACCTCGAGGTTATCGGCACGTTCGATGCGTCGGTTTAGGGATGCGTCGAGAATGGCAGTCATGCCCGACTTGCTAAGCACCGCGTCGACAGCGGACTTTTCGGTTTCAGACAGACTCGCGTAATCGTCCTGAACCCGCTGCAAAAGATAAAAACGATGCGGTTGAGCCAGGGCTTCGATGGTATCCCCCCGTAAAACAAAGGTTGCCGTCCCGGCCGCTTGAGCTAGTCGGCCCACTGCCGGTGTGCCCGTTTCCGGTTTATTTTCAGCCAACCAGCCATTAATTGAATCTGCCGCAGCGAGAGTTTCCGGTACAAAATCCTCAGCCAAAATTCGTAAGACAGCCATCAAGGACTCAGGCACCTCATCGTCATCAATAAACTCTGTACCTGCGTTGAAAAACTCCGGCACGTCCTGATCGGCACGATTCATTCGCTCAACCCATCGATGCACAGAGACTGCTCGCTGCTGCATGAGCTTTGCCGGGTGCGGATCGCGGCCCAAATGCGCGTACATCGGCGCGATCAGACCAAAGTCGCCCACGCTGGGGCGCCACCCAAGTAAGTACGGGTAGTGCTCGAAATGCGCATTTAAAGCGTCTAGATAGTCAAGATAGAGTGACTCGACCACACCCTGAGTGTGCTCGGTAACGCCAAAAATCATTGCCGCGTAGCGCATGCGATTCATCATGGCTTCAGTCTTTTCGGCCCTTTCCGGTGTGTCGCGCTGCGAGTGAAGAAAGTGGTATCGAACAAAGGCTAGATTGTCCTCGGGAAAGTTCCATCGATAGTGCATGGCTGGCCGCAATAAGCCATCGGTGCCAATGACGTCAAACAGTGCACTGATAATGCGCTGCTTGGGGCTCGTCGGTTGACTGGGTCGACCACTTTCCGCCTCGAAGTGTTCAATGATGGCGGCACCGTCGCGAATAACCTCACCCTCTGGCGTCACCAGTGTGGGAATGGTCGCCAACTTCCCCTTGGGTAAGACCTCTGCCTTGAAGCTCTCGTGACCTGTGGAGAACTCCTGGAAGGGGATCTGATGTTTGATGAGGTAACTGCGGGCACGGCCCGAATATAGGGAGTGTGTCATCGCATAAAGTCGATGGGGTTTTGACATCCTAGCTAGGCCTCTTTTTCATTCGATAAGCCACCCAGAAAGGCAGCAATATCAGCGCAGTCAGCATTGCGATTAGCACTGGGGTCTTGAATTGGTGGTATAGGACATTGATCAGAAGCTGTTTGGTGTGGCTGTAGCCAGCTGGCACCTCCAAGACCTTATTCTCTCTGACATAGCGCTGGTAGGCCGACAACATCGTTTGCAGACGCGCCGGCTGTGCCTCGGCAAGGTCATTGGTCTCACCCGGATCCCGAACAATGTCATACAAATGCCACTGTCCATCACCCAAAGGACCTCGGGTAAATAGGAGCTTGTAGTCGCCCTGAAACAAGGCTGCGTGGCCCGCTAGTTCATAGCCAACAGAATCAGATTCTTCGTATACCCGGTCTACCTTTCCGGTAATCAATGGCATCAGATCCTTGCCAACCATGGGTTCAATGGGCCGGCCTCTGTAGCGATCTTTCGGGGTGGTAACGCCAGCAAAGCTCAAGAGCGTAGGTGTGATATCGGTGACGAACGAAAACGCGTGATTGATCTCCCCCACTTCAGAAACAGAAGGCCCGGCAATGATCATTGGCACCCGCATACCACCCTCGCCCGCGTAAAATTTGAAAAGTGACAGTGGACTGGCGGCTGCACTGGCAAAGCTCGGGCTGATGGTGTTGTAGCTCCCCTTCAAACCCAAAGATTCGTAATCACGGCTATAACCCAAAGAGCTTGGTCCTTGCCGTGCCGCAAATGAAAATGGATAGGCTGATCCGCTGGCTTCAGCGCCGTTATCTGAGGTGAAGATAATTAGCGTGTTGTCGTATTGGCCTACCGCTTTGAGGTAGTCAAACAACCGACCCAAGTGATGATCCATCGCCTCAACCATGGCGCCATAGACCGCCATCCGTTTGGCCTCATAGCGGCGCTGTTCGTCGCTAAGGGCTGACCAATTATCGGTGGTCGGCATGCGAACCATGTCGGTTCCAGGCGGAACGAGACCGAGCTCGATCGACCGAGATCGACGCGCTTCACGCAACGCATCCCATCCCTCGTCGTACACGCTCATATACCGATCGATATAGGTCTGTGGGGCTTGCACGGGAATGTGTACCGCCTGCAACGATAAATAGGCAAAGAATGGCTCGTCATCGGCGAGGTTACCGTCGATAAACTCGATGGTCTTATCGACCAAGAAACGTGATGAGTAAAAATCATCTGGCAGTTGGTAAGGCTCACCATCGGCGTACCAGTTGGCAGTGTCATAGAGTGGGATGTAGGGCCGCTGCTCCCAGTTATCGGCACCCGAATCTGCCAATGCAACGGTACGCTGGAAACCTCGCTGACTGGGAAGTTTCCCGGGCCCTGCACCCAAATGCCATTTCCCGGCGAGATAGGTGTGATAACCAGCATCCTCAAGAAGCGTGGCCACCGTCACGACGTTGTCGCCTAGCACCCCCTGGTAGTGCTCATACTGCTGTAGCTCGGGCGGCAACATCTCAGGAATATTGGGAACACCGGCAAGGTGGGCGTCGACACCGGTTAACAGCATCGCACGCGCCGGGGCGCAGTTGGCTGCCGTGTGGTAATTGCTGAACCGAAGGCCCTCTTCCGCTATGGCATCCAGGTTAGGGGTGCTTATCTCGCTGCCGTAGGATCCCAAGTCACTGAAACCCAGGTCATCAGCCAACACCAAAACAATGTTGGGGCGCTGGGAG
>DPGN01000037.1:58776-84741 GCA_003523185.1 Halieaceae bacterium
CCCAGCAGATGCCTAAAGGGCACTCAATCGTCCTCGCCCAAAACCCGCGAAGCGATTAATAGCAGCGCGGCGATAACGACCTCTGAGCGAATCTGACTGGCAAGCGCCGCATCGTGAATCAACCAAGCAATAGTGCGCCCGACGGCCGTTAGCGACAGGAGAATGGCCGCTGCATAAAACCAGGTACGATGTCCCGTGACGACACCCAGCAATATTGAGATGCCCAGAAACAGGAAATAGCCCGACATGTCGCCGATCTGGGAGCTGAGACCCAGACCATCGCCCAAAATAAGGCCAAACTCGGGCGCAATACCCTCAGGCGCGATCAACCACCGGACACCCATGACTATGAACACGACAGCGAGGAGCGATATAACGAGTGAAACTACCCGTCTCATGTTTGACCTCCCCTTTTTCGGTGCTTCCTAGCCCTCACGTTCTGCATATACCTGCATCATGACGTGTGCCGTCTCAAGGCCTGAGTTTTGATTTTGGCCGGTCACAAAGCGTCGCTCATCGTCCACCGCAACATGGGTGGCGAACACGTCCCTAAAGGCGCTTTGACTCTCAAAAATGGCGCCCGCCTTGCGTAACTCAGTCTCGGGGTGCTTTGGAGTCACCTCGATACCCAGTTCCTTTATTTGCTTATCCGTCACGCCTGTCATGCGGCGACCCGCAACAAGCAGACTACCGTCCGTCGTTCGCGCATTGACCAGACCCAGTACCCCATGACACACGCCGCCGATGATGGCGTCTTTAGCACCGTAGTACGCATCGCTGACCATCTCACCTAGGACAGGGCTTTGTGCCAAATCATAAGAGGCACCCCATCCTCCCGATATGAAGACAATGTCGTAAGCAGTGATATCGACGTCTGCGATAGGAATCGAGTACTTGGCTTTGGACATCGCAATGCTGTCATTGAGAAACCGCTCATCTTCAGCTGTTTTAACGACGCGATTAATTGTCATCGGATCTATGGGGATTTCGCCCCCTTTGATGCTGGCCAGATCCACATCCATTCCTCCATCGAGAAAGGTGTAGTAAGGGTGGGTCATTTCCGACGCCGCGACACCAGTTGGGTCTCCCTCTGTTTCTCCGACCCGCGCCAACACACCATGACTCGTCGTGATGATCAGCGCCCGCTTACCGGGCAGATCGGCAGTCGGTCCTGAATATTCAGGGTGCAAGCCGGCCTTATGAACCAACGTGGGTAAGGAAATCAGAAAAACCCCAATACATACTGCCGCACCTAGGCTTATCTTCACTATCCGACGCATATCGTAATTTCCTAACGGTCTGTCTCAAAAACGATCGAACGGGTGGTCTCGATATTGAGCTGACCCGCCAATCCTGCGGCTCGGTGAACGGCAATCTCTTGATACTCTGGCAACTGCATCATCTCCAACATGGCGGCCCGCGATGGGTACTGAGCGATCGCCACGGAATCCCAGAGTTCCTCAACCTCGCCGAGCATCAGTCGGCTGACCTCACCAGAAAAGACCAACTTGCCACCGACCTTTGCGAGCGTTTTGGCGACACCTCTCGAATAAACAGCGTATGCCTCTGCACCCGTCATTTCGGTCTCACGGCCGTCTTCGTAACTCGCTTTATCCTTAAATTTCAGCAAGTTAACCATACTAATGGGGCCGTCAGGCCCGGGGGCTAAAAACCCTGCCATCTGCTCCTGCGTTGGGATCACACTGTTTTCAACTTTCATGGTGTATTTCCTCGAATTCCAAAACCTTCCACTTCAATTTGAAGCGACCCGTACGTAACGATCAGTTTGGCCAGTAAATGTAATCGTCGCCGTCCTCAAAACGCTCCACCAATGTCTTATCGATGGCAATCGCACTTTCCATAACGGCGGGATACAACGGAGGCCGCGCACTTGCAGCGTGCTCATCAAGTAAGGTCAGCAACTCGAGAACCTTTTCGGGCTCACTTGCCGCCAGATTGTTTTTCTCATTAGGGTCATCGGCGAGATTAAAGAGCCACTGTTTATCTGGTCTCGCCGTCACCTGAAGCTTCCAATCTTTGTGGCGCACCACTCGATAATGCCCGCTTTGCCAGAATAAAGTGTCACGGCTCCAAGCTTCCTCGCCCTGTCCTGTCGCCAGAGGCAGCAGGTTCTTACCATCGATAATGACACCACGCGGTCGATCTGCGCCGGCCGCTGCTGTCAGCGTTGGCATAACATCAATGTGCGCCACTGGCTCCTCGGCAATGGTGCCTGCTGCAATTTTTGCCGGCCACTTCATCATGAGGGGTACACGGATACCGCCCTCGAACTGGCTGATCTTCCAACCGCGAAATGGCTTATTGATGTCAGGTAAGCCGATGTAGCCCGGACCGCCATTGTCGTTTGTGAAGATAACCAGCGTGTTGTCAGCCAGGCCGGCTTCCTGCAACGCGGTATTGATACGACCCACACTCCGATCCAGCGATCGGATCATGGCAGCGTAAACCCGCGCGCGGTGCGGCGTGATGTCACCCACTGCGTCATAGTCCTCTCGCGTTGCCTGCAGCGGCGTGTGTACTCCCCAATGACCCAAATACAAGAAAAAAGGCTGATGTTTATTGGCGTTAATGATGTTGATGGACTCATCGGTCCAGTAGTCGGTTAGGTAACCTCGCGGCTCAAATCGATCCTCGTCACCTGAGTTGAAGCTGTTGGCGAATACCATGCGCGCCCACAGAAACTGATCAATGGGGTCAAAATCGAGCTTTGCGTTTACGACATTCGGATCGTCTTCTGGAAGGTATAGCGCGCTGGCCATGAGCAAGCTCTGGTCGAAGCCTTGTTCATGTGGCGCCATGCCGTTTTTACGTCCCAAATGCCACTTCCCGATATGGAAGGTGGCGTAGCCTTTCTCTTTTAGCACCTCAGCAATTGTCACTTCTTCGGGCGGAAGGCCTTGTTCTTCATAGGGCGGCTTAGTTTCATCGAGTGTAGCGTCATACAGCATGGGCGGTGCGCCCCGATTCATCTCCGCTGAAATTCTGGAAATCATTGGCGCCATGCCGGACGGCGTCGGTGTGAACTCGAATCCCGTTCGTGTCGGATAACGCCCCGTCATCAACATGGCACGCGACGGCGCGCAGGTGCCGGCTCCAGAGTAGGACTGGGTAAAGACCACCCCGTCTGCCGCTAACTGATCAATGTGAGGCGTCTTGACGCGGCCATCAGCCAGGCCTCCGCCAAACGTAGAGATGTCGTTGTATCCCAGATCATCAGCGACGATAAGAATAATATTGGGTGGACGCTCAGCCAGGGGAGTAGCCGCTTCTTGAGGCCCCTGGTTCCAAGGAATGTCGCGAGGGGGGTCTATCTCGTATTCGTTGGCCGACTGATACTTCACAAGTGCCAGTAAGAGCTTCGTTTGATGTTGATAAGCGAGTGCGCCCGAAATAACCAATAATCCTGCGACGACAAGTAAGTATTTTTTCACGCATCCGTCTCCAACGCCGAGTGGCAGACCACTGTCATCCGCAACAGCTCATTATTTAGTCATAGGTTATGTCAATTTTTGTCGAGAGCGCAAATATGACCGTGTAAAAATTTATCTGCAGATGCAGTGGTGGATCAGTCGGACCGTAAAAGACTAATGAGCGTTGACTGAATAACCGAAATACTCGCTTTTTCGGACAAATCTTGCTCGCTTCGCAATCGATTCCACATCTCAAAAGAAGCAATGGCATGCACAGACTCGCACTCAACATCCGGCAGACCGTTCAACTCAGGCAACCAGGCCTCGAGATCCTTTCTCAGACCTTTCTGATTGCGTGCGTAGTTATTGCGCAGCATGTCGTAGCGCCACAACTGTGCTTTCGTGCCCAAGAAAAGGTTTGTCAATTGTTCAAAAGCCGCGCTTCGTCGCTCTACCGCGCGATGAACTCGCTCCGATAGGGAACCTTGGCGATGGCCACCAATAAAAAGCGCTTCATAGGAGTCACGCAGCTGGTCGTCAGCCGCCTTGAACAAGGTTTCCATGTCATCAAAGTGGCGGAAGAAGGACCTAATCAGCACACCAGCACGATCGGATATCTGCTGGGCAGTGGGCACAAGTACTCCCTCCTCCTGAAGCGAGAGTGCTGCTTCGATAATAGCCTGGCGTGTACGCTCTCCGCGCTGCCGTCGCCCATCAACCGAAACTACTGAGTTACTGTCTGCCATTGAGCCCTCTGACTGAGGCATAGATCCCTTGAGGTTGTTAGTCTACACCGACACGATTGAGGTCTGCACACCCATAGATGCCAGTGGGGCTAGGTGTCAAAGGGCTGCAGACAGTTCAGCATCGACATGGCACTAAGACCTCTATAAATACGCTGAGAACCTGTGCCTCGCGCATTCTTGCGCCGCAGTTGGTCTGCATAGCCCGATTAAACAGCTGCAACCCCTAAACCCGAGACTCAAATGCTTTGCTAGTATGTTCCTTAGCCTTACTCTCATTGGAAACTGACCCCAAACAAGAGCCACTCCGATGCCTTCAAAATTAACTCGAATCACCCTTGCTTCTGCAATCCTGACACTGTCGTCGCTCACATCGCAGGCTAATGAGGGTGTCATCAGCAGCATTGAAACCCGATCGCAGCAGTTAACAGATCTCGGTGACCTTATCTGGGATCTCGCGGAAGTGGGTTATCAGGAAACGCACTCAAGCGAAGCATTAAAAAGTGCGTTGTCAGCGGAAGGCTTCAGTATTGAAAGCGGTGTGGCTGATATACCGACAGCGTTTGTAGCCAGCTACGGATCCGGCGAGCCAGTCATTGCTGTCATGGGCGAATTCGATGCACTGCCGGGCATAAGCCAAGCAGCGGTGCCTTTCGAGCAAAAAATCGAAGGTAAAAATGCAGCTCAGGCCTGTGGCCATCATTTGTTTGGTGCCGGCTCAGCAGGCGCGGCTATTGCCGTCAAAGAGTGGCTGGAGCGCACCGGTACCCCGGGCACGATTCAGTTCTTTGGCACACCGGCTGAGGAAGGCGGCTCTGGAAAGGTCTATATGGTGCGGGCGGGTCTTTTTGACGATGTGGATAGCGTCATTCACTGGCACCCCTCCTCCGTTAACGCCGCCGATTCGGCGAGCACCTTGGCCAATCGGTCTGCCAAGTTCACCTTCTCGGGTGTCTCATCACACGCGGCTTCAGCGCCTGACCGTGGACGATCGGCACTGGACGCCGTGGAATCCATGAACTTCATGGTGAACTTGCTGCGAGAGCATGTACCAAGCTCCACTCGTCTTCACTATGTCATTACGAACGGCGGTTCAGCGCCGAATGTGGTGCCGAATACCGCTCAATCGTTCTACTACGTCCGACACCCCAACGAGACAACACTGCGGGAGATTTGGGATCGTGTCATGGCGACTGCGGAAGCTGCGGCAGTCGGGACAGGCACCTCGATGAGCTACGAGATTATCCATGGCAACTACAGCGTGCTTCCCAACGATACCCTGGCAAAGGTCATGCACGCGAAGTTGTCGTCGGTTGGTGGTGTTGAGTACAGCGAGGCCGACGAAGTCTTTGCTACCGAGCTTTCAAAAACATTGCCCACTGGCGCCTACACCAAAGGACGTGCGGCCGAGATAAAGCCCTTCGAAACGGGTCAACGGGGTAATGGATCCACGGATGTCGGTGACGTCAGCTGGACAGTCCCCACGGTTGGTATGAGTGCGGCCACCTGGGTTCCGGGCACCGGTGCCCATACTTGGCAAGCCGTGGCTGCGGGCGGCACGCCGATTGGGCACAAAGGCATGATCGTCGCGGCCAAGTCGATGGCGCTCACGGCCGTAGAGCTGTTTGAAAATCCGAGTATTTTGATGGAAGCCAAAGCCGAGTTTGACCTTAGACGTGGCGCTAACTTCCAGTACGAAGCGCTCTTAGGAGATAGAGAGCCGCCGCTCGACTACCGCCGCTAGCAGTCCGATACCGTTATCGCCAGCGAGACGCAGTGAATGCTTGAGTGACCGCTTAAGCGCTGACGCAAGCACACGTTGCTGATAGGGAAGACTCTCCACATAGTCAGGCAGCAACTCGTCAAAGCTTTGCGACCGAGCCGCCTGCTCCTGGAATCCTTCAAGGAACATGACCAGCGCATCTCTAACCAACTGACTTAGGTCTGAATCGAACCGCAGTTTCCAGGTCATGTCCTGACTGAGTTTGCACTCGGCAACGAAATCACCGGGCAACCGTGCCCCCCATTCCTCCGGTGAGATCAGCGACAACTGCCACTCGCCTTCCGCGCGATAAAGGTAGTAGGTGTTATCAGGCGCCACCCGAAACTTAAACGCTGCCGACAACACGAGGCTTGAGCACCAGTAGTCCAACAGCGCCTCATCTGCAGACTTTGGACGAATCTCCGCGGGTGCGGCAGCAGCCATCTGCTGGAGCACCATGACAAGCCCTTTGCCCTGGGGGTTGCCCTGTGGATTTACCGTCTCGTTCATACGTTTCTATCAGCCAGCTAATTCAGGTTGTGCCGCAATAATGGAGTCTCTGACCTGCTGAGGGATGGGTCGGCTTTTGCGCGTCTCTTTATCGACAAAGACGTAGACAAAACTGCCTCGAGTGGCAATTTCATTAGTCCTCGTATTCAGCATTTCAAACTCTAGGGTGCAGCTCGAGTTCCCAAGTCTAGTGAAACTGCAAGACACATCCAAAACATCCCACGCCAGGCACTCACCAACAAAGTCGATATTGGCGTTTGCCGTGAAAGTAAGAAAGTCGCCGTCAGGGCCTGCGTCCCACCCGACTTGCTCGAGGTATTCGGAGACCACCTCATCCGCGAGCACCAGATAGCTCCCAAAATAGGTATGTCCATTCGCATCGGTATCGGCAAATCGGACTTTGATTTGACCCGTGTAAGCAGCGTTCACGACAATAATTTCCTTTCTGTAAGGTTAAGCGAGGGCCGTGCCTCAAACGCGGGGCAGTATGGGCGTTATTTTTTCTGCTTACCATGCTCTGACCACACCATTTGCCCGTTTAGCCATGGTCATATCACGAACATGACGCCATGCGCGTAGCTAATAACGCCAATAAAGGTGAAATTCCCAGCTTGGTGCTGATCATACTTACATCAACTGGACAAAGGCCTTATCATTCGCGCCGACCAAAGAGTCAGCGTTTTAATCCCGGGGGAACTCAATGAATACGAATGTCATCGTCGCGGCGTTTACGATCGCAATTACCGCCATTATCTGGGTCGGTATGACAACTAATGACGACTCATGGACTGGCAACCGCAACGTCTGTGTTGGCGAGTGCTATGAGGCTTGGAAGGCGGAGAACGGTGGAAGTATTGCTGATATTGAGCGTGTGAAGCAGGAAGCGCTTGCGGCGGCATCGCCTGAAGCACTAGGTGAAGTCTATTACGGCCAGTGCATCGCCTGTCACGGCGGTAAGGGTGAAGGTGGTATTGGACCTAAGCTCGCAGGCCAAGCTGTCAATGATATCGCAGACAAGCTGACCGGCTACCGTGCAGGCGAGCCACGTGGCGCTCAGTCAGCGATGATGTGGCCGGTTGCCAAGCCAATGACTGATGACGACATTGGCAACATTGCAGCGTACATCGGGACCCTGTAAGGCCTGATCTAAGAGGTGGCGTTCGCCACCTCTGCTTCCCTTTCAAACCACTGCCAGACCGTTCCCATCACGGCCAACGGGGTAACGACAAATGCCGTTGCTACCGACAGCTGTGCCGCTAGCGCGCAAAGGACCAGCATCTTCAATACGTCCTGCATTCTGAACCAGGCAGAGTCATAATTGCTCAGCAAAGCCGCATTCGACACACCTAGCCACAGCATCATTCCCCACGCATAGGCTTCGTAGCCTTGTACAAGTTGGCTTTGCTGTGCCGCCACCAATAGCAGCGTTATCAAGATCAAATTGATGGTCCCGCCCACCTTCCGAACTCGCGACACCTGCGGGTCGTACTTTTCGAAAAGCTCGCCGGTGACCGGTTCCGCGGCTGCTACCAGATCTGAGGGCTGCCAAGCAGGGTGCGAGAAAGGCACCCGCAAGCGATCAGACCAACTCCGTGTTCGCCACATATCACTCGCCATATCTCTGTAAACATGAAGCCACGCCTCCAGAGGAGACCAGGATCGTATGGGCTTGGTTATGCCATACACGCAAGGCTCAGACGGTAACTCTCGTTGATAGGAACCAAACAATCGGTCCCAAACGATGAATACGCCGCCGTAATTCCGGTCTAGGTAGCAAGCGTTCCTCGCGTGATGCACGCGATGATTTGATGGAGAGACGAACACGTATTCGAACCAACCAAGCTCGCCAACGTGCTCGGTATGCACCCAAAACTGGTAAATCAGATTGAGTGCGCCCACCATCACCATCATCTCCGCCGGGACGCCGATAAAGAACAAAGGCGTGTAAAAAATCCAACCAAAGAGGAACCCGGAGCTTGTCTGACGCAGCGCAGTCGACAGGTTGTAGTCCTCACTTTGGTGATGAACCACGTGCGCAGCCCAAAAAAGCTTCACCTCGTGGCCCGCACGATGCGAACAGTAGTAGCAAAGGTCGTAGAGCACAAAGGCGATCAACCACGCTTGCCAACCCTCTGTCGTCCATGTTGTGAAAGGTGTTACCGACGCCAACCACGCGTAGACAGCACCACCCACGCCTAGTGCCACGAATCGACGCGCCTGAGACAGACCACCGAGCGTCAAACTGCTCACCGCATCCGTCAGCCGGTACGTGTCTCGCCCGCACCAGCGTCCCCATGACCACTCGATGGCAATAGAAAGCAGGAAAAACGGTACGGCTAAGGCAATAAGATCCATGACGCGAGTATAACCCTGTCCGTGTGCAATCCCCACGTCACAACCTCGACAAAGCCGTTTGGTGCGAGCAAATGAGGAATACTTGTTGACGGTACACAGCGTCAACAAATTGTGGGATAACATCCTGCGCGGCCCGCTGCAGCACAATCCTAAATACGGCACGGAACAATAACGATGCACATACGCACCCTTACAGCACGCTCTTCTTCGCTTGGCACTATCTTCACTGCTTTCACAGTCCTATTCTGTTTCCTGGTCTGGGGGCAACAAGCCGCGGGAGCGATGCACCAAGCGAGTATTGAGCGAGATCAGTACGGCGTTCCGCATATTTACGGCGAGACAGATGCCGATGCCGCATTCGGTCTGGCTTATGCCCAGGCAGAGGATGCATGGCCGATTATGGAAGGTAGCCTACCTTTTTTTCGCGGCACGGCAGGGCTTTACGAGGGTCAGGAAGGTGCACAATCTGATTATCTTGTGAAATGGCTCGACTTATGGGGAACGCTTGATCGCGACTACGAGCGAGTCCTGTCGCCCGAGATCCGCCGTTATGTCGAGGCGTTTGCTGAGGGTTTTAACGCCTTTACTCGAGATAACCCCTCCGAAGTGAAGCATCCTGAGCTGTTGCCGATAACGGGTAAGGACATTATTGCAGGGCATATGCTCAGGCACCCGCTGTTCTACGGATTTGACGGCCCCGTGCTCGAACTCTTTGGCGACGAACGGCCTAATACAGTCAGTAAAGCGCCCTATAACCCCAAGCCCAAAGACCCCATCGGCTCCAACGCAACAGCCATTGCGCCCTCGAGAACGGACGACGGATCAACCTATCTCATCATCAACTCTCATCAGCCACTGACCGGCCCTGTCGCCTGGTACGAAGCACATATCGAGTCCGGTGAGGGACTCAATGTCATGGGCGGTCTGTTCCCTGGCGCGCCCACCATGGGAGTCGGTTTTACGGAGGAGCACGGATGGGGTGCCACAGTGAATAAGCCCGATCTTGTGGATATTTATGTGCTAGAGATGAACCCTGAGAACCCCGACCAGTACCGACTTGATGGAGAGTGGCGAGACTTAGAGGTTGGTGAAGTAAAACTAAAACTGAAGCTCTGGGGTTTCTTCCCCTGGTCAGTTAAGCGGGAGGTCCTTCGATCAGTACACGGACCTGCGCTGCGAACAGAGCACGGTGTTTATGCCATTCGATACGCTGGCATCGGTGAAATGAAGCAGGTTGAGCAGTGGCTGGCCATGAACAAGGCCAAAAACTTCGACGAGTGGAAAGCGGCCGTGGCTTTGAATCATATCCAGAGCTTTAACTTCGTGTACGCCAATCGACACGGCGACATTCACTTCATCCACAACGCACAGTTACCGGTGAGAGCCTCAGGCTGGAATTGGCAGCAGTACCTGCCAGGTGATCGCTCGGATCTCATCTGGCAGGGCTACCACCCTACGTCGGCGCTCCCTCAAGTCACCAACCCGGCGTCGGGATTTTTGCACAGCGCCAATCAAACGCCCTTCAACGTCACCGAGGCACAGGACAACCCTCAGCCGAATACCGTGCCTACTGATGGTGGCTGGCAAACACGCATGACCAACCGGGCAACTCGGGGATTGGAGCTCTTTGCTGACTTTGAGCAGATTTCTTTTGACGAAGCATGGCAGTTAAAACACGACAATAGCTACTCGGTGAACTACCGGGGTATGACCTTTTTGAGCGAAGTCACCTCGCTCCCAAGGTCCGACGACATGGTTAGCCGCGCGATCGAGATTCTTGAGAGCTGGGATCTTGGGACTGACAAAGAAAATCGGGGCGCTGCAGTCGGTGTCTGCGTCCTTGCCGCTGAATGGCAAGCTGAGAGCGGCGGCACCAGCAACCCCGACGCACAAGCAATTCTTGACGATTGTATTGATCAAACGTTGGAGATTGGTGGTCGTCTTGATCCGCGCTGGGGTGATGTCAATCGACACGGAAGAGGCGGCACACACTGGCCAGTTGCCGGTGGGCCTGACACTTTGCGTGCGATCTATTCTAGACGGCTTGACGGAGACAACCACCTGACAGCAGTTGCGGGGGATGGACTCTACTACTTCATCCGATGGATGCCCGATGGCGAGCAAAAAGTACTCGGGACGCACCAATACGGAAATGATATGACCGACCCCGACTCACCGCATTACTTGGACCAAGCCGAGGACTACGCCAATGAGATCCTCCACGAACCGCTATTTACAGCAGACAGTCGGCGCGGACGGATAACCAAGCAATACACCGTTCGTTCCGATTGAGTCAAAAACGCTCGCTCCAAGAGCGTTCACACCTCGCCCGGAGCGCAAAGTCTGCCCACAGCGAAAGACTAAGTTCTTAACCCTCTATTTGGGGCTACCTACAACAGCGGTCACATTGCGTCGGCGCACGCCCCGTTAGTCTCACCTGAGTCCCATTTGGCCGGCTTTGCTCTACCGGCTTTTCTGCCGGTTGATATCCTGAAATTCGTAAAAAAATCTCAATAAAAGAGTCACATACGAATCACCATGGCAAAGGTACAACTGCTCGGCGATAAGACGGATGGTTATCAACTAACCGTTGAAGGGGAGCCCTTCTTTATCAAAGGAGCGGGGCTGGAGTTCGGGCACCTGAAATCACTGGCAGAGGCCGGCGGAAACGCCTTTCGAACCTGGCGCGTGGCCAATGGCGAGCGCGATGCGATCGATATTCTCGATGAAGCAGAGGCGCTGGGCTTAAAGGTGTGCATGGGCCTCGACATTGCGCGCGAGCGGCATGGATTCGATTACTCAGATACGGCCGCGGTCATCGCTCAAAACGAAGCGATGATCCGCGATGTGATTCGGCTGAAAGATCATCCGGCGCTGCTCATGTGGGGACTGGGCAACGAGCTGAATTTGCGCGCCAAAAATGATGGCGTATGGGATGCAATGGAGGACCTGGCTGTTCGCATCAAACAGGTCGATCCTGATCACCCTGTCACTACCATGCTTGCAGGAATCGATGAACCCACTGTTACGGCTATTGCCCAGCGGGCGCCCTCGCTCGACTTTTTATCGTTCCAAATCTACGGCGAGATAGACCACCTACCCGAAATTCTGGAGAAGGTGGGATACGACGGTCCCTACCAAATAACCGAGTGGGGTCCGACAGGGCATTGGGAAAGCCCGGAGACAGACTGGGGTCGGCCTTTTGAGCCCTCAAGTACACGGAAGGCAAACGACATCGCACGTCGCTATGAAGAGATTATTTTGGCCGACAGCAAGCGCTGTTTAGGTGCCTACATCTTCTTGTGGGGCCAGAAACAGGAGCGAACACCCACCTGGTATGGCATGTTCTTGGAGACAGGTGAGCGAACGGCCGCCGTTGAAGTCATGCAAAAGGTGTGGACCGGCGACTGGCCGATACATCAAGCCCCACAGATTCAGTCGCTGCGCCTCAATGCCGAAGAAGCACCCACAAGCATCGAAGGGGCTGTGAATCAGGTATTCCACGCTGAGGTCCATGCGACTGAGAGTGATGATCACCTCATCTCTTGGCGTGTGCGCGAGGAGGTCCCAACTGCGCTGCAAAGTGATGGTGGCGACTTTGAGCCGACCCCACCCACGGTTGAAGCGGTTATCGGAACACAGAACCGACAATTTAATTTTCAGCTATCCGAGCCTGGCCAGTACCGCCTGTTCTGTCAGATAGACACACCTCACGACAGCAGCGCCGTTGCCAATATTCCCTTTCTTATTAAAGCCGAGCCTCAAAAACGTACGAGGTTCTTCAATTTGTTCAGAAGAAGCGCAGCATGACCACTAGTACCCTCACCCAATCATCCGATCTGATATCAGACACAACACGGACATCGAAAATCCCAATGTCGCAAAAGGTGGCATTTGGTATCGGAATGCTGGCCAACCAAATGTTCCCAGCTGCTCTCGGTATCTTCATGGTGATTCTCGTAGAAAGTCTGGGCATGAGCCCTTTGATGTGGGGCCTCATCTTCTTCCTGCCCAAGCTAGTGGATGCGCTCACGGATCCGCTAATGGGGTATATCTCGGATCGAACAGAGTCTCGGTGGGGTAAACGCCGACCGTTTGTTTTCATAGGGGCAGTGGTTGCAGGCCTGTCCTACATTGCCATGTGGCAGCTCTATGAAGATAACGCCATTACCTACAATTTTTGGTACTTCTTAGGCTGGTCGATCGTGTTTTTCCTCGGCATGACGATCTTTAGTGTTCCCTACGTCGCCATGGGCTATGAAATGAGCGACGACTACCATGAGCGCACGCGCTTAATGGCCGTGGCGCAATGGATAGGTCAATGGGCCTGGGTCATTGCACCCTGGGGTTGGGTTGTCCTTTATGACCCCGAATGGTTTGCGTCTGCGACTGAGGGCGCTCGAACCGTGTCAATCTATGTGGGCCTCATCTGCATGTTACTGGCAATGGTGCCGGCCATTTTCTGTAACTCTGAAGATACGAGTAGTGCTGAGCCAAAGTCAGACGGCAAAACACTGGCGCAAACCTTCGTAGAGCTTTTCAGAGGAATTGGTATTACCCTAAAAAACAAGCCATTTCAGCGGATCTGCACGGCGACCTTCTTTATTTTCAATGCCTATAATTGCGTCGCCGGTTTCGCATTTTTCATCATCGTCTACTACATGAATAACGGCGATCCAGTTGCAGCCGGTAACTGGCCAGCACTGTTTGGCAGTGTTTCTGCGCTTTTCACCTGCTTCCTGGTAATACCGATCGTCAACTACATGGCGCAGACACTCGGAAAGCACCGCACCTTTTTGATCACTCAAAGCATGTCGCTGGCAGGCTACGCCATGTTTTGGTGGAGTTTCTCCCCCGAGAATCCCTACCTGATGTTCCTTCCAATCCCACTATTTGTGTTTGGCATCGGCGGCTTGTTTACCATCATGATGTCCATGACCGCTGATATCTGTGATTTGGACGAGCTTGAAACACATGAGCGGCGCGAGGGGCTCTTTGGTGCTATTTATTGGTGGATGGTGAAGTTCGGTGCTGCTTTCGCCGGGCTGTTGAGCGGTCTCATTTTGGCGTTTGTCGGATTTGATCAGAATGTTGCCATACAAGCCGAGGACGCACTCAACGGTCTTCGAGCAGCCTTTATCCTAGTACCTGCAACGGGAACCTTGATAGGCATTTGGGCGATGTGGAACTACGACCTCAACGAGGAGGCAGTCGCTGTCATTAGGGAAGAGCTTGACTCCCGACGGGCATAATGCCGTCTAACCGCTGATGGCATGACCCGAGTTTTTGTCGCCGAATACTGGTAAGAAGAATCACAGACCGCCAAGACACAAGCGGCGCAAAACTGCATCGAACCGCTTTTGCAACATACATAAAAAAGCCCGCATTCGCGGGCTTTTTTGTAGAGAGCAATAAGTTAATCCATGACCTGTGTTACCCGCACATCGAGGCGCACATACTGTCCGGTCTTTTTAAACAATGCTTCTGATTGCTCGGCAGTCAACCCGCTCCCCGCAACAGACTCCGTCGCACCGTCAGCGGTGTGTAAGGTGATTGATGCCGAATCAGCAAGCGCCATGACAACCGGCACCTGACAGTAGGTAAAGCCCAGCTCGCCGGCCTCCAACGCGACCGCTTGCGAGGCACCCGCTGTATCGAAGTAGCGGAGCGTCGCCGAAGATCCCAAGAACTCTGATCGGCGGAGCACTGACGGGTTGAAGCTCACGCGGGCGTCTGCAACCTCCACGCCCAACTCGAGGAGACGTGTCAGCACTTCCTCTTTCACCTGCCCCGTCATACCCGGCTGACGAGCACCCGCGAAGCCAGGCGTGTGAGAATAGGGGTCGGTTGGGAAGGCACCATAGACGTCTGGCGTCTTGTTAAAGCCAATACCCTCACGCACATCGTAGTAAGCTGCCTGCAAGCCTGCTAATACCTCCGCAGATGCACCCGCCTCCTCCGCTTGCTTGACCGTTTCCATAACGGCGAGCAGCAGTTTGGAGACCATATGCCAGTAAATTGAGCCCAGCCCTTCGTAGGCGTACATGCCACCCGAGCGGCCCGTAAAGTTTGCGCAATCAAATAGGTTAGAGAATAAGGTCTCGATCGCAGCTCTCTCTGCCGAGACGTCCTCTGCAAAGCCATCCTCTGCAAGGCTTGTCAAAGCTGCCGCCACCGAAGCCGTGTTATTGAATTTTCCTGCGAAAAACGCCTGACCCGATCCATCAACTTCAATCAGATCCGTGTTGCCAGCGGCAACTAGGTTGGTCATCAACGTGGAGGACTTCACGAACTCGCCGGGAACCAGATTGCGCACCATAAAGCTTGGTAGCTGACGGTTGGGGTACAGCAGGTAAGAGTGCTGTCGCGCAGTGTAGAGAGAAGATGCACGTAGCGTCTTGAGCAACGCGAGTGACTCATCGGCTTCCAAAAGCTCTGAACTCAACACCGCAACCTGACCCTCGAGCATTTCGTAGAGATACTTGATCTCTACACCGTCCTCGCGCACTGCAATGCGATTGTAGGCGTGATAAAGGCCATCCTGGCGTCGGTTAGATCGAATACTAATGGCACTGATGTCACGTGCACGGGATAGACAATCGACTATGCTGTCCAGGCTTACCGACCTTTTCGACGCTGAGAAACCGTGATCGTAGATACCTTGACGGTACCGTTCCGCCGCTGTCCCAAGGGCTTCCATCACCTCTTTCCTGACGGCATCAGAGACCGGTCCTTTGCCGATTGATTCCTGATGCACCTCGAGTACGGAGGCTACGTCAGACATAAACTCTGCAACCTCTGCAGATAACTGCACCGAGCTCTGCTCGAGTTCTGAGTACAACGGCACTGCCTTCTTTAAGAAACGATGGAGGTAACATAAGGTCACAACGGAAACACCGGTCCCCACGAGTGCATTGTTCGCATCATTCCACTCGGGTCGCTGGGTGTTCATCCAAATACCGGTATCTGGGATGAAGTTGGCTATCTTGGAGAGCAGCGTGACCAGGATCTTTTCGGCGAGGTTGACTTGGTAGACCTCACCACTCGGCGCGGGCATCAAACGACCATCCGCGCCCATCGCCTCAACGCGGCCATCGATAACGCGATCCAGATCCTCGTCAAACTCAATAGTGTCGTAGGGGTCACTCAGAATGCTGGCGTATGACTTAATGCGGTACGGCACATTAGCGTAGGCAAAAGCGTCACTAAACATCATCGACTTTAATGCTACGGGATTGTGAGCAACGGACTGCTCGATCAACTTGAGTAAGTAAATGAGCTGGTGATCACCCCAATACCCAATGTTCGCCCAGGGGTTTTCAGGCTCCGGGCGCTCCCAGTCGATTCCTTGCCGCGTAATTCGGTAGGGGTTGTAGCCATCGGCTGTCGTCGCATTGACGAACTTTGAAATCATGTTCGCACCAAAGCACGGAATGGAGGAACTCAACGCTTCCCAGTTTTGGAAAATATCGCGCCAGTTGCCCTCATAGTTAAGAAGCTTGTTGCCTTTCTCATCTTTCACTTTGATGGCAAAGCGATTCCACGGCCGCGATGGGTCCCCGTGACGACGACTGAAGCTCAGCGGCAAATATTCTCTGCACAGACGCTCGAGCTGCAAATCCGTATTGCCTGCTAGAGCCGCGTCAAGATCGTGATAGGTCATGTGCGCTGGTAACGCATCAAAGAAAGCTATATTGGCGTCAAAGACCGCGCGATTCCATTCGGCACAAAAAGCCATGAGATCGGGTTTTTCGATGGCGTAGTTATCAATGAACAAACCGCCGCGCATGATGTTAAAGAGTACATTTGACGCATGGTGATTGGCGCTCAGCGTGTCACCCGTCATCTGTATGCCATCAGCGGTACTAATCAGGCGCTCAAGATTTCGGGAACCGAGCTCGATATCGTCTGCAACCAAGGCGGACACATCGGTGTCACTTTGAATCAATGACACAGTGTCTCTGACCGCTGCCGGACCTTGATTGACGTCGGCCACAATTCCCCAGCCACGCTCGGAACCTGCATCTAGCGCAAATGTCTGGTGAACGAAATACGCGCCTCGTCGCCCCAAGACCTCCGGTTCTTCGCTGATGGCGGCGCCAGATCTAAACTGGCTCAGCTGGTTTGAACTGATGAGATAGCTTGCGTCACCTACCCCATAAGACCATACGGTCGTTGCTGACAGTGCCTCGCTGGGTTCGGCTTTGTCCGAGAGGATCGAACTCATTGCATAAACAGCCAGGCCCGAGTGAGGGACCAACTCATTTTTCTTGTAGGCATCGACCAGGCAACTCAGCTCGTTTTGCGTGCCAGCCAACACGCCATAAGGCAGCAGATTCTCAATGCCATCGAGGATCTCGATTGTAGATTTGGCATTCCCAGTATTGGCAATGGTGGACTGCTTCACGAAGCCAAATCGATCCGAGGTCGACCATGAATAGGTAAACTGGAGACCAAGATCGTGATTGGTCTCTTCAAAAATGAGTTTGTCACCGAGCACATTCTTGTAGAGGTTTCTCGTGATGCTGTAGATGCCTGTGTGAGAGCGAGAGAAGGGCTCCCACAGCATGCGCTTGCCACCCTGATCGGCAATGACGATCGTTCGACTGCCCGTGTTATCCGAGTTGTCGCGAATTTTATCTTCGGTGTAATACGGGAACAGCGCACTGTCACAATCAGTGCGGCCGGCAGACAGGCCGCCGCGTGTCGAGATAAACATCCAATGATTGGAATCGCTAACGACACTGATGAAGAAATCATCCATACCGTCGACGTTGGCAATACGATAAAAAGACTCGCCATCACGGGTGACGTAGTCGCCCTCGACAGCAGTGGTAGAGGTATTAAGCGGATTGGCACCCAAATACAGCGTTTCGTTAGTCATATCTCTCAATCATTAATTTCGTGATATTCGAACTGTGAAGCGATGAAGTCGACGTACAGTCGACTGCCCTACTCTCATGGCGCCGCTTATCCTAATTGTCGGCGTATCAGTTCTACTGACGGACGGAGGATCGTAATCGTGTTTGATTACATCCCCCTCAACTCGGGGCCTTATGCTAAAACACCACCCAGCCCAGCGATACCAAGGTTCATCCAACTTAACCAGTGAATGCGCCATCTCGTCGTATTGAAGATGTCTGAAACAGCATCCTTGCTTAGCATCGCGTCTTCATCACCACATACACAACAAAAGACACGAGGAGACACATGGGTAAGCGGACAGGTAAACACCATTATTTAATTGGGCAAGATAATCGAAGCGCGAGCGAGCTCGATTTAGATACCCGTCTCGAGCTTTTGCTCGAAGAAAAGATGCATGGCATTTCCTTCAGCGCTTACACCAAGGGTCAAAAACCAGGCGATGAACTGACACGCGAGCAGATCGAGCATCGGATGGCAATTCTGGCGCCTCGTTTCAAGTGGATTCGTTCTTTTTCTACCACTCAAGGCAATGAACACATCCCGCGAGTAGCCAAAGCCATGGGCTTAAAGACCCTTGTTGGCGCCTGGCTTGGCGAGGATGCGGATAAGAATAGGAATGAAGTTGATAAATTGATCGAACTTGCGCAAGCGGGAGCCGTTGATGTCGCCGCAGTAGGTAACGAAGTTCTTTACCGCGATGATCTGGAAGAGACCGAACTCCTCGACTTCATGGCCGAGGTCAGAGAGCGACTCCCCTCCAATGTTCCTATGGGTTATGTCGATGCTTATTATGAGTTCGAGGACCGGCCGCAAGTGACAGAAGCCTGCGACGTCCTCCTCACTAACTGTTATCCGTTCTGGGAAGGCTGTGCTCTGCCCTACGCAACGCTCTATATGCAGGACATGTATCGTCGAGTACAAAAAGTTGCGAACGGGAAGCGCGTCATCATCTCGGAGACTGGTTGGCCAAGTTCAGGTGGAAACTTTTACGGAGCTGAGTCATCGTTACAGGGAGCTTACCTATACTTTTTAAAAGCGATGGAGTGGGCTACTGAGGACAACGTGGAGATGTTTTATTTCGCGTCGTTTGATGAAGAATGGAAAGTATCTGGCGAAGCCGGTGAAGGTGACGTCGGTGCCCACTGGGGATTGTGGGATGAAAACGAAAAGTTTAAGTACTCAAACCTGTTATGAATAAGACAAAACGCCTGTCCTACAAACGCGCCATTTGCTACTCGGGATTCCGAGATGGGCAAAGCCCTGATGCGGGCGTCTTCCCCTCGGAATCGGAAATCCTTGAGGATTTGAGGCTTCTCGAGGGACATTGGGATGCCCTTCGGGTCTACGCCTGTGATCTGCATACCGAACGAGTACTGAAGGTCATCCAACGCGAGAGTCTTCCCTTCACAGTCATGCTTGGTGCGTATATCGGTGCAGAGGTGAACAACCCTAATTGCCCGTGGGGCGGTGTTTACAGTGATGAGACCTTAAAGAAAAATCGCATCAACAACCTGCAGGAGCTGGAGCGTGCCGTGGCGTGGGCTAATCGCTATGACGCGATCGTCGACATCGTATCCGTGGGCAACGAGGCGACCGTAGATTGGACTGACCATCTTATCGAACCTGAGGCCGTGACAGCGTATGCGGCTTTTTTGCGAGCGCGCATCTCTCAACCTGTTACTTTCTGCGAAAATTATGTGCCTTGGCTAGATAAGCTCACCGAGCTTGCTGAAGAGCTGGATGTCATTGCCATTCATACCTACCCGGTGTGGGAATACAAAACGGTAGCCGAGGCAATGGCGTACACACGCGATAACTTCGACGCGGTTCAGAGCGCCTACCCAAATAAGCAGGTCATCATCACCGAGGCTGGCTGGGCCACAGCGTCGAACGGACGAGGGATCCCACCAGAGAACGTGGGTGAGCTATTTCAAGCGACATATCTGCGGGAGTTGCTCGAGTGGGCAGAGGAAGAAGAGATACTGGTTTATATCTTCGAAGCGTTCGACGAAAACTGGAAAGGATCGGACCATCCACTGGAACCGGAGAAACACTGGGGTATTTATCGAGCGGATCGTTCAGGCAAGCCAGCACTATCGCTGCAGCTATGATGCTTGGCAGCGACTTTACAGTGAGTGCGGCCAGCTAACTCGGTGTCATAGCGCCTTATGCAGATAGCGTAGATAATATAAAGGCGCCCACATAAGCATTTTTGCATGCGTATACTGGCGATGAATAACAAGCACAACAGGGGTTTAGCGGTAATGAATGGCGCAGATTTACTCATAAAGAAACTCGCGGACGCTGGTGTCAGCGCTTGCTTTGCCAATCCTGGCACGTCCGAGATGCAGCTCGTCGCCGCGCTCGATAAAGAACCCCGAATTCGAGCTGTACTAGGTCTTTTTGAGGGCGTCGTTACCGGTGCTGCAGATGGGTTTGCGCGGATGACCGACACGCCAGCCCTTACGCTACTTCACCTTGGACCGGGTTATGCCAATGGCATCGCCAATCTCCACAATGCATCGCGAGCCCGAGTGCCCGTATTGAACATGATTGGCGATCACGCAACGCACCACTTGGAATTGGATGCACCCCTTACATCTGATATCGATGGACTTACCTCATCTGTCTGCGCCTGGACAGGGGTGTCAACCAGTCCGGACGACTTGCCCGAAGTGGGACTGAAGGCGTGGCAAGCCAGCATGGAATACCCCGGTAATGTCACCGCCTTTGTGGCCCCGGCAAACCATGCCTGGGATCCCGCAGGTGGTGACGTGGATATCCCTGATATTCCAGCGCCTAAAACCCTGAGTGACGATGAGATCATTGAGGCAGCCGAAGCACTTAAGAAAAGTGACTCCGCAGCCCTATTCATGGGCGGTCATGCTCTGCGCGAGTCAGGCCTCATTCAAGCGGGGCGCATTGCTGAAGCAACTGGCGCTCGTCTGATCACCGAAACCTTCTTTACGCGTCAACAGCGAGGCGTCGGGCGCGTTGAGACCGAACGCCTGCCCTACTTCGGCGAAATGGCCGCGGAGCACCTGCACGGGCTCGATACCCTTGTCATCGTCGGCAGCAAGCCACCCGTATCCTTCTTTGCTTACCCCGGTAAACCGGGATGGCTTTCACCTGAAGGGGCGTTCCTGCTTCAAATGGGTGACCACAGTGTCGATGCTATCGATACCCTGAAGCGCATTGCCAATGCACTCGGGGCGCCAGAACAGGTGACGAAAGTTGCACAAAGAGTCGAACACCCGCTGGAAACCGGCCCTATCAATGCGGTAGAGCTTGGTAAGGTGATTGCCAATCGACTCCCTGAAAACGCCATTGTCGTCGACGAGGGCGCAACCAATGGCCTTGGGGCGTTTCTCATGACCGGCAATGCAGCGCCACACGATTGGTTAACGCTTACGGGCGGGGCTATCGGAGCAGGTTTGCCTATGGCAGTTGGTGCTGCCATCGCATGTCCCGATCAAAAGGTGATTGGCTTAGAGGCTGATGGATCGGCGATGTACACGGTCCAAGCATTATGGACGATGGTGCGCGAGGATCTCGACGTAACTGTGTTGATTCTTAACAACGGGTCTTACGCCATACTAAATATTGAGCTTGCGCGCGTCGGTGTGGAAAAACCGGGACCCACGGCCTTGTCATTGCTCGATCTAACCAATCCAGCGATTCAGTGGACCGATATCGCCAAGGGTATGGGACTGGCAGCGGTGCGCGTCGATACAGTTGAAGCACTGGATCGCGCGATGGCCGAGGCAATGGCGGAGACAGGCCCTCGCCTTATAGAGGTCATCCTGTAAGTAACAGTCGCGTCTTTGTCGACGTTGGCATTGCCGAAAACTGAAAATAAAAAGATTGCCATTCCGAAATCTCGGATATACTCGCGCGATGTTCAATTCTCACGCGGTTATGCGGTTCTCAGGTATGTCAGCTCTGCTGGCATGCGCGTTGATGCTGGGTTGCTCAGACACCCCTGATGAGGAAACACCCGGATCACGCGGTTCATGGGGTGCGCGCGAGCTACCCGTCGTAACCGCACCTGTTGAGCGTGCACCGCTCATTGATTCAATAAAATCCGTCGGGACAGCGCGAGCTCGCCAGAGCGTAACGCTATATCCAGAGAGCTCGGGGTTTGTGACATTCGCAAAGTTGGCGCCTGATACACCCGTGTTAAAAGGCGAGACACTTCTCAAATTGGATGATCGCGACCAAGCCCTTGCCGTACGACAGGCGGAGGTCGAACTGGCGGAAGCGAAACGAACGCTAACGCGCTATTTTTCCCTCAATGCGAGTGAGGCGAATATCCCTCAAAGCACGATTGATACTGCACAAAGTAACGTTGATCTGGCTGAGATTCGTCTGGCACAAGCAAAAGTAGAACTCTCTCGCCGTCAAGTAACGGCGCCGTTTTCAGGGCGTATCGGCATTACTGATGTGGAAATTGGTGATCGGGTGGACACTTCAACCGTCATTACTTCGCTGGATGATCGGAGTGTATTGCTCGTTGATTTTACGGTGCCCGAGAGTTTTATCGGTCGCATCGTGACGGACCTTGAAGTGCAAGCGCGCCAATGGGAGTCACCAGACGACAATACCTCTGGGAGAATTGTCGCGGTTGATTCTCGTGTGGACTCAGTTACGCGCGCATTTAGAGCACGAGCTGCTATCGACAACAGCGCCGACAGCCTCCGGCCGGGAATGGCGTTCGAAATTGATGCGTCGATCGAGAAAGGTGAGTACTTGAGCGTCCCAGAGTTATCGGTTCAGTGGGGTGCCGACGGCCCTTATGTATGGTCGACCCAGGGTGATCGAGCGATGCGCTCGCCTGTCGAAATGGTGCGCCGCGTCGACGGTCGTATGTTGATCCGTGGTGAACTTTCTGAAGGTGAACGCGTGATTCTCGAGGGCATTCAAAGTGTTCGCCCTGGAATGAAGATCAAAGATATCAACGCAGTAAAAGCAACAGCACACTCATCTAAAAGTGAACAGGCTGATCGCGGCTAAAATGCACAAGAAAACCGGATGAAAGTCACTCTCAACACCCTAGCAGGTGCGGGCCTTCCCGCTTTGGGTGTCAAGCGCCCATGGCTCGTCACAGTCATCAACTTATTAATTGCAATCGCAGGGCTTGTGGCGATTTTCGCCATTGAGGTGAGAGAATTACCTGACGTCGATGAACCTGTTGTCAATGTTCGCGCGAACCTCCCCGGAGCATCCCCAGAGACAATGGACGGGGAAGTTACACGTATTCTTGAGGGTGCCGTTGCGCGCGTCAGTGGCGTCAAAGAGGTGAACTCCAACAGTGAAGAGGGAAACTCCCGCATTCGTGCTGTGTTTGACCCCGGTGCCAATGTGGATAGAGCCGCCGCCGATGTCAGGGAGGCTGTTAGTCGAGTTCAGCGTCAGCTGCCGGATAACGTCGAACAGTTAGCCGTCTTTAAGTCTGACGAAGATGCCGAGGAAATCATGCGCATCGCTGTGCTCGCGGACGGCATGTCAGAGCAGGACCTTGCTACCATCGTCGAGCGCGATGTTGTCCCCGCCTTTATCTCCCTCCCCGGCGTTGCCGATGTGCCACTCTTCGGCTCGCGTCGGCAGATTCTCAGAGTTGAACTTGATCCCGGTCGCATGAGTACCTATGGACTCACCGTAACGGACGTTCGCTCAGTGCTGACACAAGCGCCGCTCGATGTGCCCGCCGGGAGCTTCAGAACCAGCGATCAGACACTTTTGGTGCGTGCAGATGCTGCTGTCGAGACGGAAGCCGACATTGGCAATCTCCTTATCACTGATAAAGTCCGGCTTCGAGACGTCGCACGCATTGCCTATACCCCTGACGATGCAACATCAGTGGTCCGCCTGAATGGTCAGCGAGTGCTGGGCGTTGGCGTGGTGAGACAAGCGGGCTCGAATACGATTCAAATTTCAAAGGGTGCGCATCAAGCCGTCGCGCTTTTCAATGCCCAGCGCGATGACATCAAGCTGCAGGTCATTTCCGACGAGGCCGTCTTCATCAATGGCGCAGTATCTGAAGTCTTACGCACCTTGGCATTTTCCGTTCTGATCGTGATTTTGACGATTCGTCTCTTTTCCGGAAGCTGGCGATTTACACTGGTTCCAGCAATTGCCATTCCGATTTCCCTACTAGGCACACTCGCCGCAAGCTGGATTCTGGGCTTCTCCATTAATATCCTGACACTACTAGCACTTGTTCTGGCGACGGGTCTTATCGTTGATGATGCCATTGTGGTGCTTGAGAGCGTCCAGCGCCGACAGAAACGCGGCGAGGGGAGCAGCGCAGCATCTGTCCTCGGAACACAGTCCGTGTTCTTTGCCGTTATCGCCACGACGATGGTTCTGGTTGCTGTCTTTGTCCCAATCGCTTTTTTGCCAGGGACCTCAGGACGACTATTCAGAGAGTTCGGCCTGGTTCTAACCGTGGCGGTAGCAATTTCGTCATTTGTCGCATTGTCATTGGTGCCCGCGCTAATGGCGCGATTGGGGAAATCTGAGTCTCCCGTTCCTGGCCAATCAGACACGCCCAATATTTTCCAGCGATTCTACAGCGGCAGTTTGCGCTCGGTTCTAAATTACCCTGTGACGTCGGTGCTTGTATCGATGGGTATCGCAGCAGCGGCCGCCAGTGTTTACACGTCGTTGGACAGCGAGTTGCTGCCGACCGAGGATCGGGGCACGCTGAATATGTTCGCGCGAGGACCTGCAGGCGTAGGCCTTCCATATACCGAGCGCCAATCCGATCAAATCGAAGCTATCTTTCAGCCCTATTTGGATTCGGGAATCATCGAGCGGCTTTATACCGTCGCCGGCCGCTGGGACGCCAACATCATTTACGTCGTGGGCACCCTAAAACCGTGGGATGAACGTGACATATCACAGCAAGAACTTACAGCAGAGATTCAACCACAACTGAGCCAATTACCTGGCGTTACCGCTCGTGTCTACGGAAGCAATAGTCTCAATATGCGCGGCGGCTGGCGCGGTGGCATCCAGTTTGTTTTGCTTGGCAGTGAATACGAGGAGATTTACGCGGCAGCTCGTGTCTATGCTGATGCCATTCGAGAGCGGCTGGATAGTGTCGATAATCCACGTATTGACTACACCCCCTCGCAAGCCCAGGTAGCCATCAAAATCGACCGAGAACGCCTGGCTGATCTCAATGTATCCATCGACGAATTAGCTCAGACACTGCGCGTGATGGTTGATGGCGTTCGGGTCGTCGACTTAAACGGGCGCGATCAATCGATTCCCATTGTATTGAAGGCGGGTAAGAATCGGATTCAGGGCCCAAATGATCTGGTGAACCTGTTCGTTCGCTCGCAAACCGGTCAACTTATCCCCTTGGCATCGCTTGTTACGGTCGTCGAGGAAGGTGTTCCCGATGAATTGCGGCGGCTCTATCAGCGGCGTTCTATCAGTATTGATATGCAAACCGTTGAAGGGGTGGCCTTACAAACCGCCGTGGACGATCTCATGGCCTTAGCCAACGAAGTTGTCCCCAGCTCCATTACCGTTGTCCCCGAGGGAGAGGCCGCACGCTTGGGCGAATCTCAGCGAGACTCGCTCTATGCCTATGGTCTCGCACTCTTGATTGTGTTCTTGGTGCTCGTTGCGCAGTTTGAAAGCCTGACCTCAGCGCTCGTCATCATGACTATTGTGCCATTCGGTCTTGCGGCGGCGATCTTCGCCTTATTCATCACCGGAACATCACTCAATGTGTATTCACAAGTCGGTCTCGTCATGCTCATTGGATTAATCGCTAAGAACGGCATTCTATTGGTCGAATTTGCCGATCAGCGGCGTGATGCGGGTGCCAGTGTACGAGATGCCATTGAGGATGCCGCAAACATTCGACTCCGGCCGATTGCAATGACACTGATCTCAACGGTGCTCGGTGCACTCCCGCTTATTTTGTCCTCGGGCCCCGGGTCTGAAGCGCGCGAGGCTGTGGGCTGGGTCGTCTTTGGCGGTCTGGGTCTCACGGCATTCTTCACACTATTTCTGACACCGGTCATTTACCTTGCAGTCGCACGCTTCTCCAAACCACGAGCGGATGCTCGGCTGAAGCTCGAACAGGAGCTAAAAGCCGCTACCGAGCTTTGAGTCCCCCTCTTCGTTAGTTGGTTCCAGGAAAGGCCCTCGCGCAGTCCTCAACCAGCAGCCCCTAAAGTTGCTCTAATAATCACACCAACCTGCGTCAATTGGGACGTCA
>DPGN01000046.1:0-4828 GCA_003523185.1 Halieaceae bacterium
CCTGCTCGAATCGGCGGTCATATTCGACCCGCCATTCATTGGTCTTTAGAAATTTGCGAAGTGATTTTGACGCATGAAACTCAGTGGGTCTCAGTACAGCACGAGGCTGTGGCGTCCACCAAAGGATAGGTTCGCCCGGCTCATACCAGGGAAATATTCCACGCTGATAAGCCTCCAGTAACCTCGCTGCACTAAGGTCACCACCGACGGCCAGCAAACCGTTAGGGTCATCTAGTGCGGCGCTCGTAGGAGGAAAGGGTTCCATTCCTCCAGTCACCAGTCCCTTTTACTGCGCATCCAGGAATTTTTCAGCATCAAGCGCAGCCATACAACCGAAACCGGCCGACGTGATCGCTTGCCGGTACACATGGTCAGACACATCGCCCGCGGCAAAAACTCCCTCTACAGACGTCAGCGTGGCATTGCCGTTCAGACCGGAGCTGGTACGAATATAGCCATCAGCCATTTCGAGCTGACTTGAGAAGATCTCGGTATTTGGCTTATGGCCGATGGCAATGAAGACCCCGTCGACAGCAATGTCCATGTCATCGGCACCCACAGTTGACGTCAGCCGAACTCCGGTTACGCCAGATTCATCACCCAACACCTCGTCGAGTTGCCGATGCCAATTCAACGTGATGCGGCCTTCTTCCGCGCGCGAGAACAATCGATCTTGTAAGACTTTTTCGGCTCGAAGTGCGTCACGCCGGTGTACCAGATGTACCTTACTGCAGAGATTCGACAAATAGAGTGCTTCCTCGACGGCAGTATTTCCTCCGCCAACAACCACAACTTCTTTGTTTCGGTAGAAAAAGCCATCGCAGGTGGCGCAGGCGCTGACCCCTTTACCCATGAAAGCAGACTCACTGGGCAAGCCTAAATACTGCGCTGAAGCACCTGTCGCAATGATGAGAGCGTCGCAGGTGTACTCCCCTGAGCCCTTTAAAGTGAACGGACGGGTTTCGAGGTCTACCGAGTCAATATGATCAAAGATAATCGACGCTTCGTAACGTTCCACGTGCTCCTGCATCTGTTGCATGAGCGCAGGTCCCTGTAAACCCTCGGGGCCACCAGGCCAATTCTCAACCTCGGTTGTTGTGGTTAGCTGACCGCCCTGTTGCATACCTGTGATAACGGCGGGGAAAAGGTTCGCCCTCGCTGCGTAAACTGCGGCCGTATAGCCGGCAGGTCCAGACCCCAAAATGACTAACCGATGGTGTTGAGATGTACTCATTCGCGTGGATTTTCCATGAAGAATTAAAACTGGCGGGGAGGGTAGCGCATTCTGTAGCGTTTCGAAACGGTAAAGCCTCATGTTCACACGAGAACAGAGGCCTAAGTAACTGAAAAATAGATGTAATTTTATGAAAATTGAGTTTTTTTCTTTGTGATATGATGCGACAAACCGGTAGGGGGAAAACGCATTGCCGTCCAAGAATGTACCTTCAAAAATAGCGAAGGGAGAGCCTGAGGTCACTACACCGGGTGCTCTCGCAACGATCGGCTTTTTTACTGGCGTCGCCGCGGCCTGCTTCACCATATTAAGCCTCACAACCTTTGATTTATCGGATCCAGGTTGGAGTTCCAGCGGTAGCGCTGGTGAACTGATCAACCAAGGCGGAGTTGTGGGTGCGTATCTGGCGGATATCAGCTATTCCCTTGCAGGTGTGTTAGCTGGTGTCATCCCACTTGTGCTTCTTTTTTGGGCCTACCGGCGCGTCAAACCGCTGCCTAATATTGAGGTAACGCATTCAGACCGTGCTATCGCGATATTTGGTTGGTTGGCATTCCTAGGAGCTAGCGCAGGTTTGGCCACCATGGCTCTTCCGGTCAGCGAGACGCTGCCGCAGGGGAGTGGGGGCATTGTAGGGATGGCCATAGCGAACTGGTTCACTGCCGCCTTCTCTGACCTAGGCGCGAGGCTGTTACTTAGCTTTTGCGCGGTGCTGGGTGGCACGCTCGCCCTCGACATTGACTGGATTAAGGTTGCGGACAAAACGGGGGCGTTAACACTCGCTGCAGCGGCCTATGTCCGCGGGAAGCTGGATGATCTCCACGACCGCCGGAAGCTCCGCAAGGAAAAGAACAAGCGCAGCATTCAGATTGCAGAGCATGTAGAAAAAGAGAAGCGCCGCGCACCGCCCAAGATCAAGCCACCCAAATTACTAGACTCCTCGAGCACAAAAGCCGAGAAAGAAAAGCAGCAGTATTTGTTCGAATTACCCGAGCTTATGCCAATGCCACCGCTTGAATTACTCGACCCGCCGACCAGCGGTGGGCCGAGAGGCTACTCAAACTCGGAGCTGGAATCATTGTCACGCTTACTCGAACTCAAGCTGGCTGACTTTGGTATCACAGCAGAGGTTATGTCTGTCTATCCGGGACCCGTGGTAACTCGTTTTGAAATTCAGCCCGCGGCTGGCGTCAAGGTCAGTCGGATCTCGAATTTAGCCAAAGATCTGGCTCGTTCACTCGCGGTCAACTCGGTGCGGGTGGTTGAGGTCATTCAGGGTAAAAGCGTTGTGGGGATTGAAATACCCAATGCTGATCGTCAGACCGTTAATTTCAAAAATGTACTGAGCTCAAATGCTTTTGATGAGGCAAAATCACCGCTAACACTGGCCTTAGGACACGATATTGCAGGAAGTCCCGTCGTTGCCGACCTCGGGAAGATGCCGCACGTCCTAGTTGCCGGTACGACGGGTTCAGGTAAATCTGTCGGTGTGAACTGCATGCTGGTCAGCCTGCTGTATAAGGCGACACCTGATGAGCTGCGTTTGATCCTAGTTGATCCGAAGATGTTGGAACTCTCAGTTTACGACGGTATTCCACATCTACTCACGCCCGTGATCACGGACATGAAGGACGCGGCCAATGGCCTTAGATGGTGTGTGGCGGAGATGGAACGCCGCTACAAGCTCATGTCGCTCCTTGGCGTGAGGAATCTTGCGGGCTATAACCGCAAAGTCAAAGACGCCGAGAAAGCAGGCACGCCGATCGAAGATCCGCTTTGGATCCCCGATCCAGTGCTGGAATTAACGGGTGAGGAGCAGTCAGCGCCGGGATTGACAACACTGCCAAGTATTGTCGTGGTCATCGACGAATTCGCTGACATGATGATGATCGTTGGCAAGAAAGTTGAAGAGTTGATCGCGCGGATCGCCCAAAAGGCGAGGGCGGCAGGTATTCACCTGGTGCTGGCGACGCAGCGGCCATCTGTGGATGTCATCACAGGGCTCATTAAGGCCAACATCCCCACAAGGATGGCCTTTTCGGTTTCCTCGAAAATCGATTCTCGTACCATTCTCGATCAGGGGGGGGCGGAGCAATTGCTTGGTTATGGCGACATGCTCTATCTACCATCAGGCTCCAGTACGCCCACGCGTGTCCACGGCGCTTTTTGTTCAGATGACGAAGTTCATCGCGTCGTAGCAGATTGGCGGCGCAGAGGCACACCGGACTACATTGATGGACTGTTGGACGAAGGGGGGCAGACCCCGGTGACGGCGCAAGAACTGCAGTCAGCTGCGTCCTCAGAGGAAGACCCGGAAAGCGATGCCTTGTACGACGAGGCTGTACATTACGTCTGTAGTAGCCGTCGTGCATCAATCTCATCGGTACAGCGAAAACTGCGGATTGGCTATAACAGAGCGGCGCGACTCATCGAAACGATGGAAGCCGCAGGTGTCGTCTCTGCCATGGGAACGAATGGTCAGCGCGAGGTGTTGGCGCCGCCTCCACCGGGTGGTGAGGAGTGACGAAACTGTTGAGCCTCTGGCTCTTTTTAGTTGCGCTGACTCCCACAGCTCAGGCGACTGAGGATACCTGGCCGCTTGAGGGCCAAAATACGGCCAGTGGTACATTTCGCCAAACGGTGACAGATATCAATGGCGCGGTGGCATTCTCCAGCACGGGTCGATTTGCTGCCCTAAAACCCCATCATTTTCGTTGGGAAATCGAGACCCCCGACAGGCAGGTACTTGTCGCGACTCCCGAGGCATTCTGGCAGTGGGATAAGGATTTAGACGTCGTTATTTTACGGGATGTCCCTGATATTGCGGATCTTCCCATATCCGCCATCTGGAATGGCGCCGTGGACGATCTGCCCCAGAGTGACGCTGCGCCGGGTCATTTAAGTGACGGGGTAAAGAACCTTTCCGTTCGCTCTCCCGATGAAAATACCATCATCGTGCTGTTTGAGGACTCATTAGGACAGAATACCCTGTTAGAGTTCACCCTAGAGGCTGAGGGCGTTGTGACTCCATCAGCGTTCGCCCTAAATGTGCCGGATGGAGTCGACTTCTACGATGAGACGAGTCGCTCGTTGGGGCGCACTGGAGCGACCGAGTGATCTACCTCGCAGTGGCCTTGGGCGGTGCACTCGGTGCCTTATCACGATTTGGTATAGGGCAGTGGTTGGCAGATTCAGGCTACGCTCATTTGCACCCAGCGACTTTCCTAGTCAATGTGATAGGCGCACTGCTGGTTGGTGTCCTATTTATTGGGGCAGAGCGCTTTACACTCTCTGAGTCGGCTCGACTGGGTATGTCCGTCGGATTTCTAGGCGCATTTACCACCTTTTCTGCGTTTTCGTTGCAACTTCTTACTGATATTCAGGAAGGTCAGGTACTGCGCGCCGTATTCTATGCCTCGGCTACGGTGTTCCTGTGCCTCATAAGTTGTCTGGTAGGTATGGAGTTGGCCAGATCTGTCTTCGATTAAACATCATTTGGCGTTAGACTAGCGCCCCACACAGGCTGTTACTGACCACCATCATGCTCGACATCAAGCAGGTTCGAAAGGACCCACAATCTATTGCTGAGGCGCT
>DPGN01000046.1:4914-21073 GCA_003523185.1 Halieaceae bacterium
GACTTCCCTCTCGATGAGTTTGTGCGCCTAGACTCGCGGCGTAAGGAGGCGGATGTTAGGTCCCAGGATCTTTTAGCTGAACGAAAGAAAGCCTCTAAGCAGATTGGTGCGTTAATCGCTCAGGGCAAAAGCGTCGATGAAGCCAAAGCAGAGGTAAATGAGACACTTGACCGGCTCTCAACGGAGTTGGATGCCGCGGTTGAAGAAGCAAAAACGGTGCAGCAAGCGTTAGACGAACTGCTCATGGGGACACCCAACCTCCCAGATGCAGTGGTTCCGGACGGTGTTGACGAGGACGACAACGAAGAAATTCTCACCTGGGGAACGCCCCCCGCGCTGTCGTTTGAAGCCAAAGATCATGCAGATCTCGGGGAGGCGCTCGGACAGCTTGATTTCGAGCTGGCAGGTAAAATAACCGGTAGCCGGTTCAGTGTCATGCAGGGGCAATTTGCCAAGTTGCAGCGTGCCTTGACGCATTTCATGCTCGACTTACATACGACTCGGCACGGATACACCGAGGTCTATGTTCCGTTTATCGTCAACAGCGATTCGTTATACGGAACGGGCCAGTTACCCAAGTTCGCGGAAGATTCTTTCAAGCTCGAGGGTGATTCTGGCTACTACCTGATTCCAACAGCCGAAGTCCCAGTTACCAACATGCTGCGTGATCGAATCGTCGAAGATACAGAGCTGGGTGACGCAGGAATGAAATTCACAGCGCATACGCCTTGCTTTAGAAGCGAGGCAGGTAGTTACGGCAGAGATACTCGGGGTTTGATTCGACAGCATCAGTTCGAAAAGGTTGAGCTTGTACAGGCAGTTCGTCCATCTCAGTCAGATGCCGCACTCGAGGAACTAACAGGGCATGCTGAGGCAGTATTGCAGGCGTTAGAGCTTCCATACCGTAAAGTCCGACTGTGCGGAGGTGATCTGGGCTTCAGCGCGGCCATGACTTATGACCTCGAAGTATGGCTACCCGGTCAGAATGCCTATCGCGAAATTTCCAGCTGCTCTAACTTCAGAGACTACCAAGCGCGCCGGATGCAGGCTCGCTGGAGAAACCCGGAGACCGGTAAACCTGAGTTACTGCACACCTTGAATGGGTCAGGGTTGGCAGTAGGACGCACGCTAGTTGCTGTGGTTGAAAATGGGCAGCAAAGCGATGGCTCTATCACCGTCCCATCAGCGCTCGTCCCATATTTTGGGACTGACACCATCACAAGCCAGTAACTAAGACGCTAGCGGCTGTCTGCTCGCGCCATAACAGGACCACTAAGGTTAATGGCGTCGGCAAGAATGCGCGCCGTTTCAGTGATGAGCGCGTCCACTTCATCGGCCTCAGATTCTTCGCTAATCACTGATGGCTCTTCAGCACTGTCCTGTGGCATGTCAGATGAATCGTTGTCTCCATCTACCAGATCATCCAAGGAGGCGAGGGCATCCATGCCTTTGGCCTGTCGTCGCGTGTTTTCAATGGCTAGGTATTGAATTTCCTGCGACGTTCGCTGGGCTATCCGTTCGGCCTCATTGAGCGGCAAGACCTCAGCATCGCGTACCTTTGCGGCGAGGGCCTTTTGATCCCAGATATATTGAAAGTCGGGATCGGAATTTGCACGCTCAGTGTGTTTGGCAACGAGTGTAGGGAGGATGGCATCGACTACGCCGTAGTCCTTGTGCCGGACAGGTGCTATGCGATCCCAATCTAAAGCCTTATCGAGGGAACTCTCGCCAATCTCGTCGTGCTGTAGCAGGGAAGGGTAGCTGATATCAGGGATAACGCCTCGGTGCTGCGTGCTATCGCCTGAGATGCGATAAAACTTGCTCTCTGTGATCTTTAACTGCCCCTCAGGCAGATCTAGCAGCGTCTGCACGGTTCCTTTACCAAAACTTCGATCTCCGACAACAATAGCTCGGCCGTAGTCCTGAAGGGCGCCAGCAAAGATCTCAGAAGCAGAAGCACTGAGACGGTCAATCATGATTGCTACCGGCCCATCGTAATAGGGTCCCCGCCGACGTTTTCCGTCTCGCCACACACGGCTGCCAGTGCCGCGTATCTGCACAGTGGGTCCATATTCGATAAATAAGCCCGTTAACTCATTCGCTTCACGGAGCGAACCACCGCCATTGCCCCGAAGGTCAATCACTAGGCCGTCAACGCCTGCCTCGTTTAGTTCATTGACCAATTTGGCGACGTCTCGTGTAGTCGACCTGAAGTCGGGATCACCTTTGCGATAGGCATCAAAATCAAGGTAAAACGCCGGGATATCGATGACGCCAATTTTTCGAGGAGTTGAGCTCAAATCATTGATTTCAATGATCTTTGATTGCGCGGCTTGCTCCTCTAATTGGACTTCATTCCGCGTGATAGTGAGTCGCCTAGCCTCATCAGCTCGTCCCGCTGCTGGAATCACATCTAAGCGCACTACCGTGCCTTTTTTTCCTCTCACGAGGTCAACGACATCATCTAAACGCCACCCAATCACATCGGTCATAGGCCCGGCTCTACCCTGACCCACGGCGATAATAAGTTCAGCGGCTTTCAGGTCGCTTTGTTTATCTGCAGGACCGGCTGGGACCACGCGTACAACCTTGACGTATTCGTCCTCGTTTTGAAGTACAGCACCAATGCCCTCAAGGCTCAGGCGCATATCTATGTCGAAGTTTTCAGCACGACGCGGAGAGAAATAACTTGTATGGGGGTCGAATTGAGAGGTGAGGGCGTTCGCATATACCGCGAATACATCTTGTTCGTTGTATTGAGACAGCCGGTTTTGTTGGTTTTCATACCGTTTTACCAATGTGGTCGGTATGTCCTCTAACGGCTTTTCTGCAAGCTTCAGGGCCAAGACCTGATTCTTGATACGTTTACGCCATCGATCATCTAGCTCAGCCTTGTCAGCTGCCCAGGCCCGCTCCGTCGGATCCGAATCAATGTATTCATCCTTATCAAAATCCAGGCCAGCGACGATATCTTCCATATTCGAAATGACGTGCACCAGGCGCTCCGACGCTCGTAGTTCATATCTCTCAAATATCTCAAAGGCAGGGGAGAGCTCTCCCTGTCGACCAAGATCATCGAGCCGCGTCGAATAACGCTCGAATTCAGCAACGTCTGAGGCAGTAAAATAAAGATGAGAGGGGTCAAGGCGCTCTAAATAGGTTTCTAGATGTTCCGCTGACATCGCGTCGTTGTAGCGACGATCAACGTAGTGGTTTTCCTCTAGCTCGGTTACTAAGGCACGCAAGGTCCATGTTTGCTGGGTCGTAGGCGATAAACCCGAAGCGACCGGGACCGACGCTGCAATAATGCTCGCAACCAGAGCCAAGAATTTTTTAGTGAGTTTCATCTAACGTTATCTCTCAAACTGAATTTACTGCTATCGCGGAGGTCACACACGCAGCGCTGGTGCAGGCGTTGAGCCACTTCCGTGAGGACATAGATTAGCGCAGTTCACGCTATAACCACAGATACGTTGTAGCAGGGGGATCGGACGACACATCCACTTATACAATTTAACATAATATACATTATGCGCATTTATATGTTTATGAAGATGGGTGTATCATGAGCCCTATATCGCTGTTACCAGACCTTTACCGCTGAACTAATGTTTACAGACCCACACCAGCTATCTGTTACTGCTTTCTTTGACGAAGCGACATCAACCGTTTCGTACGTTGTAGCGGACGCCGAATCAAAGGTCTGTGCAATTATCGACCCCGTACTGGAGCTTGAGGAATCCTCCGCTGAAATCACAACACGCGGTGCCGATAAAATTCTCGAACACCTGCGGGTCAATGGACTCACTTGTGAGTACATCTTAGAAACGCACGCACACGCTGATCACTTGAGTGCAGGCTATTTTCTCAAGCAGCGCTTATCCGCTCCTATTGGAATTGGTCGGTCGATTGTTGACGTGCAGCACGTGTTTGCGGAAATGTATTCTGAGACGCCGAGTTTTAAACGTGACGGTTCGCAGTTCGACTTATTGCTTGCAGATGGTCAAAAATTGCCGCTAGGGCGTTTTTCTATCGAAGCAATGCATGTCCCAGGCCACACACCCGCTTGTATGGCCTACAGCGTTGGTGGTGCTGTATTTGTCGGTGACACCTTATTTATGCCAGATTCAGGGACCGCTCGGTGTGATTTTCCCGGAGGAAGCGCTGTCGCGCTTTATCGATCGATACAGCGACTGCTAGCGCTACCGCCCGAGACGCGCGTGTTTGTGTGCCACGACTACCAACCTAATGGGCGCGAATTTGCGTTTGAGGCGACGGTTGAGGCCCACAAACAGGAAAACGTACATGTTAAAGACGGTATTAACGAATCCGAATTCGTTAACATGCGGACCGCAAGGGACGCTCAACTCTCGACGCCGCGGCTCATGCTTCCATCGATGCAGGTAAACATCCGCGCAGGCGCCCTTCCGATCCACCCTGTTTCGGCTAGGCCCGTTATTACAATGCCGATTAATGCTTTCAGTGACGTTGACTTAACAGAATTAGCAGAAAAAACAGACAGTTAGCTGTTCTTTCCCACATGTATTTCCACGCTTAATTGCGCCCGTGAAATTCGTGTAGCGACGTCTCGGAAACCACTTGTCAGCCCGAAAAACGATCAATAATCTGCTTCCCTAGAGCCATCTGGTGTACCTGATCTGGACCATCCGCCTGACGACACCAACGCGCGTAGTTGTAAGCTTCAGCCATCATATAGTCTTCGGTCAGCCCCCCTGCTCCGTGGATTTGCATACACCGATCGATCACCTTCTGCACCAGAAATGGAATCGTCGTTTTCGTTGCTGCAATCATATCGACGGATGCTGGCACGCCCTGGGTATCGATTTTATGACAGGCTTTCAGCAACAGCAGGCGTGCCATCTCAATCTCTGAGAAACATTTAGAGATGTCCTCACGGACGCTCTGATGTTTACTGAGTAATCGGCCAAAGGTGGTTCGGCTATTCGCACGATGGCAGGCCAGCTCAAGCGAGCGCTGCGCTGCGCCAATGAGGCGCATGCAGTGATGCATGCGGCCCGGTCCCAGTCGTCCCTGCGCAATTTCAAACCCCCTGCCCTCGCCCAGTAGGATATTCTCGTACGGCACACGGACGTTTTCAAAAACGATTTCCGCATGCCCTATCGGCGCGTCGTCGTAGCCTAGTGTTGTGAGCGGTCTCACGAGCGTCACGCCGGGCGTATCCTTGGGGACTAGTATCTGTGACTGCTGCAGATGTCGACTTGGATTCTCGGGATCCGACTTTCCCATAACGATAAGAATCCTGGTTCGCTCGTACATGGCATTTGTTATGAACCACTTATGTCCGTTGAGAACCCACTCATTGCCGTCTTTTTCGATCCGCAGCTCAACATTGGTAGCGTCGCTAGAGGCAACCTGAGGCTCTGTCATGGCGTAGGAAGACCGGATGTCTCCGGCTAGCAGTGGATCAAGCCACTCACGCTGCTGAGCTTCGGTCGCGTAATTCATGAAAACTTCCATGTTTCCGGTATCGGGCGCATTGCAGTTGAAGACCTCTGGACACCAGATCACCCGTCCCATGATCTCGGCCAGTGGCGCATAATCGAAAAACGACAGACCACCATGGTCGCAGTATTCAGCGTGCTCCTCAGGGACAAAGAGGTTCCACAACCCAGCCTCTTTCGCCTTGAGTTTAAGTTCATCCATCAAAGGCAATGGTGCGAAGCGATTTTCAGCAGTCTTCAGTTGGTGGGCGTAGGCCTCTTCGTTTGGATAGATATGCTCATCCATGAAGCGCTGCAATCGTGCTGCTAAATCTTGTGACTTCTTGCTGTGTTCATACATAGAATTAACCGTGTAGCCGTCGTTACTTGCCCGCGGCTGCCTTTAAATTGAACCTTATATCACTCGGTTTTTATTGCACTTTTCCCGTAATCTTGGCGAAAGTTCGGAGATTACACGGGACTCAGTACCGAGCCCCCGTCTACCACGAGCGATGCGCCATTGACGTACGAACCTGCACCACTGACAAGAAGTAGCAGAGGTCCCGTCAATTCATGGTACTCACCGGTGCGCTGCGGCACGAGCCGCTGTATGTAGGCGCGGCCTTGCTCTGTAGCAAACTCCTTTTCGTTGATCGCCGTCTCGAAATAGCCAGGACACAGCGAATTCACGCGGACCCCCGAGCGTGCGAGTTCAAGAGCCATATTTTTAGTGAGCTGATCAATGGCGACTTTTGATACGTTGTAATCGGCTTTATGAGTACCGGACACATGGCTGTAAATAGACCCCGTATTCACAATATTGCCGCTGCGCTGCTGCTTCATGCGCCGCGCCGCCTCTTGGGCAACACGCCATGCACCAGTGAGGTTAACGTCAAGAACAGGGCCCCAATCGTCTTCCGTCGCATCGACAAAACGCAGGGGTGGATTGGCGATGCCTGCGTTATTTACCAGGATATCTAGCTGAGAAAACTGTGCATCAAAGGCCTTAAACGCGTCCCGAACACTTTCCCGCGACGTGACGTCCATGGTGATGGCGTCTGCCTTCCCGCCCCGATCGCGTAGCATTTGCACCAGCGACGTCAACTTATCTGCACGTCGCGCGGCAACAACAACATGTGCACCTGCGCCCGACAGCACCTGAGCGAAGTGCTCACCCAGTCCACTTGATGCGCCTGAGATCAGCGCAACGCGCCCGTCTAGCGAGAATAAGCTCTCAAAATCGATGCGGTGTGCCATGGCGTTTCCAGTCAACGTTGCTCTTTGGGCCTTTTTTATAAAAAGCGTGTTTTATAGAAAGCGTGTCTCGTTGACGCGCTTCCACAGTCGCAAAAACAGTCTGTCAGCCGCCGCTTCAGCGGCGAAGCCCATCTTTTCGGCCAATTTTTGCTTACGCTTATATCGGACTTCAATCAGGTCTCGATCCTTCGCCAGCCGCTGCAGGTATCCATCGGACGTGGATATTTCGTCAATCAGACCAACGTCGATGGCCCGTTGGCCATACCAAACTTCACCCGTAGAAATCTTATCAATATCAATGCCTTGCCGATTATCCGAAACAAACTGCTTAAACAGACCATGAGTATCTTCCAACTCGGATTCGAACTTGCGCCGACCCTTATCGGTATTCTCAGCAAACATAGTGATGGTGCGCTTGAACTCGCCAGCAGTGAACTGCTCAACATCGACATCATTTTTCTTCAGCAATCGATGGAAATTAGGCATCTGCGCAACGACACCAATGGAGCCAAGGACAGCGAAAGGTGCTGCCAAAATGCGATCACCCACGCACGCCATCATGTAGCCCCCGCTAGCAGCCACTTTGTCCACGGCAATGACCAGTGTCACACCCGCTTCTTTGATTCGGCTGAGCTGGCTCGCAGCAAGCCCGTAGCCGTGTACGACGCCACCGGGGCTCTCCAGCCTCAACAAAACCTCATCACCGGCTTGCGCATTGGGAAGCACCGCCGATATTTCCTCGCGCAAGGCTTCAACTTGCGAGGCCATCATGTCGCCCTCAAAGCTTAGGACGAAGGTACGCGGGCGTTCGCTCGCTATGTCGCTTGGGCTATCAGCCACTTTGCCAACTTCTTTTGCACGTGCCTTGTCTGCTTTTACACGCTCTTTTTCAGCTTTTTTGTCCAATTTCGCGCGCGCTTTCGCAACTTCATCAGTATCTGATAGCTCTCTGATAGCAGCGGTATATCCATCGAATCGATCATTGATTGATCGCACTTCGATAAAACCTTCGTCCGTGCCCTTACTTTTTTGTCCGGCACTGGCCGCAATCACCATAATGATGGCGACAATGCCCAACACAATGAGCAAAGTTTGTGCAGCGAACAGGCCTAATTCATATAAAAATTCCAAGAGATACCCTTTTACTAATTGGATGCCGAGTCTGGCACTGAGGTTAAGACAATGATTTTAAAAACCCATTAATGAGCTGTCCTGCTATTGAGAACGGGGGCGGTACAGGTGGTAAATTGTCGGCCGTGCACCAGATCGCCTCATCAATTTCCTCGGGGTCAATATTAATATCTCCGCTGCGCCATTTCGCCGTGAATCCCAGCATCAATTGCCCCGGGAATGGCCATGGTTGAGAGCCGTGGTACTGAATGTCATCCACCTCTACCCCAACCTCTTCCATCACCTCGCGTTGCACTGCTTGTTCGCAAGTTTCCCCTGGCTCCACAAAGCCCGCAAGGCAGCTGTAGAAACGTCGGTTAGCACCGGCTCCCGCTGCCAGCAATAGTTCTTCATCGCGCGTGACGAGCACGATCACACACGGTGATAGTCGCGGATACACACTCAAACCGCAGGGTTCGCAGGCGCGGCTCTGACCTTTGTCCGCTAGCGACGTCTCCTTACCACAACGGCCACAATGGCGATGATCTCTCTCCCAGCACAGCAGTTGATACGCCCTGCCAATAACATCAAATTGCTCGCCAGCAATCCGGCCGATCAGCGCAAATAGGTTACCGCTGGTGTACTTCATCACGTCCATATTGGCTGTCTCTACTGAGCAGGCAAATACGGGTTTGTCATTAAGAAAGCCGACAGGCGTGATATCGGTCACTGTTGGGAAGTCGTTCATCAACTGACCGAGTGCAATGGGCGCTCCGGGCGACCCCATCAGCTCGCTCACTAAATGGCGTCCCTGGAATGGCCACACCAGGTCGGTAGCCGAAGCGGTCGACGTGGGACGCGTAAAATTCAACATACTGACTCTCCTTGAAAGGACATACTAGGGGGCCATACCAGCCTACTCAAGCAATCTGCGAACTGATCGACAGGTAGGTAGAAAACGTCTTTTATTTCTTGGTTTGCTTCGTATAACCTGAACGCACCACACACACGTCCACTCGCTGCCTCAATGCGTATAGCAACGGGCGTTCTGGGCGCTCACATTACATTATAAAAGGACAACGTTGTATGAACACTGCGGTAGCTAATCCTTACTGGCAAAACTTCCTTGGGGCCTCCCCTGATTGGTACAAGAAAACAATCATTGCTTTCTTGATCATCAACCCGATCTTGCTCTATGTGGCGGGACCTTTTGTCACCGGTTGGGTGCTGATTGGGCAGTTCATCTTCACACTTGCCCTCGCCCTGCAGTGTTATCCCCTACAACCTGGCGGCCTGCTCGCGATCGAGGCCATCGCCATTGGTATGGCGGACCCACACACGGTTTTTCACGAGGCAGAAGCCAACTTTGAAGTGATTTTGCTGCTGATGTTCATGGTTGCGGGCATCTACTTCATGAAAGAGCTGTTGCTCTTCATCTTCACCAAAATCTTGCTCCGAGTTAGATCTAAAAAGCTGTTATCAGTCCTGTTCTCGTTTGTTGCAGCGGTCCTATCGGCGTTCTTGGACGCACTTACCGTAACCGCGGTACTTATTAGTGTGGGTGTTGGCTTCTTTACCGTTTATCACAAGGTGGCGTCTGGCACTGACTTTGATGACTCGCAACACGACCACACGACCGACGATGCAGTCAAAGCCGAAAACGAAGAGAATCTCGAGCAGTTCAGAGCCTTTTTGCGAAGCCTCCTGATGCACGGCGCTGTGGGTACGGCACTCGGTGGCGTCTGCACGCTTGTTGGCGAACCTCAGAACCTCTTGATTGCGACGGTGGCTGGATGGGAATTCATGGAGTTCTTTTGGCTAATGGCACCCATCACAATGCCCGTGCTGGTATCTGGGTTACTGACCTGCCTCTTCCTTGAGCAAACCAAAATCTTCGGTTACGGCACAGAGCTTCCTCCAAAGGTCCGCTCGGTTCTGGAGGACTTTCAGGCTCAGGAAAACGCAAAAGCGACACCCGCATCTAATGCACGACTAGTCATTCAGGCGCTTGTTGCCGGTGTTCTCGTGATTGGCCTGGCGTTGCACCTCGCGGCGGTTGGTCTGATTGGTCTTATGATTATCGTGCTGCTAACGGCGTTTAACGGCATTGTAGAAGAGCACAAGCTGGGGCATGCATTTGAAGAAGCACTCCCCTTCACAGCTCTACTGGTCGTGTTCTTTGCCATTGTGGCAGTCATTCATGAACAACATCTCTTTTCGCCGGTCATCGAGGCTGTATTGGCAATGGAGAGCAGTGTCAGACCCGCGATGTTCTTCCTTGCGAACGGTATTTTGTCGATGATCTCGGATAACGTCTTTGTCGCAACCGTATACATTGGCGAGGTCAAAACAGCATTGGATAACGGTGTGATAACACGCGCGGAGTTCGATCAGCTGGCCGTGGCCATTAACACAGGGACCAACCTGCCTTCCGTGGCGACGCCCAACGGACAAGCGGCATTCCTGTTTCTTCTGACCTCAGCGCTTGCGCCGCTGATTCGTCTCTCCTACGGGCGTATGGTTGTTATGGCGCTGCCCTACACCATCGTACTGACTGCCGTAGGTCTAACTGCGGTTGTTTACACGCTCTGAAAAACCGGGGGGGTGGTGTCAGCGACGCCACACTACCCCGTTTTCAGCAATCTCCGACAACTTATCTAGACGAGCCTCATGGGCTCGCGCCTCGTCGTCTGTCACAGAAATGACTCTCAACTTGGGCCTGTCGGCTGGCAGCCGCCGAATTGCGCCTGCACTGCCTGCGGTAGATCCGGTCGCATCGTCATCTGCGGATAGGCCAAGCGTGGTCTGCCCGCCCGTCATCAGCAGATAAACATCAGCCAAAATCTCAGCATCTAGCAACGCGCCATGCAAAGTTCGGTTGCTGTTATCGACAGCGTAACGTTGGCACAACGCATCCAGATTATTTCGCTGTCCCGGATGTTTTGCTCTGGCTAACTGCAGGCTGTCAGTGATCTTGCATTCAGACCCAACAAGGCGAGCGTCCGCATCCAGTAGCTTAAGTTCAGCATCGATAAAGCCCACATCGAAGGGCGCATTGTGGATGATCAGCTCGGCGCCTCGAATGAAGTCCATAAATTCGTCCGCAACGCGCGAGAAGACGGGCTTATCGGCCAAGAATTCTTCGGTAATGCCGTGTACTTCCATTGCGCCTTGATCAATGCCGCGCTCGGGCTTGATGTACTGGTGGTAATGACGACCGGTAAGCTTCCGATCGACGATCTCAACACAGCCAATTTCAATGATCCTGTGACCTTGGCTTACTTCAAGTCCCGTTGTTTCGGTGTCCAGTACAACCTGACGCATGCTAACTAGCTCCTAATTCGTCCATCGCTAAGTTCGCCAACCCGTCAGCGCGCTCATTTTCAGGGTGCCCAGCGTGTCCTTTTACCCACCGCCAATCAACCTGATGCCTCAGACACTCAGTGTCTAGTCTTTCCCATAGGTCTTTATTTTTGACTGGCTTCTTGGCGGCTGTCTTCCAGCCATTGGCTTTCCAGTTGCGAATCCAGCGAGTGATACCGTCTTTGACATAGGTAGAGTCTGTCGTGAGGACAACCTTACACGGTTCAGTCATTGCCTCGAGGGCGCTGATTGCGGCGAGCAACTCCATTCGGTTGTTGGTCGTGTTCTCCTCCGAGCCGCGAAGCTCCCGTTCGTGGCCGCCAAACCGGAGCACGGCTCCCCATCCGCCAGGCCCCGGGTTACCTCGGCAGCCCCCGTCAGTGAAAACCTCAACTGTTTTCATTCAGAGGGTTATTTCCAGAGCGCTGATGCGTCTCGGCGCCGACGGCCGGTCTCGACACAGGAATAGGCACGAGGCGAGGTCGGACGCGCCGTCGCTGAAGTCCTTTAATGCCTGCACCCACTTGCTTCTTCGCATGCACAACGAATGCGCCACCCATGGGTACGCGGTGATCAATTAACCAATCGTCGAGCCGTGCCATCCAGCGGAATAGCGCACCTTTGCCAATAGGCCTTAACACGAGTTTATGCTTGGGTTTGTCGACCTGAAAATTCAGCAGTGACAACCAGTCCATCAGCTTGGGTATGCGCTCCAGTTGAAGGTCACGCCACTTTCGAGGCGAAATAAATCGAGCCATTAACCAACCCAATCCGAAGAAGCTTTCCGGATTGAAGCCCACAATGATCACATTGCCATTGGGAACAAGTACGCGGTGTATTTCCCTAAGCACCTGGTGAGGCTCACCTGCGACCTCAAGACTATGAAACACAACGACCGTATCAATCGTTTCAGTACCAAAAGGGAGCCACTCATCGGTGCAGACAACGCTTTGCGCACCTTCAACCACAGCGCCATCAGTAGAGGCCACCAGTTTGTTCTGTGAATGCGCGACATCTTTGATTGATAGATCGGGTGGCACGCCTAGAAATAGCGTGTGATAGCCAAATAAGCGCTCTAGCTGGCTGTCTAGCTCATCGACCACCTGCTGTCGCAACCGGCGGCCGACGGGCGCAGACGTATACCACTCGTGCAAATGGTCTCGTGTCGTAATGTGGTGCTTTTCGGCGGCTTGATTTCCCATGTGCCAAGGGTATCGTTTCCCGAGTTGACTGCAAATAGCTTAGGTAACGAGAAATCCTATGAATATCACCCCAATTCCCGCGTTTTCCGATAACTATATTTGGATGATCGTTCATAAAGGTAGGGCCGCGGTCGTTGACCCGGGCGATCCAGCGCCTGTGCTCAAGACTCTCGAAGAGCAAGGCCTGTCACTCGATACCATCATCATCACGCATCATCACTTTGATCACACAGGCGGTGTTGGCGCGCTGAAAACCACTACTGGATGTCGAGTTATTGGTCCCAATAACCCCAAAATTGCGGACATTGACGAGACATTGACTGAAGGTGCTCACGTCACGGTTCTTGGATATGGATTCGAGATCATGGAAGTGCCGGGGCACACCCTAGATCACATTGCCTACTACAGTGCAGAGGATGGGACGCTGTTTTGCGGTGATACCTTATTCGTGGGCGGCTGCGGTCGGGTATTTGAAGGCACTTTTCCCATGATGCAGCAGTCCCTGGCGAAGTTGAGCGACCTACCCAGCAAGACCAAGGTCTATTGCACGCATGAATACACCATGGCTAATCTCAGTTTTGCCCGCAAAGTTGAACCTACGAATGCCGATTTATTGGCTCATATTGAGACCTGCGAGCAACGGCGTGACAGTGATTTACCCACAGTGCCTTCGACCATTGGGCAAGAACTGCTCATTAATCCCTTCCTCCGGTGGCACTCCCCCGCAATCATCGCTCGGCTCAAGCGGGAGGGACGTCATACCGGCGATTCGCCTGCTGATGTTTTTGGTGCCGTACGGGGCTGGAAAGACGAAGGCTAGTGCTGAGGCAATAGGTCCGCAGTGCTGAACATATCAATAAGCCTGATCAGGCCCTGTCCCCTGCTATCTGTGCGCCAGGCCAAAAGCATTTCAATATCCGGCGGTCTGCTATCTAGTTTTATCTCGACCAGTTGTCCCTTAAGGACCATAGACTTCGCGACCTGCGGCGGAAGAAACCCTATCCCTAGGCCTTGTATCTGTGCAGCCAGCTTGGCTTCGAGGGAGTCAACCAGTATCACGCTTTGAGGGGTAGTAGGAAGCAGATCTCGCTTTGGCGACATCGACGAAGAATCCTTAATAACAACCCAACGAGCAGCCTCGAGATCTTCGTCCGTGAGCAAGGCACCACGCTTTGCCAAGTAATGATCCGGACTTATCGCTAAAACTCTTTCAGTTTTCCCTAAGGGCAAAGTCTGAACTCCAGACCCAGCCGGTTTTGGCGCGATAGCACCAACAATAAGATCCACGCGCTGCGTGGTGAGTGCGTCCCAAGTGCCCTGTAACGCTTGGTGTTCGATCTGTAGCTCAACCTGAGGGTATTCAGCCAAGAAATCCGAAATCACACTCATCACAGCATCAGTGGATACCCAAGTGTCAACGGCCAATCGAATCCTCGGCTCTACTCCCGTTCCTATGGCTAAAGCTTGCGCTTCAAGTGAATCAACGCTGTTCAAGATATCAGCGCCCATCTCACAGATGTGCATTGCTGCTTCTGTAAGCCGAATGGTTCGTCCATGCGGCTGCAACAAGGTAATCCCTAGAGAATCTTCATACTTATCGACTTGATAGGTTAGTGCCGATGCCGCTTTACCACTTTGGGCAGCAGCTTGACTCAGCGTACCTGCATTCCTGATGTGGCGCAGGAGTCGGATAAGTTCGAGTGAAATCATATTAATTCAAAAATTTTGAAGTAAATCTATAACTTTACAGTATTTTTGTAGCGCCTTCGAGTCGATAGGATGCCGCCCGTTTCAACCAGAAACAGCTAACACATTCAAAACAGGCAGGAGTAAAGATGAACATTCTATTTAGTGGTAATAACGGCATAGCGGATTTACCCGTCCGAATTGCATTTGGAGCAGTATTCATAGCGCATGGTGGACAAAAATTATTTGGTTGGTGGGGAGGCTACGGGCTGGAAGCGACTGGTCAATGGATGGCCTCGATCGGATTGGAGCCTGGCTTCGCAATGGCGATGATAGCTGGCGGCATCGAGTTCTTCGGCGGGATCGCGCTCATTCTGGGCGTCATTACTAGGCCCGTAGCAATGGCGGCCAGCCTACTCATGTTAGTTGCCATGATGTCGGTGCATTGGTCAAACGGGTTCTTTATGAGTGCAAACGGTTACGAGTTCTCTTTAACCCTACTTGCCATGAGCGCTTATCTGACGATAGCTGGTAGCGGCCGACTAAGCATCGATTCAATATTTAGAAGAGCATAAGGAGGATAACGGTGGGTCTAATTGTTGACGGACAGTGGGTCGATGAGTGGTACGACACTGGTAAATCAGGCGGTCGCTTCGAGCGTCAAAACAGTGCTTTTCGGCATTGGATTGGTTCTGATGACAGCCGATTTGCCGCCGAATCAGGACGCTACCACTTGTACGTTTCCCTTGCCTGTCCGTGGGCTCACCGAACCTTGATTTTTCGGTCGATCAAGCAACTAGAAGCACATATTACAATCAGTGTGGTCGATCCCCTCATGTTGTCAGAGGGTTGGATTTTCTCAGAGCCTGAACCACTGTTGGGATGCACACGCATGTATGAGGTCTACCTCGCGGCGGATGCGTCTTACGAAGGGCGAGTGACCGTCCCAGTACTTTGGGACAAGAAGCTGGGTACCATCGTCAACAATGAAAGCGCTGAGATCATCAGAATGTTGAATTCTCAATTCAACGACTTAACGGGCGATACACAGGATTTTTATCCAGAGCGACATAGACCAGAGATCGATGCCATAAACGACCGGATCTACCACGATATCAACAATGGCGTTTACAAAACTGGCTTCGCCACAACTCAGGCAGTCTATGAAGAGGAATATTCAAGGGTGTTTACTGCCTTAGATTGGCTTGAAGAGCGACTTGCACAACGAACTTACCTGGTTGGTGATAGCGTCACAGAGGCAGATTGGCGCCTTTTTACAACACTCGTGAGGTTTGATTCGGTTTATCACGGGCACTTCAAATTAAACCGGCAAAAGCTCATTGAGTTCCCAAGGCTTTCCGACTATGTCGACCGCCTGAAAGCTGTTCCGGGTGTGTCAGAGACGATCAATCAAGATCACATCAAAGCTCATTATTACGGCAGTCACGCGAGCATCAATCCGACGGGTATCGTACCCCTGGGACCCGCTTAGACTGTAACCTCGTGCAGCTTTGCTACCGCTGAGAAATAAAGTGCTAGGCGGGTATCCACCACATCCGGGTGATGACACTGATCGTAGAGCTGCATCGCAGATCGATAACTCATTAATTGATCTCGATATCGAGCCGCCTCTTCGTCAAAAAAATCAGTCAGTGATGCGTCATCGGCAGGACGACTTGTCTTGTAATCAATAATCCAGCGGATTCCCGTTTGGGCATCGATGAACGTACGATCAACCACAAGTTGCTTTTGTGTCTCTGCCACTAGAAGGGAGAGCTCTGACTGTGCGTCGTGATGATGGGCCGATAGCACCCAGCGACCCACCTCGTCACAAAGCACACGGTTCACATCGATAATCAGTGAATCAAGCTCCTGTGCGATCTCAGCACTAGGACTTGAGAGCTCAGCCAACTGAAATCTCATGGCTCGCGATACTGAGACAGGACATTCACTTGGAAGTGGGTCTTGTAGCGCCAGTAACTCTAAGCCACGGTGCAGCGCTGTTCCGTAGCGCCTACTCTGCAGATTTCCTGACCTCAATGCTGACGCAGGCGATGCCTCGATTGTTTCGCTCAAGAG
>DPGN01000046.1:21278-43163 GCA_003523185.1 Halieaceae bacterium
GGGTGGCCACTGAGACTCGGACGACAAGGTAGCAGTCACACTGCAACTCTCGCGTGCTCGGGTTATCCCGACATAGTAGAGGCGAATGAGCTCCTGAGCTTCCTTACGCCTGTTAACAAACCCCAGGTAGTCGTAAAGCGTGTTTTCTGCGTCAGATGCAGGCCGTGCCGCAATTAAAAGCCCGTTTTGCTCATCTCGATTCCACCGCAACAGGGGTTTTTGACTAGATCGACCGGATTTTCCTGCGCCCACAATAAAAACATGATCGAATTCGAGGCCTTTGCTCCGGTGCAGGGTCATCAACTCAACACGCGCTGTGGTCGACTCAATGGTCGCGTGTTTTGTTTCAAGCCAGGTAACTAAGCGGTCGGCGTCTAACACCCCCTCTGTTTCTTGATCTCTTAATTGCTGGAAGAAGGCGCGAGTGTCCGGCTCCTCTTCTGTTGGTAAGATGAGGTCCCCACCGAGGCGTTTCCAGGTTTCCTCGACCCAGTTAACCAGGTTTAGACGATCACGCTTACCCTCAGCCCATAGGAGTGCTTTCAGGGCAAACACGCTACGCTTCTCGCCGTCCGTGGATAGCTCAACGCTCTCGTCTGCTATTTTCTCAACCGAAGCGGCCAGCGAGTATCGAGTCAGGATGGGGGTCAGTAAGCCTAGGTCTTTTAGCGTTAAGCCCACCATTGGACTGCGCAATAAAGCAATCAATGCGACGGTATCGGCTGGATTGGCCAAATAGCGGGTTAACGACACCAGGTCCATGACCGCCGCTCTGCGGGAGAACGAGGTGAGATCCGAACCGACAATGTCTATCCCACTATCGCGCAACATTCGGGATATGGGCTCAAGCGAGGAGCGGGTTCTTGCTAACACACCAATAGTGCTGTCATTCGATTGACTCAGTAGCTTGCAAATTCTCGAAAATACAAAGTTTGTCTCGCGCACTTGATCATCGGGAAAATTATGGATCTCGACTGCCTGCTCAAGACCTTCAGATCGCGTCGCCTCGGCTATGGTCATGGGCACAACGCCAAGTCGGCGATCCCCATACTTGGGTACAATCGAGGAAAACTGTCGGTTTACCCAGTCGATAACGCCAGCTTGAGAGCGAAAGTTGCGCGACAGTGATCGGTCGTTAAGCAGAACTCCAGCGATTCCCTCCTCCCGTGCTCTAAGAAAGAGACCCACGTCTGCATAGCGGAACCCATAAATACTCTGCATTGCATCACCCACGATAAATAACGTGCGCGGATGCCTAGGGTTCATGTGGTTGTGCTCTGACCAGCCCCGGCAAAGTTTCTCAAGCAATCGGTATTGACCCTGAGAGGTATCCTGAAACTCATCCACCAGAATGTGCGCTAGTTGATAGTCGAGTCGAAGCGCCAAGTCTGTGGGCTCGTCATCGGATCCAAGCGCCGCTTCAGCTGACATGGCAATGTGGGTGTGATCAACCACACCTCTCGATCGAAAAACCGTCAGTAATTGAGCTGCAAGGGTTGGTAACACACGGGATAAGTGAAGCACTCCTTGCCACTCTTGATCATCGCTTGTTGTTCTTGGCAAATAGGCGATTTCTACCAGCAAATTCAACCAGTCTGTCCGCTCCTCAAGCTTCGAAATCAGCCCAAGCACGGCGTCTTTCGCTGTTTGATCAACCTTGGCCTGAAAGCCGTTATTTTTATCGAGACGTTTTCTGGGCTTTTCGTCCCCCGTCAGAATCCAACGCACTACCCATTGCCAACTACACAGCTGAGCGGGTTCAGTACTGAGTTGAATAGGGCCTACCGGAATATCAACTTTTTGAGGCTCCACCAGCCCACTCGCTACATAAGCCGTCAAACGGCCCACAGCGGCATTTGCCTGGTGCTCAAGGTCTGACAGCCAGTGAGCGTCGATCGTCTGTGTGAGGACTGATAGGCGCTCAGAGATGGCGGCCTGAACGGTTGCTATAAGTCGCTGGCTTGCGCCCTCAGGATCGGTATGCTGACCCAACTCTGGTAACCAATCGGCTCTACGACCCAATAACTCGAGAAGCAATTCAGAGCAGCGCTGCCAATTGTTATCCATACTCAGCAGTAATTGACGCAGCGCCTCGCCACGACTCGAATCCTCTCCAACGAGCTCATACAACTCCGACGTCGCTTTCTGATAAAGCGGCAGCACATCATCAGTCACGGTGATACCACCGCCAAGCCCACTCAAGACGGGCATGACCCGGTTTAATTGCGCCGCTAGCCCATCTATCGTGCGGATGTTCAAGCTCTCTGCAGTCAAGCTCCAATTCAAGGCCCTCGAATGCGCCAAGACTGCATCTGCCAGTGACTGGGTTCGCGCCTCATGGGCATTCTCTGCCTGAATACCCTGCTTAGCTGCGTCCAGTGCCTCCATCACCCGCTCGCGCATCTCTGCCGCTGCTTTGCGGGTAAATGTAATCGCCAGTACCTGCTCTGGACGTTCCACGGTGACAAGCAATGCAAGAACCCGCTGTGTCAGTAGGCTGGTCTTTCCCGAGCCCGCCGGTGCCGTAACACAAAAGCTTTTTGTGGTATCTAAGACCTCATGACGGACAGCTGTGTCACTCACCAGACAACGCCTCTTCAGCATCCCAATCGGACACTAAGTGAGCTCGGCAAACAGCAGCATAGTGACAATAGCGGCATGCACTGGGTGATGGGGTCGGTGTGCCGCTGCCATCAACAAAAGCCCTTACCAACGACCTCAGATCGGCCAGCCACTGATCTTTCAAGCCAGCTAACTCGCTCACACCAGCGCGATCCATGGCTTTTTTGTTCTTCTTATCGGCATCATCAAGCCCAATATCGGCGCCAAGCGTCAAATAGCCTGGCTCGTTGATTGATACTTGGCCAATGGCGATTGTTTCCACGTCGGCGATGACCTGGCTGTAACATGGAAGTTGAGGCGACTTGAGCGGGCTTTGCGACCAATCTGTTGCCGACTGTCCAGCGCTCGATTTGTAGTCGATGACAATCCGCTGTCCGGTACTCAGGCGGTCCACTCGGTCGACTTTCAGCGATAGGTTAAGCCCTTCACACTCCCATTCGAGGGGTGCCTCACTTAACTCCACTGTGAAACCTATATCTCTGCTGCCTTCAACCTCGAGCCAAGCCGCCAAGATGCCACTCAGCCTCTGACGCTCCAAGTCCAGTGCGGACAGCCCTACTCTCTCTCTGACTGGTGCTTTCAAACCCCTGACCGCCTCATCAGCCGCCGCCTCGATAAGCACCTCACGATCTACTGCCGTTAATGCGTTGATCTGATCACTGTTCTTCAACGAGCTAAACAAATGCTTGAGCGCTTCATGAAGCACGCCACCTCGCTCACCAGGCGTCAATCCTTCAGCCTCACTCTCCAGAGGCCTGACACCCAGTTTGTGATTCAGGTGTGCTTTCAACGGGCAAGACGCCTGTTGCTCGAGAAGCGATACCCCCCCTGCTTGCTGGTTGGGAAGATTCGTGATCAAACCTGCGGAATCATCGATCGATTCAAGAGGCGCAACGATACCTTTGTTACTGCGCGCGACACTGTGTACCTCTGCATTACTCAGGTCGCAAAACCGGCTGGCTAGTTTGGCCGTGCCATCTGAGATTCGATGATACGTACAGGACACCTCGCCTACCGAACTCAGCTGTCCGATCAGTCTCGCCGTAACCTTATCGTGAGCCTCCTCATCAATTTTGCTGATCTGATACGACCGACAGATCTCCCAGGGAATAAAACTCAACAAACTGGGCTTAGACGGCAAAGATTCGGAGGTCGCTCCAACTATCCGGATAGCTTCAAAAGACAAGCCCGTAGTGTCGGCCAGACTCATCACCTGTAGCTTCCCCACATCTGTCTGCGGTTGAAAAAGCTTTTCGGATAGCACTGAACGTAGACGCGAGACGAAAAGGGTTAGCGGGTACGGCTCATTATCGAGTGAATTGGCCTCGATCTCATCGAATAGCCCATCAACCAACTCCAGCTGCTGATATTCCACGGAGTCCAATCCAGAGGCGGATGGCCAGCCTGCTGTCTGTAAAAGAGAAGAAATGCGGTCTCTCCATTCGGAGGCATACAAGCGCAATGATGACAACCGATCAACGCGCGCCGCGGACAAAGCCGTCTCCAGAGGGCTCTTTGGCACCACCTTACCTAGGGCCTCCAGGACATGCCGCAGCTCAAATACGGCCCGTTTTGAGTTGAAAAGATGGGTAATGACGGCAGATTTATCATTGCGATCAGTGTCTAGCCAAGTAAAAAACGGTGAACGGAGTAGCGCTGTTAGTTCAGCGCGACCCAGATCTTGAACAATTAGACCGAGTAGCAAGAGCGCGTCGCGAAACATGGGCACTTTGGCCAGTTCTATGCCGCGACTGAAGTTAACCGGAAGATCGGTAAATGCCTGATCCGAGCTGCCAAACAACTCACGTAACTCATGTTCTAACAGCGGCCTGTCACGCTGATAATCAGCGAGAACTATGGCGCTCACCCGGCCGTTCTCATGCTGGCGCACGCCCCATGTCGCTGCCGCTGCTATCTCTGCCTCGCGCGTTGAGTATCCCGTCGTAGAGATACCACTCTCAACGGGGTCAGAGTGAAACCAACGTATTACCTTAAACCTGCTCGACAAAGCAGTCTCTACTGAGGGTACGGGCGCCTCTTCTGAGAGAAACCATACCTCGGAGCCGCGCTCCTTTTTCTCATTCGCTATCAGCTCAGGAAGGTCTTCCGGCATCACCCAGCCCTCGTGCTTTAAGCGAATATCCACGCGATCAAGCCACTTGAGAAAACACGTAGTATCCAATTCCGAGACGAATGATGTGCGCACCTTCTCAGATGCCACTGGCACCCGATGATCCTTGAGCGATGCTCTACATCTTGCCGCTAGTACTGCAGCAGCCTCAGGTTGCAACAAACTAAACGCATTGGTTTGCGACTCGTACCGCGAGATTACCTCGCGCCACAGGGCCTCTACTTCAGAGCTAACTAGCAATCGTCTAGGGGTCTCGCTTGTCTCCGCCTGCTGCCGCCATTCCTGGCGAAGCCATGCATCCAGAGAGAGAATCTTGGGAAAACGAGATACCGAAGAGCGGTGCTGAGCCGATTCGCTGACGAGATAGCGTGCTAAACGCTGTGTCGCTGTTATCACGGTGACGCCGCCGCCGACTGCGCTCGAAATAGCGGCGATATTCGGCAGGGGCGATACAGCTGTCATAGTCATGGGGATGTTATACAGCAAGCCTTGAGTGGATTAAATTGCGAATCATCCCGTCGTAATCATGACTACGCCACTTGTTCGGGGTATGCTCCGCTCTCATTTTTTTTAGCCCACAGAAGTAATGAGCCAATCAAGTATTCACAACGTCAATGTCGCGTCACAGCAGGCCCTAACGGCACCTGTGGCACTTCGTTCATCTGTACCTGTTGATGAGTCGATTTTCAGCTTTGTCAGAGAATCTCGCGAGGTTGTTAGCAACATTTTAGATCGCAAGGACCACCGTCTCATGGTTGTGGTGGGGCCCTGCTCTATTCACGATCGTGACGCCGCAATCGACTACGCCGCTAAGCTAAAGGCGTTGTCAGACGAGCTTGACGATACGCTTTACATCATCATGCGTGTTTACTTCGAGAAACCCAGGACCACTACAGGGTGGAAAGGCTTAATTAACGATCCATCACTTGATGACTCTTTTGACATTGAGGCCGGCCTCAAGCTCGGGAGGACGCTCCTGCGTGATCTCCTGGCGATGGGTTTACCGACCGCTACTGAGGCGCTCGACCCCATTACTCCACAATACCTGCAAGACTTAATCTGCTGGTCAGCGATTGGCGCTCGGACAACGGAGTCGCAGACTCATCGAGAGATGGCCAGTGGCCTTTCGTCAGCGGTTGGATTCAAAAATGGTACCGATGGGAGTCTCGATGTTGCGATTAACGCACTGAAATCAGTGCAACATCCACATCGCTTCCTAGGGATTAATTCTGAAGGTGTGGTTTCGATCTTTGAGACCCGCGGTAATCCTTATGGCCACGTTGTCCTACGTGGCGGCAGTAACGGCCCCAACTACGACAGCGTTAATATTGCGAAATGTGAATCTGCGCTCGCAAAAGCGGGTCTACCCTCCAACATCATGGTGGATTGTAGCCACGCTAATTCCAGTAAGGATCACAACGTACAGCCGCTGGTGACACGTGATATCAGCAATCAAATATTGAAGGGCAACAAGTCGATTATTGGATTGATGCTAGAGAGCCATCTCCACGAAGGTCGTCAGGATATTCCCGCGGACTTGAGAGATCTGCAATATGGCGTGTCAGTCACGGATGCCTGTATGGATTGGGATACCACTGAGACCAGTTTGCGTGAACTCGCTGACAGTTTGCGATCTACGCTAAGGCACCGACGAGAGGCCTAATAATAGGCGTTACTACGGTCTGTATGATCAGTCATATCCCGAACACCGGCCAATTCGGGGATCTGCTCAGTCAGGGTTTTCTCGACGCCATCCTTGAGGGTGATACTGACAGCACTGCAGCCCTGACACCCACCGCCGAAACGCAAGATCGCAAAGTTGTCTTCAGTGACCTCCACAAGCGAAACGTCACCGCCATGCGAGGCAAGCGAGGGATTTACCTCGTTGTAGAGTAAGTAGTTGACGCGATCCTCAATGGGGCTATCCGCATCGACACGCGGCATTTTCGCATTAGGGGCTTTTATCGTGAGTTGTCCGCCCATTCGATCCTTTGCGTAATCAACGACTGCATCTTCTAGGAAGGGAATACTCCGACTTTCTATCCACGCATTGAAGTGTTCAAAGTCATGCTGCTCATCGCTTGCCTGCATGTCACCTTCCCGGCAATAGGCAATGCAGGTCTCAGCCCGTGGTGTACCTGGATTATTGATAAAGACTCTAACGCCCAACGCGTCCGCCTGCTTATCCAACAGTTCTTTTAAATAAACACGTGCTGATTCGGTGATGGTGACCATGAATTTCTCCGTCTGACGCCGTTAGGGTAACAGAAATCCTGTAAAAAGATTCTTACACTTGCATTACACATATATAAAAATAGAATATCCATATAACAGATATGGACGCTACGATGTCATCGAAATTTAAACAGATCTTGCAGAGTACTCTGGCAGCAGCCTTTGGCGTGCAGAGTCACAAAAATAGGGTACAAGACTTCGAAGAAGGGAATGCCGGCTGGTTTATCCTAGCCGGCATTATCTTTACGGTGATTTTCATTTTCACCGTCTTAGCCGTGGTGAACCTTGTTATCGCTTAGGCGGGAAGGCCCGATAGCCACTCCACAACACTCAATACAACCACCGACACAATTACAACGGCTACAACCGCATCGGCTGTGCTGTCATCAAGATTACTTTTTGCCATAAATCCCCCAAAAAACAGGCAGTTATGAGGCAGGCTTAAAGCGCTGCCTCGAGTTCAGGAAGGGCCGCAAACAAATCGGCAACAAGACCATAATCTGCCACCTGGAAGATGGGCGCATCTTCGTCTTTATTGATTGCCACAATCACCTTGCTGTCCTTCATACCGGCGAGGTGCTGAATCGCACCAGAAATACCCACTGCAATATAGAGGTCGGGGGCGACAATCTTGCCCGTCTGACCAACTTGATAGTCGTTGGGGACAAAGCCCGCATCGACCGCTGCTCGCGACGCACCGATGGCTGCATTTAACTTGTCGGCTATTCCTTCAAGCATTGAGAAGTTATCGCCATTCTGCATACCACGGCCACCTGAAATGACTACCGATGCAGAGGTAAGTTCAGGTCTATCAGAGACCGCAACTTCTTCACCGATAAAGCTAGAAACACCAGCGTCATGAGCACCATCAACTGCCTTTACTGACGCGCTCCCACCCTCAGCTGGTACTGCATCAAACGCCGTAGTTCGTACGGTGATTACTTTCTTGGAATCCGAGCTCTTAACAGTCGCAATAACGTTGCCCGCATAGATTGGACGCTCGAAGGTATCCGCATCGATAACCGCTGTGATGTCAGAGATCTGCGCCACGTCCAGCAAAGCAGCAACGCGAGGCATCACATTTTTGCCGTTGGCTGTGGCGGCAGCCAATACGGCATCATATCCCGCTGCAACATCTGCAACCGCAAGGCTCACATTTTCGGCGAGCTGGTTTTCATAAGCGGCGTTATCAGCTAGCAATACTGAAGCCACACCAGGAACCGCCGCAGCTGCGTCAGCCGCTGCCTGACAGCCACTACCCACAACTAAAACATCGATGTCGCCACCCAACTGTTGTGCGGCCGCTACGGCATTCAGTGTGGCTGCTTTGAGCGTTTGATTATCGTGTTCCGCAACAATTAACGTCTTCATGAGATCACCTTCGCTTCGTTCTTGAGCTTATCGACTAACTGCTCAACTGATTCAACCTTTATACCCGCTGATCGCTCCGCAGGTGGCTTCACACCCACTAAGGTCACGTGCGACTGGATATCGACGCCTAGATCAGCCGGTGAAACAGTTTCTAAAGGCTTCTTTTTCGCCTTCATAATATTCGGCAAAGATGCATACCGAGGCTCGTTCAAGCGAAGATCGGTCGTTACTACCGCGGGGAGCTTGAGCTCAACCGTCTGCAGACCGCCATCAATTTCACGGGTTACCTGCACTGTACCGTCACCCACGTTGACTTCGGAAGCGAACGTGCCCTGCCCCATACCGGTAAGCGCAGCGAGCATCTGACCTGTCTGGTTGTTGTCGCCATCGATAGACTGCTTGCCCAGAATAATCAGATCAGGTGATTCAGAGCCGATCACTCCCTTCAAAAGCTTGGCAACCTCTAGCGGCTCAGGACGACCTTCAGCTTCAACGTGGATGCCACGGTCTGCGCCCAACGCGAGTGCTGTGCGAATTTGCTCCTGGCAGCTTTTGTCGCCAATGGATGCAACAACAACTTCAGACGCTGTGCCTGCTTCCTTGAGACGTACCGCTTCCTCCACTGCAATTTCACAGAATGGGTTTATCGCCATTTTGACATTATTCAGCTCAACATCAGAGCCGTCGGCCTTGGCGCGCACCTTCACGTTGTAGTCCACAACGCGTTTAACTGCGACGAGTACTTTCATAGCATCTCCACTGAAAGTTAACGTGTTCGAAAATAGTAGTGATCAGAGATCAATTTGTTGCTCGCATTACTACATTTGCGAGGCGCGATACTTTAACATACCGCGAGTTCAAAAAAGCGATAGTTCACGCATATTTTGCGTCGATTTGGCCTATTGCGATAGTTAATTGGAGGTGACTAGTGGAACGCGAATCCATGGAATTTGATGTAGTGGTTGTTGGGGCAGGACCTGCAGGTCTCTCGGCGGCCATTAAGCTCAGTCAATTGGCGCAGGAACAAGAGCGTGAGGTCAGTATTTGCGTGGTTGAGAAAGGGTCTGAGGTAGGTGCTCATATCCTCTCAGGTGCGGTTCTGGAAACTACAGCGCTCGATGAACTCTTGCCGGACTGGCGATCAATGGAGTCACCACTAAATACCGAAGTGACCAAGGACGTCTTCTATTACTACACTTCCGGCAAATCGGCTGCGCAAATTCCGAACCTACTCCTGCCCGCACCCGTTCACAACGATGGCAATTACATCGTTTCCATGGGTAATGTCTGCCGCTGGCTGGCCGAGCAGGCAGAAAACATGGGCATCGAGGTCTACCCAGGCTTTGCTGCTGCCGAATTGCTATTCAATGACGATGGCTCGGTAAAAGGTGTGGCCACTGGCGACATGGGCATCAGCGCGGAGGGAGAGCAAAAAGACTCCTACATGCCCGGCATGGAGCTACACGCGAAGTACACGCTCTTCGCTGAGGGGTGTCGTGGTCACCTGGGCAAAGAATTGATCGCCCACTTTGGCCTTGATGAAGGGAAAGATCCGCAACACTACGGCATTGGCATTAAAGAAGTTTGGCAGATCAAGCCGGAACTGCACGAGGAAGGTAAGGTCATTCATGGACTGGGGTGGCCGCTATCGGAGAGCGGCTCCTCCGGTGGCGCCTTCATGTATCACGCCGAGAACAACGAGGTTTACATAGGCTTAATTACCGACCTCAATTATTCGAATCCCCACGTCAGTCCTTTCGAAGAGTTCCAGCGCTGGAAGACTCACCCCAAGACTGCAAAATACCTAGACGGTGCTGAGCGCCTTGCCTATGGCGCTCGCGCGCTGGCAAAAGGTGGACTTAACTCGCTACCTAAGATGAACTTCCCTGGTGGACTTATCATTGGCTGTGATGCGGGTACGCTTAATGCTGTCAAGATTAAAGGCAATCACACCGCCATGAAGAGCGGCATATTGGCAGCTGAGGAAGTTGCTGCAGCGCTTATGTCCGAGACTCCAGCTACTAATCTAGTGGGCTTCGAACAGCGGGTTGCAGACTCTTGGCTGGGTAAGGAATTAAAAGCGAGTCGCAACTTTGCAGGTTACATGCATACGTTTGGAGCGCTTTTAGGATCCGCTGCAGTGTGGTTTGACCAGACCATTATGCGGGGCAATATGCCGTTCACACTTCGCGATAAGAAGCCTGACTACGCCTGTCTAAAGCCAGCGGTGTCATCAAAGAAAATCGATTATCCGAAGCCCGATAATGTGCTGACGTTTGATCGTCTGTCGTCGGTCTTCTTATCAAACACGAATCATGAAGAAGATCAGCCCTGTCACTTACAACTAGCTGACACCGCTATTCCGATTCAGGTCAACCTTCCGACCTACGACGAACCGGCTCAACGCTACTGCCCTGCGGGAGTGTATGAAGTAATCACAGATGGTGACGAACCGCGCTTTCAGATTAATGCTCAGAACTGCGTTCACTGTAAGACCTGCGATATTAAGGATCCCTCACAGAATATTCGCTGGGTAACCCCTGAAGGCTTGGGTGGGCCGAACTACCCCAATATGTAACACCAAAGCTCCCTGCTTTAGCTGCAGAGTTAAAGCAGGGCGTATTTTTGGCCACCACTCTCGACACATCCATGGTCATCAGCCATGTCTACCAGGCGATACCACGCCGCACGCGTGAACAGTGCAGTGAGCTTATTCGGTAGTGATATGAACGCAGCGCCGGCAGCAGCTGGCTCTGGTGTCAGCCCCGTCTCGTCATTGAGGTAGAAAACACCGCCTGAATTGAGGACAAGTCCAAGGCGACTTTGCCCTGTAGTCGTGTCGTCGACGCGCGTAGCGTCTACGACCATCAGTGGATGTAACGCCACCGCGACCTCCACCTTCTCTACCGGGGTAACGAGGTAATAAGCGCCATCGTCCTCACGTCGTAATAGTCCAGCAAACAGCGATACCAGCTCGACCCGCTTTATTTCAGATCCTTCATGAAACCAGCGGCCATCGCGATCGATGGCTATATCCACAAAGCCACAATTACTGGGATTCCATTGATCAAGCGGGTAAGGCTGACGACCGTTGACACTGCCAGAGAATATTGCCGGCGAATCTCCTACCGCCGAAACAGACCCAGCGTTGCGCACGAGTCGCGCAAATGCGTCGTCAGCCACAAACAGTCACTCTAGCGAATGACAACATCGCCTCTTCGTTTCAAATCAGCCATGAACTCCTGCCTTAGCAGTGATGCACTAACGTCTGATACTTCGCGAAGTAAAGCGTCCCTCTCGACGCCCACCATGGTGTCTTCGCGACCGGCTTGAGTCCTTGCAAGCTGAACAAGCGCATAACTTTCGTCATCGAGTCGAACGGCACTCACGGTTTCAGTGTCTGTAGATCGCTTACTGAATGCCGACTGCAGCACCGCTGAGGGTAGATTGACGTTTTGCCGCGTAGCAGCCAACTCAACCCGCCATTCGTACCCCTTAGCCGATGAAACAGACTCAAGCGTCTCGCCTGCCGAGAGCGACGCATTGACCTCATCAACCAAGGTCGTCATGGCACGATCCTTGGCCTCCGACGCGAGCTGTGCCTCGATACCGTCGCGAACCTCCGCTAAAGGTTTTATTCCCTCGGGCAGACGTTCCTTGACAGCCATGGCGACAAAGCGAGAGCCCGATAACTCGATCACGTCACTATTGTTGCCGTCGATCAAAACATCCTCGGAGAACGCTGCGTTCCGAAGCGATGATTCCACAAAGAGGCCTTCGCCTTCATCGCGCGAAAATGGCTGAGAGATCGATACTGGCACACCGAGTTGCTCGGCAGCAGTCGCCAAGCCGCTTGAGGTAAAGACGAGATCACGGAGTTGATCAACCGCGATCAGTAAGTCGCGCTGCGTTTGGGCTGTCTGCAGACTTTCAGTGATTTCGGCACGCAGAAGCTCATCCGGAACCTGCTCAGCCGCGGATCGGCTTTTGACCAAAATAAAGTGAGTCCCAGCATCCGTTGTCACGGGGCTCGAGACACCACCCACTTCCAAAGAAGCAATTGCATCTTCCATCGCATCGGGAAAGACCGAGCCATCTGTGAAGCCCAGGTCACCGCCGACGAACGACGAACCAATATCGTCTGAAGCGTCAGCTGCAATCGCTGCGAAATCTTCATCCGCGGCGAGTCGAGACCCAACCTCAGCAATACGTGCAGCATAGGCCTCGTCTGTCTCGTCATCCTCCTGAATCAATAGGATGTGTGCCACCTCTGACTGGGCCTTGGTCTCGTAGTCGGCAAGCGCATCAGCGAGCTGGGCTTCTAACTCAGCCTCGTCCACAGGCAAAGCGTATTGAGCCGGATTTAACTCGATATACTCCACACTAAGACGCTCGGGTTGAGCAAATAGTCGTCGGTTAGCGTCATAGAATGCCGAAATAGCCGCGTCATCAACAGCAGAGGCGGTGGCGAGCGCCGTGCCGGGCACCACCAAGAAGCGTACGTCTCGACGCTCGACTACGACGTCAATGGCTGCTTTTGCCTCTACAGGCGTGATGAAATCCGCATCGGCAATGATCGACTCCAGTTTGATCAGTTGGTCAGTATTACCCTGCTCTGCCCGGTACTGATCAGGCGATAGACCATTTGACCGCAAAACATCGCGGTAATAGTCAGCAGAGAAGCTACCTTCCACTTCAAATGTTGGGTTACCAATAATACTGCGTCGCACTGCCTCAGGAGATGCGGTGATACCAAGCGCAGTTGCATAATCCTCAAGAAGCGCGCGATCGACCAGATTATTCAAGATTCCAGGTCTCAGCAGGTCGTCATCGAGCAAGCTTGGGTCTAATTGGTCACCGTATATCTCGGATAACTGGCGACGCTGCTGTTCAATCGCGAATTGGAGCTCGTTAAAAGAGATTTCGCGATCATTCACCTTAGCCGCGCCCGATTGAGCACCACCAAACGTTAATGACTCAGCGCCCGTTAGGACAAAGGACAACACGATTAGTCCAATAACCACCAATACCCATGGGCTCTTCACGCCCTCTCGCATGCTCTGAAGCATTAGATTTACCCTGCTATTACCTTGAAGAAATTAGTTGCCACAAAAAAAGGCGCACGAGGCGCCCTTTTGCTTCCCAGCCCCAGCTGAGATTTTACACCATTACGAGTTGCACGCGTCCTTCAACGCCTTACCCGCTTTGAAGCCAGGTGTGTTTGACGCAGCAATCTTGATTGTCTCACCCGTACGTGGGTTGCGACCGTCGCGTGCTGCACGTGGCTTCACCGAAAAGGTTCCGAAACCCACGAGAGATACGCTGCCACCTTTAGAAAGCTCTGAAGTAATGGCTGCAACGGCTGCACCAAGTGCACGACCAGCAGCTGCCTTTGGGAGATCTGCTTCTGCAGCGATAGCATCAATTAGTTCATTTTTATTCACGATAGATCCTCGTTGTATGCTTTAGGAAAATGCCTGAAACTGAGGATCAGCCTACCTTTGCGGGCAATCATGGTCAATCGCGAAATGTAAAAATTTCTTAATTTTTTCGCTCAAACGGACTTAAATCGCGTCAATGAGACGTAGCTCTCGCTTCGCCCTCTTCCTGCCCATCTGAACCCGCCACTTTTGCGTCATTTGTGCCGGCCAGATACTCGTCGTCGCTCAATGGTTGAGGTGACGATTCAAGGGCGATTTCAAGTACTTCATCAATCCATTTCACAGGCTTGATATCGAGCTTATCTTTGATGTTGTCCGGCACCTCCGCGAGGTCACGCTCATTCTCATGAGGAATGACCACCGTCTTGATGCCACCGCGGCGCGCAGCGAGCAGTTTCTCCTTAAGTCCACCAATCGCCAGTACCTCTCCTCGTAAGGTGATTTCTCCGGTCATGGCGACGTCAGCGCGCACCGGAATATTCGTGGCAACACTCACAAGCGCAGTACACATTCCAATACCAGCGCTTGGGCCGTCCTTCGGTGTTGCACCCTCCGGCACGTGAATGTGGAGGTCGTGCGTATCGTGATATTTGGCGGGAATACCCAGACCTTGCGAGCGCGAGCGAACGACTGTCATCGCAGCCTGAATCGATTCTTGCATTACGTCGCCAAGACTACCTGTCCGAACGTGACGACCCTTACCACTGACCGACGCCGCCTCAATCGTAAGTAGCTCACCACCTACCGACGTCCACGCGAGACCCGTGACCTCGCCAACCTGATTAGCCTCATCAGCCACACCAAACGTGAACTTGCGCACACCTAGCAGGTCCTCAAGGTTCTCAGATGTGACCTCGGTACCGGACTCCCAGTCCTCCAGCGCTAGCTTTTTAACGACTTTACGGCAGACCTTAGCAAGCTCCCGCTCCATCGCTCGAACACCGGCTTCACGCGTGTAGTAACGGACAATATCAAGAATTGCCTCGTCCGCAACGCTAATCTCAGCGGGCTTTAACCCGTTTACCTTGACCTGCTTTGGCAGAAGGTATTTACGCGCAATGCTGAGCTTCTCGTCCTCTGTGTACCCTGGGATTCGAATTACTTCCATACGGTCCAACAATGGGCCGGGAATATTCATGGTGTTTGAGGTACAAACAAACATGACATCCGACAAGTCGTAATCAACCTCAAGGTAATGGTCGTTAAACGCGTGATTTTGCTCCGGATCGAGTACCTCGAGCATTGCTGATGCAGGGTCCCCGCGATGATCCATGCCCATCTTGTCAATTTCATCCAACAAGAACAGCGGATTACGAACACCGACCTTGACCATCTTTTGAATCAACTTACCCGGCATCGAGCCGATGTAGGTACGTCGGTGTCCACGAATCTCAGCTTCATCGCGCACGCCACCGAGGGCCATGCGGACAAATTTACGATTAGTCGATTTAGCGATGGATTCGCCTAGTGAGGTTTTGCCAACCCCGGGCGGTCCGACTAGACAAAGTACTGGGCCTTTAAGCTTTCTGACCCGCTTTTGAACGGCCAGGTACTCAAGAATACGGTCTTTTACCTCTTCCAGCCCGTAATGATCCTGATCGAGGATGGTCTGAGCCCGCTTAATGTCGTGCTTAACCTTGCTGCGCTTTGCCCATGGAACACCCACCAACCACTCAATGTAGCCCCGCACCACCGACGCTTCAGCGGACATAGGTGACATCATTTTGAGCTTACTCAGTTCGGCATTTGCCTTTTCGATCGCCTCATCCGACATCTTGGCTTCGTCAATACGATTCTGAAGCTCATCGATCTCATTGGGTGCATCATCCATTTCACCCAGCTCTTTTTGAATGGCTTTCATCTGCTCATTCAAGTAGTACTCACGCTGGCTTTTTTCCATCTGTTTTTTAACACGACTGCGAATTTTCTTCTCAACCTGGAACAGATCGATCTCTGAATCCATTAGAGACATCAAGTGCTCGAGTCGAGCCTTAACCGCGGACATCTCTAGAATGTTTTGCTTCTCTTGCAAATCCACCGACATATGCGCGGCTATTGTGTCGGCCAGCCGACCAGGCTCATCAATGCCCGAAAGTGATGTCAGCACTTCGTTGGGTACCTTCTTGCTGACATTCACATATTTTTCGAAGTGGTCGACAGTTTCGCGTATTGCTCCATCAGTGTCGGCATCATCGAGATCTTCACACTCGATTTGTCTTACCGTAGCAATCGAAAAGGTTTCACCCGTATCGATAGCCTCAATAACCGCGCGCTCACTACCCTCTACCAGCACCTTAATCGTGCCATCAGGCAATTTCAGAAGTTGAAGAATCGTGGAGACGGTACCCACCTGGTACAGGTCGTCCACATCGGGATTATCGTCAGGGGCATGGCGTTGAGCGACCAGCAGTACTTGCTTATTACCTGCCATGGCGTGTTCCAGCGCTTCAATCGAGCGCTCGCGGCCGACGAATAGCGGTAGCACCATATGGGGATAAACCACTACGTCTCGAAGTGGCAGTAACGGTAGCTGAAGTGCGGATGTATCGCTCATAGTCATCTCCATGTGTTCAGGGTAGAGATGGGGGCTTTTTCACCAATCTCAAGCCCCGAGACGCATCAATTTATGCGTCTTGAGCAGCAATCGTCTCGTCTTGTGTTTCGTAGACCAGCAAAGGTTCAGAGTCGCCGTTAATGACTGACTCGTCTACTACGATCTTGGCGACACCGGTCTGTGATGGGATGTTATACATGGACTCAAGCAGGACATTCTCCAGGATAGACCGCAAACCCCGCGCGCCAGTCTTTCGCTCCATCGCCTTGGTAGCAACGGCACGTAATCCGTCTTCGCGGAAATCGATTTCTACGCGTTCCATGTCGAACATTTTACGGTACTGCTTGGTAAGCGCGTTCTTGGGTTCGGTCAGAATCTGCATTAGCGCCGTGACGTCAAGCTCCTCCAGCGTCGCAATCATTGGCAAACGCCCGACAAATTCGGGAATCAATCCATATTGAACTAGGTCTTCAGCCTCAAGGTCGTGCAAGCTCTCGGCGAAATTCTTCTGCTCTGATCGACCCTTTACGTCTGCCGAGAAGCCAATGCCGCCTTTCGCTGAACGGTTTTGAATCACTTTATCCAGCCCGGCAAACGCACCACCGCAGATGAAAAGAATGTTGCTGGTATCAACCTGAAGGAACTCCTGCTGCGGGTGCTTCCTGCCACCCTGCGGCGGTACTGACGCCACAGTGCCTTCAATCAACTTTAGAAGTGCTTGCTGGACGCCCTCACCCGACACGTCACGCGTGATGGACGGGTTATCGGACTTCCGTGAAATCTTATCGATTTCGTCGATGTATACGATGCCCATTTGAGCCTTCTCAACATCGTAATCGCACTTCTGAAGCAGTTTCTGAATGATATTTTCGACATCTTCACCCACATAGCCCGCTTCGGTCAGTGTGGTTGCATCAGCAATCGTGAAAGGTACGTCTAACAAGCGGGCCAGTGTTTCGGCCAGCAGTGTCTTACCAGAACCGGTTGGACCCACTAGGAGGATGTTCGATTTGCCCAACTCTACATCTGAGGATTGACCTTCGCCGGTGCGCAATCGCTTGTAGTGGTTATAAACAGCTACGGACAAGACGCGTTTGGCTCTGGATTGGCCAATCACGTATTCATCTAGAATTTCGTTAATTTCGCGAGGGACGGGTAGCTTGTCAGACGCCTCTGGCGCCGCGGCTTCCTGAATCTCCTCACGGATGATGTCGTTACAGAGATCGACGCATTCGTCACAGATAAAAACGGACGGACCCGCAATTAGTTTACGGACTTCGTTCTGGCTTTTTCCGCAAAACGAGCAGTAAAGCAGTTTTCCGTTTTCGTCGCTGGTGCTGTCACCCGTCATCAAGTCTGACCCTGTATCTTGCCTATCTTCTTCACACAAAGATGATAGGTTTGTACGCCTATTGCAAGGCGACAGATCTAGTTTCTACAAAAAGGCGCTAGCGCGAGGTGATAACCTGGTCTACCAGACCGTACTCAACGCTCTGCTCTGCGCTCATGAAGCGATCACGTTCGGTATCGCGCTCAATCACGTCCATCGGCTGGCCCGTGTGCTCAGATAGCATTCGGTTGAGCCGCTCGCGCAAGAACAGGATTTCCTTGGCCTGAATCTCAATATCGCTCGCCTGTCCCTGGGCACCGCCACTTGGCTGATGAATCATGGTGCGGGCGTTTGGCAGTATAAGGCGCTTACCTTTAGCACCACCACTGAGCAGGAACGCTCCCATTGATGCGGCTTGACCGACGCACATGGTGCTGACTTCAGGTTTGATAAATTGCATGGTGTCGTAGATCGACAGACCTGCAGTCACGGACCCGCCTGGGCTGTTAATGTATAGGTGAATATCCTTATCCGGGTTTTCAGACTCCAAAAAAAGCAACTGAGCCACGACAAGATTAGCCATCTGGTCTTCAATCGGGCCCACGATAAAAATGACGCGCTCCTTTAACAGGCGAGAATAGATATCGAACGAGCGCTCACCACGTGAAGTTTGCTCAATCACCATTGGCACTAGACCCAATGCTTTCTCGTTTCCTGTCTCGTAGCCGTACGACATCCCTTATCTCCTAATTAACTCGCAGCGCTTATTGCTGTGTCGCTGCGCGGGTCCGCTGCAGTGCGTCCTGGTAACCGGTTGCTTCTTCAGTGACTTTAGCCTGTTCAAGCAACTTTTCCACTACCGCGTCTTCCAACACACGCGACTCAATGCCCATCAATTGGTTATTGTCTTCGTAGTACCAATTGATGACTTCCTCTGGATCCTGATAGGTGGAGGCAATCTCCTCGATGAGCTCGCGCACCTTGTTTGGTTCAGCACGGACGCCCAAGTCTTGGACAAGCTCGCTCACTAGCAAGCCCAATCGAACACGCGTTTCAGCGCGCTCGCTGAACATCTCATCAGGGAGAATACTCTTAAGGTCCATATCTGGACTTACGCCACCGCCAAACTGCTGGAACATCTGGCCCCGGAGTGCGTCTGTCTCTTGAGCAATCAGGCTTTGTGGGATCTCAAGCTCTGGGTGTGCCTCTATGATGGCATCCATGACTTGCTGCTTAACGTGCGCATCGATCGCGCCTTTGAGCTCTCGCTCCATATTCTTCTGAACTTCAGCTCGGAAAGCCTCGACATCATCATCCTCTACGCCATAAGAGGCGAAGAGTTCGGCGTTAAGTTCCGCGAGCTCCATCGCTTTCACTGCTTTCACCGTCACTTTAAACTCGACTGCCGCGCCTTTTAGCTCCTCAGAGTGATAATCCTCAGGGAATGTCAGCTCAAGAGTGCGCTCATCGCCGGCAGCAGCACCAACGAGCCCGTCCTCGAACCCAGGGATCATACGACCTGAACCGAGCTCCAACGCAGTATCTGTTCCGGCACCGCCGTCGAAGGCCTCACCGTCTTTGAATCCCTCGAAATCGATGGTCAGCGTGTCGCCCTCCTCCGCAGCGCGATCAACGTCGACTAATTGTCCTTGCTGTTTCTGGAACACTTCAATGATGTCGTTGACGTCGCTCTCGCCAATGTCACAGGTAAGCTTTGTGACCTCAAAGTCTTTGACTTCATTGAGGGAGACAGTGGGATAGATTTCAAATGTCGCGACGTATTCGACGTCCTTCCCACTCTCGACACTCTTGGCTTCGATGCTTGGCTGGCCAGCAGGTCTCAGATTTTCACCAATCACCGCCTCTTGGAACGACTGATTAATGACATCACCGAGAACTTCCTGACGAACTCCAGGGCCAAACCGTTGCTTCATCACGCTCATAGGGACTTTGCCAGGACGGAAGCCAGGCAGGCGGACATTTTTGGACGCTTCCGCTAACTTCTTATCAACCGCGGAATCCACTTCATCCGCTGGCACACCTACTGTTAATTTACGCTCTAAACCCGATGTTGTTTCTACCGAGACACGCATCCTCGTCTCCTAACTTAAAACACTCAAAGGCCCCGTCGTGGGGCAGTAATCCATGAAGGAATTTGGTGCGGAAGGAGAGACTCGAACTCTCACGTCGTAAGACACTGGAACCTAAATCCAGCGCGTCTACCAATTTCGCCACTTCCGCGTAAACGATCACTCATGCGAGTGCGTCGGTGGTTCCTGACCTAAGGGCGCGGATGGTGTCACATTAGGTGAATCGATTCAATCGGGGAAGACCAAATCCATGGCAAGAATCGTGAAACTAATGCTTTTGCAATACAGCGAGTATTACATCGTATGGGTAGGACGGTCAGAGACCAAACCAGTGCCCAAATGCTCTTCAATTTTTGTGGCAGCAGCAAAGTCTGCTTCGGAGAACTGAACGCCTATCCCGGCTTGCCGATCACCCTGCGCACCTTTTGGAGTAACCCATACCACTTTTCCGTTGATCGGTATTTTCTCGGGCTCGTCCATGAGCGCCGGTAGGATAAATACCTCTTCTCCGAGCTCATACTTTTTGTTGGTGGGGACAAAAAGACCGCCGTGCCGAACGAAGCGCATATAGGCCGCATATAACACCGCACGATCTCTAATCGTCAGTGAAAGGATGCCCTGTTTATTGTCTTCGCTCATGCTCTCAGCCTATCGCTGACTGGCTTGGTTGCCAAGTCAAGTTCAAGCCCCCAAGACCTCAAGGCTTTGATTTATAGCAGCCACATCATCGCGCCTTGCTTTCACAATCAAGCTTGCAATCTCGTAGCACGTCGATTCCTTTGCCGGAACGGAACCGTTACGCAATCGTTGCAAGAGCGCGGCGATGGCTCGATGCAACTGAAGTAAGGCGATAAACGAGCCACTTCCAGCAGCCTGATTACTCAGTCGCTCCTCAAGGGCGATTGCGACCGCCTCGACACTGTCGGTGAGTTCGAAGCCTTGAAGCGCGCCTGACGCATCAGCCACAGACATGTCGGTCGACAACATCGCTTCAACCATGTTCGTTACGACCGAGCGCGCCTCCGCTTTTCCGTCCACAACCGATGAGACCAATCGTTCGAGCGCTCGTCCGTTCCCGCTGATGTCCGGCGGAACAGCAACGCCTGCAGCGCGAAGATGATCAATCGAAGAAGCGGCTGTGAGCGCGAGTAACCGCCAAGTCTGACATCGCGAGCGAATCGTAGCCGGTAGTAGCCAAGTCCGCTGCGACAACAACACGATTAACGAGTTTCCCTGAGGCTCTTCTAACGTTTTAAGGAGCGCATTTGAGGCGCCCGTGGTCATTTTCTCAGCGTCTGAGATGACCAATATCTTTTGCGCCCCGTAACCCGCCGTTTTTGTGACGAAGTCACTAGCTTCCCGTATCTGATCTACCCCAATACTCGCTTTACCCTCAGCGACTTCCACCCACCGATAATCACCGTGCGTACCGCCTGATACGCGGCTACAACTGCTGCACTCACCGCAGGGCTCATCACCATCTCGCTCACAAAGAAGCGTGGCACACAGACTGCTCGCCGCACTTGTAAGCCCAACCCCGGAGACACTTGTAATCAGTACAGCATGGGGTAACTGATTATTGGAATGAAGCGACAGGAGACTGCGAATAACCGATCTGTGCTCGGAAAAGACATTCACCATCATGATGTCCCGTCCAATAGGGGCAGCAGTGCCTCTCGCAATGCATTTTGCACATCGTCAATCGATCGCGATGCATCAATGATTTTGAAACGCGAGTCGTACTCAGCGCGGCTCAAGTAGCCCTCTCGGACCCGTTCGAAAAACGCCAACTCCTCTTGTTCGAAACGATCGAGCTCGGCACGCTTTCGCGCACGCGCCATCCCAAGCTCCGGATCAATATCAAACAACAGGGTGAGATCGGGATGTCTACCGCGTTGAACTAACGCCTCAAGGGCTTCAATCTCTCCTTGATCAAAGCCCCGACCGAACCCTTGATAGGCATAGGTGGCATCGGTGAAACGATCACATAAGACCCACTTACCGTCGCGGAGTGCGGGTTCGATAACTTCGTGCAAGTGTTGCGCACGCGCCGCAAACACCATCAACAGCTCAGTGGTCACCGAAGGCGCGGTGCCTTCCTTCGACAACAG
>DPGN01000046.1:43338-60544 GCA_003523185.1 Halieaceae bacterium
TTTTGATCCTGTCATCACTTGGGGCTCGACCGATAATCCTTACGACGTTTGAGTTGATAGCGTCTCACATTTTCCTCGTGCTCGCTCAGGGTGCGACTGAACGCGTGACTACCATCCCCTTTTGCAACGAAATACAGCGCCTCTCCGTCTTTTGGATTCAGCGAAGCCACAATCGCCTCTTTTCCCGGGAGTGCAATGGGCGTTGGCGGCAAGCCAGCAACTCGGTAGGTATTAAACTGATTGTTGTCATCCCGTAAATGCCGACGAGTAAGATTACCGTCGAATTCGTCACCCAGTCCGTAGATAACCGTGGGATCGGTTTGGAGCCGCATGCCCAGCGCCAAACGCCGAGTAAACACTCCGGCTATTTCGGCACGCTCACTGGCAACCCCTGTCTCTTTTTCGACGATCGAAGCCAAAATAAGAGCCTCGTAGGGGTCTTTCAGGGGTACGTTCTCGGTGCGCTTACTCCACGCATTCATCAAGGCGTCTCGCATTGCGGCTCTTGCGCGCATCAGGACGTCAAGGTCCGTGTCGCCCGACTGGATAAGATAGGTCTCAGGGAGAAATAAGCCCTCGGGACTGGCATGGGGATTAATGAGATTCAAAAGACGCTCATCATTAGCGCCTTCGAGTACTCTTGTTACCTCGGGATGTTCCCAAAGCGTCGCTAAAAACCAACCAAAAGTAACGCCTTCCGGGATAGTGATGGGGTAGAGAATGACGTCATTCCTGTCCATTCGATCGAGCAGTTGGAGCACGGTCTCACCCGCAAAGAGCTGATACACTCCCCGCTTTACGACAAGGTCCTTTCCGCTCAACCGCAAACCGACCCGAATCTTGAGCGCGGAGTCGATCACTCCCTCGGATTCCAGGGTATTCAAAACCCTTATTAGCCCGTCTCCTTGTTGAACCTCGAAAACACCCGGTTCCGCATTGAGATTGAGAGAATTATGGAGCGCATTTCGTGCCGATGAGACCAGAACAGTAGCGGCTAACAAGGAAAGAAGCGCCAGCGTCAACCCAGTTCGCATCAGCACCTGATTGCGCTCAGCTGAACTTTTTAAAGACGAGCGTGCCGTTGGTGCCACCAAAGCCAAACGAATTCGATACCGCGATATCGATCGATCGTTCCTGAGCCGTACCGGGCACGTAGTTTAAATCACAGCCGTCGTCTGGGTTTTCGAGATTGATCGTAGGCGGTGCCACACCATCACGGATCGCGAGAACCGAGAATATTGCCTCTACGGCACCAGCAGCGCCCAACAGATGTCCAATCATCGACTTTGTTGAGCTGACCGCCAAATCGTATGCGTGTTCCCCAAACACGCTCTTTATCGCCACCGTTTCGGCGATATCACCTGCTGGCGTCGACGTTCCATGAGCGTTGATGTAGTCCACCTCAGAGGGGTTCATACCGGCATCCCGGAGTGCGTTTCGCATTGCCAGAGCAGCACCGCGTCCATCTTCGGGCGGTGACGTCATATGGTAAGCATCACCACTCATACCAAAGCCAACCACTTCCGCATAAATCTTAGCGCCCCTAGCCTGAGCACTCTCTAGTGACTCAAGCATCATTACACCGGCGCCATCACCGAGTACAAATCCGTCTCGGTCTTTGTCCCAAGGCCGCGAGGCGTGCTCAGGATCATCGTTACGCGTCGATAAAGCCCGCGCAGCTGCAAAACCACCTAAGCCAACTGGTGTCGTACCCATCTCTGCGCCGCCTACCAACATTGCATCTGCATCACCGGCCGCAATCAGTCGGGCACCCAGGCCGATGCTGTGTGTGCCGGTCGTACACGCAGTCACCATAGCCAGATTAGGTCCACGCAGATTGAACTCGATAGATAGATTACCGGCCACCATATTGATAATGGAGCCGGGAACAAAAAAGGGAGAAATTTTTCGAGGGCTTGAATTATTGAGTGTTAACGACATCTTCTCGATGAGCCCAATACCGCCTATGCCCGCCCCGACATTACAGCCAACTCGATCCTGATTTTCTTCCGTAATTTCGAGACCTGAGTCGCGCATAGCCTGAATGCCTGCGACCATTCCGTACTGAATGAATGCATCCATGCGCTTCGCGTCACGAGCCTCCAGGTAACCATCAGTCGAAAAATCATTGAGACTCGCGCTGAAACGAGTTGAGAAGGCAGACGCGTCAAAATGGTCAATTGGGCGAACCCCATTCACGCCATTGGTGACGCCACGCCATGTACTGTTAGCGTCCAAACCCAATGCGGTTATTGCACCCACACCAGTAACCACGACTCTGCGGTTGTTCATCTGTGCCCCCAGATTTATCAGATGAATTATTGTACCAGCATAAAAAAAAGCCGCCCTTACTGGAGCGGCTTTTTCACGAGATTAGTCTCTGGATTTAAGCGAGATTCTCGTTGATGTAGTTAATAGCCAACTGAACAGTGGTGATCTGCTCGGCTTCTTCATCTGGAATTTCGGTATCGAACTCTTCCTCGAGCGCCATGACAAGCTCTACGGTATCGAGAGAGTCTGCGCCGAGATCATCAACGAATGATGACTCATTGCTCACTTCATCTTCTTTTACACCGAGCTGCTCTGCCACGATTTTCTTTACGCGATCTTCAATATTGCTCATGACGTCCCCTTTCTGGTTTCCTGTTGTCGCCTTCCCTTAGACGGATAGCGTGCGGATTTTACCTGTTATTGAACAGATTAAAACCCGCATTTTTTCGCATCACATGTACATGCCGCCGTTCACGTGAATGGTTTCACCCGTAATGTAGGCACTCGAGTCACTTGCCAAGAAGGCGACCACTTTCGCGATCTCTTCTGGTTCGCCCAACCGCCCTAACGGTATTTGACCCAGCATCAGAGACTTCTGATCGTCCGTCAGCACTTTGGTCATGTCTGTATCGATGAAGCCCGGTGCTACACAATTAACGGTTACTGCGCGAGACCCCAACTCTTTTGCCATTGCTCGAGACATACCCTCTGCGCCCGCTTTACTCGCTGCGTAGTTGGCTTGCCCCGCATTCCCCATCTGTCCAACGACAGACGAGATGTTGATGATGCGGCCCCATCGTGCCTTTGTCATTCCGCGCAAGCAGGCTTTACTGACGGTAAACAGGGGATTCAAATTTGTCCCGATGACATCAGCCCACTCTTCATCCTTCATCCGCATCATTAGATTGTCACGCGTGATTCCAGCGTTGTTGACGAGAATGGTGGGCGCTCCGTGCGCCTCTGCAATTTGAGCAATCGTCGACTTTACGGCCTCACTGTCGCTCACGTCGAGGCGCATGCCCATGCCACCCCACTCCGAAAGATGCGACGTTATCGTCTCTGCACCGGCATCCGAAGTCGCTGTGCCGATGACGGTGTGCCCTGCTCTAGCCAGTTCCTGAGCAATAGCTTTACCAATCCCACGGGTAGCACCGGTAACCAGCGCTACACGACTTTCTGTCGATCCACACATATCTAAGCCTTACAGATCGGTTACGCCAGCTTCAATCGCGGCGACCGTCTCTATTGATTTAATAGGTACTGATTTGTCGATTCGTTTGCTCAACCCGCTGAGCACGTTTCCGGGGCCACATTCAACAAAGTGAGTGCATCCCGCCTCACGTAATGTAGCCATGCACGTTGTCCACAAAACGGGCGCTGATATCTGCCTAACTAAGCTGTCTCGAATTGAATCCGCATTGCTTTGCAGCGAGCCATCCACATTACTGACAACCGGAAACTGTGGTGTAGACCAGTTGACGTCCTCAAAGGCTCGCTGCATCACCTCAGCTGCGGGCTGCATCAAGGGCGTATGGAACGGCGCGCTAACGGGTAGAGGCATCGCTCTGCGCGCACCCGCGTCTTTCAGGGCGGCTACTGCTGCATCAACCGCAGCCGAATGCCCCGCAATAACAACCTGTCCGGGCGCATTAAAGTTCACTCCACCTACAAAGCAACCCGCCGTCGAAACGCCGTTGCATGTGTCCGTGACAACATCGTCATCGAGACCCATGACCACGGCCATGGCACCAACACCGACTGGGACCGCATCTTGCATAGCCGCGCCACGTTGCCGGACCAAGCGAACGCCGTCCGCCAAGGATAAGGTGCCCGCGCTGACGAGAGTCGAATACTCGCCTAAGCTGTGGCCCGCACCTGCTTCTGGCTGAAACGCACTGGCCTCACTGAACGCTCGAAAAAGCGCAACGCTGGCCGTCAGTATTGCCGGCTGGGTATATTCGGTTAGACCTAGTTTTTCCGCAGGTCCCTCCGATACCAATTGCCACAGATCATAGCCAAGAGCGTCGCTGGCCTCGGAAAAGGTATCGGACACAACTGAAAACGCGCCGGCTGCTTCCTCAAGCATCCCGACGCGCTGCGAACCCTGTCCGGGAAAAACGACGCCGAACGACATAGGTTTAGTCGTCGTTGTTTGTATCGATGACCTTCTGGCCCTTGTAGAAGCCATCGGCGCTTACGTGGTGACGACGACGCGTCTCACCTGACGTGCTATCTACAGTCAGTGTGGAACCACTTAGTGCATCGTGTGACCGACGCATACCGCGCTTAGAACGCGTTTTACGGTTTTGTTGAACAGCCATGGTGCTCTCCCATCTCTTTAAGCGGCTCGGTGTAGGACACCGAATCCAGTATTAAGTTCTATCCCTTGTCGTCCTCTGCGTCAGGCGTCCTCAGTAACGCACCCAAAGCTGCGAACGGACTTTCCTTATCTTCGACGACATCCATTGTTAAGTCGCCAAACGCCCTCGATACGTCTTCGCAGTCACCCACCTCATGCATTGGCACTGCGGGCAACGCAAGGAGTAATTCTTCCTCTACCAGCGCATGGATGTCGCTGACATCACCGGCTATCAGCGGGTCATAACCCGATGGCAGCTCTTTAATCGAATCCTCGTTCCAAACGACACAGAGACTGCTTTGGGTTGCCAGTTCCAGCTCACAATGAGAGAGGCAACGCTGACACTCTAGCGCCACAGTCATTTGCACTTTGACGTCAACAATGTACCGATGTTGCTCGTCTTTCCAGCACCTGAGCGTCGCGTGAGCAGGCTCTTCTCCGCTCGCGACGACAGCTTGTAATCGTGGCATCCGAGTCACTAGCACATCACCTTCGACTTCGATGCCGCGGGAGGCCCAAGTTCGTAGCTCAGCCTCGCGTGGTAATGCAGTGTTCGACATGGCAGCGGACTATACGTTCCGCGCCTTTAACTGTCAAAATCGAAAGCTGTCAAAAACTAACAAGACCAATATGCCCTCAAGAGATCCAGCGCTCATCCTTGCATCAACCTCGACGTACCGAGCCAACCTGCTTGACCGTCTGGGTATTCCTTTTGAGACAAGCGCACCTGCTATAGACGAATCTAGGTTACCCAATGAGACGTTTAGCGCCATGGCAGCACGCTTATCCCAAGCGAAAGCGAGGGCAATTAGACATCCCAATGCCTTGATTATTGGCTCTGATCAGGTTGCGGTGGTGGGCGACCAGCAACTCCACAAACCGGGTTCTGTAAATCGTGCGGTAGAGCAATTGGAGTTCATCAGCGGCAGGACTGTTGAATTCTATACCGGGGTATCACTCTGGAATACCGCGACGGATGGCTGTCAAACCGAGGTTGTCCAGTATAAAGCGACACTCCGAGACCTTAACCGTCCTGAAATTGAGGCCTACGTTGCGGCCGACTCGCCACTGGACTGCGCAGGCGCTTTCAAGTGGGAGCGTTTAGGGATTTCGCTGATGCAAGCGCTCGAAGGCGCTGACCCTACTGCCCTGGAGGGCCTGCCCTTGATAAGCCTCTGCAACATGTTGCGCAATGAAGGCCTAGCGTTACCCTGAGCTTTTGTTTCCAAACGAATCACATACCGCAGAGAGTTCGTCGTCGAGTGGCGCCTCGAAACGGTAGCGTCGCCCACCTAAGCGAAACTCCAAACGTTGTGCGTGTAGAAACAATCGTTTTAGACCGTGTGTCTTTGCGAGTGCCAGCTGGTCTTCAGATCCGTATTTGGGATCGCCAAGGATAGGATGACCTGCGTGCTGTGCGTGAACACGTATCTGGTGTGTCCTACCAGTCACGGGCTTGGCCTCAATCAAGGTCGCACCCCGATAACGCTCAACGACCCTAAAATCAGTCACGCTTCGCCGCCCCTCCGGTGTCACTCGAACGATGCGCTCGCCGGACGGAAGTGCAGATTTCTCAAGAGATGCCTCAACGCGCGCTCGATGAGCCGGCCACTTGCCGGCAACCAGTGCAAGATAACGCTTATCGACACCGTCACCTCGCAGTAATGCATGCAGCTCGCGCAGGACCGACGCGCGTTTCGCAATCATAACCAAACCCGATGTATCTCGATCGAGCCGATGAACAAGCTCCATGTACCGCTGCTCTGGAAACATTTGTCGCAGCGACTCAATGAGCCCGAACTGGACCCCACTGCCACCGTGCACCGCAAGGCCTGTAGGTTTATCGATTACCATCAGCTCGTTATCGTTGTGCATGATGCTGCGGTCGATTCGTTGCGACCAACGATCTGGAACACGCCTCCCCTCTTCTCGTACCGCAACTGAGATGGGCGGTATTCGAATGACATCACCAGTATTCAATTTGCGCTCAGGCTTGGCTCGTCCCTTATTAACGCGAACCTCCCCCGTCCTGATCGCTTTATAGATTCGTGTTTTCGGGACGCCGCCCAATATCCGCATCAAGTAGTTATCGAGGCGCTGCCCCGATTCCTCGTCGGACAACTCAATGAATTGAACTCTGGATTCAGGTTGAGATTCAGACACCGTGCTCTACTTAACTCTTTGATTGATGAATCAACACCCCAGTGCTATGCTCCGCGCTGGTTTGCGATGGACCGATAATGACGCGAAAGCGACCGGGAGGAGACTACCCGAAATACGGACCGCAAAACCAGTAAAACGAACTCGAAGCGCCAGCGAATTGGAAACGGAAACGAAGCACGGCAGCTCAGAGTTATTTGTAAACACCGCGATCCGATAGCGCGGAGAGATTCAGGCTGAGTTACCGCGTAATATCAGCCACGACAAGACGAACTAAGCGACAGAGCCCTGTCCGCTTTCTGATATGTCGTGCACTACAGTGCACTCCCCCGCTGTTGGGTTGCCTTATGGAACCTGACACATGAAGAAAATGTTGATCAACGCCACCGAGCGCGAGGAAGTGCGTGTAGCGCTCGTAGATGGCCAACGCCTATACGATCTTGATATCGAGAATCGTGCGCGATTGCAGACAAAAGCCAATATTTATAAGGCGAAAGTTACTCGCGTCGAACCCAGCCTAGAGGCTGCGTTCGTGGATTATGGTGCAGAACGACACGGCTTTTTGCCCCTCAAAGAGATTGCACATCAGTACTACCGCTCTTCATCTCCCGATGATAGCAAGATCAAAATCAAAGATGCGATCAAGGAAGGCACAGAGGTCATTGTCCAAGTAGACAAAGAAGAGCGTGGCACCAAAGGCGCAGCGCTTACAACCTACATCAGCCTCCCCGGGCGTTACATGGTGCTCATGCCTAACAACCCGCGAGCGGGCGGCATTTCACGTCGTATCGAAGGTGATGATCGTTCTGAACTCCGAGACGCACTGGCTCAACTGGCAGTACCCGACGGTATGGGTGTCATCATTCGTACCGCCGGTGTCGGTCGGACGGCTGAAGAACTCCAGTGGGACCTCGATTACCTCCTGAAGCTTTGGGCAGCCATTTCGGAAGCGGCAGATGAAAACGCACCGCCAACGCTGCTTTATCAGGAAAGCGACGTCATTATCCGAGCGATTCGCGACTATCTGAAAGACGATATCGATCAAGTGTTGATCGATGAGCCGCACGCGCACCGGCAAGCGCTCGACTTTGTCAGCATGGTCGTGCCGAAGTACCAGAACCGGATCAAGGCCTATAACGATGGTCTTCCGCTGTTCAATCGATTCCAGGTCGAAGGTCAAATCGAGACCGCTTTCCAACGCGAAGTCAGATTGCCCTCTGGCGGCTCTATCGTGATCGACCCCACGGAAGCTCTGGTATCGATTGATATCAACTCAGCACGAGCAACCAAAGGAAGTGATATTGAGGCTACAGCGCTTCAAACCAACCTTGAAGCTGCCGACGAAATTGCACGCCAATTGCGTCTTCGTGATATGGGCGGACTAGTTGTTATCGACTTCATTGACATGAATGCGTCGAAAAACCAGCGCGCGGTAGAGAATCGAATGCGTGATGCACTTGAGATTGACCGAGCACGCGTACAGTTGGGGCGGATCTCTCGCTTCGGCTTGTTGGAAATGTCGCGTCAGCGGTTGCGCCCGTCGTTGGGAGAAACCAGCGGAATGGTCTGCCCACGCTGTACAGGTCAAGGCTCGATTCGTGATACCAAGTCGTTAGCGCTCGCCATATTACGATTAATCCAGGAAGAAGCATCCAAGGAGCGTACTGGCGAAGTACGTGTGGTTGTCCCCGTCGATGTTTCCGCCTTCTTGCTCAATGAAAAGCGCGCTGCCGTTGGTGAGATCGAGCAGGCCACTAAAGTGCGTGTGGTCGTGATTCCAAACCCGAATATGCAGACGCCACATTTCGAGGTTATCCGCCTGCGAGATGACGAAATTGATCAGGACGGTCGCGAGAGCTTCGAAATTGACCTGAGTGAGTTTGATCGCGAGCCATCCTACGAGGACACCGAGAAGCCGGCAGCCGCGCCTCAAGCGTTGGTTCGTGGGGTGACACCTGATGCACCGCCACCCGCCGTTGCTCCTGAAGCAGCACCACAACAGGCACCTGCGGCGGCTGAAGCCGCAGACAGTCCAAAACCCGGTCTGTTCCCGCGTCTGTGGTCGGCCTTGTTCGCTCCAATGCCAAAGGTAGAGGAAGCTGCTGAAGAGGAATCCTCAGACTCTAAGAAGAATACGAGTAAAGCCGGCAACAAGCCCAAGCGTCGTAATAATCGACAGCGGAAGCGTCCTGCCAAGCAAACTCAGGCAGCTGAGACAGCCGAGGAGACTACCGAAGTTACACAACCCGCTGCGGATACGTCGGATGACACCAATGCCGACGGTGAGCCTAAAAAACGTCGCAGACGAGGTCGCAGAGGCGGACGTAGACGTTCTGGAAATGATGCAGCTTCTGACCAGATGACTGGCGAAGAGGCAGTGAGCGACAGCGAAACAGCTGCTGAAGAGACTGACGGAGCAGGCACTGATCAAGAGACATCGCAGGAACCCCGTCATCGCCCTGCAGAAAAACGGTCTGAGGGACGTCGCCGTCGACGACGTGGTCCCAAGCCTGTTGCCGATGCGACTGCAAATACGGAGCCCACAGCCACTGAGGGTGCACAATCTGCCAGCGCAGCGACGCTCGCAGCTGTCGACAGCGACAACGGTTCGGACACAAACGATGAAGAGGCCTTGTTTGCAACCATTCCATCGGCGCAGACAACCGATGCACCGTCCGCTGAGGGTGGAGACGAGCCTGCTGAGATCAATGAAACGGCAGAGACCGAGGCGGGTCAGGCCGGCTCTGATTCTGCCGAAGATGAACGCGATATGACGGGCATCACTGCCGAGGGTCGTGCCATTAATGACCCACGAGTAGATGCACGACCTGTTGGTAAGATCAAGGTACAAACAGCGATTGGCAGCGTGTTTGGGACCGAGGCATTCCCGGACGCTCCGCACTATGCAAGCGCGGCACCGCGCGCCGCAAACGATCCCAGAGGCCCAAGAATCGATGAGCCTGCGGCAAATGATGACTTAATCGAGGAAAATGAGGCGGCCGACGCTTGATCGGGGCAAAAGCCCCGCTATAATGCGGCGCTTCTCAAGACTAGAGTCGTGAGAGTTTTGGTGGGCTGGCTGAGTGGTCGAAAGCGGCGGTCTTGAAAACCGTTGAACCGAGAGGTTCCCGGGGTTCGAATCCCTGGCCCACCGCCATTTTAAGGAAACCGTCGAAAGACGGTTTTTTTATGTCTGACGCTCTACCAACCAATTAAACTGCGCCAGGGTCCTTGGTCGCAATAGAGCCTACTGCTCGGCAGGCCAGCCCCAATCGCTCACATTGCTGTTGGCGGCCATCCAGACGAAAACGAGGTAGGCCGCAACGTTTTGATCCATTGCCGCAGGGTCAATTTTGTCGAGCGTGTCATCTGGCGTGTGATGCAAATCGAAATAGTCGCTTCCGTCCTGCACAAAGCGGAACCCAGGGAAGCCCTGCGCGTTCATGGGACTGAGGTCAGGCCCGCTGGATCGCGCAGTGTTACTGCCCGGGGCAATACCTAACGGCTCGACGAGCTCGGCAATCTTGTCCGCCACTGGCTTTGCTTGATCATTGATGTTGCGAGTGATCTTCCAGATCCTGCCGGCGCCAAAGTCGCTCTCTGTGCCGATAACATGATTCCGCAGGGTCTCTTTGTGCTTGTCGGCATAAGCGTAGCCACCAAGAAGCCCCACCTCCTCTGAGCCCCATAAAACCAATCGAATGGTGCGACGGGGTTTGAGGCCCGCCTCTTTGATACGGCGCAACACTTCCATCGTAATGGCAACACCCGCTCCGTCATCAATCGCGCCCGTACCAAGATCCCAGCTATCAAGGTGGCCACCAATTACGACTAGCTCATCAGCCAAGTCACTGCCGGGCAGCTCGGCGACCACATTACCGCTCTCAACCACACCCGTGTAGCTCGGCGTAAGGGTCAATTTGACGCGGATACTTTGGCCCCGCTGCGCCATTCGCTCCAGCTGATCCGCATCAGGGTTGGACAGAGCGGCAATAGGAATCGGCGTTACATCGCTCGAGTAACTCATATTTCCCGTGTGTGGCATACGGTGGCTATCAGTCCCGATCGAGCGAATAAGCGTTGCTATGGCGCCGCGACGCCCCGCCTCAACGGCACCAGCTGAACGTAATCGAACAAAATGCCCGTACGAGGAACCGTCCTGAGTGCGCTTCATAGCGTGACCAACGTAGGCAATTTTCCCTTTCAAGGAATCATCAGGCGCAGCCCGGAGCGCGGCCAAGGATTCAAAGAGAACGACCTCAGCCTCAACACCGTTTGCGGGTGTGCCCACACTGTTGCCCAACGAGGTTATAGCCAGTTTTTGTGGGAATGGTGATACGACCTCTGCCGTCTCCGCACCTCGACGCCAACCCTCGATCATGAACGGCTCCACACGAACATTTTCAAACCCGTAGCGCGTGAGGTTTTCGACCGCCCAATCCCTCGCGCGAGCTTCTGCCTCGCTGCCGGCAAGTCGCGGTCCGACTTCGGTAGTCAAGCTCTCGACAATATTCCACGCGCGTGTTCCTGACATCGCATCGTCGCGAAGTAAGATCGCCGTTTCGACATCAGCCTTTGAATACGACGTGTCGGTAGTAGCCCACCCCGCGGGTACATACAAAAAAGCCAGAATGACTGCGTAGAAGCGAAGGTTCGGCATAACAATTTCTCTCCGTACTAATATCCGTACTGATGCGTTTTACTGTAACAGGCGCAGTATGATGAAAATCACACTGAGTGGAACTTTTTTGCGGGCCTCAGAATCAAAAACTGAGCACCCCTTTGGATAGCGTCATGAAAAAACTGCGATTTTTCTTACCGATGCAGCTCGTTTTAGGGCTTCTCATCTCCGCACCTTCACTGGCGGCTACACAACTTGATGTCACCGGTAAAGGGATGGTCTCAGTTGCTCCTGACGAAGCAACCATCACCGCACAGGTGTCACTGGTTGATCGGGACGCGGCCAAGGCGCAGGCACGAGCTTCAAAAGAGGTCGATGCAATGCTCTCCGCCATAAAATCATTTTCACTAAAGCCAGACACTCTCAACGCGAGCGAGCTGTCGTTACTCCCCGAATACCGGTGGGATCGCGCAATCGATCAGCAGCAATTTATCGGCTTCCGCGTGACTCGAACTGTCTCTTTCACCATCACTGACATAGACCGGTTGGGAGCGGCCTTGAGCGCGCTTGCCAATGCTGGCGCCACTCTGCTCAGCTCTCCCGTAATGGGGTCTTCCCAAGCACACGACGCAAGGGATGAAGCACTGGTCAAGGCCGTGGAGGATGCACGCAAAAAGCTCACACTCCTTGCTGGGGCTGCAGGTATGTCCCTTTCTAGCATTACACAAATTTCTGAAATAGCGCCCAATTCGCCAAGACCGCAACCCACCATGATGCGCGCGGAGAGGGCGCTCGATTCTGCTTCCTCCAACACCTTTGTGCCGGGAAATTTAACCTTTTTGGCAGAAGTTAGGGCACAAGCGGACGCTGAATAGAGGTTTTCTCTTGGATATGGATTGAGTCGCCCCTATATTAGGTTATGTAACAAAGTAATTACCGGACTGGTTAACTTACGAGAGGAACCAAACATGTCTGAAAGACGAGTCGATGTTTCAACGGCACCAGTGGACGTGGCAACACGCGCGACGAATCGAGTTCTGCGCAACACCTATATGCTGCTAGGGATGACGCTGGCGTTCAGTGCAGTGACTGCAACTATTTCAATGGTGCTTCAGTTGCCGACCTTTATGTATCTGGTCTTCGTTCTAGTAGGCTTCGGCCTGCTGTTCGTCGTCAACCGAATGGCTGACAGTGCAAAGGGCCTCCCCGCTATTTTCGCATTCACAGGCGTGATGGGTGCCGCACTGGGTCCGCTACTTAACGTCTATCTCGCGCTGCCCAATGGACCCAATTTAGTGTTGCAGTCATTATGTGGGACCGCACTCATCTTCTTTGGACTGTCGGCTTATGCGTTGCAGTCAAAACGTGACTTCTCCTTTATGGGTGGATTCCTGTTTGCTGGCTTGTTGGTCGCCATCGTGGCGATGATCGCTAATATCTTTTTGGCCATTCCAGCGCTGTCACTTACCATTTCGGCCGCGGTTGTAATGATCATGTCGGGCCTTATCCTGATGGACACAAGCCGCATTGTTCATGGTGGTGAGACGAATTACATTCGTGCCACCGTGGGTCTGTATCTGAATATTTTCAATTTATTTGTGTACTTACTCCACCTACTCGGAGTATTTGGCGGTGACGACTAAACCATCGCTTCATATTTAAAACCCCGGCTTGCCGGGGTTTTTTATTGCGCACTCGATTTCAATGACCACACTGTCCTTACTTATCAAAAATGAACCCGCTGTCACCTCGGCGGCTCTGCGTTTCGCCAAGGCTAGTAGCAATACAGATGCACGTATGCATTGCGTCTTTTTCTACGGTAAAGGCGTGCTGCACGCCACAGGCCAAGAAAAACAGTTCTGGTCTAACTGGTCGCGCGCGGTAGGTACTCGCCTTGTTCTCTGCAGTGCCTCCGCTGAAACCTTTGGACTGGCAGCAGACGACGATTTTTCGGTCGAAGGTTTGGGTGAACTTATTGAGGCCGGGCTTACAAGTGGCAAGGTGGTGACTTTTGGATAAGACCAACACGTGGCTTTTTATCATCGGAAGTAGCCCCTACGTACATGAGCTACCCAGCGACCCAGCTATCGACGCGACAATGGCTGCAAGCGCCTTTGGGCAAAACGCTTCGGTGTTGTTCACCGGCGAGGGTTGTCATTATCTAAACCAAGACATATCGCCGCCGGGCGACCAGGCCGATCTGCGCAAACTCCTCAAGTCACTGCCGCTCTACGACATAGATCATCTCTACGTTGGCTCAAACGAACCTATCGCCGATACCAATTTCGTTGATCTACCTGTGACCTGTCTGGAGCCCTCGGATATCGCTTCACTCATAAGCAATGCATCTCACGTGGTGACCTTCACATGAATGTTCATGTCATCAATCGAGCACAAGCATGGCGCACTGCTAGACCATTTATCGCGGCCGATGACCTGGTGATTTGGACCGACACAGCGGCCATCGGATGCCTTGCTCAACAGCTCAAGTCAGCAGGAGTGAAAATTGTCTGTCTTACGTCAGACGATGAATCATCCGAGAAGAATCACGATTTTGCCGTCATTAGCGACCAAGCCTGGGTACAATACGTACTCGACTCAACCACCCTTTGCTCTTGGGGGTAGTGTGAATACGCTTCCGTCATCCATAACGCTCGATAAGCACGGTTTTTTGGAAGAACGACAGGCTTGGACGCACGAGCTGGCCACGGCATTTGCAGCTGAGGAAGGCATTACGTTGCAGGATGAGCACTGGGAAGTCATTCATCTACTGCGTGAATACTTCGAAGAGTTCGATGCATCACCGGCCAATCGGGCGCTGGTAAAATACACCAAGCTAAAACTTGGACCCTCAAAGGGATCGAGCATTTATTTGATGTCCCTATTCCCGGGCTCTCCAGCGCGCGTCGGAAGTCGAATAGCGGGCTTACCTAAGCCTAAAAACTGTCTCTGAGTTCTCGTGCTGCCCAACGATTACCAACCCGAGCGCTATCAGGAGCTACTGAATGAAAAGGTAGCGACGGTTCTCTCTGACTTTAAAGCGCTGGATGCGCCTGAGCCCCAGATTTTCCCGTCGCCGACCCATAGCTTTCGGATGCGAGCCGAATTCAGGGTCTGGCATGATGGTGAGGATCTCAATTTCGTCATGTTCGAGCGCGAAAGACCGCGAGAGCCCATTAAGATCAGCGCGTTTCCTTTCGGTAGTGAGGCGATCCAATCTCTGCTGGAGCCATTGAGGGCGCTCCTCCAAGGCAACGCAATACTTCGCACCAAGCTCTTCCAAGTAGAGTTTCTCTCTACTCTATCCGGTGAGTGTCTAGTGACGTTGATCTACCATCGAAAACTCGATGAAGCGTGGACTCAGGAAGCAACCAAGGTCGAACAATCACTTCAAATCAAGGTAATTGGTCGATCACGAGGCCAAAAGCTTGTCGTAAGCGATGATTGGGTTACGGAGACACTACAGGTTGACGGGCACCCGTTAACCTACAAACAACCCGAGCAAGCATTTATACAGCCCAATGCCACGTTGAATCAGGTAATGCTCAGCTGGGCATGCGCGCACGCTCAAAATACGGATCGAGACCTTCTTGAGCTCTATTGCGGCATTGGTAACTTCACGATTCCGCTATCGAAACATTTTCGACGTGTTTTGGCGACCGAAGTATCCAAAGTGGCCACTAGGGCGGCTCAAGACAACTTGGTATTGAATAAAGTCGGTAACGTCGCGTTCGCGCGCTTGGCTGCGGAGGAAGTGACCCAAGCGCTCAACGGTGAGCGCGAATTTCGTCGATTGAAGTCGCTGGAACCGCCACTAAATGACTATGATTTAGCTACTGTCTTTGTTGATCCGCCTCGCGCCGGGCTCGACGAAGGCACGACAAGGCTCTGTCAAAAATTCAATCAAATTCTTTATATAAGCTGTAACCCATTGACTTTAATTGATAATCTTAGATTCATGCGTGAGACTCACCGAATCGAAGCGCTCGCGTTTTTTGATCAGTTCCCATACACCCATCACCTGGAGTGTGGGATCAGTCTGATACGGCGAGGATCACATGAAAGCACTAACTGACGTACAGGTAGAATACGCGCTTAAGAGCACACACAGTCGATGGCGCCTTGAGGGCAAGTTCATTCGTCGTGATTTTGTGTTTAAAAATTTCGTCGAGGCCTGGGGTTTTATGAACAGCGTTGCCCTGCTCGCCGAGTCAATGGACCACCATCCAAATTGGGACAATGTGTATAACCAGGTAACCATCCGATTGTCGACGCACGACGCCGACGGCCTGACCGACAGGGATTTTCAGCTGGCTGGCGCGATTGATTCAGTGTTGCCGTAGTTCTATTGGTTAAAAACGCCTCGATCGCAGCGATAACTGCCTCATCCTTCAGCATCGGTGCATGCCCTACATCAGCGACCTCGAGATAAACCATTCCCGGCACGCGACGCTGCATTTCGGCTGTGATACGGGTGTCGAGAACGTCTGATAAGGCCCCTCGTATCAGCATCAGGGGTTGTTGCGCTAGTAAATCGAATACCGACCAAAGATCTGGTGGCACGGCATCCGAATCCTCAGAATTTACCGCCTCAGAGATCCTCGGGTCATAGTCCAAGACGGGCACACCGTCGATCTCCTTGAAGATCTGTCGCGCGAACTGCTCCTAGCCTTCATCCGACAAGGTCGGGAACGCTACCTCGTTGATACGTCGGTTATAGGCCACTGCCTCAGTCCACGTGGTGACGGGCTCGCCCTGCCCTACATAACCTTTGATTCGGTTAAGGCCCTCGTCACAGAGCTTGGGGCCAATATCGTTGAGTACAACGTGAGAAAAGACACCTGGCATCGCTGAGTTCATGACCATCGCCATGATTCCGCCCATTGAGGTTCCCACCGTGGCAACACGGGAAACATTTGCCGCCTGCAAAAGCACAAACATGTCTCGAACGTAGTGGGGAATGGCATAGCATGTTGGATCCGTATCCCACTCCGACTTGCCCCTACCGCGCTGCTCGGCAACCAATACGCGAAAACGGGTGGAGAGGTGGTCTGCGAGAGCTTCAAAATCTCGCGAATTGCGGCTTAAGCCATGCATTAACAGCACGCATTGAGCATCAGGTGAAGGAGCAGGATAGTCACGTGCATACAATGTTAGACCGTCCTCACTTTGGTAGAACAAATCCTTGTAACCGCGGCTCTGCTGCTCCGACATTAGCCCGGATACGCCTCGGTGAGACCTCGGTAAACCGCGTCCGCAAAGTCTGCTTGGTTGGGATCTAGCCGAACGAGTAAATCGGAAAGATGCTCGTTATCCTCGCGGTCGTCCCAAATCTTGATGTATGAGCCGTCTTTGTAGCCATGGTCCTGCCGGAAAAAATTGAGGACATTTTTGCCTACGTACATACGATAAAGTTGCTCGAAGCTAAGGCCACTCGCCGCCATGAGTCCCAAAAACGCGCTGGTGGAGAACGATTGGGTCGTAATACACGACTCAGCCAAGATCTCGGTGGCCTCTAGCAGGGACGATTCTTTGGGTGTGGCGGACAAGTCTTCTGCAATCTGAGCCGCTAGTCCATCGAGACTGTCACAGCGGCAGATCATGGCAGACATACCAAAATGCCATATGTCCACTACTTCAAGCTGTATTTGCTTCATGTCGGGATCCGCGTGCTTCCACCACTTATAGCCCGCGTGATCCATCAATTCAGCGCACTCGATCCATGCAGCCCGGTACCATTCAAAGCCTTGCTCGCGCCACTCAGGATGAACCTTCGTATTCATCCGGTCTTGCAG
>DPGN01000044.1:0-20144 GCA_003523185.1 Halieaceae bacterium
TGAAAACGCTCGAAGAGCCGCCGGAACACGTCAAGTTTTTGCTGGCAACGACCGATCCGCAAAAACTTCCCGCAACCGTGTTGTCTCGATGCCTACAGTTCAACCTGAAGAACATGGTGCCGCAGCAAATTATTGATCATCTTCGTCATGTGCTGGCAGAAGAGTCGGTAAGCTTCGACGACGAGTCGCTGGCATTGCTCGCCCGTGGTGCCGAGGGGTCAATGCGAGACGCACTGTCGCTTACCGATCAGGCCATCGCGCATGGATCGGGGAAGTTGGCGGCTGATGAAGTCCGGCAAATGCTCGGTACAGTGTCGAGAACCAAGGTGTTTGATTTGCTGGATGCAATCGTTGCGAACGATCCCAAGCTTGCACTGGCTGTGGTCGAGGACATCGCGTCACATTCTCCTGACTATGCCGGGACATTAGACGAGCTGGCATCTGTCTTGCACCAGATAAGCTTGGCTCAGGCGGTACCAGGCTCGGTAGATTCGACCTTACCCGAGCATGAGAGGCTGGCGAGCCTGGCTCAGGACATGACGGCTGATGACGCGCATTTGTGGTGGCAGATGGCTGTGGCCGCGAAACGTGAACTTTATTTGGCGTCTGATCCCCGTGCTGGGCTCGATATGGCTGTTCTGCGAATGATTGCCTTCCGGCCGGCTGTTGTGCTGACAGACGCATCCGAGGTGCCCCCGGCAAAAAAGCCTGAGCCACCGGTGATGCCGGTGGAGCCGGCAATCACGACAAAGCAACAACCGAGCATTTCATCGGATCGACCTAATAACGACGCTAGAAGCGCGGATCAAATGGCCTCCGAGCAGGAAGTGCTCGCATCAAAGCAGGTGTCTGTGCCAGCGTCCGGGGTTTCAGCAGAGAATCTCGCGCCCGCAGTGGAAGTTGCTGATAAACCCTCACACGCACCCGTCGAGGCGCCAGTGGGAGCTGCAACAGGCGTTGCTCCATTGGGGTCTAAGAACAGTGTCGCCAATGGCAGTCAGGTTCCACCAGCGACTGGCATTGAGGTCCCTGAAGGAGCCAAGCCACCGGATGAGGATCTGCCAACCCAGGGATCGTGGCCTGACTTTTTCGAAGGGTTGGGGCTCAAGGGAGTCACACACACCGTAGCCTCCCACTTCGAGCTGTCTATAGCCTTTGACCGGACCCTATGTTTTACGCTATCTCCCGCCAATGCCACGCTCTTCAACGAGCGGCACCAGAGAGGCCTCGCATCTGCGATCGAACAAGTGTTAGAAGAGCCGGTGACAGTTCAGGTTGTTCTGGGTGAAACCTCGGAAAAAACGCCTGCGTATCAACGCGAATTGTTGGAGCAGCAACGGCTCTCAGCTGCACGGCAAGCGCTTGAGTCCGATGATTGTCTCAATGCCTTGTTGACTGATTTTGATGCGATTGTCATTCCAGAGTCGGTCCGTCCCCCATTGGTGGAGCTGTAGACCCTTGAAACTGAGTCCCGCAATACAAGAACTGATCGAGGCGTTGCGACACTTACCCGGCGTGGGGCCCAAATCTGCTCAGCGAATGACATTACATTTGCTTGAGCGCGATCGCGAGGCAGCTCAATTGTTGGGAGATGCGCTTTTAAATGCGCTGGCAAAGGTTGAACGCTGCCAACGCTGTCGTAATTTTACCGAACTGACTATTTGTGAAATCTGCGGTGATCCAAAGCGCGATGATACGGCACTGTGTGTGGTGGAAACCCCAGCTGACGTAATGGCGATAGAACAGACGGGAAGTTATCGGGGACTGTACTTTGTGCTCATGGGCCACTTGTCACCCTTAGATGGGATCGGTCCAAAGCAGCTGGGTCTAGACAGCCTCAACGCTCTGTTCGATTCAGAGTCGATCGCAGAAGTCATTCTGGCGACCAACCCGACCGTAGAGGGCGAAGCAACAGGTCATTACATCGCGGAGCTCGCACAGCGGCATCACATCAAGGTCACTCGTATTGCTCACGGGGTGCCACTGGGCGGTGAGCTGGAATTTATTGATTCAACCACATTGGCTCACGCGTTGGGCGGTAGAAAAGAAGTAGGGCAAGTTTGACATACCAGCTCATAGAAACAGACGAGGCCTTGGGTGCGCTGCTGGAGCAGCACTCGGGCGAACAATTTGTTGCCGTTGATACCGAGTTTCGACGTCGAGATACTTTCTATCCGCAAGTTGCGTTGCTGCAGCTTTGCTGGCAAAAAGAATCGTATCTTATTGATCCTACAAAGATTTCTACTCTTGATTCGGTGAAAGCATTGCTTGCAGACTCCCGAGTGATCAAGCTGATCCACAGCCCTAGCGAAGATTTAGAAGTGTTTGATCGGTGGCTTAAGATGACGCCAACCCCCTTGTTCGATACTCAGCGTGCGTTGGCTGTACTCGGACGAGGCTTCGGACTCGGCTATAGGGCAATGGTGGAGATGTATACGGGTGACGTTATATCCAAAGAGGAAACCACCTCGGATTGGCTTAAACGACCCTTGACTGACCGGCAGCTTAGCTACGCGGCGCTCGATGTAACCTACCTTCGTCAGATCGGAAAGCAACTATACGATGCATGCGAACAGAGTCAGCGTCTAGCCTGGGTTCTGGAAGATACGGCGCGTCTGACCTTGGGTGGCCGAGGGCCCGCGGCCAAATTTAGATCGGCCTGGAAAATGAAACCTCGTGAGCAGGCCATACTTCATAGATTAATCGACTGGCGCGAGGAAGAGGCGAGACGACTGGATAGGCCACGAAGTTGGGTGATACCTGACAAGGTAATGGTGTCACTTGCGAAGCGTCAGCCATCGCATATGGCACACCTATCGACCGTCGATGGACTTCACGACGTTATTATCAGAAAAAGGGGTAAGCGCATTCTGGAGGTCATCGCCAATGCAAGCGATGACCAGTCCGAATTGCCTGCTGTCTGGCGGGTACCGCTGCATTCAGATCAAAAAGAATGGGCATCAACGCTAGGCGAAGCGGTTGCTGCCGCTGCGGTGACTCTTGGCGTTGCGCCCGAGGTTCTATTTGCGGGTAAGGACGTTGAGCGCCTAATTCAAGCAACCTTAGCGTCTCAGGAAGTACCGGGAGATCTTATGGGTTGGAGAGATGCGGTCATAACTCAGCACCTGGTAGCGCTACTGGCGTCATTAGTGGAACCCTCCACTGAACCCAAAGGTATGAATGAGCAGTCACACTGATAGCTTGAGTTACGCATCTTTGACCACGATGGCATGGCCTTTCATTTTGGCGAATGCATCGGTGCCACTGCTTGGCATTGTTGATACCGCAGTTATCGGCAATACAGGTTCGGTTATTGAGTTGGGAGCGATAGCGCTTGGGTCCCTTATTTTCTCCTTTGTTTATTGGAGCTTCGGGTTTCTCAGAATGGGGACAACGGGTTTTATTGCGCAAGCTGACGGGTCGTCCGATCACACGGAGGTCCGAGCCGTTCTAGGTCGATCTTGCATTATTGCGCTGATTATTGGGGTGCTATTACTGGTCACTCAATGGCCGATCGGAGCGCTCAGTTTCAGCTTGCTGTCGGGCGATACGGCGGTTGAGAGTGTCGCAAAGACGTATTTTTATACGCGAATTTGGGGTGCCCCCGCGACGTTGCTTGTCTTCGTCATCATGGGTGTTTGGATAGGGCTCGGAGAGGCCAAAGAGCTACTGAAGCTGCAGCTTTTTCTCAATGGCCTAAATATGTTGCTGGATGTTATTGCCGCCGGGGTTCTGGGGCTCGGCGCTTATGGCATTGCGCTTGGCACCGTTTTTTCCGAGATCATCACCTGCTTGGTCGGATTTTACCGATTGCAACGATTCCTCGCCGCGAAACACGACGTTGGTGTGGCTTGGCGCGCGTTCTGGCCGGAAGAGCGCGTGCGCGAAATGACGCAGATGTGGCGCTTATTGACGGCCAATGGAGACATCATGATCCGCACGCTCCTGCTTGTCTTCGCGTTTTCCTATTTCACCAACGAGGCGGCTAAATTCGGTGTTGTATCACTTGCCGCCACGCATATCGTGCTTCAGATCATGGCGTTTACCGCCTTCTTTCTCGATGGATTCGCTTATGTTGCTGAATCCCAGGTGGGTCGTAGTTACGGCGCCAGAAATGTAAAGGCATTTAGGCTCGCCGTGTACCGAACAACGGTATTAGCTGGGGTTGCTGCAGTGATACTTGCCTCGGCAATAATGGCTTTTGGAGGGATGCTCGTGGCCGTACTGACTGATCTTGACGAAGTCATTGTGGCCTCACTGGCGTTGCTGCACATCTGCGCTGTTTATGTCATTGCGTCTTTTCCAGCATTCCAATTGGACGGCGTATTCATTGGCGCGTCACGGACAAAAGAGATGCGTAACGCGTCGTTCGTGTCGCTGTTGGTATTCTTGATAGCGGTCAGTGTGCTGACAGAAACCTACGCGCTCGCGGGCTTGTGGTGGGCGATGGTGGTGTTCGTCATTGCCCGAGCCATTAGTTTGTGGGTTTATGTACCAAGATTCTGGAATCATTTCGCACAAGACGGTGAGGTTAAAGTATGAGCGCAGCAGTCAGTATCCGGGTCCTGGCAGGACAGCGTAAGCCGGATACCTATCTCTACATATCGGCAGACGCGGAAACCGAGGATTTACCAGCCGCGCTGCTTTCATTGTTGGGCGAGCTTCGAGAAGTGATTACGCTGGATATTACGCCGGAGCGGAAACTGGCAAGGTGCACTGGCGCAGAAGTGCTCGAGGGCCTCGCTAATGCGGGTTATTATCTGCAAATGCCGCCGGGGGAGCGCACGCGTCATGATGACGACCACTAGTTACCTATTTGCTCTTGTCATTTATTCGTTGGCCGCGGGTCTGGGTTGCCGACTGCTCTACGTGATGGTTTTTCGTCATCTATCGCCAATGTGGTCTGGTGCGACCACGGGTCTCGTTGCCGGGCTGCTGCTCGCGCCGTCGTACGCGGCTGTCGACGCTAACACGCTCGCACCAGCGTTAATCACCGGTGTGTTTAATCTGCTTTTTGCAGGTGGCATGGAAGCCGCGCTAGGACCGTTTTTGATGCTGGCCTTGGGCGCGGTAGTGGGGGTCATTGTCGGCATAATCACTCTGCGAGTGTCCATGTCGCGTCCGAGCCAGCAGTAGATCTGCGAATCGTCAGAATCAGTAAAACGACTCGTAAACCTGCGGATTGTTCGATAGTCTCACGTCTCGATTTTAGGGAGCTGTTTTATGAAATTCACCGGCACTGATAATTATGTAGCGACTGACGACCTCAGAATGGCCGTAGACGCGGCGGTCGCGCTACAGCGTCCTTTGCTCATCAAGGGCGAGCCCGGTACTGGCAAGACCATGCTGGCTGAAGAAGTTGCATCAGGCTTGGGGATGAAGTTGATTCAGTGGCACATCAAGTCAACGACGAAAGCTCAGCAGGGTCTGTATGAGTACGATGCTGTGTCGCGTCTTCGTGATTCACAGCTGGGTGATGAAGATGTTCATGACATCTCCAATTACATTAAGCGGGGAAAGCTCTGGGACGCATTTGATGCCGATGAACAGGTAGTATTGCTCATTGACGAAGTTGATAAAGCGGACATCGAATTCCCCAACGATCTACTTGTCGAGCTCGATAAAATGGAGTTCTTCGTCTATGAAACGGGCGAGACCATCAAGGCGAAGCACCGTCCAGTCATCATTATTACCTCCAATAATGAGAAAGAGCTTCCCGACGCCTTTTTGCGTCGCTGTTTCTTCCACTTCATTAACTTCCCCGATCGGGACACGATGCGCCAGATCATCGACGTGCACTATCCGGCAATTAAGCAAGACTTGGTGCAAGAGGCGCTTGAAGTTTTCTTTGAGCTCCGAGCGATTCCGGGGTTAAAGAAAAAGCCCTCAACGTCGGAGTTGATTGATTGGCTGAAGTTACTGATGGCAGACGACATTCCAGACGAAGTGCTGAAGAATCGCGATCAGAGCAAGGCAATACCACCCTTGTACGGTGCCTTGGTCAAGAACGAGCAAGATGTTCAATTGTTGGAGCGTCTCGCCTTCATGCATCGTCGAGAAAGCAGTCAGTAAGGCGCCCGGCGATGCTCGTTAATTTTTTCCAAGGACTCAAAGACGGTGGCGTACCCGTAACGCCCCGTGAGCTATTGGATTTGCTCGCTGCAATGAATAAACAGCTCGTCTTTGGCAGTATTGACGATTTCTACAACCTCTCACGCGCCGTGATGGTGAAAGATGAGAAGTACTACGATCGTTTTGATCGGGCGTTTGGCCTGCATTTTCGTGATCTTGAAGGTGTGGATGATGTTATTGAGGCGCTGATCCCTGACGACTGGTTACGCTCTGAGTTCGTAAAACAGCTCTCAGAGGAGGACAAAGCGAAAATCGAGTCGCTGGGTGGACTCGAGAAGCTGATTGACGAGTTCAAAAAGCGTCTAGAGGAGCAGGAGAAGCGTCACGAAGGCGGTAATAAGTGGGTTGGTACGGGCGGTACGTCGCCATTCGGCAACGACGGTTTTCATCCTGAAGGTATTCGCGTAGGCGGACAGGGCAAAAACAAGAAGGCGGTCAAGGTATGGGACCGCAGAGACTTTAAGAACCTCGATGACAGTGTCGAAATTGGCACTCGGAATATTAAAGTCGCGCTACGTCGATTGCGCAAGTTTGCGCGCACCGGCTCGGCGGACGAGCTCGATCTTGACGATACAATCAGCTCGACAGCGAAGAATGCGGGGCTTCTCGATATCAAGATGGTTCCAGAGCGCCATAATGCGGTGAAAGTCCTGCTATTCCTGGACGTAGGTGGTTCCATGGATCCCCACGTAAAGGTCTGCGAAGAGCTGTTCTCCGCAGCCAGGAGCGAGTTCAAACACCTTAAGCACTTCTATTTCCATAACTTTCTCTACGACAACGTATGGGAAAACAACATCCGGCGTCACAATCAGCGAACACCGCTGCATGATGTGATGCATAAATTCGGTCATGACTATAAAGTGGTGATCGTCGGGGACGCATCCATGTCGCCTTATGAGATCGTTCAGCCAGGCGGCAGTGTGGAGCACTGGAACGAAGAGCCGGGCGCTGTTTGGTTGGAGCGTCTTCGCTCGACCTATGAGAAGTGCGTCTGGCTAAATCCGGTCCCGGAAGACGAGTGGCAGTACACTCAGTCGATCTCCATTACCAACCAGCTTATGGAAGAGAAAATGTATCCTTTAACCTTGGGCGGTTTAGAGGATGCGATGGGGTTTCTCTCCAAGTAACTGTGGTTCCACATACGCCAGACATTGGCTAGACTCAGCGGCATAACAATTAAAGCTCTGAGGATCTGAGATGTCTTACAAGAAAGTTGCGGCAAGTCTGTTAGCGGTGGCCCTCGTGCCGGCGTGCGGAGATTCTGATACCCCTGTGGAGACGCAAGTAGAAGCGTCAAGTGCGATTGCAGCGGTGGATACCCAGCGCATTATGAATGCGGCGGAAGAGCCTGAGATGTGGCTGACCTACGGTGGTTCATACGATGAGACACGACACTCATCACTTGCCTCGATCAATGGCGATACCGTTCAAAACCTGGGTGTGGATTGGGTTTACACCATGGACAAGCCACGCGGTGCCGAGGCGACACCGATTGTCGTGGACGGCGTCATGTATGTGACCGGATCCTGGTCTGTTGTGTATGCGGTTGATGCGCGCACAGGCGAAGAGCTGTGGACATACGATCCCAAGGTTTCAGGCGAGGACGCTGTTAAAGGATGTTGTGACGTTGTTAACCGCGGAGTAGCGGTGCACAACGGTAAGGTCTTTGTCGGTGTGTTTGACGGACGTTTAGAGGCGCTGGATGCAGCTACCGGCGAGGTTCTATGGAGCAACGTTACCGTTGATCAGTCAAAGCCCTACACCATCACGGGCGCCCCGCGGGTGTTTAAGAACAAAGTCATTATCGGGAATTCAGGCGCTGAACTGGGTGTTCGGGGATATGTGACTGCCTACAACGTCGATACCGGCGCTCAGGAGTGGCGGTTCTACACGGTACCAAACCCGAACAAAGAGCCAGACGGCGCGGCTTCGGATGCCATCTTTGCCGACCTGGCAAATGCCAGCTGGGGTGACACCGGAGCGTGGACTACAGACGGTGGCGGTGGCACTGTCTGGGACTCCATTGTCTACGATACTGTGAACGATCAAGTGCTCGTTGGTGTTGGTAATGGCTCACCCTGGAACGCGTCAATACGTGATCCTGAGGGCGATTTTAGTGGCGCCTATGACAACTTATTCCTGTCTTCAATTTTGGCGCTCGACGCTGATACAGGGGAGTACCGGTGGCACTATCAAACAACGCCCCGCGATCAGTGGGATTACACGGCGACGCAGCAAATGTTGCTCGCAGATTTACCATTGGGTCCCGACGGTGCATCGCGCCGTGTTGTTATGCAAGCGCCCAAAAACGGCTTTTTCTATGTTCTCGATGCAGCTGACGGCGAGTTGTTGTCCGCTACCCCGTTTTCCGAGCAGAACTGGACTACGGGAGAAGTCGACGAGAATGGACGACCTATTATCACAGACGAGGCGATTGCTCTCGATAACATGGTGGTAATTCCCGGACCTACGGGCGCTCACAACTGGCACCCCATGTCGTTTAACCCCGATACGGGTCTGGTTTACATCCCCACCAATTTGCCCTTGCCCTATGTTTATGCCGATAACGAGGCATCGCGAAGTGCAAAGAGCATCTGGAATACAGGCTACGATGCGGCTTCGGCTTGGGCCTACGAGTATCCTAAAGGCACCATTGCCTACACTCAGACGCTCGACGGCGGCAGCCTTGTTGCGTGGGACCCGGTTGCAGGAGAGCCTGCGTGGATGGTTCCTTTCCCGCAGGCGTTTAATGGGGGAACACTTAGTACCGATGGTGGCCTCGTGTTTCAGGGTAATAAGCTTGGTGAGTTCGTAGCCTATGACGCAGCCACGGGTGAGCGAGTTTGGGCTCAACGCCTTGTCGGTGATGCCGCGGCTGCGCCCATGACCTACGAACTCGATGGCGAGCAATACGTATCGGTACTGTCTGGCTGGGGAAATGTTTCGATGATGATTTATGGCGCTGCACTCGAGAAGCCCGTGACGCCAGAGCCAGGTCGTATTGTCACTTTCAAACTAGGCGGTGAGGCTGAGCTTCCATCTCCGCTTGACTATTTGGTCGTGGAGTCACCCAAGGCGCCGCTTGCAGGCGATGCCGAAATTTGGCAAGTGGGTATGCAGCGGTTTGCCGAGAACTGCCAATTTTGCCATGGTGCCTACGCCATTAGCTCAGGCGTTATTCCCGATCTTCGGTGGTCGGCAATTTCGGCGAGCGAGGACTCGTGGGCGGCCGTGGTTCGTGATGGCGCGCTAACAGCGAACGGGATGGTAGGGTTTTCTGACATCATCGATGATGATGAGATCGAAGCCATCAGGCTTTACGTACTGCGCCAGGCGTGGCTCGCTGTTGAAAACGGCACGGCCGATGCGCCCGAGCTCGCAGCGGCGGGCGATCAGTAGACTGGTTTATCGCTAGTGGGCATAAAACGCGACTAGCGCCGCAGTGACAGCAACGTTGAGTGATTCAACGTTATTAGCCATAGGAATACGCAGCGAAACACTCGCTGCGTTTTTTATTGTGTTATCCACCCCGTCCGTTTCACCGCCCAGAACATAAACAGTGGGTTTTGCTGGTTTGAAGTCAAACAATGACGTTTCTGCATGACTATCTAAAGCAGCGATATCGAACCCACAGGCTTGCAGTGACTGAGCGGTAAATCGGGCATCCTCGCACTGGATGATGGGTGCATTGAACAGTGTTCCTGCGGAACCTTTGATGACAAGCGGTCCGAGGGCGGCGACCGAGCGTTTTGGATAAAAAATGGCGTTGATACCCGCTGCACAACAAGACCGAATGATCATGCCCACGTTTTGCGGGTTCGTAATGCCATCTAGAAGAACAGCCTTGAACTCGTTGCTTGGGTGCACCCACGCGTCAATGAAGTTATCCAACGAGTCGAATTCTGGGCAAAAGAGGTCGAGCGCCACACCCTGATCCTGCTTCCCATTCTTAGATATGCGCGACAAGGCCTGACGGGCGTGAACCTGAACGTCGACCGCCCGGGTTTTTGCTAGCTCTTCAATCTGACCTACAATTCCGCCGGGTTTGTTACTGTCAGCGAGATGAAGACGTGAAGGAGACAAGCGATTGTCCTGTAGGGCTTCCAAGACAGGCTTTCTTCCATAAATTGTGAGCGTTTTTGATAAATCCATCGGTGGTCAAATTCAGTAGGCTATGAAAGGCCAGAACCCCCTAGGTTATAGGATCATCAGCCATGTCACTAACACTGTTCAGTAGTCCCGGATGCCATTTATGTGAGCAGGCGGAGGACATTGTCGATTACTTGGGTGTTCCCTTTCAGGTAGTTGATATCACATCAGATGTGGAACTGGTGAGACTGTACGGGGTTCGTATTCCCGTACTCAAGCGTAGTGACGGTTCGGAGCTCGGCTGGCCCTTCGATGCCCTCGATGTGGAGCGTTTTTCCGCATGACGCACTTATTTCTCTCTATCCACCCGAATCGCTAGCACGTCGCAGTCTGCAGCACTGACAACGCCATCAGTCGTGGTACCCAGCAAAAGTTCCAAACCCCATCGACCATGACTACCTAAGACAATCAGGTCTGCGCCTATCTCCCGTGCTACGTCTGGAATCTCTTTTTCTGGTCGACCATTAACGAGATGACAGTGTTGTTTTGGGATGTTCAGGTTTTCCGCAAGGTCGGATAAGTGAGCTTCGGCTTGTTCGTTGATGTCTTCTTGCAGTGCTGACGTATCGAGGTGAAGGTCGGCACCGTAAGTCAGCGATAGTGGTTCAACGATATGCAAAATGTGAATTTCAGCTTGCTGGTTGCGGGCCATCGTCGCCGCTTTTATAGCGATTTTGTCTGATGCGGCGCCAAGGTCGATTGCGACAAGAAGGCGTTTGTAGGCCATATCAATTCCAACGTTGACTTATCATGCGATGAGCATACCTTTACGGCTTCCGTTGAACTAGTGGTGGACTCTGTGTCGATTATTTGGATTCTTGTCATCATCGCTGTGGCCGCAGCACCGCTGGTGTCAGCGCTTCCCACCGAGGCACAGCGGTATGAGGCGAGGATTCGAGATCACGCAATGCAGTCCGGATTACTGGTGAAGTTGGAGACTCCTCCGGATGTGCCGGCGCGCTTTCGGGTGCGCCGTGATTGTAATCTGGTGGCCTATCGATTACGGCGCGCAACCCCCGAACCTTTATTTACAGAGAGCGTATTGGCTGTAAAAAGCGATTCAAGATGGGTATCCGTGCCGCTCGAAAAAGATCTTGCCGATCTCATGCCGACCGTACCTGACGGTGCTTACATCGCCGAGTTATCCGAATTTACAGTGACACTCTATTGGGACGAAAAAGGTGATACCGAGGCGGTTGATTGTGTGGCCAGTGCATTGCGGTCGTTTCTCAACTACCGAGGTTTTGAATAGCTTGCGTTCGTACCTGTTCACATTTATCGCTTGACCTTGGCCCATCACTGTCCCGTACACTCCGCCGTCTGCGCTGTGTCGAACGGCGCGTCGCGGATACAAATTTGAGTAGATGTAGCGTTCATGGGTAAGTCACTAGTCATTGTCGAGTCTCCTGCGAAGGCAAAGACGATCAATAAATACCTAGGCTCGGATTTCATTGTGAAATCCAGTGTTGGGCACGTGCGTGACTTGCCGACCGCCGGTAGCGCGCCAGCCTCGGATCCCAAAGAACGCGCCGCTCAAGCTGCGATTACGCGCAAAATGGCGCCTGACGAAAAAGTCCGTTATCAAGCGAAAAAGAAGCGCGAGCAACTCGTGCGACGTATGGGCGTTGACCCGAAAAATGGTTGGGCTGCCCGTTACGAGGTGTTGCCAGGCAAGGAAAAGGTAGTCGATGAGCTCAAGAAGTTAGCGAAGTCTGCCGATGCCATTTATCTGGCGACAGACTTGGATCGTGAGGGCGAAGCCATCGCGTGGCACCTGAAAGAAATTATCGGTGGTGACGAATCTCGCTATCAGCGAGTGGTCTTCAACGAGATTACCAAACGCGCGATTCAGGAGTCGTTTGCTGCTCCAACTCAGCTGGATACCAATCGGGTGCAAGCGCAACAGGCGCGTCGCTTTCTAGACAGAGTTGTAGGCTTCGAGGTCTCGCCGTTACTGTGGGCCAAGATTGCACGCGGTCTCTCGGCAGGACGGGTTCAATCCGTGGCTGTGCGTCTTATCGTCGAGCGCGAGCGAGAAATACGTGCCTTTGTGCCCGAAGAGTACTGGGACCTCCATGCTGACCTATCGATAGATGGCCAGAGCCCTGTTCGTTTTGAAGTCACAAAATATGAAGGAAGTGCGTTCGACCCTAAGACCGAGCAGCAGGCCGAAGTGGCGGTTGAGCGGCTTTCTGGCGCTGAGTATTCGGTTTCCAATCTCGAAGCGAGGAAGACAAGTTCTAAACCACCGGCTCCGTTTATAACTTCCACACTGCAGCAGGCGGCGAGTACGCGTCTTGGTTTCAGCGTTAAGAAGACGATGACGTTAGCGCAGCGTCTCTATGAAGCGGGACATATTACCTATATGCGGACTGACTCTACGAATCTCAGCGGCGAGTCCGTGGCCGCGTGTAGAGACTTCATTGAGAACAACTTCAGTAAAGCTTACTTACCAGAATCGCCCATTCGGTACGGTGCTCGAGAGGGCGCTCAGGAGGCCCACGAGGCGATTCGTCCGTCCAACGTCGAACTCCGCTCCGAATCGCTGAAAGATGCTGAGAGAGACGCTCAGAGGCTCTACGAGCTTATTTGGCGTCAGTTTGTGGCATGTCAGATGATGCCAGCGAGATACTTGAGCACAACGGTGACTGTTAGTGCCGCCGGGTATGACATGACGGCACGGGGCCGTGTGGTTGAATTCGATGGCTACACACGAGTGCAGACGCCGATGGCTAAGAAGGGCGACGATGCCATCCTGCCTGACTACCAGTTGAACGATCGCTTGTCGCTAAGTGAACTTCTACCGACGCAGCACTTCACCAAACCACCTGCACGTTATGGCGAGGCGAGTTTGGTTCGAGAGCTCGAGAAGCGAGGTATTGGACGCCCATCTACGTATGCGGCAATTATTTCTACCATCCAGGACAGGGGTTACGTAAAGCTTGAAAATCGCCGCTTTTACGCTGAGAAGATGGGCGATATCGTGACTCAACGACTCCAAGAGAGTTTCGAAGACCTACTCGACTATGGCTTCACGGCATCCATGGAAGAGAGTCTTGATGACGTGGCTGAGGGTCGGAAGGATTGGCGTGATGTTCTCGATGCGTTTTATGACGATTTCCGATCGAAACTTGATCTTGCGGAGCAGCCTGGCGCTAGCGGTATGCAAGCGAATGAGCCGACGCCTACCGGCATAGCCTGTGGCTCCTGCGGCCGCTCCATGCAGGTTCGCACAGCGAGCACAGGGGTATTTCTTGGCTGCTCTGGCTACAACCTGCCGCCAAGGGAGCGGTGCAAGAGCACAGTCAACCTTATCCCCGGAGATGAAGTCGTATCGGCGGACGCGGACGATGAAGCCGAGTCAAGGCTGCTATTAACAAAAGAGCGTTGCTCTAAATGTAATGCCGCCATGGATAGCTATCTGATTGATGAGACACAGAAGCTACATGTCTGCGGTAACAACCCAGATTGCGACGGGTACATGGTCGAAGCAGGCCAATTCAAAATTAAGGGATACGACGGTCCAACACTCGAGTGTGATAAGTGCACAGCGGAGATGCAGCTTAAGACCGGGCGCTTTGGCAAATACTTTGGTTGCACGAACGATGCTTGCTCGAATACGCGAAAATTACTGCGTAACGGTGAGGCTGCGCCGCCCAAAATGGATCCAGTCTCGATGCCTGAGCTTCAGTGCGCCAAGGTTGAGGATCACTATATTCTGCGAGATGGTGCTGCAGGGTTATTCCTCGCCGCTAGTCAATTCCCCAAACATCGTGAGACACGCGCTCCCTACGTGGATGAGTTGATACCGCATCAGGCTGAGCTTGATCCTAAATATCACTTCATTCTCGATGCGCCTGTGACTGACGACGCCGCTAATCGGACACAAGTCCGATTCAGCCGAAAGACCAAAGAGCAATATGTGATGACTGAGGTCGATGGCAAGGCGACGGGTTGGAAGGCATTCTTCGACAGTGGGAAGTGGCAATCCGAGGGATCGGGCAAACCAACGCCTAAAAAGAAAAAAGCGAAGGCGAAGGCTAAATCAAAAGCCAAACGGAGCTAGTGTCGCGTGAGTCAGGCGCAGTCGTTCGCAAATCACTGCATGTATATGGCTTCAGTCGTCCTAGAAAGCTGGCGTAATGCCATTGCGGAAGAAAGCAAACCCCTATCGGTGCTGACTGCATCCTTCGGTCCAGCCGTCCGCCTGCATCTGCTTGATGCCTATGGTTGGCAGCTACTCGCCTGTAACCGACTTACATCGATGCCTACTAAGCCACCTCATCGGGCGGTCGACGTTCCGCCACTGGCAAACGGGATTGCACAATCGCCCGAGGTGACGGAGATGGCTCTGCTCGAGCGATCAGGCTGGTTAGCCGATCTCCAAAGAGAGATTCCTCCCGGCCTCACTCCGCAGGCCGCGAGTGGTTTTATTGCGGTGTCCAGTAATGTGTTTGATTTTGATACGGCGCGTCATTGTTTCACGGAGCTAGAGTCACTGATGGCTCGTGTCGCCGATGCGATAGATGAGTCGTAATGGGATTCCATGGATTGTGGTAAAACCCGATCTATAGTGTTACTGTGACCCAAACGACACGACATATTGTGAGGTTGGAACATGTCTACATCGCTTTTGGAAATTGTTGATCTGGGAGATGGAGAGGTTGTTTTGCAACGTGCAGACGACGATTCAGAGCCTTTAGTGAGCATCCAGTTTTCTGAAGAGGCGAGTGCCTACCTCATGGAAAACAACCTCGAAGTTGCCAAGGTGATGATTCAGGCAGGTATTCAGGCCGCGGCTAAGATGGCTGAAATGTCTGGTCTTGAGATGGAAAGCAGCGAAAGAGCCGAGAAAGCGGAACGGCGTACGCTTCACTAGGTCTTCTTATTGGATCAGCGTCGAATGACACCGACGCTAATACCTTCCACAAAAACGTCTTGCTCACGTAGATCCACCTCGATTGGCGCATAGTTGTCGTTCTCTGCAACTAGGTCGACACGCGTAGCACTCACTCGTTTCCAGCGTTTCACTGTCACTTCATCTTCAATCCTGACGACAGCAATCTGACCTTCCTTCACATCCGTTGTGCTGTGAACTGCCAGTAGATCGCCGTCGAAGATACCAACATTAATCATGCTGTCACCACAGACTTGAAGCAGATAGTGGGCGGGTGGCGCAAAGAAGCTTGCGCTTAGGTCACAATAATCTTCAATGTGTTCTTGCGCGAGTAGCGGTGCGCCCGCAGCAACGCGCCCAATGATCGGTAAGCCCAGTTGCTCGGTCAGTCGGATACCTCGGGATGCCCCTGCAACGAGCTCGATGACGCCTTTTTTCGCTAGTGCTTTGAGGTGCTCTTCAGCGGCATTGGCCGATTTAAAGCCTAGCTCCCGAGCGATGTCCGCACGAGTGGGCGGCATACCCGTGGCTTCGATACTCGATTTAATGGCGTCCATCACCTGTTGTTGTCTAGCAGTTAGCTTTATCACGGCTCGATCCTCGTGCGTTTTACTGACTATATCTCCAGTATGTGTAAATGTACAGTATTGGCCGATTCGTAGTGGATGGTTAGCTTATGCAACTTCATAGTGTTTTGGATCTCTCATGGATTTCTTTCTGAATCTTGTCGCTCCGTTGAGCGAAGCGACTGGCATCCCCGTTGTAGCCCTTGCGTTACTTGCCCTATTCACATTGGGTCTGATGGGGCATTTCATTATCCGGCGGTCCGTGCAGCGCCTTGGGGTCTTTGCTGACACGACATCCACACGCTGGGACGATGTTGTCTACTATTCCATCTCCCCACCGGCAGAATGGGCGATGTGGGTATGTATCGTTTACGGGTCCTTGAGCATGTTCGAGGAGGCTGAGGCGCTACGTGCCGGTTTACTGCAGCTAGCGGACACCCTGTTGATTTTGCTTGTCGGATGGCTGCTGCACCGTGTTTCAACAGGTATTGAAAAAGAGTTGCTCTCTGAGCACCGAGGGCCTCGAGATTCGGATGATCGAGCGACTATCAGCGCTGTGGCTCGCCTAGCGAGGATTACGGTGTGGGTTCTTTCGGCCCTCATGGTTTTGCAATCCTTGGGCGTTTCAGTCTCGGGTCTTCTTGCCTTCGGTGGTATTGGAGGTATTGCCGTCGGCTTTGCCGCAAAGGACATGTTGGCTAACTTCTTGGGCGGTCTCAGTATCTATCTCGATCGGCCGTTTGCCGTTGGGGACTGGATTCGATCGCCCGATCGCAGTATCGAGGGGACTGTTGAGGACATTGGTTTGCGAGTAACACGAATTCGGACTTTCGATCAGCGTCCCTTGTACGTTCCCAATTCCACCTTCTCTAGTGTTTCGCTCGAGAACCCCTCGCGCATGACAAACCGAAGAATCTACGAAACCATCGGACTGCGCTACGAAGATGTCGGTCGAGTGGCAACAATTGTCAGTGATGTTCAGACCATGCTGAAAGCGCATGAAGACATTGCACAGGACCGCACCATGATTGTGAATTTCAATCACATGGGTCCTTCCTCACTGGATTTCTTTGTCTATGCCTTTACCAAGACGACTAACTGGGTCGAGTATCACGCGATTAAGGAAAATGTGCTGCTGCAGATCTTAGAGATCGTTGAGCGCAATGGTGCCGAGATCGCATTCCCCACCCATACGATCCACCACGCGCCGGCAGAACCTACGGAGCAATAGTATTCGTAGACTCAAGGGCCGCCTGTGGTCGTGCACTCTCTGTTTTTGGCGCACCGGTTAGTGTCCGGGTCAGGCTATCGATGTCGCGTCTAATGCGCTGTGACTCTCCGAGTTCGTAGACTTCCTTGAATGACAGTTCGCGCCAAGTTGCGACAACCTGCAAGGTTGGATGGTCAATGTACCGGACATAGCCCTCTCGGATGTCTCGTTGCTCCGAGACAGCGATCGCATGCCGGTAGGGGCTGGATATTTGCTCCGCAGATTCAATAGTCGTATCAGACTTATCCACCCTGGACGCGGATCCATCGGTGCTCAGACCTGTTCGTAAGTCAATAAATTCTGGTGGTTCAGACTCCTGCGCTGGTTCTTGTTCCGTTGGGAGTGGCTCTATTATTAACACTCGTTTGGGTGCGATGGGGGTTTCTATCGCCTCAAATCGCGGCGGCAGGTAGTCTCCAATCGTGTTTAACCACAGATCGACCGTGACGGTTGCCTCGTCGTCACGCGCGAAAGTAAGAGTGCCTTGAACGACTGGGAAGTCACTCGCTTGCTGCCAGGCATCCAAAACAATGGGAGCGCTGCTATCACCGGGGGCTTGCAGCCAGGCCACAGCAGTGACGGGCGCTCTGTCAGCCTGCTCTTGGAGTTTGTCCAGACCTTGTTTAAGCATCTCCACCGCAAGTGCTTGATACGGTGTTGGAAGGGTAGGTGGCGCCTCCTCGGGAGCGATCGCATCGGTGCCCTCAGCATCCTCCTCATCAATTGCGTAACCGTCTAGCCAGTTGATATCGGAGCCAGGAAGACTGCTGTTTTCAGGGAAGGCGCCGGTCATACTGCCAAACTGAGCGCTCACATCGGTCAGGTCGTCCCTGTTGAAGATATCAACAGCATCAATCGCCGCGGTGTCGACCTTATCCTCGAGAACTCCCGTATTCACTGCCATCGTCAAGACGCGCTCTGCGATGTCCTCGGCGGTCGCAATATCCTCGCTTGACTCCGTATTTATCTCGGTCAACAAGGCCTCCATGGACACTTGAGATCCGCCGGACGATGGAGCTGCCGACGAGTCGTTTGGTGCGATATCCCGGCTGTTTCTGAGCTCGAGTGCATCCTTTGGCAGTGGCTCGATAAGTTCAGAGAGGTCAGACCCATCTATTTCGGACGAGGGGCTGGTGTCAGCACCAATGAGCGTCTCCGGCCCTTCAATGCCTAATATCGAGTCCGCGACGATATCCGCATCATCACGAACTTCTAGGGGTGTACTCCCGATGGTTTCCTCGAGAGATTCACTTGCTAGTTCGCCATCGATCACAGACTCGCTATCCTCCTGTGCAGCCTCGATCATCGGCTTGATAACGGGTTCTGGTACCACTTCAATAGAGCCATCAGCGTTCACCGTGACAGCGGATTCACCCCACTCATCCATCAGGGCTTTAATCTCATCGTATCGGGTAAGCCAGCGTCTGCCTTCGGGATAGCCGAGTGTTGGGGCGTGTTCCCAAGTCTCGGCGTCCAGTGCGGCTACGTCTGAGTCGGTAAAGATGGCAACCTCAATGCGGACCCAGCCTGAGGGCTCATCACTGTACTCGGGCACTGTGGCGAGTGCCGCGCCTCGCTCCTGGCCGATTGCGGCCGTAGCAAGCAATAATGCCGATAGCGATACCAATGCATGTTTGGTCAGCTGCTTTTGCATGCCTCTTCCCACTGTGTCATGAGTCTATCAATGTAGTTATGACGTGCTTCACCTGATTCTAGCTCTCGAATAAATCGTAAGGTGTCAGAGCCTGCTAACTTAAACTCTTTCGGATTACTCTGGAGCAGGTCAATGAGTGCATTCACCGGTACAGGTGTCGTCGATTCAAACTTGACGCTACCACCTGCAACGCCCACGTCAACTTCCGATATCCCAAGTGCCTGAGCTCGCAGCCGCACTTCGGCTTGGATAAACAGTTGTTTGGTTTCATCGGGCAGAAGACCAAAGCGATCGATCATCTCGACCTGAATATCATTTAACGCATCTTTGTCCTGTGCTTGTGCGATCCGCTTGTAAAGCACGAGGCGCGTGGAGATATTGGGTAGATAATCGTCGGGGATTAGTGCAGGTAGATGCATCTTGATCTCAGTCCCGGTTTCCAGAGGCGCATCAATATCCGGAATCTCTCCCTTGCGGAGTGATTCAACCGCTCGATTAAGCATCTCGAGGTAGAGTGAAAATCCTACCTGCTCAATCTGCCCGGACTGGTCATCACCCAGGAGTTCACCAGCACCTCTGATCTCAAGGTCATGTGACGCGAGCATGAATCCGGCACCCAAGGCACCGGCTGACTCGATAGCTTCCAGCCGCTTTTCCGCGTCCGATGTCAGCACCGAGCGGGGAGGGGTGAGCAAGTAAGCATAGGCTTGGTGGTGTGACCGGCCGACGCGGCCACGCAATTGATGAAGTTGTGCCAGTCCGAATTTATCAGCTCTATCGATGATGATGGTGTTTGCATTAGGTACATCGATCCCTGTCTCGATGATGGTCGAGCATACGAGAACGTTGTGACGCTGATGATAGAAGTTAGTCATTACGCGCTCAAGCTCTTGCTCCCTTAGCTGACCGTGGGCAATGCCAAACGAAAGCTCGGGCACCAGTTCCGATAGCTTACGGACTGTTTCTTCAATCGTTTTGACCTCATTGTGCAGGTAATACACCTGCCCTCCGCGCAAGGTCTCCCGCAAGATGGCCTCTTTCACTAGGCCGACATTGTGCTCGCGGATGAATGTTTTGATTGATAAACGTTTGGCAGGGGGTGTTGCAATGACCGATAGGTCTCGTAAGCCTCCCAGGGCCATATTGAGTGTTCGAGGTATGGGGGTCGCTGTCATCGTCAGAATGTCGACTTCGGCGCGCAACGCCTTGATTGCTTCCTTTTGTTTGACCCCGAATCGGTGCTCCTCATCGATAACAAGCAGGCCTAGATCCTTAAAGCCAAAATCGGTCTGCAAAAGCTTGTGTGTGCCGATCAAAATATCGATCTCACCGGCTTGTAAACGCTTGCTCACGGCAGCGATATCTTTCGCGGTTTTGAAGCGTGACACCACCTCAACGGTAAAAGGCCAGTCTGCGAAACGATCATTGAAATTATTGTAGTGCTGCTGAGCAAGCAGGGTGGTGGGGACAAGAACA
>DPGN01000044.1:20406-20727 GCA_003523185.1 Halieaceae bacterium
CTCATCTAAGCTATGGGCGTAGCCTTTTCTGGCCTCGCGCCTGGCGTAAACTTCGAGCAGCTGTGCGGCGACATCAGAGGCACGTTCTGAGGCTTTCTTGCGTGCCTTGGACCATTGCTCGGTACCCAGCCGGTGAAGAGGCGCGGTATCTTGATCACCACCCGCATAGCGGCTGATGAGATGCAGCGATCCAACGGGTACGTACAACTTATCGTTGTTTGCGTACTCTAGAAGCAGGAATTCAGCATCATGACCTTCGATGGTCAGCTTTTCGAGACCTATGTAGCGTCCGACACCGTGCTCAAGGTGCACGACCGGTAG
>DPGN01000070.1:0-16333 GCA_003523185.1 Halieaceae bacterium
CGATGTGACGCTCGGCGTTTCTGAAGCCGAAGCTGCCGATGAGCTCGCTGGCTTTTTTTTGAGGCTCAAGCGGGGTTATGGCCGGGTCACTGTGAAGATGGCGATGTCGGCCGACGGCCGCACGGCAATGGCCTCAGGGGAGAGTCAGTGGATTACGGGTGAGGAAGCGCGGGCGGACGTCCAGGCATGGCGCGCCTGCTCGGATGTCATAGTGACCGGGAGTGGTACCGTTTCGGCTGATGATTGCTCGTTGACGCTCAGGCCCTGTGATAACCGCCTCGACTCAGACGACTGGGAAAGAGCGATGGTGGCGCCAACGCCGAGAGCTGTCATCGATACCAACGCCAATACTCCCGCATCGGCGAATGTGGTGGCTGGACTGACGCCAACCACCCTATTTACAAGGGAGGGTGCATGTCTGGATTCATCCATGTCAGACAGCGTCTGCCAGGAGCTTATAGCCAGCAGTCCTGCGGGGTTGGATCTGCGCCAGGCGCTTTTAAAACTCGGAGAGAAGGGCGCAAACGAAATTCTTATTGAGGCTGGCCCGACGTTGGTTGGCGCGCTCGAGCAAGAGAACTTGATCGATCAGTGGCTGATTTACATGGCGCCTGTAATGTTGGGTTCCGACGCACGGCCGACGCACCACGCTGTATTTAATTCACTTGGACAAGCAAATCGTTATTCAATTTCGGCTCACGACCTGATTGGAGATGATTTGCGTATTATCATGCGCCAGGTCGCAAAGGGCTGAGGATCGTCCCTAGCAAATAACACTTTCCCAAGGAAAAGACATGTTTACCGGAATCATACAAGCCGTTGGCGAAGTGGCTGCACTTGAGCAGTCGGGCGGCGATCTTAAATTGCGGATCAAGAGCGGCAAGCTACCGTTAGCTGATGTTCAGTTGGGGGACAGCATTGCAACCAACGGTGTCTGCCTTACCGTGACTGAACTACCGGGGGACGGCTACTGGGCTGATGTGTCTAATGAAACGCTCTCGCTAACATCGCTCAAGCAAATTTCAATTGGTAGTCCGGTAAATCTGGAGAAGTCATTGACGCCTACCACCGCGCTTGGAGGCCACTTGGTCAGTGGTCATGTTGATGGTCTTGGTACCGTGGTCGCACTTAGCCGTGACGCCCGATCGTGGCGCGTGTCAATCGAAGCACCGGTGGATCTGGCGCGCTACATTGCACCCAAAGGCAGTATTTGCGTCGACGGAACCAGTCTCACGGTGAACTCGGTGTCAGGAGCTCGTTTTGAACTCAATATTATTCCTCAGACGTGGGAAGAGACTGTTTTCAGCGAATATGCGGTGGGCACGGAGGTCAATCTCGAGGTGGATATCATCGCGCGTTATCTGGAGCGTTTGCTCCAGTCGGGTGTCGTTCCGAGCTCAGAGGGGATTACCTTGGATACATTGAAGAACGCGGGGTACCACGGTGATTGATTCAGTACCGCCCGTTTCAGCAGACCAGATTATCAGCGAATTCCGCCACGGCGAAATGGTGTTGTTGGTCCTTGATCAGAGTGACGGCGAGCAGACAGCCGTCGTTGCTATGGCAGCTGAATACTGTGAGGCCGACCATGTGACGTTCATGGCGCGCCAAGCACGTGGGTTGGTGAGCTTGGCCCTCACAGAAGAGCGTTGCGAGCAGCTAAACTTACCGCCTATGGTCGATCCCGCCACCTCAGGAGCAGTGAAGCTCTCTATTGAGGCGAGCACGGGTATTGATACAGGCATCTCTGCGGCAGATCGTGCACGCACGGTTCGAGTGGCAGTGGCACCCGACGCCAAGCCTTCGGACTTGGTGCAGCCAGGTCATATATTCCCGGTGGCCACGTTGACGGGAGGGGTACTGATTCGAACCGGGGCTGCAGAAGCAGGTGTCGATTTAGCAACGCTCGCGGGCTTAACACCTGCAGCCGTATTTGCTGAAGTGTTAGATGCGAATGGTGATCTTGCGAACGCCGCTGCTTTGGTCGATTTCGCGGACAAACATGATCTTACGGTTGGTCGTGTTACGGACCTTGTTGATTACCGTTTAAATCATTATCGAACCGTGGATCTGATTCGCAGTGGCACCATCACGACACGCCATGGTGATTTCATGCTGTCGGTCTACCAGGAGAGCACGCAAGGTCATGTTCACATGGCGCTCAGTGTCGGTGATATCCAATTCGACACACCGACCTTGGTTCGTGTGCACACGACGGCATCCATGCGTGATCTCTTGTCAGTGACATCTGCTGAGCAAGTCTCTTGGTCGATTCAAGACAGTCTCAGTCGCGTTGCCGCAGAGGGAAGTGGTGTGGTGGTCCTTATTAATAAAGAAGAAACCGACGCTGATTTATTAACCCAGGTGGACGCTGTGCTCGGCGCTGATTTGCCGGATGATTCGCAGCAACGGAGCGTCGGCTATTCGCAGGTAGGCATGGGCGCGCAAATTTTACGAGATTTGGGTGTTGGGAAAATTCGACTTATGGGTGCACCCGTGAAGTACAATGCGCTCGAAGGCTTCGGACTCGAAGTCGTTGAGTTCGTGGAGCCAGGGGCTGTGGCCTCGGGGCAGTGAGGAGAGAAAGTTATGGCGTCAAATACAATTGCGACGACCGAAGGACAGCTCAGTGGCGTTTCTGGGCGGTTCACTCTGGTTGTTGGTCGGTGGAATAGTTTTGTTGTAGAGCACCTACTCGAGGGTGCGATCGATACGCTCAAGCGTCATGGCATCAGCGAAGACCAACTGCACATTGTCAGAGCACCGGGTGCCTTTGAAATACCGATGGTGTGTCAGGCGGTCGCAAAGCGTGGTGATTGCGACGCGATTATCGCGCTCGGAGCCGTTATTCGCGGTGGCACCCCTCACTTTGAGCACGTCGCCGGAGAATGCACCAAAGGCATAGCACAGGTGTCACTGGATTCAGGCGTTCCCATTGCTTTTGGCGTGCTCACGGTTGATTCGATTGAGCAAGCAATCGAACGCTCTGGCACTAAAGCGGGTAACAAAGGCGCTGAGGCGGCCATGAGTGCGCTTGAGATGGTGAGCCTTCTGGGTGCGTTGAAAAGCTAATGACCTCAATTAATGTGCTCGCCGCTCAACGTCGGCGAGCTCGTCACTTCTGTATTCAGGCGCTGTATCAGTGGTCAATGACCGGGGCGACGGCTTCATCGATTGAGGCAGAGTTCCGCACGGACAATGACTTTACAAACGTGGATACCGAATACTTCAATGAAATGTTGGTCGGTATCACTCGCCGGGCCGACGAGCTTGATGGCATCTTTTCGCCGTTCCTCGATCGCGAGCTCGATGTCCTCGATTGTATTGAGCGTAATTTGCTCAGGCTCGGCACGTTTGAGTTGTTAGATCGAATTGATGTGCCTGCGAAGGTCACACTGAATGAGACGGTTGCCCTCGCTAAAAAGTTTGGTGCGACTGACTCCTATCGCTACGTCAATGGTGTGCTGGATCAAGTCGGATTGAAGCTCCGCGCGCAAGAGCTGGCTGAGCACTAACGTAGCCGTTGTGGGTGAGTTCGATGTCATCACTCGCTATTTCTCTTCCCTCGGCTCGGGAGAATTTGTCGATCTTTCGGTAGGTGACGACGCCGCGGCGCTCACCGTCCCTCCTAACTCGGAATTAATTGTCTCAACCGACAGCTCGGTGCTCGATACCCACTTCACTGATGACGTGTTCCCCGAGGATGTCGGGTATAAAGCGGTCGCATCGGCGGTGAGTGATCTAGCAGCAATGGGAGCTGAACCGCTCGGTATGACGCTGGCGCTGACTATGCCCGAAGTCGATGATTTATGGCTACACGGGCTCTCGCAAGGATTGGCGCGTGCCCGCCATGAATACAGTTTGCCTTTGGTAGGTGGTGATACCACTCGAGGTCCCTTGTCGCTTACGCTCACTGTGATGGGGTTTTGTCCTCGTAACGAAAAGCTCTTGCGGTCAGAGGCGAAGGTAGGGGACAAGATTTGCGTTAGCGGTTGCTTGGGTGACGCGGCATTCGGTCTCGCTGTCATGCAAGGCCAGTACCGTCGATTAGAGCTCGATTTCGATGACCAGGAGTACCTTGTCGGTCGGTTTACCCACCCAACAGCCCGGCTCGACTTGGGTCGTCAGCTGCGACAACGCGCAACAAGCTGTATCGATTTGTCCGATGGGTTGCTCCAGGACGCGGCGCACGTGGCCAACGCTAGTGGCGTTCGCTTTAGTCTTCACTCTGCCGCCGTTCCGCTTTCACCAGCGCTGGTCTCCGCCGTGGGTGAAGCGCGGGCGCTCGACTATGCGCTCAGCGGCGGTGAAGACTACGAGCTACTTTTTACCCTGCCACCTGATCGAGACGTTCCCGACGAGGTTACCGTCATAGGAACAGTCGAAGCGGGTGAGGGCGTTTATTGCGATGTCATATCGCGGGAGCAAGGCTATGACCATTTCCACTGAAGCCGGTCGACTACCGGTGTTAGTTGCTACCTTTTTTGGGGCAGGCTTTTCGCCGGTGGCACCTGGTACGGTGGGTAGTCTCGCGGCATTGCCGCTGGCTTTTGTCCTTCTGCACATGGAGATCGTTTTAGCGATCTTGATCGTCGTCGGTCTCTTCTTTTTGGGCCTCTGGTCGGCGAATCACCTGGAGAAAGTCTCGGGGCAGCGCGACGCCCAGATGATTGTTATTGATGAGGTCGTTGGCGTATGCGTGAGCGCCTTGCTACTTAGCTGGTGGCTTCTGGGTGCGGCTGATCCCTATTTGCTACTGCTGCTCAGCTTTTTGAGCTTTCGCTTGTTTGATGTCCTAAAGCCATGGCCCATCGGTTGGATCGATCGGACGGTCGGAGGTGGGGTAGGTGTGATGCTCGATGATTTAGTTGCAGCGTTGATGGGAGTCTTAGCCGTTGCAGGTGGCTATTTCATCCTGCTGCTCTCCTCGATCTAAACAAATGCGCCAGCGTTAACCTGACTTCAGTGAGTCAACCGGGAGCGGCAGTCGCTTTAAAAAGAGCGGTGCACCATGAGGCGACCCAACTGCTTGAGCTCCGATGCTGCATCACCAAACTCATTCAGTGCGGCTATGGCCTCGGAGAGCAAGGTTTCCGCGAAGTCTCGTGCGCCCTCGATGCCCATTGAGGCAACATAGGTAGACTTCTCGGCATCTATGTCTTTACCGGCTGTCTTCCCAAGCTCTTCGGATGTTGCGGTCACATCGAGGACGTCGTCCATCACTTGAAATGCGAGCCCAATCCGCTGTGCAAAGGTGCTGAGCGATGCTTGCTGTGCATCTGTTGCATTTGCACAGATTGCGCCCGCTACTACAGAAGCTTCAATTAGGGCGCCGGTTTTTCGCGCGTGGACTTGGGCAAGTTCGACCGGCGCGAGTGATTGGCCTTCCGCTGCAATGTCCATGGCTTGACCGCCCACCATTCCATCGAACCCCACCGACTTGCTAAGCAACTTAATCAGTTGAACTTGCTGCAGTGGCGCTAGGTCGGGTGTGTCGACAATCCACTCAAAAGCGAGAGCCTGTAGCCCGTCGCCGACGAGAATCGCTGTGGCCTCGTCATAGGCTTTGTGAACTGTAGGCTTTCCGCGCCGCAGGTCATCATCGTCCATCGATGGAAGATCATCGTGAATCAGGGAGTAGGTATGGAGAAACTCGATGGCCTCACCCGCTCTGGCCGCTGAGGGCAGCTCGCAACCGGCAACTACCGCGGAGGTCACTCTGCATAAACGACTGCGAAGCTGTTTGCCCGGATTGGATAGCGCGTATGTCAGCGCCTCATCGAGACGCGAATCACTGCAGTCTATGGGGGAGGACAGTTTGCGACCTGATGTATCCATCTCGGTGTCTCTGTCCTAACTTTCGGTACTGCCCGATACGGTCTCGATTCGCTGTTCAGCCTGCTCGAGCGCCTTCTGCGCCGCTTGCGCAATTTTCATCCCGGATTCATAGACAGCAAGCGCGTCTTCGAGCTCGATTGATGGGTCTTCAAGCCGTTTAACTAGTGCTGAAAGTTCGTCAATTTGTTCGCTGAGTTTTTTATCGTTGGTTTCGTCGCTCATGATGCCACCGCAGTCTTCGCTGCGCTGAGTTTACCGTGGCTTGCACCGGCTTTGGACAAAATATCATCACAGCTCAGACCTGCATCAGCGCGGGTCTCGCCCTGGCTGGCATGGTCGATAAATCGATCATCAATCGCCACATGGCGAATCTCGATCTCCAAGCCTTGCTCGGTCAGGAATTCAGCGACCGCACTTCCTGCACCGCCGGCAACAACATTCTCTTCAACCGTGATCAATAGCGAGTGTGTCTTCGCGAGGTCACAAATAAGATCGGTATCGAGCGGTTTTACCCATCGCATATCGGCAACGGTTGCGTTGAGCGTCTCGGCTGCCTTTTCTGCTTCGGTCAGCAGTACCCCGAAGTTGAGAATCGCAATATCATGGCCTTCTCTTACGATTTGCCCTTTGCCAATCTCAAGGCCCATGAGCTCGGGTTCGATACGCACACCGATACCTTCTCCACGAGGGTATCTGACTGCTGAGGGACCTTTGTAATTGTAAGCGCTCACTAACATCTGACGGCAGTCGTTTTCGTTACTGGGGGCCGCAATGACGAGGTTGGGTATGCAGCGCATGTAACTTAGGTCAAAGGCGCCGTGATGCGTGGCTCCGTCTTGACCTACCAGACCAGCACGATCTATGGCGAAGGTGACATCCAAATTTTGCAGAGCGACATCGTGGATCAATTGATCATAGCCGCGTTGTAAAAACGTGGAGTAAATAGCAACAACCGGTTTCAGCCCATCGCAGGCCATGCCGGCTGCGAGCGTCACCGCATGCTGCTCGGCGATGGCAACATCGTAGTATCGGTCGGGGTAGTTAGCTGCAAAGTTCACCATGCCGGAGCCTTCACACATGGCGGGTGTGATTCCAGCTAGCAGCGGGTCAACCTCTGCGGTATCACAAAGCCACTGGCCAAATACATCTTGGTATTTGGGTGGTTTCGGTGCAGCCGGTGACGCTTTCTCTACTTCTTTTTTGGGTTCGATTTTGCCCAGTGCGTGGTAACCAACCGGGTCTTCCTCTGCAGGGGTGAAGCCCTTGCCTTTGATTGTACGAATATGAAGGATCTGGGGGCCGTTCAGTGACGAGACACGCTTCAGCACCTCAACCAGTGACGGCAGGTCATGGCCGTCTAGTGGTCCGATGTAGTGCCAACCCAGTTCCTCAAACAGTGTGCCGGGAGCGACCATGCCTTTCATATGCTCTTCCGTGCGCTTCGCTAAATCCCAGGCAGGTTTCACGTGCTCCAACAGCTTCTTCGATGTCTCTCTCAGGGTCAGGTAGGTTTGAGTTGCCCAAATTCTGGCAAAATAGCTCGCGAGGCCACCCGTGTTGTGGCCAATAGACATCTGGTTGTCGTTGAGAATTACCAGCATGTTGGGGCGCTCGTGCCCCGCGTGTGCCAGTGCCTCAAAAGCCATACCGCCGGTAATCGCACCGTCCCCGATAACGGCGACAACTTTGCGATCAATGCCTTGCTGTCTTGCTGCCAGTGCCATACCCATCGCGGCCGAAATACTGGTAGAGGAATGGCCGACACCAAAGGTATCGAACTCACTCTCGCTCCGCTTGGGGAAGCCGCTCAATCCACCTTTTTGACGCATGGATCCCATACGGTCTCTTCGTCCCGTGAGTACTTTGTGCGGGTAGCATTGGTGGCCCACATCCCAAACAATACGATCGTCCGGGGTATTAAAGACGTGGTGCAGGGCGACTGTTAATTCTACAACGCCCAACCCGGCGCCGAAGTGGCCGCCCGTGGTTGACACTGAATAGAGAAGAAATTCACGCAACTCATTGGCGAGCGTCACGAGCTCGTCGCTGCTAAGCGCGCTGATCTCCTCGCGCACCGAGCCGATGCGGTCTAAGACCGGTGTCTGTGGTGTCGTTGTTGGAAGCTGATTAAAATTCATTTTGACACTATACCTGTAAATTCTTTTTTACGCTCATTTGACAGTGCAACCAGCCAATTCGTCAACTTCACATAACCCTCATCGGTCAGCGTGTTTCCGTTAGGCCAAAAATAATCGGGCTTACCTCGCCATTATCACCTGCGTAAAGGCCGTCGATAGATAAGTAACGTGTGCCAAACGTTCGTGCCGACCAGTCTCTGAGCTCGTTCTTTAGATTCGCAAATTTACCGCGGTCTGATGCCGATACAATGGGCGTCGTTATAGGCGCTATGACCGCCAGTTCAAAGCGTAAACCGTATAAAGAACGTTGTTCCATGATGCCCTGCAGGGAGTCCAGAAGATCCTCAGAGGGTGTTGCGATTAAGTGTTCTGTATCCAATAACAGGAACACAGTGCCAGGCTGATAGTGACCAATCAATCTGGGGAAACACTCATCGAGGTGATGCGGCTGTAAGCCACCGATGGTTCGCTTAAGAACAGGAGCGGCACCCAATTGGTTTGGTGTTTCCACCCAATACTTCACTCGTTGATTACCAATGATCAGCGCGGGGTTCGTTGGAAGCGATGCTGAAAAGTCCTGTATTTCAAACGCACTTTGCGCATCTAGGCATGTAATAGCCTGTGCATTAGGGTCCAATGTCGTGAGCCTGAGGGCCACAACTAACAAGGGTGCCAAAATAATGAGCCACACCACCCGCAACATACCCGTTTCCCTGAAACTCCCTTTCGCCACCAGCAGTATGCCCTTTGCGACACTTCCTGCATAATCAAACTGTATCGAGGAGGTGACCCAAAAGAAGCTCATGCTTTACCAACGCCGCATTGCTGACAATCAGGTTGTTTCTGCCAAGCTGGAGCTTCACCTGCGGGGAAGTCGTTAGGCGGGTGTAGGGGCTCAGTTATTGGGTATTGTTAGTCTGGGTTTTGCGGGCTTCTACAGCTTGAACGGCCAGGCTATGCTCGCCTGGGCTATCTCGTTGCTACTACTTAATCTGTGGTGGTCGCGGAGAATTAATCGCACACTCGAGACCAGTAGACACTTCACCCAACGCCCTGCCGTCTATAACGAGCTCTTACTCTATGCGGCTGTCTCAGGGGCTATTTGGGGCGGGACTGTAATATGGCTCGACAGCTACCTGTCCGATCTTATCTTTTATCTGTGTGTGGGCGTGGTCGCCATCATCTCGGTGGTCACTATTGCGGTGTCGGTCGTTATTCGGCAGGCCTATCTTACTCAACTAGTTTTCTCTTTAGGGAGTATTGCATTGTGGCTTGCCTGGCATGCTGAGGCGCGTCCGTTCAATGCAGGGTTTGCGGTTCTTCTCGTTGGGCTCTCAGTATTTCTTGTCATCGCGAGCGACTTGTCATCGCGAGCGAATGGATGAGTGGCGCTTTTTCGGAAATGGTGGAGACCAGTCTTGAGCGCGCTGCGATGAGCAAGGATTTAGCGTCGCTGACGGACAGTTTGAAAACGAGAAATTTGCAGCTCCAGGATGCGCGTCGCCAGTTAGCTGAACAAGCGACCATTGATGAAATGACAGGGCTTCGCAACCGTCGTGGTGTCAACATCATCATCAACGACGAGCTGGCTCGAATGAAGCGAATGCAGCTCCCGATCGCCGTTATCGCGCTGGATGTCGATCACTTCAAAACTTACAACGATAATTATGGCCATCCCGCGGGAGATCAGGTGCTCCAGCAATTAGCTAATGTCATGCTCGAAATGACCAGCCGGGCAGGTGAGTTTGCGGCTCGGATGGGCGGAGAGGAGTTCGTTCTCTTTTATCCAACGGTCAATCGCACGGCTGCACTCGAGCTCGCCGAAGAGCTGCGCATGAAGGTCTTGGGTCTAAGAGTTCCTCATGAGAAGTCACTGACCGCTGAATACGTGACCGTCTCTATTGGCGTCATATCCTGCGTGCCCGAGTGGGAGCTGGAGTTCGACACCTTGTTAAAGGCAGCCGACGATGCTCTATACCTTAGTAAAACCAGTGGGCGTAATCGTGTGACGTGTGGCGAGTTGGAAACAGACGCCCAATCCTAAAGGTCAAATTGCTTGCGCAAACGCTCAAGGGCTTTGCGTTGATGCTTCCCAGGTTTTTGCGTTGGTCGTGCTACAGCGCCGCCTGCAGCTTTTCTGGCTTGTGCCTCTCGTTCCCGCTTTTCGATGCTAGCTGCGGTTTCCTCGTACAGCTCGCGAGCCACCGGTGCCGGCCCTCGTTGCGCACTCAAGCTCAGCACGACGACTTCTTTTTCATCCCAGCCCTGTTTGATGACTAAGGTTTCACCAACAGAGATCTCTCGTGACACTTTGACTCGCTGCCCATCCAAGTGAACCTTCCCTCCTTCAATGGCTGTTTTGGCAATTGATCGTGTTTTAAAGAAGCGGGCCGCCCAAAGCCACTTGTCTACGCGCAAACGATCCATTACGCCGTACCACCCTTGCGCAAGCTCGCATTGAGTTGCTCAAAATCATTTATCGCAAGAGGGGAAACAGGGATGCGTTTTGGACGCGTGCTATCCGGGTGACAAATCGCAATAGATCTCTTGATACCAAAATCGACTGCGGCCGAGAGCACCGCGGGTGAATCATCGAAGAAGAGTGTTGAGCTGGAGCTTAACTTCAGTTCATCCTGAAGTTTTCGCCAAAAGTTCGGCGACTCCTTGGCATGGCCTAATGAATGGCTGCTAATGGTGCGATCGACCAAATCCGTGATTCCTGTCATCTCGTGTTTCAGGTGCACGATGTCAGGGTGTGCATTGGTCACAATGGTCGACCTAACATCGCTGTCACGCAAAGCATGAAGGAATTCTTTCGCAAAGGGTAACCACCGGATACCACCAGCATAGGCGCGCGAGTGTTCAATAATGCTGTAGCCGTACTGCTGACTCCAAAAATCAGTCGAGTACCAATTCAAGGTACCGGTAACACGTTTGAATAGCGGTTCAAACTTCGCCACGGTTTGCTCAATGCTGATGTCATGGATTGACGCGTATTTTTCGTGGATGCGCTGCCCCCAAAAGTCATTATCAAAGGCGAGATCCAGCAGTGTCCCGTCCATATCCAACAGCACGTGGTCGACTTCTGTCCAATCTACCGTTTCAAGGTAGGCACCATTGCCGGTCTTGTGCGTCATGTGGTGGTAGTCTTCTGTCATGTGGTGGCTTCAGTCGAATAACAACGAGAGTTTAAGCGCTTTTCTGGACGAACGTGATGTGGAGCTCGTTCCGTTACTGACATCGCTGCTAGAAATAGTCGATGAGGCAGCCGCTCTTGCTCGCAGCTTTTACGAAAAAGTCGATGAACTCGAAGTTATCCGGAAGGGCGACGCCACGCCCCTGACCGACGCAGATACTGCACTCCATCTCTTGCTATGCAAGCGATTAGATGCGTTGTCGCTGGCGGTACCGATTTTGTCAGAGGAATCGGAGGGAGCCGACATAGCTGACCGTCTAAGCTGGCCCGCTTGCTGGGTGGTAGACCCACTTGATGGGACCAAAGAGTTCATAGAAAAGACTGATCAATTCACCATCAATATCGCACTAGTCCTCGATGGTGTATCTGAGTTGGGGTTGATCTCCATTCCCTGTCGCAAAGAACATTGGGTCGGCGTGGTTCAGAACGGCGCTGCGGTCTTCCCGGAGGGCGAGGGCCTAGATGGTTCGGTTGTTAACGTACAAGGCCTGAATAGGAGTAGGCCGCTGGTCATGCTCGCGAGTCACAGGCATTCACCGAAACGCGTGCAGGCGCTGTTGGATTGCTTGTCGTCGCATTTTGGTGAGGTAGAGCGTCGCAATTCTGGCAGTGCCGTAAAGTTTTGTGATGTGGCCGTCGGAAATGCTGATGTCTACCCGCGCACCTCCGCTTGTAGTGAGTGGGATGTGGCAGCAGGCGATGCGTTGGTTCGCGCAGCGGGTGGTCGCGTAACCAAGTTCGACGGTGAACCGATAAAATACAATCAGCGGTCATCGTTATTGGCTGAGTCATTTATAGCGGGCGGTGATGCCTGTATTGATTACGCGGCTATTTTTAATGTCCCGGGTTTCGGTGACCGCAGCTGACGTGTTGAGTTATGGTAGCTCGCCTGCAACCGTTAGGAAAATTCGTGCTTGCTTGATAAACAGCAACATGCGTTGATTATAAAAGCTGTGCTTGGGGGAGCATGCGCATGACAACAGAGCTGAATCGGCCTGCCGCTAACGAGCCAATGACGCCTGAAATGCGACTGTCATTGATGATCGAGCGTCATCGGGCCATTGACCGGGAATTGATTGATCTCCAGGCGCATCCCTGGGGTGATCGATTGCTGATTCAGCGAATGAAAAAAGAGAAGTTGCGCCTGCGTGACGGAATCGAGCGCCTTAAAGACGAGTTGATCCCTGATCTGGATGCCTGAAGCGCTGTTAGAGCCGGTTTCCTTCGCACTCCAGTAATATTTTTTTATTCTGTAGGCCACCTGAAAATCCGGTGAGGGCACCGCTCGCACCCACGATACGGTGGCAGGGAATGATGACAGGAATTGGGTTGCGACCCACCGCCCCGCCCACAGCGCGTGACCCCGTTGGTTTTCCTAGGCGCTCTGCAATGTCCCGGTAAGAGCAGGTCATACCCCACGGTATGGCTTGGAGTTCGCGCCAGACGCTCAGTTGGAACGCCGTACCTTTCGGTTTAATCGGAACCGAGAACTCGTAACGCTGGCCACTGAAAAACTGTGAGAGCTCATGGGCGGCTGTTGTCAGTACGACGGGCTCTGACCGAGCAGTGCTGTTCAGCACTTTGTGGGCCCCCTCCCAATTGAGCTCTATCAAGTAGTCCGCCTCACTGACGAGCTGCAGCTTCCCGAGAGGGCTCTCCATCGCCAGTGCATGAATGGTCATCATTTCAGTTACGCGTCATCGGAGGATTTTTGGGTGTGCATGACTAGCAATACTAGGCTGAGCGCGAGGAGCGCATATTGACCGGTGACCAGAACGTTACTACCCAATGTCAGCGGGTGAGCCAGTACAGAAGGTAAGCAGATGACGGCACTCAAAACGAGGCTGAGACGCTGATAACCCATGAGTCCGAGGGCGACCAAAAGAAACAGGACGCCTCTCGCCGCTTCAGAAAGGCTCAGAATGTCCAGAGAGGCAACCCACAGTTGCCCGATGAGGCCCGCACCGATCGCCACTGCAAGGCACACCGTAACCAGTCTAAGCTTTGTGTACATGTTGGTTCGCGACCCCGCACGTGAATGCACGTGAATAAAAGAAACCGTATACCATATCCGTCCATGATCAGCCTTTTAATCTCCAGTTTACGCCATCAGCCATGACTTCAATAGAACTCAATGAATTAGAGTTAGAGCTGCGCCGTCGGCTGTCGCCGGCTCTGGAATCGGGCGTTCAGCTTACTGTGGTTGAGAAGATCGATTCCACGAATGCGCAATTAAAACTAAAGGCTGTCACGTCCAATCAGGCCTTGCTGCTGGCGCGTGAGCAAACGGCGGGTGTTGGGCGCCGCGGTAGTCCTTGGCAGAGTCCGCCCGCCGGAAATTTGTATTTGTCCTACTGCGTCCACTCGGACCGCCCGCTCACCGAGCTAAGTTTGTGGTCTCTGGGTGTCACGGCCGCTGTCGCCGATGCGCTGGAGCGGGAGTTGTCGCTTGAATGCAAAATCAAATGGCCCAATGACCTTTATCTAAAGGGCATGAAAGTCGGTGGCGTGCTGTTGGAGACGGTGAACCTACCCGGCGATGATGTTGCCGTGGTTATTGGGGTTGGACTCAATGTCGCATCGCATCCCGACCCCGGGTTATTGCAGCGCCCCGTAACCTGTATCAGCAGGCACACCGATAAGTCAGTTGACCTGTCGATGGTCGCTGCTGTGGTGTCAGCTGCACTCGTCGACATGTGCCGTTTGTCTCATGCTGTCTTAGAGGCTTGGCTCATGTCGTCTTGGCCCAGCCGCGATATGCTTCTAAATCAGCCAGTGGTTGTACCGACCGTAGGAGAGGGTTTGGGTATTGCCCGCGGTCTTTCGCACGACGGCGGTCTGCAGGTAGAGTTCGCGGGGAAGATAAGAACTGTTTATGCCGGTGAGGTTAGTCTCGGTCATGTTGATACTCAATGAGCGCTGTTGATATGCAAATCCTAGTGGATGCTGGGAATACCTCGACCAAGTGGCAATTGCGCAATAGTGATGATGCCGTCACTGGCGGACAGGGTGACCTCCGCGCTCTTCGGGACTGGGTCGCAGCGCTCGATGACTCTGAGCAATACGCGGTCGCTGTGTCGTGTGTAAAGGACGACGCCTACGCGCACGAGATTGGGCGAGCGTTTGAATCTTTGAGTAGCGCCACGCTTCACTTTGTGAAAAGTACAGCCACATTTGCCGGTGTTCGCAATGCGTATGATGAGCCGCAACGTTTGGGCGTGGATCGGTGGCTTGCCTTATTAGCCATTAAGGCGCGAGGTGAAAACTCTGCCGTGATCATCGATGTTGGGACTGCGTGCACCATCGATGTGCTGGAAAATGGTCAGCACCTCGGCGGTTATATATTCCCCGGCATGGCGCTTGCGCGTGATGCGCTCGTGGCAAACACCGACAAGATTCGATTTTCTGAACATCCCGAGCCTTCTACCTCGCTGGGAACTGATACGGCAAGTTGTGTTCTGTCAGGCATCTGGCTGACACTTTTGGCTTCCTGCCAAAGTGTTGTCGACCGATTTCCGAATGCAACGGTCTATTTGACAGGTGGTTCAGCTCCCGAACTTGTGGCGCTCGGGCTGGATGCTCAACGTGTCGACGACCTCGTATTTGATGGTTTGGATTTTTGGTTAAATGGGGCTTGACCTGAGGGCCCCTCTTGACGATGATGTGCGCCCTTCGTGGTGACCCGCTCACCCAACGTCTAGCTGGCGTAGCTCAGTAGGTAGAGCAGCTGATTTGTAATCAGCCGGTCGGGGGTTCGATTCCTCTCGCCAGCTCCATTTTTTCTCGATAGATGTTTCCCTTTGCCGCCTTTCACAACCGCTACTATCGCCCGGCTGTGCCGTGTTCCGACGCCTAGGCGGCGACTCAATTTGTGGGCCGCCCCAGCCGAGTCGTCGAGGGGATCCGGGAGCGAAAATTACAGCTGTTCGAGCGCATTTCTCAAATCGAGGTCAAACGCAGGCTTAAAGCGGTATTTTGAGGGTAAAATTTAATGTTGACACCCTTCCTTGACATCTAGAGAATGTGCGCCCTTCTGGAGGGGTTCCCGAGTGGCCAAAGGGATCAGACTGTAAATCTGACGCGCGAGCTTCGGTGGTTCGAATCCACCCCCCTCCACCAAGGACAATATAGATCACTGCTAACGCGGTGTTTGTGAGTGGAACAAGGGGGCTGAACCGGATAAGCCCTGTCGCGAAAGCGATGAGCCGTCAGATGACGGTAGGCTTTAGGTTTGACCACCGTCGGCGGTTAAATGCTGCGGGCATAGTTCAATGGTAGAACCTCAGCCTTCCAAGCTGATGATGCGGGTTCGATTCCCGCTGCCCGCTCCAAGATCCGGCGATGAGTTTTTGCTCATATAGCTCAGTCGGTAGAGCACTTCCTTGGTAAGGAAGAGGTCACCGGTTCAAATCCGGTTATGAGCTCCAATTTGAGCAGGCGCCCTGAGGTGTTTGTTCGACCGCTCCGGCGGTCAAAGCAGTAGAGGCCACGGCCTATACTGAGTGAGGTGCACAGCGGTAGGTGTGCTTAATTGAGTAAGGCGCGTTGGCGTCGGGAAGTAATGCGAAATTGACCAGGAGAGGGTCGCAATGGCTAAAGAAGCATTTGAGCGTAATAAACCCCACGTAAACGTGGGAACAATTGGGCACGTTGACCACGGTAAGACAACACTGACTGCAGCGTTGACACGTGTGTGCTCTGAAGTATTTGGTGGTGAGGCAGTTGCGTTCGATGGTATCGATAACGCACCTGAAGAGCGTGAGCGTGGTATCACGATCGCAACCTCACACGTGGAGTATGAGTCTAACGACCGTCACTACGCACACGTAGACTGCCCCGGACACGCGGACTACGTTAAGAACATGATTACAGGTGCTGCGCAGATGGACGGCGCGATCCTCGTATGTGGTGCGACTGACGGCCCAATGCCTCAGACTCGTGAGCACATCCTGCTGTCACGTCAGGTAGGTGTTCCATACATTGTAGTCTTCCTCAACAAAGCTGACCTTCTTGCAGAAGACTGCGGCGGTGTTGACTCTGAAGAATTCGAAGAGATGAAAGAGCTTGTTGAGATGGAGCTCCGTGAGCTTCTCGACACTTACGAGTTCCCTGGCGATGACACGCCAATCATCTGTGGTTCTGCGCTGATGGCGTTGAACGG
>DPGN01000070.1:16593-17070 GCA_003523185.1 Halieaceae bacterium
TGTACTGGTGTTGAGATGTTCCGCAAGCTGCTCGACGAAGGTCGTGCGGGTGAGAACGTTGGTGTTCTTCTGCGTGGTACTAAGCGTGATGACGTTGAGCGTGGTCAGGTTCTTTCAGTGCCTGGTTCAGTTCAGCCTCACACCAAGTTCGAAGCTGAAGTCTACGTTCTGTCAAAAGATGAAGGCGGTCGTCACACACCATTCTTCAAGGGCTACCGTCCACAGTTCTACTTCCGTACAACTGACGTAACAGGTGCTGTTGAGCTTCCTGCTGGCGTTGAGATGGTAATGCCAGGTGACAACCTGAACTTCGTTGCCACTCTGATCGCGCCAATCGCGATGGAAGAAGGCCTGCGTTTCGCTATCCGTGAGGGTGGCCGAACTGTTGGCGCTGGCGTTGTAGCAAAGATCATCGAGTAATCGGTGAGGCTGTGAGGTGCGATTCGTCGCACCTCCGAATTGAGCCGAACCGCCCCT
>DPGN01000070.1:17365-25976 GCA_003523185.1 Halieaceae bacterium
AAGCTCGATAGCGTGAAGTGGTTACTCGTCGTTCTATTGGTCGGCGCTGGTATCTACGGCAATAGCTATTTCAGTGACGAGTCGTTGCTGTACCGTGTAATTGCAATGCTGGTAGTGGCTGGCATCGCGATGTCTGTGGCGGTTACGACAGAGAAAGGCGCCTCTGCTTGGTCAATGATCAAGGGTGCACGCACAGAAATCCGCAAGGTGATCTGGCCTACGCGACAGGAGACATCACAAACAACCATTATCGTTTTGATTTTTGTTGTGCTGTGCGGTTTGTTCTTTTGGGCGTTAGACAGCTTCCTCGGCTGGATTGCTTCACTTTTGCTGGGTTAGGAATAGAGCATGGCTTTACGTTGGTATGTAGTACACGCATTTTCTCAGTACGAGAAAAAAGTGGCCGTCGCTCTGAAGGAGCGCATCGAGCGCTTTGCTATGCAGGACCGCTTTGGCGAAATCATTGTTCCCACCGAGGAAGTGATTGAGATGAAAGGCGGCCAGAAGCGAAAGAGCGAGCGAAAGTTTTTCCCAGGGTACGTCTTGGTACAGATGGAACTGGATGACGATACCTGGCATTTGGTCAAGGACACGCCACGCGTACTGGGCTTTATCGGCGGGAAAGCCGATCGACCTGCGCCCATTACGGAAGCGGAGGCGAATGCGATCCTTCAGCGAGTCGAGGCGGGTGTAGATCAGCCCAAGCCCAAGACCGTCTTCGAGCCCGGTGAGATGGTTCGTGTCATCGATGGGCCGTTCAACGACTTCAATGGCGTCGTTGAGAGTGTGAATTATGAAAAGAGCCGCTTGAATGTGGCTGTTTTGATCTTCGGTCGTTCAACGCCCGTAGAGTTGGAATTCGGTCAAGTCGAGAAGGGCTGATCGTAGTCACTGCGAGAGCAGTGGAAGATGAACGCCGCTTAGCGGCACTAGTTGGGGAGCCCGCGTAGTTCGACTACAACGGCGTTTGCACCCAGGAGTTAACCACATGGCAAAGAAAATTGACGGCTACATCAAGCTGCAAATCCCTGCCGGCCAGGCGAATCCCTCGCCGCCCGTAGGTCCAGCATTGGGCCAGAAGGGCGTCAACATCATGGAGTTCTGTAAAGCGTTCAACGCTGAGACTCAGGGTGTCGAGCCAGGGCTTCCGATTCCGGTAGTAATTACTGTCTATAACGACAAATCCTTCACCTTCATTAAGAAGACGCCGCCAGCGTCGGTTCTTCTTAAGAAAATTGCGGGCATCAAGAGCGGCTCCGGTCGACCTAATACTGAGAAAGTTGCCAAGGTAACGCGCGCTCAGTTGGAAGAGGTAGCGACGCAAAAATGGCCTGACCTGACTGCAGCCGATATGGATGCGGCGGTTCGAACCATTGCGGGTAGCGCTCGCGCTGCAGGTATCGACACAGAGGGAGTTGTTTAAGATGGCTAAGTTATCAAAGCGTGTAAAAGCGTTTCGTGAGCGCGTAGACGCGAACAAGAGCTACCCACTGGATGAGGCGATTGCGATCCTCAAGGAAACGGCAACTGCCAAGTTTAATGAGTCGGTTGAGTTGGCTGTCAATCTGGGTGTTGATGCTCGGAAATCTGATCAAGGTGTTCGAGGCGCTACAACCCTCCCACATGGTACGGGTTCAGAAGTGCGCGTTGCCGTATTCACTCAGGGTGAAAATGCAGACAAGGCTAAAGAGGCTGGTGCCGATTTGGTTGGTATGGAAGATCTGGCTGAGCAAGTGAAAGGCGGCATGATGGACTTTGACGTCGTTATTGCATCGCCAGACGCTATGCGCGTGGTTGGTCAGTTGGGTCAGGTACTGGGTCCCCGCGGCCTTATGCCTAACCCCAAGACTGGCACCGTTACCCCCGATATCGCGACGGCAGTACAAAACGCCAAAGCGGGTCAGATGCGTTTCCGTACCGACAAGAACGGTATCGTTCACGGCGGTATTGGCAAGATCGATTTTGAACCTGCGGCAATTGAAGGGAACCTTCTTGCTGTCTTGGCAGACCTTAAAAAGGCGAAGCCTGCGGCGGCGAAAGGCGTTTATTTCCAAAAGGTCACGCTGTCGACCACCATGGGTCCCGGCGTCACCATCGATCACGGCGCAATCGATATTTAATGAAATAGGAATTTGCTCCGGGTAAATCTCGGGGCGAACTCGCCGCTGTTTGGCGAGTTTGGAGTGCAGCAGTTCAGCGCTCCACTTTGAAGTCTTAAGCAGAGTGTGTGGGCATAGCCCCTAGCAGGACGCGGGACTATCAAAGACCGTAGGCGGAGCTAGTCTCCTTAAACGAAGCCGGTAGTGTTCAACCTACGCAGATGGTGAATCCGTTCACCTAGGGTGGTCATAGCAGTGTTATGGCCTTGGCATAAACCATAGGAGTAGATCCGTGGCAATTGGACTCGAAGAGAAGAAAGCGATCGTCGCTGAAGTCAACGAGACAGCGGCCAGTGCTTTGTCACTCGTTATTGCTGACGCCCGAGGCGTGGCATCGAATGACATGACGGCTCTCCGCGCCACCGCTCGCGAGAATCAAATTAGTTTGCGTGTTGTTCGCAACACTCTCGCTAAGCGTGCATTGGAAGGTACTGACTACGAATGTGTCACCGACACATTAGTAGGTCCGTCCATCTTTGGATTTTCAATGGAAGATCCCGGTGCAGCGGCACGGTTGTTCAAAGATTTCGCTAAGGAAAACAGCGATTTCGAAGTCAAAGCATTGTCTGTCAGCGGTAAGTTGCTGGGTGCAGATCAGCTCGACGTGTTGGCGAAACTGCCAACTCGAGAGCAAGCACTCGCATCGTTGATGAGCGTTATGCAGGCGCCTGTCGGCAAGCTTGTTCGTACTATTAATGAAGTACCAAGCAAGCTCGTTCGTACATTGGCGGCGGTTCGTGATCAGAAAGAGCAGTCCGCGTAAGCGAGTGCTCGACTACACATTTTAGGAGAGATAAACATGGCAATTTCAAAGGAAGAAATCCTTGATGCAATCGCAGAAATGAGCGTAATGGATATCGTTGCGTTGGTTGAAGCGATGGAAGAGAAGTTTGGCGTATCAGCCGCAGCAGCCGTTGCAGTCGCAGCGCCAGCAGCGGGTGGCGATGCAGGTGGCGCAGCAGCAGCTGAGCAGACTGAATTCGACGTCATCCTCGCTTCAGCAGGTGATAAGAAAGTTAACGTGATCAAGGCGGTACGCGCGATCACTGGTCTTGGCCTCAAAGAGGCGAAAGGCCTGGTTGATGGTGCGCCATCACCCATCAAAGAGGGCGTTAGCAAAGAAGACGCTGAGGACATCAAGTCGCAAATCGAAGAAGCTGGCGGTTCAGTCGAGCTTAAGTGATCCGTCTAGGATTGCAGATTTGCAGGTCCGGGCTGGTGCGCACTGCGCACCGGCCTTTTCCCGGTTCAAGTAGCCGGTTCTTTATGGCGTTAAGCCATTAGTGTCGGTCTCGGCCGATGAGATTCGTTGAGGAGTATCAATGACTTACTCGTTTACAGAGAAGAAGCGCCTTCGTAAAGATTTTGGCTCCATGCCGAAGGTGATGGATATCCCCTACCTGCTGGCCATCCAGCTGGATTCCTACCGGAAGTTCACTCAGTCTGACACCCCGGTAGATGAGCGCGGCGACTACGGTCTGCACGCAGCGTTCCGGTCCGTTTTTCCCATTGTCAGTTACAGTGGAAGCGCGGCTTTGGAGTACGTGGATTACTCTCTGGGCACCCCCGTATTTGACGTTGACGAATGTGTATTGCGTGGCACCACTTATGCCTGCGCACTCCGCGTCAAGGTCCGCCTCATTATTTACGACAAAGAGGCGAGCTCGAAGTCCATTAAGGACATCAAAGAGCAGGACGTTTACATGGGCGAGATTCCGCTCATGACCGACAACGGTACCTTCGTCATCAATGGTACCGAGCGCGTTATCGTCTCTCAGCTTCACCGCTCACCCGGTGTGTTCTTCGATCATGATCGAGGTAAAACTCACTCAAGCGGCAAGCTACTTTATAGCGCGCGTATCATTCCTTACCGTGGCTCATGGCTGGACTTCGAGTTCGATCCCAAGGACCAGGTATTTGCACGAATTGACCGCCGTCGGAAGTTGCCTGCGACCGTCTTGTTGCGCGCCCTTGGTTACGAGTCAGAGGACATCCTCGAGATGTTCTATGAGACCACTACTTTCCAGCTAAACGACGAGCACTTAGCGACCATGACTCTGGTGCCCAGGCGCCTTCAGGGTGATATGGCTGCCTTTGATATTATGGGGGGTGATACGGTGCTTGTAGAGCGCGGTCGTCGTATTACAGCGCGCCATATCCGTCAGTTAGAAGATGCAGGCGTTGATTTCTTAGCGGTACCTGATGAGTACCTCGTGGGGCGACGCGTTGCGAAGGCGGTTGTTGATACTGCCAGTGGCGAAGTCCTGCTCGAGTGCAACGGCGAGCTGACCGAAGAAGTGCTGAACGGCCTGCGGGAGAAAGGCATCGAGACCATCGAAACGATCTACACCAATGAGATCGATTGTGGTCCGTTTATCTCCGATACGTTGGCCGGTGACAGCACGCGGACTGAGCTCGAAGCGCTGGTTGAAATCTATCGCATGATGCGCCCTGGCGAGCCGCCCACGAAGGAGTCGGCTGAGAACCTTTTCCAGAACCTGTTCTTCTCGGCAGACCGTTACGACTTATCTGGCGTTGGACGAATGAAGTTCAACCGTCGCTTGGGTCGTGATGAGGTCACTGGCAGTGGCACGCTTGATAAAGAAGACATCGTAGCTGTGCTGACCGCGCTGGTGGATATCCGAAACGGTAAGGGTGTCGTCGATGACATCGACCACCTGGGTAACCGTCGCATTCGCTCAGTGGGCGAGATGGCGGAAAACCAGTTCCGCGTCGGTCTTGTCCGTGTTGAGCGCGCTGTGAAAGAGCGGCTGTCCATGGCAGAGAGCGAGGGCTTGATGCCGCAAGACCTGATTAATGCCAAGCCTGTATCGGCTGCGGTAAAAGAGTTCTTCGGATCCAGCCAGCTGTCTCAGTTTATGGACCAAAACAACCCGCTATCAGAAGTGACGCACAAGCGTCGGGTATCAGCTTTAGGCCCAGGTGGCCTGACTCGAGAGCGCGCGGGCTTCGAGGTGCGAGACGTGCACCCGACTCACTACGGTCGTGTATGTCCGATTGAAACGCCCGAAGGTCCAAACATTGGTTTGATCAACTCGTTGGCGGCGTATGCGCGAACCAATGAGTACGGCTTCCTCGAGTCTCCTTATCGTAAGGTGATCGATGGCGTTGTATCAGATGAGATTGAGTATCTGTCAGCGATCAACGAAGCAAACCATGTCATTGCACAGGCATCAGCCACGCTGGACGATGGTAATCGATTTGTGGATGAGTTGATTAACGTTCGTCACATGAACGAATTCACCGTGAAGCCTGCCTCCGAAGTGGACTTCATGGACGTATCGCCAAAGCAGGTTGTATCGATTGCAGCGGCATTGATTCCGTTCCTCGAGCACGACGATGCGAACCGCGCCCTAATGGGTTCAAACATGCAACGTCAGGCAGTGCCAACACTCAAGGCTCAGGCGCCATTGGTTGGTACCGGTATGGAGCGCTACGTAGCACGTGACTCTGGTGTCTGTGAGGTTGCGTTGCGCGGTGGTGTGGTCGACTCGGTAGATGCGTCACGCATCGTTGTTCGCGTGAACCCCGCAGAAGTGGGTCAGGACGAGTCACCGGTCGATATTTACAACCTGACGAAGTACAAGCGTTCCAACCAGAACACGTGCGTGAATCAGCGTCCGATCGTGAGCCCCGGCGACACGGTTGCCCGCGGCGACATCCTTGCTGACGGACCGTCGGTTGATCTCGGCGAGCTGGCACTTGGACAGAATATGCGTATCGCATTCATGCCATGGAACGGCTATAACTTCGAGGACTCAATCCTTGTTTCCGAGCGCGTTGTTGAAGAGGATCGTCTGACGACTATCCACATTCAGGAACTGACCTGTATTGCTCGCGATACCAAGTTGGGTGCTGAAGAAATTTCTGCAGATATCCCGAATGTGGGTGAAGGTGCACTGAGCAAACTCGATGAGTCAGGCATCGTCTACATCGGTGCTGAGGTGGATGCTGGCGATATTCTGGTTGGTAAGGTGACACCGAAGGGTGAGACTCAGCTGACACCAGAAGAGAAGCTGTTGCGTGCGATCTTCGGCGAGAAGGCCTCTGACGTGAAAGATACGTCGTTGCGTGTGCCTTCGAGCTACAAAGGCACGGTCATCGACGTTCAGGTGTTTACGCGCGACGGTCTTGAGAAAGACGCACGAGCGAAGCAGATTGAAGCATCTCAGCTCGCTGACTACCGCAAGGATCTCAAAGAAGAGCTCCGCATTTATGAGGAAGCAACGTTTGCGCGCCTCTCGGGCTTGTTAAATGGCCAGACCACCGTTTCAGGTGGAGGTCTCTCAAAGGGTACCAAGATCGATGCGGACGTACTGGCAGGCCTTGATCGTGAGCAGTGGTTCAAGCTCAAGTTCTCTGATTCAGAACTCAACAATCAGTTGGCATCTGCGCAGCGTTTGCTCGAAGAGCAAAATCAGTTGCTGGAAGAACGCTTTGAAGCGAAGAAAGAGAAGCTGCAAAGCGGTGATGATCTAGCACCTGGCGTGCTTAAGATCGTTAAGGTTTACCTCGCCGTTAAGCGACGTATCCAGCCGGGTGATAAAATGGCGGGACGTCACGGTAACAAGGGTGTGATCTCGGTCATCATGCCTGTCGAGGACATGCCCTACGACGAGAACGGTGAGCCAATCGATATCGTCCTCAACCCATTGGGCGTGCCGTCGCGAATGAACGTGGGGCAGATTCTCGAAACCCACCTCGGCATGGCAGCACGTGGTCTCGGTGTGAAGATCAACGAGATGCTCGATCAGCAGGTCAAAGTGGCCAAGCTGCGTGAGTTCCTCAAAGAGATCTACGCGCACACCAGTGACAGTCGTCGGGATGCGGACATTGATAGTCTGTCGGATGACGAATTGCTGGCGATGGCTCAAAACCTCCGTGCTGGCGTGCCAATGGCGACGCCTGTATTCGATGGTGCGAGCGAGGAGAGCATCAAGGCGCTGTTGCGTATGGCTGACTTGCCAGACAGCGGCCAGTTGGCGCTTCACGACGGTCGAACGGGAGATGCGTTTGATCGCCCCGTGACCGTTGGTTACATGTACATGTTGAAACTCAACCACTTGGTTGATGACAAGATGCACGCACGATCAACCGGCTCGTACAGCCTGGTTACTCAGCAGCCGCTGGGTGGTAAGGCGCAGTTCGGTGGTCAGCGCTTCGGTGAGATGGAAGTGTGGGCCCTCGAAGCTTATGGTGCCGCGCACACGTTGCAGGAGATGTTGACTGTGAAGTCGGATGACGTTGCAGGTCGTACGAAGATGTACAAGAACATCGTCGATGGTGATCACAGCATGGATCCGGGTATGCCCGAGTCCTTCAATGTATTGATCAAAGAAATCCGCTCGCTCGGTATCGATATCGATCTCGAGTCCGAGTCATCAGGCTTCTGAGGGGAGAGACTACGTGAAAGATTTGCTAAACCTATTGAACCGCGAGAAGTCTGAAGATTTCGATGCGATCCGTATTGGCCTCGCCTCACCAGAGATGATTCGTTCTTGGTCGTACGGCGAAGTTAAGAAGCCTGAGACCATCAACTACCGTACGTTCAAGCCTGAGCGCGATGGTCTATTTTGCGCCAAGATTTTTGGCCCAGTGAAGGACTACGAGTGCCTTTGTGGTAAGTACAAGCGCCTAAAGCACCGCGGTGTGATCTGTGAAAAGTGTGGTGTTGAAGTTGCACTTGCCAAGGTGCGTCGTGAGCGCATGGGCCACATCGAGCTAGCGAGCCCTGTTGCGCACATCTGGTTCCTTAAGTCACTGCCCTCTCGTATTGGCCTGTTACTGGACATGACGCTGCGGGATATTGAGCGCATCCTCTACTTTGAATCGTATGTGGTTACCGATCCCGGTCTTTCGAGCTTGGATCATGGTCAGTTGCTGAATGACGAGCAGTACTTTGAGGCAATGGAAGAGTTCGGCGACGAATTCACTGCCAAAATGGGTGCCGAAGCGATTCAGCAGCTGATGATTCAGTTGGACCTGAAAGGGGAAATCGAGCGCTTGCGTGAGGAAATTCCGCAGACCAACTCAGAGACCAAGATCAAGAAGCTGTCCAAGCGACTCAAGTTGATGGAAGCTTTTGACAAGTCAGGTAACCGTCCCGAGTGGATGGTGTTGAATGCACTACCTGTGCTTCCACCTGATCTTCGTCCTCTGGTTCCTCTGGATGGTGGTCGATTTGCGACGTCGGATCTCAACGATCTGTATCGACGCGTGATCAACCGAAACAACCGACTCAAGCGTCTGCTCGACTTGAACGCGCCCGATATCATCGTGCGTAACGAAAAGCGTATGCTCCAAGAGTCGGTCGATGCACTGCTCGACAACGGTCGACGCGGACGAGCTATTACCGGATCGAACAAGCGTCCACTGAAGTCGCTTGCTGACATGATTAAAGGTAAGCAGGGTCGTTTCCGTCAGAACCTGCT
>DPGN01000070.1:26157-26981 GCA_003523185.1 Halieaceae bacterium
GAGTTATTCAAGCCATTTATCTTTGGCAAACTCGAACATCGCGGTTTGGCCAGCACCATCAAAGCGGCCAAGAAAATGGTTGAGCGTGAGCCACCTGAGGTCTGGGATATCCTGGCCGAAGTGATTCGCGAGCACCCGGTTCTTCTCAACCGAGCACCAACGCTCCACCGTCTGGGTATTCAGGCGTTCGAACCTGTGCTCATTGAAGGTAAGGCGATTCAGCTTCACCCGCTCGTATGTGCAGCGTACAACGCTGACTTCGACGGAGACCAGATGGCGGTTCACGTGCCGCTGACGCTTGAAGCACAGCTCGAAGCGCGTGCTTTGATGATGTCGACAAACAACATTCTGTCGCCAGCATCAGGTGACCCCATCATCGTTCCTTCGCAGGATGTCGTATTGGGCTTGTACTATATGACCCGTGAGCGCATTAATGCGAAAGGCGAAGGGATGGTCTTTGCTGATACGAAAGAAGTATCGCGTGCCTATGCCAGTGGTGCCGTTCACCTCCAAGCGCGCGTAAAGGTGCGTATCCACGAAGAGGTCATCGAGTACGGTGAAGCCGCGCAGGCCAGAACACGTATTGTTGAGACAACTGTCGGACGTGCCCTGTTGTGGAATATTGTGCCTGAGGGTCTGTCTTACGATCTGATTAACCGTGCAATGGTGAAGAAGGCGATTTCCAAAGTCATCAACAAGTGCTACCGAGCCGTTGGTCTGAAGCAAACCTGTATTTTTGCTGACCAGCTGATGTACACCGGCTACGAGTACTCAACTAAGTCGGGATCGTCGATTGGCGTGAATGACTTTGAGATTCCAGATGC
>DPGN01000029.1:0-5332 GCA_003523185.1 Halieaceae bacterium
CATCACAGTCGAGTTTGGTTGGCGCTTTACCTTTGTCGCCCAATCCGTTTTCGCCGTGCTCGTTTACCTCGGCTTGTCGTCGCTCCAATCGGAGAGCAGCGGGCCGCGCGGTGACAGCAAGGGCAAGCTTACCCTGAGAGATATTGCGATCTCTTTTAGGGACTGCCTTAAAAACCCCAAGTTCTTGGGCTACCAAATTGCTGGGACCCTCTCATTTTGTGGCCTATTCATCTACCTATCGACGGTCTCGTTTTTCCTTAAAGATGTCTTTCAGGTCCCAACAGAATACTTTGGCCTCGCCTTTGCCATGACTGTGATTGGGTTTGTTATTGGCAGCCTGCTTAGCTCTCGATTGGTCATGAAGTGGGGGCAGGATAAAACCCTCCATCGAGGCACATTTGTTTGTTTGGGCGCCAACGCACTAGTGCTCTTTCTAACGCTTTATCTGCCCTCGTCCACGGTCGGATTTGCCATCCTCTCCATCCTATTTTTCTTTGGCATCGGTCTGATTTCAGCCAACGCCTCAATGGGCGCCGTCTCTCTCTACCCGCATAAAGCGGGTGCTGCCTCCGCCGTCTATGGTTGCGTGCATTCGCTAAGCTCCGCAACGGTTGGAGCTATTGCAGGCCTCTTGTACGCAGGAAGACTCCTAGAGCCGGTGGCGCTCATGCTGCTTTGCTCAGTGGGCGCGCTCTTGGGAAGCGCCCTCATCCACCGATTTCGTCACTACACGGCCTAATTCGTAAAATTAAACCTACAAGGGTATTCGATCGACCCCGTCGCATTGTTAAGCTTCCGGCTTACAGGTTTATGGGGGCAATGCCGTGCACGAAATCACGAAGGATATGGAAGTACTGCAGCAAGCTATCGTTCGCTACAGCGTCGAACGCATGCGTATGGATCCTCCCGAAATCGACGCCCCCATGACACCCGAGCAGTTGACTGCGATGGCCGGCCAAACCATCACCGATAAAGGTTTGGGTGGTCTCGAGGCGCTAAGGCTGTTTACTGATGTCCTCGCACCTGCCTGCATTTCCACTGACCATCCAAAATTCCTAGCGTTTGTGCCGGCTGCACCCACTGAAGCCTCCACCCTTTTTGACCTGATTGTGGGCGCCTCCAGTATTTGCGGTAGTTCATGGCTGGAGAGTGCAGGTGCAACCTACGCCGAGAATCAAGCCCTGCGATGGATAGCTGACTTAGCAGGTTTCGGTCCAAACGCAGGAGGTGCTTTTGTTAGTGGTGGAACCGCGGGAAACCTATCGGCGCTGGTTGCTGCAAGACACCAATGGCGACGCGGCAGGCCGGAATTAGAGCCATTGCGCGGCCTCGTCATCTCATCTAAGGGCGCGCATGCGTCCATCAAGCAGGCCACCTATGTGATGGACGTCGATCTTCTCGAAGTGGGCGGCGATCGACTGACTGGACAGGATGTTGAGCAGGCCATTGCAGGGCTGTCAGATATAGACCGTAAACGCCTGTTTGCCGTGGCCTGCACGGCTGGCACCACAAACCTTGGCGTCATTGACGATATGCAGGGTATTGGCAACGTTAGCCATAAACACGACGTTTGGATGCATGTCGATGGTGCCTATGGTGGCGCAGGTCTCGCTGCACCGAGCGTTCGGGAGGCGTTCAATGGCATTGAACTGGCGCACAGCTTCATCGTAGACCCACACAAATGGCTATTCGCGCCCTTTGACTGCTGCGCTTTGATTTATCAGAACCCAAGATTGGCCCGCGAGGCACACCAGCAACAAGGGGCCTACCTTGAGGTCGTCTATGACGGAGTCTGGAATGTCTCCGACTACGCACACCACCTCTCCAGGCGAGCACGAGGTCTACCACTGTGGTTCAGCCTTGCCACGCATGGAACGGAAGCTTATGCCGATGCGGTTGAGCAGACGCTGGCTGTCGCAAAAGAGGCCGCCGTGCGGATTGAGCGACACCCCGATCTTGAGCTGGTTACAGAGCAAAACCTATCGATTTGTGTGTTCCGAAGAAAAGGTTGGCACTCCGAAGACTATGCAAAATGGAGTGATCATCAACTCGAGACCGGTCAGTCGTTCGTCACGCCCACAAAGCACAACGGCGAGACAGTGCTGCGTTTTTGCATCGTCAATCCACGAACGACGGTTCAGCATATTGAGGAGATACTCGCGAGCCTTTAACGTAGGGCCATGTCCGAGACTCACCTAACCGATCAAACTAACCAGCGCTGGGAGCAATTGCTCCGCTACCGCTATATCGAGCTTATCTCGCTATGGGAGGGTCGGCTTACCACGCGAAAGTTATGCGACACCTTTGGCATTGGTCGCCAACAAGCCAATAAAGACCTGAGCAACTATCGACGCGCACTCAACTGTGGTGATCTTGTCTACGATGCGGTCGCAAAACACTACTCACCTTCCGAGGACTTCGCTCCAATTTTGACGCGCGGACTCGCCTCCGAGTACTTGCAACTTGCAGCGCAACAAAGCGATGTTCAGAGGATTCTCGGTCACCTTCCGGTAGCCGCTGCCAGTGTAGAAGTGGTCAATGCGCCGTCGCGCGAACTACCAGCAGAGCTCCTGAGGCCGATCATCCAAGCCATGACAGAACATCGCCGCATTGATGTCGATTACGTTTCGCTCAATAACCCTGACCGAGAAGGCAGAATCATCGCACCACACACCTTGGTGTGGACGGGTTATCGCTGGCACGTGCGGGCATGGTGTGAAAAAAACCAAGACTTCAGAGACTTCGTACTGAGTCGATTCCGCGGCGAAGCTGACCTGATGGACGAGAGTCCTCGTCTCGCAGATCAGGATGAGGATTGGCAGCAGATTGTGACTTTGAAGATTGAGCCAGACTCACGGCTGTCGCTGGAACAACAGGAAGTCATCGCTCACGACTACAACATGATTGAAGGCCGTCTTGAACTCCCGGTTAGAGCTAAACTCGCGCCCTATCTACTGCAACTCTTGAACGTCAATACAGGTCCATTGCTTGAGGATCCAAGAGCTCAGCAACTCGTTCTGACGAATCAAGGCGCCGTGAATACCTGGCTAATGTAGCAACGCGCGCTAGCCCTAGCGTCAAATTTGTGACGTGGCTCACGATTTGAATAGCAGTCGTATTGGCCGAGCATGCAAAGTTGCTATTCTCTTCGTCAGAGTGAGGAAAAGAGGTCGATATGAGCGCCGTTGAGCCTATCAACAATGCACAGTCGCAGAGCGTAGCGGAACGCCGCATGCGCATGCCTCCTATTCCTGACGATTTTTTCAGTCTGATTACTAACGAGCAGAAAATCGCGCTCAACCAAAAGCAGCAGTTCGGCTGGTTTGTTAAGTTCGTGCGCCGACCGTTATTTCAGCCAATCGAAGTGGTGCTTTCCAACCCTGACGGAAGCGAGTTTCTGATGCTGGAAAACGATGGGGTTACGAGACCTTTCTTCAACGTTCGTACCGACGACCTACGTTAGCTCCCTCGGAAACCGGGCAATACCTTACGACTTACCTCGCCGCCGCCGAATAGACGGCTTGCGCATGGATGACTTTGGCATACGCGGCAGCTTACCCGTCTCAAGATAGCGGTGAATCGTTTCTTGTGAGCGAACGAGCGTGGCTTTGCCCTCCGATGTAACCATATTGTTCGATTGATAAGCGTCAATCACCCGAGCCTTACAGTTGTCGTTCCATTGCTGGTCAAGAATATCTTGCAACGTTCGCTGCGCAGCCGCGTCCTTGACTGGGCAAATTACCTCAACTCGGTAGTCAATGTTTCTGGTCATCAAGTCCGCCGAGGCAATGTAGTATTTTGGCTCGCCACGGTTATGAGCCACATACACTCGGGGGTGCTCAAGGAAACGGTCTATGATGCTGATGGCCTTAATATTTTCGGAAATACCGCTGACGCCAGGCAGTAGTGAGCACATCCCACGGACAATCAGCTTCACCTCGACACCGGCTTGGCTAGCTTCATAGAGCTTGAGCGTTAACTGACGATCTACCAGGTTGTTACATTTAAAAAATAACTGCGCCCGGAAACCTTGCCGGGCATTGGCTATCTCCTCATCGATAAGCCGCATGATGCCGCTTCGTGACGTGTGTGGAGACACCAGTAAGTGCTTGTAGTCTGGCCGCCGATAGTTGTACTTCAGAAACTCGAAGACCTCGCTCACGTCCTCACAAATTTCCGGGTCTGCAGTGAGGAGGGTGAAGTCGGTGTATAACCTAGCCGTCTTCTCATTGAAGTTGCCGGTGCCCACGTGGCTGTATCTCACCAACTGACCATTTTCCATGCGATCAATGAGGAATAATTTGCTGTGAACCTTCAAGCCTGGAATGCCAAAAATGACCTCAATGCCGGCCTCAGTCAGACGCTCCGACCACGCAATGTTGGCCTGCTCATCGAAACGGGCGGCTAGCTCCACCACTACTCGCACACGTTTTCCGTTGTACTGTGCGTTGATTAACGCATCAACGATCTGGGAGTTGGAGGCCACGCGGTACAGACAGACCTTGATCGCAGTGACTGTAGGGTCGATGGCCGCGGTCTTGAGTATGTCGACAACGTAATCGAATGGGTGATAGGGGTAATACAGCAGGTAATCTTTGTGTCGAAGCGCATTAAAAATGTTGTCAGCCTGATCAAGCTCAGCGATTCGAATGGGTGGCAGAGGCTTGAATTCCAGATACTTCGGTCCTGCATTGGGAAAACCAATGTAGTCCTTTGAGTTGTGATATCGCCCGCCCGGAATCAGGCTGTCATAACGACCAAACCCAAGTCGCTTTCGTAGCTGCTCGAGCAACATCTCTGGCATAGTTGCATCGTAAACAAAGCGAACCGCATCCGCCTTGCGACGCTGCTTCAGGCTCGACGCCATTTTCTCAATGAGACTTTCGTTAATCGATGTCTCGATTTCCAACTCGGCATCACGCGAGAACTTGAAGCAATAGGCACTCGCCGACTCTATGTTGAATACCCCACGGAATACACGAGGCAGACAAGCACGAATTACGTCATCGAGCAGAATAAAGACTTTACCCTGCGCATCTCGCCCTCTTGGGATGGAAACAAATCGTCCCACCACATCCGAAGGCACCTCCAGGACCGCATATTGATTTCCCTCAGTAGTCTTCACGTCGACTGCCAAGTAGAGCGATTCATCGGCCAGTGCGGGAATGGCCAATTCGTCGGTGAGCAAAATAGGTTCTAACGAGGGAAGTACGTGCTTGGTGAAGTACTCTTCGACATAGGCTAACTGAGCGCGACTCAATTGGGTCTCATCGATGATATAGATGTGTCGCTTTTTAAGCTCGGCCATTACCTTCGATTGCGTTTTGTCGAA
>DPGN01000029.1:5497-17461 GCA_003523185.1 Halieaceae bacterium
CGCTGCCGTTTACCACCGGTAGAGACGGTAATCAGACGTCTTATCTCGGCGACACGCACGCGGAAGAATTCATCGAGATTGCTAGAGAAAATACCCAAGTATCGAAGACGCTGAATCACTGGTACCGACTCATTGGCGGCTTCCTGTAACACCCGAGCATTAAACGATAGCCAGCTCAACTCTCGCGGCATAAAAAGCCGCTCATCGAGATCTGCCAATCGCCCTTCAATCGGATTAATCATGATTAAGTAGTTCAAGTGCCCGTATAAGTAGATCTTAACAGGAGCGAGGGGTGAGGTTTATGTTTCGTAGCCAGAAATACACTCTGTGACGAAATAGGCGGTCTCTTGAGGCTTCTCAATGGGCATCAAATGACCTGCATCAATTGAATCGAATTTCACGTTTTTAAGTTGTTTAAGGCGTTCTGCCACACTGGGAACAATCACGTAAGACTGCTCTCCTCCCAAGATGTGAATAGGCTTATGAACGCGATCAAAGCATCTCCATAGATTGGGTGGGGAGCGGTAGACACACGCTTCCCAAGCACCAGAATATCTAAGATCCACACCACTCTCCGATGGTGCATGAGCCGCGAGAACATAGTCCATCAACTCCTTGTCCGCGATGCCTGAAAATGCGCGCTTCGTTCGATAGAACTCGAATGCCGCATGATGACTGTCAAACCGATGCGGTCGCCCCAATGCGCCTCGTATCATCTTGGGTTTGTCTGGCCAGAGACGAAACGCCAAACGTGAGAAAGCGAGGAAACGAGAGTTAATAGTGACAGGATCCAAGCCCACCACTCCCTTGACGAGATGAGGTGCTTTTCTAGCGATAAGTAAGCTAATCGCTCCGCCCATCGAGTGTCCCACCAGCCAAACTGGACCCGTCGCTTCTCGTTCCAGCGTTTTTATCGCATCGTCAGCGTACACGCCCCAATCTAAAAACTTGGGTGCTTCCTTAGTCCACAAGGGCCGATGTTCCATTGTGGAAACTCGTCCCAGAGAGCTAATAGCGCTGAGAAAGGACGCGTAAGTGTCCGGCGGGAAACCGTTCGCATGCAAGAATACGATGTGCTCGGCGGAGTCTGAGGCATCGGAGAAATCAGTTAATGTCTGCAAGATATGGCTCCAAGACAAACAACAAGAGAGTGGCTATGATCGCGCAGTGAGCATGCACGGACCGACACAAAACACGAAGCGCTGAGAGAATAAATAATGGCCATCAGAAAAACCATTCAGACTTACACTGTTGCACTCACTTTCGCGCTTGTCCCCTTCGCTCCTCAGGCAAGAACAATCACTTCAGAGGTATTCGATACGGTCATCGCGGGTGGTCGGGTCATGGACCCCGAGACAAATTACGATGCCATCGCCAATATTGGAATTCGACAGGGGAAAATAGCTCGCATATCAACAGACCGACTAAAGGGTAATCGCCACATCGATGCCACGGGGCTGGTCGTTTCACCCGGTTTTATCGATATCCACTCCCATACGCCAACGCGGCTGGGCGAGCACCTCAGTGTGCTTGACGGAATCACAACACAACTCGACCTCGAAGCCGGATCTTATCCGCCGACTGACTACGGCTACCAATACAAGGCGGGAGCACAACTGCACTACGGCTCATCAGTGGGTCACTTCGCCATTCGCGGTCTAGTGATGGATAACTCAACACAAGGCTACTTTTTTAGCGAAGACGGCTTCATTTCACTCGGCGGGAGCATGTGGAGCCAAACGGCGACCCCCGCTCAGGTTAACGAAATGCGTAAGCATCTCCGTAACGGTCTAGAACTTGGCGGCCTGGGCATTGGCGTCTTGCTTGATTACATGACCGAAGCCGTCACCGAGAGCGAGCTCAGCATGATCTTCGAGACCGCTGCGGAGTACGATACTCCGGTGTATGTCCATGTACGCCGGGGCATGCCCGGCGATCCAACGGGACTAGACGAGGTCATTGCACTCGCGGAGGCACACAAGGTTGCCACCATGATTTGCCATATTACCCACTCAGCCATGGGCGGGATTGGTATCTGGCTTTCGAAGATCGATGCCGCTAATGCGCGTGGTGCGCGCATTACTACTGAAACGCTGTCCTACCTTGCGGGAGGTACATCGATCGCTGCGGATGTTTTTGTGAACCGCGACTGGCGTACCATCTTTGATATCGATTATGAGGATGTTCAGTGGGTGCCAACGGGCGAGTGGCTCGATGAAGAGCGTTTTCTTCGCTATCAGCGAGAGTTTCCCACCAGCTCGATCAACCATCACTACGTCAAGGAAGAATGGTTGCTCGAAGCGCTCAAGTGGCCGGGCATGATGGTATCGACCGATGCACTTCCCGCTTTTGACCTCGAGGTGAAAACCAACCCCAATATCGCTGGTACCTACGCACACTTTTTGGGGCGCTATGTGAGAGATCTGGAGGTGATGCCCCTCATGGATGGCTTACGGCGTATAACGCTGCTACCGGCGCAGTGGCTGTCACAAGCCTCCAGTGCATTTGAGAAGAAAGGACGCATCCAACGGGGCGCCGATGCAGACCTTGTCATTTTTGATCCTGAGACCATAGCCGCACGCGCGCAGTACGGTGACCCTTACCAGCCGTCGATCGGCATTTCGCACGTACTAGTGGCTGGACGACCCGTGGTGGTAGATGGTGCGCAGGTGGAGGGTCGCTATCCGGGTCAGCACCTGCTGGGCTCTCGCGACAACGAACTGACCAACCAGTAAGATCTACTCTTCCTTGTAGTCTGACTCGAGAATATTTTTCTCTTTGAGCGTCTTAGTAAGCTTCTCCAAGCGAACAAACGCTACAAGTCCAAATACAAACCCCAAGATTCCAAACACTTCCATTTATCCTTACCTATGGTCTGCCGGCAACAAAGTTCCAGAGCGTTAGAGCTTGGAGAACTCCTTGTCTAAGTCGTATCGGCTCGAAGTCACATAACGTTCCATTGCTGCGATCTTTCTCTCTGCCTCCCTCACACGATCGTGCGCCTTTGCCATGCGTGCCGAGGGTGCCTCAGAATATCGGAAAGCGGAGCGTCGGCGATATTCATGACGGTCTTCATCGTAATCCTTGATGACGTCCCCTTCATAGATCTCACCACCCCACCGAGAGGAACGTTTGCTAATCAGTATCCACGCCGCAATGTAGAACCAAAAAATGATGGATCCTGTGAATAGAAAGAGCGCAAATGCCGAGAGACGAGTGACCCAGGTCGGCACTTCCCAGTACTCAGCAAGCCCGGCACAGACCCCGCCAAACCACCCATCCGAAGGATGCCGATAGAGCCCTATTCCCCAGCCGTTTTTACGGCCTTGGTCAAAACTGCGATACCGATTGTGGTCTTTACGACTCATCGAATGACCTCTCCTTCGTAAATCTCACCACCCCATCGAGAGGAACGTTTACTGATGAGCACCCACGCCGCGATATAGAGCCAAAAGACGAAAGTTCCCGTGAAGAGAAACAGTGCGAAAACGGATAGACGAATCACCCAGGCAGGCACTTCCCAGTACTCAGCAAGCCCAGCACATACACCACCAAACCATCCGTCAGACGGATTTCGATACAGCCCTATTCCCCAACCATGCCTGCGACGCCGGTCAAAACTGCGATAGCGATGTCGGTCTCTATAACTCATCGATTGTCTTCCTTCTCGTTCCGCCAGTTGGGATGGTCAGCATCCAAGATGGCTTCTAAATTAGTGATGCGATCCGTCATGCGATCCACCGCTTCGAGCATCTCATCGAGGCTCTGTCGATCATCGTCACTGAGCGCTCTACTTGAGTTATTCAAGCTGCGGTAGTGCAAGGTAATCCAGATCGGAACCACTACCGTGATCAGCAGGATCATCGGTACAAACATAAATTCTAAAAAATTCACTAACTTCTCCAAAAAAGCATCTGAATCGCTAAATTCAATAGCTTATGGGCTGTCTGCAACGCGCTGATTGCCGGGGTATATTTTCCCAGCAATGATAAAGCCCCACCCTAGCGTCTCAATGAACAAGCCACCTGACAGTAACCATGATATCTCGCTGAACAAGCCAATGGCGATTGGCCCAATAGCGAACACGGCAAGCACGACACCCCAGCGACTGAATCGTTGGGAATCAGCATCTGCTCCGAGAGCATGTCGTATTTCCTCGCTGCCTACCGCATCGCCAGCAATCCGAGAAATCTGTACTAGCGCATCCAAACGCCTTTCAGCACTAATGCGTCGCGCGCTCACCACGACGTATATAATAAAGGCCACCGCTAAAATGCCTACATGACCCGTTGAGATCGCTAACATTCCTTCTGACACAATAACCTCCTTAATTACTGATTAGCACTTACTTGCTTTGCTTCTTTTTGATTAGACGCACCCATCTGCTCAGCACAAAATATTGCGGCCTCATCGGGAGCCTTGCCTCCCTCTTGCATTTTATTGACACAAAATACGAAATCGCTGACCTCGAGATGGTCCGAGCTGCTCACACTGATACAACCGGGGAGGACCAGGATGCCCAATAGCAGTGGCCACAACATCCTTGATCGATTAGCTATCGATAACCGCTTCATTCAGCGCCTCTGAAATCGATATCGGCACCTGATGAGGTATCGGATTCAGCGACAGCGGGCTGACCGTAGACGTCAATGTCAGCACCGCTCGAGGCATCGCCGTAAAAAGCGTCAGTCACATTGAGATTGATATCGGCACCACTCGAAGCATCGGCAGTGGCAGTTTTAAGTTGTAAACGCCTCAAATCGATGCCCGAGCCACTCGAGGCATCAATCGTTGCGGTGTCGCAGAATCCGACAACCTCGATATCACTGCCACTGGATGCGTCTATAGAGAGTATTTCGCAATCCACCCCTTCAACAAACAGCTCAGCACCTGAGCTAGCCTTCAAAACGCTCACGCTTGGCATTTGAACCATCACCGACACATCCGCAGAGTGCTTCCACCAATCCCAAAAACCACCCGAGCGATATTCCCTTCCAACCATCAGTACATCGTCTTTAACACGAATCTTTAAATTCCCAAGCTGCTCTGCACTCTCCGAAGTCGCGGTCACCAGAAACTGCTCACCCACGACAACCTCAACATCGAGTCCTTGCGCCGCCGCAACCCCGGTAAATTCATCCAAGTCGAAGACCCTGTCTGCAGCCCACGCACTTGGCGCGGTAGCGATGAGACCCACCGACATCAGACTAGTCGCTACACCCATCAAAGTATTTCTAGAATTCATACAATTACCCCTATTTTTTAACGGTTGCACTAAAGTAAATCGACGTCGAACTGATCCATTATCGTGCCCAGATGTTTGGGATCGACGAAGCCGAGAATATTTACGAATACAGCGTCTTCCTCATCAACTGCCATCACTGTCACTCCCTGCACGCCTTCGCGATCGGCCTTGATGAAGACCTGGGCGTTCTCACCGTCCTCGTTTACCTGAACAATTGGCTCCCAATTCTGATTTAAGAGTAGGTTTTTCGCATTCTGTAGCTCGTCTATGGCCGGCGCGCCTGCGCCTTCCGTCGAGTAGACATTTATGCGAACGCCCTCGAGACCCTCCAGAACAGCCGCCACCTCTGGATCATTCTTGGCTGCCTTTGACATGAGGCTCAGCAGGAATCCCCCGACATTCACCCGTACCTTCGGCTCACCATAGACTTCGTCAAGACTTTCGAATTTCACGTAACCCGGCAGGGTCTTGAGCTCATCTTCCTCCGCCGTGGCAGACATCGCGAGTAAAACCATCATGACGCCGACTGCGAGCTTTCTCATGGTGTATTTCATTTTTTTCTCCCAGGTGCGGATAGAGAAGCTAAGGCTGAGCCCGTCACAATTGCTGAGCTCTTAACCACCCGTCTTTAGCTCCGTAGACTGTCCCTGAACCTCCATTGACTGCTTCAGTACCTCGAGCTCCTCGCTCAACATGTCATCCGCAGCCAGGGCGTCGATTTCATCAGCGAGGCTTGGCTTGCCTCGACCCAAGTTCATCGCTTCAAGCTCACCTTCCATTCCATCGACGCGACGCTCAAAGCGTTCGAAACGCTCAAATGCATCGTCAAGTTGGTTTCGATGAATCTGGGTCTGTGTTTTACGGCGCTGTGAGACAGAATCTGCCCGCATCAGGATCGCCTTGCGCTTGGCACGAGCGTCATCAAGCTTCATCTGGAGCTGAGCTACCTCGTGGTGCAGCTGCTCGATGTGCTCATCAGCCAACTCCAGTTCGCCCTCGAGCGCGGCAGCCTCTGACTCAACGCGGCGCTTTTCATGGAGCGCGGCCCTCGCCAGATCCTCACGATCTCTGGATAAAGCTAACTTCGCCTTCTCTTCCCAAGTCGTGGCCTGAGCTTTCATCGACCGCAACTGCCGCTCCTGCGTCTTTTTATCAGCCAATATGCGTGCAGATGCTGATCGTACCTCGACTAGAGTGTCCTCCATTTCCTGGATGATCAGACGAATCATCTTTTCCGGATCTTCTGCGCTGTCACACATCGCATTCAGATTTGAATTTACGATGTCCGATAGCCTCGAAAAAATACCCATGTCTGTTTTCCTACTGTTTTGTTAAACCTGGTTCGTTATTGCCATTTGTGCGCCACTTCAATAAAAACTATTAAAAACAACGAGCTATGTACGATTTATAATTATCGATAGCGCTACTTCACTTATATATAAGGTAATTTTTACCTTTATAGGAGTAATAAAAACCTTTTTTAGTAGTATTTATTGCCTATACTTGATGCATGGAAACGATGCAGACCGTTATTGGAGAGAGTCACGCGCTGAATACTGCGCTTGATCACATTTCCAAGCTCGCAGGTATTGATCGATCTATCCTGGTCACTGGAGAGCGTGGTACCGGTAAAGAAATCGCGGCCAACCGGCTCCACTTCTTATCTTCCCGGTGGCAGGGACCCTTCATCAAATTGAACTGCGCGTCGCTTCCCGAAAACCTACTCGATAGCGAACTATTTGGTTATGAGCCAGGTGCCTTTACGGGCGCTCGCCGAAGTCATCAAGGCAGGTTTGAGCGCGCTGACGGGGGGACCCTCTTCCTTGATGAGTTGGGTACGATGCCACTCGCACTTCAAGAGAAGTTACTTCGAGTCATCGAATACGGTGAATTAGAGCGCATCGGCGGAAGCCAAACGGTTAAAGTCGACGTCCGTATCGTAGCCGCGACCAATGCGGATCTTCCGGCAATGGCCGCCAAAGGCGAATTTCGATGGGACCTATTAGATAGGCTCACATTCGACGTGGTGAATATGCCGCCGCTGCATGCGAGAGGCGGTGACATAACACTGCTCGCAGAGCACTTCGCTGTTCGTTTCGCCGCTGAGTCAGGATGGCATCATTTTCCTGGATTTACGCCTAACGCTAAAAGCGAACTATATTGCTACGAATGGCCAGGCAACGTCCGTGAGCTTCGAAACGTCATCGAGCGTTCACTGCACCGACAAGGTGAAGATGGAGAGCAAATTGCTGAACTGGTTATCAACCCCTGGCCACCTGGACAGACCGAGATATCTGAATCACCGCTTCCAGAAACTCCGCCAACAAACGCGTTGAACTCGGAGCTCCCCAGGAATCTGCGAGCAGCACTCGAGCAACAGGAAGCGTCATGGTTGGAGCAGGCGCTAGACCAAACAGCCAACAACCAAAAGCAAGCGGCTGCATTGCTGGGATTAAGCTACGACCAAATCAGGGGCCTCATGCGGAAACACGGACTCCGGAGTCGTTCACTACGCTCTTAGCTGTCCAAAACGGACTGATAAACCTTCAAATTCCCCTCAACCATGGCATCGAGAGAAAACTCTGAACGAGCTAGATGGCTGCCACCGGCGCCGAGCCTGTCGCGAAGCGCTTTATCAGCGAGTAAGGCGTCTAATGCGCTCAAGAGCCCTACCTCATCGGCTATATCAAAGGTGATGCCATTCACATCATCGAGGATAATCTCAGGGATACCGCCTGCCCTTGCCGCCACGACTGGCACACCAGACGCTGATGCCTGCAATAACGCCACCCCTAAACCTTCGCGCTCAGCGGGATGAACTACGGCATAGAGGTTGGGAAATATTCGATGCAAATCATCGCGAAACCCTGCCATTTTCACTCGCCCTTCAAACTCGGCCTGAGCGACACGACTCGTCAGTTCTGTCGCGAGCGGACCTTGACCAAAGATAAGCACCTGAAGTTGCGGGTGCGCATCAAATAAGTGAGGCACGATGTTAAGTAGATATTTGTGGCCTTTTCGCGGGATAAGTTGCGCAATAACCCCAAGCGTTTTCGCGTTACTCGGCAGGGAAAACTCGGACTCGAACCAGTCTTTATCAACCTCTGTGCTGTAAGCATTGGCATTGACGGCGCTTCGCACGGTTTTAATTTTTGATGCATCAACCCCGCATGCCACCAATACGCTGCCGATTGCCTTTGAAATAACAATCACGCGGCCGTAGAGCGCATATTTGAAAGGCGACAGGAGCCAAGACTCTTTATTATCGACCCGGCGCGAGAGAATCGCCGGGATCCCCACGATACGCGCAGCTAGCCCGCCATAGATATCGGCACCACGCCGGCTGTGAATATGGACGAGGTCCGGCTTCTCCGCTCTTAGGATTCGTATGAGCCTTCTCACTAAACCCACATCAAGATCTCCGGACATCTTAATAGCGTGAACTCGCGCCTTCCCCGCCACGGCCGCCGCAATATCGGAACCTGTAGGACAGACGAGGACGTTCTCTACGCCTCTGTGGGCAAGCCCCTCATTGAGCCAGACAACCTGCTGAGCGCCACCGTAGAGGTAACGCCCTGCTTCGACATGAAGTACTTTCACTGCGTTGACTTACTCACCTATCTCAGCAATTGCTCTTGCTTGGCAAAATCTAGCGTCGCATTAACGGCAATAGTTAATTTATCGATAAGTTCATCGACATGCTCACGCTGAAGAATCAGTGGCGGGCAAAGGGCAACACGGTTACCACCTAATGGCCGAACAATCAGTCCTGCGGCTTCAGCCGCTTTCGCACAATACTGGCCCACAGCCATACCTTCAAACGGCTGCGCTGTGGTCTTATTGGAAACCAGCTCAAGTGCACCGATCATTCCCTTTCCAGATACCTCGCCCACCAGCGGGTGATCACTAAACGCGCTCAGCCGCTCCTGAAGGTGCTCGCCGACCTGTGCTGCGTGCTCAAACACATTATCCCGCTCATAAATTTCCAGCACTTTGTGGGCGACTGCACAACCCAGCGGATGTCCGCTGTAGGTGTAGCCATGACCGAATACACCCATATCCGATGCGGCGCTCTCAACCGCCTCGACGAAATCACCACTGACGACCGCAGCGCTGACGGGCACGTACGCCGAACTAAGCGCCTTTGCAAACACCATCATTTCAGGACGCATCCCCATGGCATTGGCACCAAAATCCGTTCCCAGACGGCCAAATCCGCAGATGACTTCGTCGTCCCAAAGCGCAATACCGTATTTATCCAGAACTGCCTGAATGGCCTCGTAATAGCCCGTAGGAGGAATCAGTACACCACCCGCCCCTGACACCGGCTCTGCAATCATCGCGGCAACCGTCTCTGGGCCGGCAGCAACAATTTGCTCGTCGAGCTCGCTTGCACGCCGCGCGACGAATTCCGCTTCGCTCTCACCCGGATTGGCTGAGCGATAAAAGTGGGGGGATCCGGTTCGGATAACGCCCAAGGCATCGAACGGCAGCTGGAAATGATTGTGGTTAGTGGGTATACCTGTCAGCGAGGCCGACGCCACCGTAACACCGTGATATCCCTTATCTCGCGCAATGATTTTCGTGCGTTGCGGCTGGCCGGTCGCCGTGGCGTGATAACGAATCATCTTGACCAGCGTGTCATTAGCGTCTGATCCACTGTTACCCAAAAACACACGAGCATTCTTCATCGGCACCATGCCGGCGAGCTTGTCTGCCAGCATCATGGCGCTGTCATGGGTCTTGCCGCCGAACATATGACTAAAGCTGAGCTCACGCATCTGTTGCGTCGCCACTTCGATAATCTCTTCGTTGCCGTAACCCAGTGAGGTACACCAAAGACCAGCCATGCCCTCAAGGTAGCGCTTACCTGAGCGGTCATAGATGTATGGCCCTTCGCCGCGCGCAACGACCATTTGCTCCGCTGCGGATGGATTTGTCGTCGGATACAACATGGATGTCATGGCAATCCCCCTAGGATCTCAGCCTGTATTTTGATCGCTATTTTCGTGCACTTATGAGCATCAAAAATAGTACACGCTGGGGTTGGTTTTGTCCGCACAGGCCCATTGGCCTTGAACAGGCACAGGGTTCCACGCAACTTCTTACTACCTGCCGATGATTTTGTTGAAGGAACTGCGAGTGGCGCTTCGAATAGCGCTCTATCGCGCCTTGGTTCGCTCCTTCCCGCAACGCTCACAGCGCTGACGCATGACAACTTCGCCTCGGAGCAAGGCGAGACTATCAGGCCTAATCTGCCGCCACTTGTGTCGGCCACGAAGGCAGGAAAGAGACTCTTTTCCTGTCATGCACTAGGAGGGCGTATACAGCGTGCGATCTACAGCCACCTGCCAGGATGTCATCCGCTCGGCACGCTCAGCATCATTCAATCTAACCTCGAAGGTCCGATCTGAGCGCCAAACACATGCAATCTCGTCAGCACTGGCCCAGACGCCCTCGCCCAGACCCGCTAAAAAGCAGGCACCTGCTACCGTCGTTTCGATGACCTCAGGGCGGGTAATTGGTCGATTAAGGTAGTCTGATTGGAGTTGCATCAGAAGATTATTGGCCGATGCGCCGCCATCGACCTTCAAGGCTGTCATCGGCTGACCAATATCGGCCTCCATCCCCATGAGAATATCGACATTTTGAAGTGCCATAGCATCTAGCGTTGCGCGCGCTATCTCGCCCTTGCCCGAGCCACGTGTTAACCCAGTCAAGGTACCGCGAGCCTCTGGCGCCCAATAAGGGGCGCCCAATCCAGCTAGTGCTGGTACAAACTCCACGCCGCCGGCACTCTCCACGCTCTCAGCCAGTGCCTCAATATCTGCCGCCTGGTCGATGATGCCCAATTGATCCCTCAGCCACTGCACTGCAGCCCCGCAAACAAAAGCACCGCCCTCTAGCGCGTAAACCGCATCCTGCCCCTCGAGTTGCCAGGCCAGGGTACTTAATAGACCCGAGTCAGAAGCGATGGGGCTAATGCCCGCGTTCATGAGGATGAAGGACCCCGTACCGAAGGTGCATTTCGCATCGCCGGGATCAAAGCAGGCCTGTCCAAATAAGGCAGACTGCTGGTCTCCAGCGACACCTGACACGGGCAATCCATCAGGCAAACCCGGAACACCGCTTGTAACGGCAAACCGGCCACTGGAAGGACAAATTTCGGGGAGAATGTCACGCGGCACGCCAAAGATATCGAGTAACTCCGGGTCCCAATCTAGGGTTTCAAGTGACATCAACGAGGTACGCGAGGCGTTCGATACATCGGTTTTATGCGCTTTGCCATTGCTGAGACGCCACATGAGATAGGTGTCGATGGTACCGGCCAGCAGACGGCCCTCGGCCAAAAGTGCTTTCGCGTTTGGTGCGTTATCGAGTAACCATTTGAACTTAGTGGCAGAGAAGTAAGGATCGAGCACAAGTCCACTTTTGGCTTTGATGAGCGCTTCATGACCCGCGGCCTTGAGACTCTCGCAGACATCGGTGGTTCGCCGACACTGCCAGACGATGGCGTTATGTACCGCTTCTCCCGTCTGAGAATCCCACAGCACCGCCGTCTCTCGCTGGTTGGTGATGCCAATCGCAGCGACCTGCGAAACCGCGTATTGCGTATCGGAAAAAATGGCGGTTAAGCCTTTTAATACGGACTGCCAGATACTCTCAGGATCGTGCTCAACCCATCCTGGCTGCGGGAATATCTGCGGAAACTCATGGTT
>DPGN01000029.1:17594-60408 GCA_003523185.1 Halieaceae bacterium
GTCAGTCACACCACGCGCTCCCTACCATTGCTGTTTTGTTGTTATGCGGCGGTATAGCCTTCGATCGCCTTAATCTCGAGGTAATCCGTGAAGCCATGAGCACCCCACTCTCGGCCATTACCTGACTGCTTGTAGCCACCAAAGGGAATATCGGGGCCACCGCTTGCGCCATTGATGTGGATATTGCCAGCACGGATCCGAGCCGCCACCGCACGAGCATGGTCCATATCACCGCTCTGGACATAACCTGCAAGGCCATAAGGCGTGTCATTAGCAATGCGAATCGCCTCTTCCTCTGAATCGTAAGGAATCATGGTCAGCACAGGGCCAAAGATCTCTTCACGAGAAATGGTCATGTCATTGTTTGCCTCTGAGAAGACCGTCGGCCTAACGTAATGACCTGCATCAACACCCTCGGGAAGTCCTGTGCCGCCACACACCAGCTTCGCTCCCTCATCAATGCCTTTCTGGATGAGTCCCTGAATCTTGTCCCACTGAACCTTAGAAACCACAGGTCCCATCGTCGTGTCCTTGCTCGCGGTATCGCCAACAACCACTGACTGAGAAACAGCCGCCGCAATTTGCTCGGCCTCAGCCAATCGGCTACGCGGCACCAACATACGCGAAGGCGCGTTACAGGACTGTCCGGTATTGTTGTACATGTGGAGTACACCACGTGTCACCGCCGCCTCAAGATCGGCATCATCGAGAATAATATTCGGTGACTTCCCGCCAAGCTCCTGAGTAACTCGCTTAACCGTCGGCGCTGCGTTCTGTGCCACCAGCGAGCCGGCGCGTGTTGATCCGGTAAACGACATCATGTCGACATCAGGGTGCTTAGAAAGCGCTGTTCCCACCCCGGGACCGTCGCCATTGACCATGTTGTAGACCCCTGCTGGAACCCCTGCCTCATGCATAATTTCGGTGAAGATATACGATGAAAGTGGCGCTACTTCGCTGGGCTTGAGCACCATCGTACAACCAACTGCCAGCGCTGGAGCCACCTTGCAGGTAACCTGGTTCATGGGCCAGTTCCATGGCGTAATCAGGCCACAGACGCCGATGGGCTCCTTGACCACGCGGTGCGCACCAAGGTCCTCGGAGAAGGAAAAGTTTCGTAGGATCTTTGCCGCTTCCGTAATGTGGGCGAGGCCTGCGTATGCCTGAGCTGTCGATGCCAGAGAGATGGGTGCACCCATCTCTTCGCGAATCGCCTCAGCGATTTCACCAATTCGCGACGTGTAGATCTCTGCAATTTTATCCAGCAGTGCGGCGCGCTCTTCCACCGATGTTTGGCTAAAGGTCTCAAAAGCGGCTTTCGCTGCCGCTACCGCAGTGTCAACATCAGTCTCATTACCAATGGCAATGGTGGCGCACTGCTCTAGGGTCGCTGGATTCTCGACCGCTAAGGTATCGCTTCCAGACGGTGCGACCCAGGCGCCATTGATGTAGAACTTAGTGTAATCACGCATTGTTTTTCTCCAGTAAGTGAAACGACGTCATATTATTTAATTAATAGCTCAACTCTACTGCAGAACACGACTCGGATGCATCCCATCCACATAACCCATAAAAGGTGTGTGTATGGAATAGCCCAGAAGCGCCTGTATTCTGCTCGGTAAGCGCGCCACCGTCTCCGGCGGTACGGCCAACAGCATCGTCTCCAACGGACGCGCCCAGCCAGCACAATATTGCGGGGTGACAATCAAGCGATCGGTGTCGGTCTGATTCGCACCTCCGCGATGCCAGACATCACTACGCATGATCATTACGGATCCGGCTTTCATGGTGGCCTTCACGCATTCAATTTCACCCTGCGAAGTCTCAGATAAGTCCTCACGCTGTCCGAAATGCTCGTCTTGCAGGCGACCTGCTATGTCGGGGGTATCCCATTGATGGCTGAACGGTAGGACCTCGGTCGCTCCGTTCATATCAGTGGTGTCATCGAGCGCCCAGAATACGGAAATACCGAAAATTCCATGTGGTTGAGGTACGGAGATGTGGCCATCGTCGGTATGCCAGGGCTGAACCGTCTCTCCGGGATGCAAATTAATCGATAAACAGGCTGAGAGTAAGCAGGACTCGCCGAGGAAGTGCTCCGCAAACGCCATCGCCAAAGGATGCTCGATCATGTCCGCGAAACGGTCAGATTTTGCTAGCAAGGCATAAAGTCTATGACTGCTCGTACCTTCAAATACATTTCGCCCCGTTGGCGATACCGCCATAAAGTGCTCGAGAATCTGACGATAGTCCTCACAATCACCCGGTGACAGCACATCTTCAATAATCACATAGCCGCGATCGTGAACGTCGACCAACGCGGCTTGAAATTTGTCTGCCGGCAACCAGGGCGCTACGGACGCTATGTGCGCAGAAGAGGTTTCGGGGACATAGCATTCGTTCATGGGTACGTCTCGAGTTGGTGCCGGATCAAGGTTTGATTCATAATTGCTACAAACGAACATACTGAGGCTTCAAAAGTGAATCAAGCAGTAGACTTAGACGAACTCACACTCTTTCGCGATATGGCACGCCGTGCCTTTGAAAAGGAAATTTCGCCCTACTACGAGGAGTGGGAACACAATCACATGGTGCCTCGAGAGCTTTGGAATACGCTCGGACAAGCTGGCCTATTGTGCCCCGATGTCGACGAGGCGTATGGCGGTGCAGGTACTACGCCCCACGTAACACTGGCTATGATCGAGGAACTATCCCGGATGGGCTTTGGTGGCTTCGCATCTGGCTACGGCATTCACTCAAACATCATTGCGCCCTACCTCAGTCGACACGGTACAGAGGCTCAGAAAGCGCATTGGCTCCCACGCATGGTGACGGGAGAGGTCGTGGGTGCACTTGCCATGACCGAGCCCGGTGCGGGCTCAAACGTACAGGGGATTCGGACGAATGCTGTTCGGGACGGCGATGAGTGGGTACTCAACGGCTCGAAGATTTTCATCACCAACGGAATTCATGCAGATCTCGTGATCGTCGCCGCCATTACCGATCCCGGCAAGGGCGCCAAGGGCACATCGCTTTTCCTCGTCGATGCGCATGCGCCAGGCTTCGAAAAGTCGAAGAAAATCGAGAAGATTGGTCAGCACACATCGGACACGGCGTTGTTGTTCTTTACCGATGTCCGGTTACCTGCCGATGCCCTACTAGGCGAGGTCAATAAAGGTTTCGCTATTCTCATGGACGAGCTACCTCGCGAGCGCTTGGGCATTGCAGCACAAGCCGTCGCGGCCTCCGAGGGCGCACTGGATATCACTATCGACTATGTGAAAGAACGTGAAGCCTTCGGTAAAAAGGTGGGTCAATTCCAGAATACCCGATTCAAGCTCGCTGACGTCAAAACCCAAGTGGCAGTCAATCGCGCCTTTTACGAGCAGTGCGCCAACAAGTACGCGACCGATGAGCTGACCACCGAAGAAGCTGCCATGTTGAAACTGGCAAGCTGTGAGATGCAATGCGACGTTGCTGATCAATGCCTGCAGCTATTTGGCGGCTACGGTTACACCACGGAATATCCCATATCCCGTTTTTATGTCGACGCCCGTATTCAAACGATTTACGGCGGCACCTCTGAAATCATGCGCGAACTGGTGGCTCGATCCATCTTGGGTCGCGAATAAACCGGTCGCAGGAATAATTCTATGAAAATAAATGTCATAAGCCGGCTCGTATTGCCGGCTTTTTTTGTATTGAACACGGGTACGGCACTCGCCTCGGACGAGACACTCGACGCGGTCATCAGCAACCACTGGGACTGGGTATTGGAGCAATATCCTGAATACCGGCGTGAATATGGCGACATGTCCGGCAATCAAAGCTGGACTGACCTAAGCGCGGAGGTACTTAACCGGCGAAACGAGGACACCAAGGCATTCATCGATGACCTTGATCGTATTGACCCCACGTCGCTGAGTGAAACAGCGCAGCTCAATCAGCGGATGCTCAAAACATCGCTACAAGAGGAGGTGGAGTCGTACGAAAGCGGTCTTCACTTGATTGCACTCAACATGCGAAGCGGACCGCAGCACCGATATACCATGGTGGAGCGTCTGCCCATGGCAACAGAGACCGACTACCTGGATTGGCTGGCGCGTCTAGAAAATCTACCGGCTCAACTCGCTCAATATCAGGCCTTGTTGCAGGCCGGTGTCGACCGTGAGCGAACTCAAGCGCGAATCATCATAGAGCGAGTGCCCAACCAGCTCGACGCACTCATCGTGAATAACCCAGAGGACAGTCCATTTTGGGGCGTCTTTGAGAGCATGCCTGCATCGATCAGCGCTGAGTCAGCTACTGAGCTTAAATCCTCTGCGCGAGTCATCATTGCAGAACAGCTCACCCCGGCTTATGCGGAGTTCAAACGGTTCATCGAGGAAGAATACCTGCCAAAGACACGAGCGCGCCCAGGTATTGGCACCCTCCCCGGTGGCAAGGCGGTGTACGCCATGCTGGCGCGTCACTTCACCACAACCGATATGACACCTGAGGAAATACATAACATTGGCCTCTCAGAGGTGGCGCGTATTCGTGGTGAGATGGAAGATGTCATCGAAGAAGTAGGCTTTGACGGCGATATCAATGCATTCAATGACTTCCTGCGCACCGATCCGCAGTTCTATTACGAGACAGCCGAAGAGCTACTCGAGGGTTATCAAGCGGTTTCCAAACGCCTCGACCCTGAACTGGTAAAGCTATTTGGGAAGCTGCCGCGCATGCCTTACGGGGTACGACCTATTGCACCAGAACTCGCCCCGGACACGACAACCGCTTTCTATATGCGGCCTGCCCTCGATGGAAGCCGTCCCGGTTGGTACTACGTTAACCTCTACAAACCCGAGGTTCGACCGAAGTATGAGATGGAGGTGTTATCAGTGCATGAGAGCGTGCCCGGACACCACCTGCAAATTGCCTTAGCGCAGGAAATTGAAGGACTCCCTGAGTTTCGTCGCAACAGCAGTGTCACGGCCTTCATTGAGGGATGGGGACTGTACTCCGAGCGCTTGGGCTATGACATGGGGCTGTATAAAGACCCCTACTCTCGCTACGGACAGCTGATTTATGACATGTGGCGGGCGGTTCGTCTTGTGGTCGATACCGGTATTCACTACTTCGGCTGGTCACGACAAGAGGCGATTGATTATTTCAAAGACAATGCGGCGAAAACCGAGGCTGACATTATCAATGAGATAGATCGCTACATTGGCTGGCCCGGTCAGGCCCTCGCTTATAAAATTGGTCAGCTCAAAATGTTAGAGCTCCGCGCCAAAGCCGAAGCCGAATTAGGTGACCGATTCGATATCCGTGCCTTTCATGATGAGCTATTGGGAGCAGGTGCAATTCCACTCGATGCGCTCGAAAACCGCATGAATCAATGGATTACGGCTGAAAAAGCGAAGCTCTGAATCACTCAGCCGAGGGCAGGTGTAACACCCCCTCGGCAAACAAACTGCAGTTTCCCGACAGCTGTACACGATTGCCTTTGAGCTCACATGTCAGGTCGCCCCCACGGGAAGATAACTGGCGGGCTACCAGCCTGCTCTTACCCAGTTTAGCGGCCCAGAACGGTGTTAGCTGACAGTGAGCCGAACCCGTGACAGGATCTTCATTAATCCCTAATTGTGGAATAAAGAAGCGTGACACGAAGTCGTGCGTGTCCCCTTTAGCGGTTACCGCCACCCCAAGCGCAGTAGCTTCTGCCAATGCGGAAAAATCCGGATCACAAGCCTCAACCGCGGCCTGATTGGCGAGCTCACAGACCATCTGCCAAGCGTTTTCTTCGGGCTGATGCATCGACATGACGTCAACACCCAGTGCTTGTTCAACCGCAGCAAGATGATCAATCGCTGCCATCGGCACCGAGGGAAACTCGACACAGAGCGCACCGTTTAAGCGTTGGACCGTGAGCTCGCCCGAGGCGGTCACAAAGGTCAGTGTCTCTCCCTGCCAGTCACCTCGGTAATCAAGGGCGAAGGCCGTCGCCAGTGTGGCGTGCCCGCACAGCGGGACCTCTTTTGTTGGCGTAAACCAACGTAGCTGATATCGATCGGGCGCGAGGTATGCAAGGAATGCAGTTTCGCTGAGGTTGTGTTGCTCAGCGATCGCCTGCATTAACTCATCACTCATAGGTGACACAACCGGCACCACAGCTGCTGGGTTTCCGCCAAAGAGCGCTGTGGTAAACGCATTGACAGTATAGGCATGGACCTTGGTTGTCATGGTGAATATCGCCCTTACTTATCCTGACAATGCCACTGTGGCAGAATCAGTTGCCCAGTGTATTGAACGGGTGAATCGTTTCTGTTGTTGAACGCGAGCTCGTATCGTCACTCAGTTCAGCTCTGTGAGACAGTCTGCGAGCGTACCCACCATCTGGTCCATCTGCTCACGTTGCATCACAAAGTGAGGCGCCATCTGAATGGTATCGCCTCCGTAGCGCACAAGCACACCTCGCTTCCACATAGCCATCGCGATCTCGAACGGTCGACGCAGAGGTTCATCGCCTTTGGCCTCCAGCGTGATCGCACCAGCAAAACCGAAGTTTCGAACATCCAGAACGAAGGGTTTATCACTCAATTGGTCGTGCAACAGTGCTTCGAAGTATGGGGCTTCCTCGGCGACACGCTGAGGCAACTGCTCTTCAACCAATACATCGAGTGCGGCGAGACCTGCAGCACAGGCAACAGGGTGTGCGGAGTATGTGTAACCGTGTGCAAACTCCAGAACGTAGTCAGCCCCGCCATTGTCCATAAAGGTTTGGTGGATCTCGGTCGAGGCAATCACAGCGCCCATCGGGACCGCGCCATTGGTCAGTTGCTTGGCGACATTTAAAATATCGGGGATCACACCGAACGCATCAGCGCCCGTCATGGCACCGCAGCGACCAAAGCCGGTAATCACTTCATCAAAAATAAGTAGCAAATGGTGTTTGTCGCATAAGTCGCGAAGGCGCTTTAAATAGCCTTGTGGCGGGGGTAATACACCCGCAGACCCGCCCATAGGCTCGACAATAACGGCGGCAATCGTGTCAGCACCATAACGCTCAACCAATGCCTCAAGCTCATCCGCAAGGTGGGCACCATGAGTCGGCATACCTCGCGTGAAAGCGTTCTCTGGCAGCATCGTGTGCGACAGGTGATCGGTTTCCAGTACCTCACCAAACAGCTTTTTATTCGCGGGAATACCGCCCACGGCCACGCCACCATAATTCACACCGTGGTAGCCCTTCAGACGTCCAATAAAGCGGGTTTTCCGAGTTTCGCCCTTCAACTGCCAGTAGGCTCTCGCCATTTTCAGAGACGTATCGGCAGATTCGGATCCCGAGTTGGTATAAAAGACATGATTCAGATCTCCGGGCATGAGATCAGCAATCCTGGTGGCGAGCTCGAAGGCTTTAGGGTGTCCAAACTGAAACGGCGGGCAAAAATCGAGCTCTGCCATCTGTCGACTCACCGCTTCGGTAATCTCGGGACGCGCATGCCCCAATCCGCTCGTCCAAAGACCCGAGTGACCGTCTAATACCTGTCGCCCGTCTGAATCGGTGAACCATACCCCGCTTGCACTCTCGATCATTCGCGGATCGCGCTTGAACTGGCGATTACCCGTGTAGGGCATCCAATAGGCATCTAAATTCAGTGTCATAACCGTTCGTCCTGGCCCTGCTGAGCGACTTCGCATTCATTGTATCTAAGACGCCTACTCAAGGGGTGTTCCTCTATCCACCGTCGAATACCCTAAGAGGGATAGGGATCTATACCTCCCTATTTGTCGTACTGTATCCAACAGGTAAGGAGCACGCTATGGTGCTCCTTTCACATTCTCGAGGAGGAATATTCATGCCAAGACTCAGTCGTCAGTCTCTTATTACCGCGGCTATCGCTGCCATCATTGCCATCCCGGCAATGGCTCATATCGAGCGATCCGAGCCCTTGCAATCGCTCAGGCAGTCTTACTTTGCCATCGTTGGAATGACCTTTGGCCCCATGGGCGACATGGTGAAAGGAAAGATTGAGTGGAACGACGAGCAATTCGCCGCATGGGCCGACGATCTTGCGTCCGTATCAGAGGTAACAGTCGAGCGCGGATTTGCACCCGGAAGCGACAAAGGAAAAACCCGCGCCAAGCCTGCTATATGGGAGAACCCTGAAGACTTCGCCCAAAAACTAGCCAATTTCCGAAACGAAGCCGCTGCACTTTCAGTAGCCGCTAAATCAGGTGATAAAGCCGCAGCCATCGAGCAATTCAAAAAGACCGGGGGCGCTTGTAAGGCCTGCCACGACAACTACAAAAGTCGCGACTATCTCTACTGAAACGTCAATCTGAAGCGGGATCTAATCAACGGTAACGGTGCGCGAGGCCAGACACTGTCTGCCTGCGCCACCGACCGGTGCCGGTCAGATTCCTCGCCCGCATAGGCCTTATCAATAGTAACTGGGAGCCTCCGGCGCGTAGGTAATTGCGAGCCATAGAGTCGCGGCGACAATCACTGCAATAGTAATGGCACGGCCTGTACTCACCGGCGCCTGCTCGCCCACACGATCACCGGTCCGTCCATGCCACATCGCCTGAATAAGCGGCTGACGCTTTCGCCACTGGTACCAGGCGATGGCAGCCAGATGCAGAAAAATGAGCGCGCGCAGGATGCCCCAATTAGTGTGATGCCACTCGCTCGCGACATCGATAAACTTACCGTCGAACGCATAGGCTAGCGGCCCATCGAAGGCGATGTCATCCACACTAAAAAGCCCCGACACACCCTGCGCCAGCATCAGGGTGAGCAAGGCAACGGTCGAAAGCGCACCCAGTGGGTTATGCCCAACGTACTGCCCTCCTTCACGAACGTAAGCCACCACCTGAGCGGGACCAACGAGGAAGTTGCCGAAGCGGCTGTGATGACTACCAACAAAACCCAACGCCAACCGGGTGACGACCAAGGTCAACAAAACGTAGGCGACGTAGCTGTGTAGCTCCATACGCCCCGTTTCACCCGTCCACCACATGAGGCCGACGCCAACTGAAAAGCACCAATGGATGAACCGACTCGGCAGATCCCAGACGGCGTGATTGGTCATCGTGGTGCCATCACGTCCAGCAGGGCGCTCACGGAAGCCTCGACGCCCAAGGTAACAGAGCCCTCCGGTTCAATTTTGAACAGTGGTGAGTGATGTGAGGGAATGGGAGCACCACCATTTGCGGCCGCCTCAAAGGCTTCGGCCGGCGTCCCGCCCACCGCAAAATAGAGGCTGGGAATGTAAGGATCCGTCGTGAAGAACCCAAAGTCCTCGGCACCCATGCCGAGCCGCTCACCATCGTTAAAAATCGAAGGTCCAAAGTACTCCCTCCAACCGCTCCGAACTTCTCTGGCAAACGCCGTATCATTGATCGTTGGCGGTGTACCTTCTTGTTCACTAACGATCACCTCTGGCAGCATTTCATCGGGTAAACCCGCAACCCGACCCATATTGGTAGCGACCCGTTTTATACCATCCAACAACAACTGCCGGTCCTCTGGGCTCTCGCTGCGCACGGTAATCTGTAGTTTCGCCGCGTCAGAAATGATGTTGTGCTTGGTGCCGCTATGGAACGAGCCAACGGTGATCACTCCAGGTCGTCGTGGAGGCAGGTTTCGACTGACAACGGTTTGCAAAGCCGTAACGATTTGCGACCCGAGAACAATAGGATCGACACCTGTATGAGGGCTAGCACCGTGCGCTCCGACACCCTTAATCAGTATGTCGACCGTGTCAGCACCAGAGTACGCGGCGGACAACGGTGCCGATATGCTGCCAGTGGGTAACGCGCTTGTAACATGAAACGCCATTGCAAAATCTGGTTTAACCACCCGGTCCCACAAGCCGTCCTCCATCATTGCTTGAGCTCCAGCAACGATTTCCTCGGCTGGCTGTCCAAGCAACATCAATGTCCCAGACCACAAATCTTTCATTTCCGCCATTAACTTAGCCGTACCCACTAGACTTGTGATGTGCACGTCGTGCCCACAGGCATGCATGACATAAACCTCGTTACCATCACCATCGACTTGCTTGGCTTTCGATGCGTAGGACAGACCGGATTTCTCTTGAACCGGCAGACCATCCATATCAGCGCGGAACATCACGGTCGGACCAGGACCATTTTCCATCAGCGCAATCAAACCTGTGCCGCCGATGCCTCGGTGAAGGGTGTACCCCAACGCCTCTAACTCATCACCCAGCCGCTTGGCTGTTTGATCTTCCTTAAACGACAGCTCCGGATTTTCGTGGAAATGCACAAATAGATCTTTCAATTGGTCGTCGTAGAGTGACTGCACGTCATCAGTGAGTGATCCAGCTAAGGCGCTCGAAGCGCCAATCAAGTAACCCATTAGGGCAACCAGCGTGGTAAAAGTCTTGAGGTTTTTCATCCGCAATTTATCCTGAGGGAATTCTTTGGCAGTGAATATCCTGCCTTAAATTTTGCATCCAATCATCTTTTGAGACGCGTATGCATTTGCACATTAAGTTATTGGGCTTCATTCTTGCCGTCTTGGTAAATTCGAGCTGGGCGGAGGTCACACCCACATTGAACAGCGACGCCATCAAAACCACCTTTGGCAGTTACGGCGTAGAGGTTATAAAGCAGACCGACGCTACTCGGGTTGCCAACCTCTACAGCCTCAGCGGTAACGACAAAATCTGTCGAACACTTGCAGTGACCGAGTTCGTATTACCCATGGATTTAGCGCTTGTGGAAGCGCACCGGCTGATTAAGGCTGGCGGAAGCATTGGTGCCACATTGCGCGCGGCCAATTTCACCATTAATAAAAAGCTGCTTATCAAGACAGAGACCTTTGCGGGCGAGACCTTCGTCAGTCTGACACAGGGCTCTGTCGATATCGGCGCGTCGCTCTACACCAAGGTGTACGCGTTGTTTGCTCAGAAAGGCGATCTACACATACCGTATGCGGTCATCGCAGAGGCTTATCATCCGGAGCACTCGCCACCAGCGAATGAGGGGTTTTCGGACGAGCCGTCGCTTCAACAAGCGGCCGAGCGCGCGCTTTCAGCCTTGTACTCAACCATTGGCCACACACCCGTTAGGAGTAACCCAGCTGCATAACGAAGCTGAGCGGGAAACCAAACTGCTGCGCTCGCTCAGCCGCCGCTAATCGCTCGTCACCCGCGCGAGTTGCGACCCATAGATTGGTAGATCTGGCTCCCGATCGGCAGTAGGCCAACGCCTTGGCCTCACCATTCATCGCCTCATCCATTGCATCCAGATCATCGCCCGGGAATGACACAGCATTTACCGGATAACGAACAAACTGGACACCCGCGAGATTGCAGGCGGCTTCTATGGCGTCCATAGACGGTTGATTTGGCTCTTCATCATCGGGTCGATTACAAATAATCATCGTGTACCCGTGCTCAGCTAATGCCTTCACATCCTCGGGCTGAATCTGTCCTGCGACGGACAGGGTATTGGTCAGTTCTGCAACGGGTGTCATGTGCGAATCCTCCGATCAGCGATCAGGTTAATGTGGGCGCATGCCCTAGGTTATGAGGCCAAACGTCGAGTTCAAGACGGAGATAATATCGTCTCGGGGACTGTTGGAGATGACTAAGGGCGCGCCGGTAATCCTCTCGGCCAAGTTAACATAGGTTTTGGATACTTCGAGCATCATCTGCGCGGGTAACACGGTATCAAGCGCGAAGCGATAGCGTTCATCCATACGATCTTTATTAATGAGGATGTCAGGGTCGGGCGCAAAATTGAGCAATGCTTGGCGAAACCCCTCTTTGCTGTTTTCGACGACGCGTCCAGCCTTGTAAGCGGACGCGTCCCAAATTCGGGAGGAGTCGGGCGTACCTACCTCATCCATATAGATCAGCTCGTTGATGCCATCGCGATTTTCGGCGTAACCGAACTCAAATTTCGTATCGACAAAAATTTGATCATGCGGCAGTAGTGCAATGGAAATCTGCTCAAACCCCGCCGTTAATAGTGACGCATAGTGGTCGACATCCGATGGTTGACTGAATTTGAAAGCGCTCCAGTGCTCGCGAAGCGTCTCCTGACTCACATTCACATCGTCGACGGCTGGCACACCCGGAATACCCTCCATGACGCCTTTGGTAGAGGGCGTTATCAGCAGCTGGTCGAGTCGCTGATCTCGCGCTAAACCGTTGGGTAGCTCGATGCCGCATAAACGGCGCTCACCCTGCTCGTAGGCACGCCACATTGAGCCCGTGATGTACTGGCGTGCAATCGCTTCAATAAAAATAGGCTTTGCGCGCTGGACGATCCACACCAGGGGGTGTGGTGTCTCCAGAATATGGCTCCGCGCCAAGCCGTTTCGTTTGAAAAGCTCAAACCAGTGCCCGGAAATGGCATTGAGAGCGGCGCCCTTACCGGGTACTCCGTCCAAACCATCCTCGGCGCGCCACATACATTCGAACGCAGACAAACGGTCACTGATAATCATGACCGCCAATTCAGCTGTCTCAGGAACGTCATAATCGCGGGCGCGGATTAACCGCTGACTGTCCGCAGGGGTAAGCCAGTAAACAGACCGCACTTTCCCCGAGTGCACTGGCTGATCAGTGCGAATGGGAAGGTCATCATTTTTTGCGAGAACGCGCACGAGCACACCAGTCATTTGGATGTCGGACAATATCCAATTGTCCGACAGACAGACCACTTTGACCAGACTGCTAGGGCCTGTATCCTTCGCGATTCTTTTACCCAATCAAGGCAAACGTGACATGGCCTCTAAAGACTGCAAACTATTTCCGATCGTCTTAGTAACCTCGTTTGTGATGACTGCTCCACTCGCCTTTTCGGACTCGCCAGAAGTAGCGGGGGACGCGCCAATGGAGACTGTGATCGTCACGGCGACCCGACAAGCCGTTGATGGTTTCGACCTCGGACAGGCCTGGGCCAACCTTGACGCATCGGATGTTGAGCGGATCGATCTGCAACACAGCAATCAGTTATTTAATCGCGTATCAGGCGCATGGGTAAGCCGGGGCAATGGACAGGAGTCGCTTATTTCGCTTCGCTCACCCGTCCTGACTGGCGCCGGTGCTTGCGGTGCCTTTTTCACGGGCGAAGACGGGATTAACCTCCGCGCTCCTGGGTTTTGCAATGTGAATCAACTCTTTGATACCAACCTGCTTCAGGCTGGCGGTATCGAGGTCATGAAGGGTCCAGCTAACGCCGTCTTTGGTTCAAACGCCATGCATGGAGTCATCAATGTGTTAACCAAGAGCGCGGAGCAGACGACGCCCTCAGTCGGCATACAAGCCGGCAGTCGTGATTTCATCCGGACACGAGTGTCACTAACTAACGGTGGCGTGGCGTTGAATGCCAATGCAACCAGCTACGGTGGCTATCAGGACGCATCAGGCTACGATCAACAGAAAGCGACACTACGGTTCGACGGAACCAGCGGTGAGTGGGACCTAACGACGGTTCTGTCTACATCAAATTTGAATCAAGAAACCGCTGGGTATATTCAAGACGGTAAGGGTGCCTACAAGCGTGATGCAGCGCGCCGCGTGAACCGTAACCCCGAGGCCTACCGGGACGCGCGATCCACACGTGTCTACATGAGAGCCCAGCGAGAAGTGAGCGGACGGCTGCTGACCGTAACGCCCTATTTACGCTCGAACCAGATGGAGTTTTTACAACACTACCTGCCCTGGAAGTCGCGGGAAATGAATGAGCACGACAGCCTCGGTCTGCAGGGAAGCCTTAGTGCAGATACCGACTGGGGTAACTACATCGTGGGTGCCGATATCGACCTGACAGACGGCGCGCTTAAGGAAGATCAGGCCGAGGCGTTTAGCCCTAATCAACCCGCGGGCATTCACTATGACTACACGGTCAATGCGAGAAATCTCGCACTATTTGGCCAATTCGAGATGGCTGTCTCGGATACCTTTACCGTGCAAGGCGGTCTTCGTGCCGAGAGCACCAAGTACGACTACACGACCCGCGCTGCCGCCGGTTCCGTCTGCGCAGCGACTGCGAGTAATTGCCGTTTTTATCGACCTGCTAGCCGCTCCGATGATTTTTCCAATCTATCAGGGAACGTTTCCCTGGTGTGGGCGCAAGATCAGCACCGGTACTATGTCAGAACTGCGTTGGGCTTCCGTGCACCGCAGGCCACTGAGCTGTATCGCCTACAAGCCGGTCAAACGATTGCCGACATCGATGCCGAGGAAGCCACATCGATCGATGTTGGCTGGCGTTACCAAAGTGAGTTCTTCTCAAGCGATATCTCACTCTATGTCATTGCCAAGGATGACGTCATTTTCCAAGATCGTGACCGCCAGAACGTCAGCGGTGCCAGTACCGAACATCGCGGAATCGATATCGATTTATCATGGGCGCTCAGCGAAAGCCTGACGGCGACAATGAATGCTTCTTTGGGCGATCACAGCTATGACAGCGAGATCACACTGTTAGGCTCGAGAGACTCCATTAGAGGCAACGATATTGATACCTCTCCCGCTCACTTTGGGAGCGTTCAGTTGCGCAAAGATCTAACAATTAATGAGCGTCCCGCATCAGTAGAGCTCGAAGTCGCCTGGGTCGATAAGTACTTTATCGATCCCAACAATCAGCACGAGTACCCCGGACATAAATTGGTTAATCTGCGAGGCAGCTGGTTCGTCTCTAAGCAATTAAAAGCCACACTGACATTCACAAACCTGCTGGATGAGGGGTATGCTGAGCGCGCTGATTATGGGTTCGGTAACTACCGCTATTTCGTCGGTGAGCCGCGGAGCGCCATGATCAGTCTCTACTACACACTATAAGAACGAAAGACTTAAGGGAACTCAGCATGAATCAATACGGTCCAGCCCTTGTTGTAGGGCTTTTGATTGGTGGCGCTATTTTATTGGACGATGTGATTACGCCACGACATCCCCACCCAGCCATGATGATTGAGGCACACGATATGGGCTCCATGCCCATGATTCGTAAAGAGATGCTAATTGGCGGACCAGGCGCCTCAGATATGGGTCCTCATAAGAAGATCTGGATTCAGAAAAATGGCGATGACGTCGTTGAGATGAGCGAGGAGATGGAAATCATCGTGCTTGCGGACGACCGTGACGCAACCGAAGACGTCACCCTTGTCGAGGTTCACGTTGATGGTAAATCGAAGAGTGACCTTGGTGACGCCGTAAAGGCCATCGTGGAAAAAGCCCGAGCTGAAGGTAGAAAACCGTCGCCCGAGGAATTACGAGCGGCCATCAGAGACTCAATGGGTAGCACTGACGAGCCAACGTCCGTCGATGTTGAGATTCAGATTGAAGAAGCGCCCTGACCTGCTACTCGTTTGAATGGCCTAGACACTCGCGTTTAGGCAAACGGCCTCAAGCCAACGGCTCTTCTCACTTTATCGAGAAGAGCCACACTTTCAGGACGAACGCGCTCAGCACCCTCGCGGAGAATACTCTCCACGTCACTCGGGTTCGCCATAAGCCGATCGTATTCATCGCGCGCGGGCGCAATCTCGTCGTTAACCCGTTCGAATAAACGCTTTTTAGCCTCACCCCACGCGAGACCCGCCTCGAACGCAGCTCGCATCTCCTGCCGCTCAGCTTCATCCGCAAAGGCGCACCAGATTTGAAACACAGCGGACGTATCAGGATCTTTGGGTTCACCGGGCTCCAGCAAGTTCGTCTTGATTTTGTTAATCGCCTTCTGCAACTGCTTTGGCGTACCAAACAAGGGAATGGTGTTGCCGTAGCTCTTGCTCATCTTGCGCCCATCAAGTCCTTGCAGCACTGCTACATCGTCGTCCACAACGGCTTTGGGCAGCACAAACGTCTCGCCGTAGTGATGATTGAAGCGCGCAGCGATGTCTCGGGCCATCTCGACATGCTGAATCTGATCACGCCCGACAGGCACGTCGTGCGCATTAAAAATGAGAATATCGGCCGCCATCAGGATCGGATAGGAAAAGAGTCCCATCGTTATGGCGTAGTCAGGATCCTCCCCTGCTTCTTCATTCCCCTGTACCGCCGCTTTGTAAGCATGGGCTCTGTTCATTAGGCCTTTGGCTGCGTTACACGTCAAAATCCAGGACAGCTCCGTTATCTCAGGTATGTCTGACTGGCGATAAAAGTGCGTCTGATTGGGGTCGAGACCCAAAGCAAGCCAGGTAGCAGCAATTTCGCGGCTCGACTGAGCCACAAGATCAGGATCTTGAGATTTGATTAACGCGTGGTAGTCAGCGAGAAACAGGTAAGCATCGACTCCATCCTGCTTTGACGACTCAATGGCCGGTCGAATCGCACCCACGTAATTACCGAGATGCGGTGCTCCCGTTGTTGTTATACCTGTGAGGACACGATGACGTGCCATAACGCTCTCCCCAGAAGTCAAGCCACGCGATTGTAAAAGGCGGACAGCAGATCCACCAGCTTTGCTGGATCATCAGCGGCTGCAAGCTCACGAATAGAGTGCATGCCGAGCGTGGGAACGCCAATATCGGTTGTGGGAATACCTGTTTCGGTCGCCGTTATAGGACCAATCGTGCTGCCGCAACCCATATCCGCTCGTACGACAAAAGACTGAACGGAAACACCCGCTCGCTCCGCCAGTAACCGAACTCGAGCCGCTCCCTCACCCGAGGTCGCGTAACGCTGATTGCGGTTGATCTTAATAACCGGACCACTGCCGAGTAACGGTGCATGAAGCTCGTCGTGCTTCGTGGGGTAATTGGGATGAATAGCATGTGCGTTGTCGACGGACAGCATCCAACTCGCTTGGCGTAGCCCACGATCATCAACGGGATCTGGAGCAATAGCTCGCAGCACATCGTTCAGCATGGGGCCCTGCGCACCAACGGCTGAAGCACTGCCGACTTCCTCATGATCATTGGCCACAAAGAGGTTCCACTCACCACTGTCGGCACTGTTAATGATGGCCTGCAAACCACCAAAGCAACTCAGCAAATTATCGAGACGCGCGGATGCGATGAAGTCATTGTTTAAGCCAACGAATCCTGGTGTCTGCGTGTCATAAAGTGACAGCTCCCAGTCGAGAATCTTTTTGATGTCGAGGTCCGGGTATTCTGCGGCAATTTGCGCCGTAAGCATGGCATGAATATCAAAATCACCGTCACCTGAGCTCAGCGACACCAGCGGCAACATGTCGGTTTGAGGATTCACCGTGCGACCTTTATTGGCATCCCGGTCCAGATGAATCGCCAGCGATGGAATCACGGCGATAGGCGCCTTGAAATCGATCAGTCGAGAGACCAGCTCTCCCGTGCCCGTCTCAAAAGACACTTTTCCGGCCATTGAGAGATCACGGTCGAACCACGGGTTCAACAATGCCCCTCCGTAGACGTCGACGGCGAGGAGGTTGCAGCCGAAGCGATTCACGGACGGATTCGGGCGAACCGATAGATTGGGACTGTCGGTATGGGCGCCCACTAGCCGCAGTCCCTGGGATAGATCTTTGCCTGCTGTGAACGCAATCAAACTGGAATCATTGCGAACTGTGAAGTACTTGCCGCCCGCCACTATCGGCTCTCTACTTGCATCACTCCAAGGCGCGAAACCGGCGGCGAGAAGTCGCTCTGCCATCACACCCACCGCATGGAAAGGCGTGGTCGCATCCGTTAAGAAACTCAATAAATCAGTAGTTACACTGTCTTTTGTCATACAAACACCAAGATAGAAAACAGGATCAAAGCCAAGAGCACACGGTATATCACAAACGGCATCATCCCGACGCGAGTAACCAGTCCCACGAAAAACGCTATGGTTACGTAGGCACTGACAGCAGCTACCAGCATGGCAATCAACGTCAGGGTCAAATTGGCCGAGCTGAAGAAAAGCTCAAACTCTTTGACCAACATGAGCAGTAGCGCGCCCGCGATAACAGGAATGGACATCAGAAACGAAAACCGTGCCGCTGTCGCGAGGTTGTAGCCCAGAAACAAGGACGCCGTAATCGTCACGCCAGAGCGTGACGTGCCAGGAATCAGCGCAAGCGCCTGTGCCAGACCAATGACTAGCGCATGATCGAGCCGGCTGATCGGCTGCTCATCCGCGCCTGCGGCACGGTACGAGTAGGAGACACCCAGTAGCACACCGAATAGTAAGGTGGTGGTGGCTATTACACCGATTCCTCTCAAGTACTGATCGATCACATCCGAAAAAGCGATGCCAATGCCTACCGCAGGCAAGCTAGCAATCAGCAGCGCTGAGACTTCTCGACGCCGCAAGCTGAGGTTATCCCCGGAGCCCAAAACGCCCATCAGTAGCGAGCTTAAGGACTCGCGGTAATACACCATGACAGCCACTAAGGTGCCGGCGTGAACCGCCACATCAAATGCCAACCCTTGATCAGGCCAGCCCAAGAGCTGTGACGGCAGAATAAGGTGCGCTGAGCTTGAGACCGGCAGAAACTCTGTCAGCCCCTGAATCAGTGCAAGGAAGAGCGCCTGAAGACTATCCATCAGTCACGTTTCCCCTGCTCCGATAGCTTCTTCCAGCCAATGTCCTGCTGCACGTAACGTGGCTCCAGTAGATGGGCCTGGGTTAACAATGAGTCATCGGGCATATCAAGGAGATGAAGTGCGGCGAGCGATGGCCTTGGGCGAGCCTCTGAGTCCACGCGAGCAAAAGTCCTATCGCTATACTCCGTCGTAATGAGCTCGGCGCCATCGCCAGCAATAACCACGCTGGTGGTTTCCATTGAATCAAACGCCTCACCCGATGGCCCAGTCAGTTCAGCCACCTTCGATACCGCGGGCTCCGTCAGTGGACGAAGCATCGTCCCATCGGACGCAAACCAGGCCCAGTAAACCTGTCCAATCTGCGCATCAATCGCACTAAGGACCAGATCGCCTGCGCTGTGCGCGGTCGCTCTCGCCTGCGCTTCGAGTGAGCAGAAGGGATAAATAGGAAGATCGAGCGACCAGCCGAGCCCCTGAGCAACGCCGACAGCAACGCGTATTCCTGTAAACGAGCCTGGACCCACGCCGCAGGCAATGACAGACACCGCGTCTGAGAGCGACTGCCCTTCTAAGAGTTCATCGATCATCGTCAAAATATGTTGGTTGTGAGCGCGCGGTAGATCGCGTTGGATCTCCTTGATATCGGCGTCGTTAACGAGCGCGACAGAACACAAATTGGTTGCCGTATCGATAGCTAAGACTGAAGCATGATGAGATGTCGTACCCATGGTGCGCAATCATCGCATACTGAGCGTCAGTAAGCAGTGCATAGGACATCGCAAATGCGATAGATAACGCTTATGCGCCGGTGATGTGAAGTGCGATAAACAAGAGATGCGCAATGACCACGCCTGCGGTCAATCGAACCCGCATGCGGCGGTACCAGACCTCCAATTGAGAGATCCTTACCTCGTACCACAGAAGCGCGATATAACCGAGCATCAAAAACACCGAGGCCATCATGGCCTGCGCCGTGAGGATGGACGCGACACCGAATAGGACCAAGCCATTGCTAATCACAAGAGTGCTCACCGAGGACGCACTTTCTACACGCTGTTCCTGCCCCCACAGGGCGCCCGCCAGAAAGGCAAAAATTGCCAGTGAATAGATAACAAAGCCCTGAATCGAGAGCGATCTCGGCCAATCCACCATGACACTAAAGCCAATGCAAAAGCCAAAAAAGGGCAGTAGCCCCGAATAGCCAAGTAGCTGAGTCGTTACTCGGCTGGACATACAACCGATTCCTGAGGGTGACGAATGATGGTAAGTAGAATCCCGCCAACAGGCAGTCCGAACTTCTTCAACGTTGATTCGTTGATCAATACATTTTCACTCACCAGATACATACGGTCATCCACCGCGACATCAATGCTCCCATCCGACAACTGGATGGTTAAAACGTAATCGAGGAACATCGTGTTGCCGGATACAGACGCCCGCCCTACACCGTTAACGTCGCCCGCCGTGGCCTGATAACGGCCCTCGTCTTTCCGACTCAATGTCCAGATGCGTGTTTGTTTTTCACCGTCGTCAAAAACAAAACGCTCATCCAACGTCCCAACACCGTTTTGCCAGCAAGCGGTGATATCGGCAACAAAGGACCGACTGGCGTAACCCTTGTAATCTTTGACTACGCCATGGGCAGTCAGCGCACCGGCAAAGAACTGCTCAGGTGAAAAGGTGGGCTGGCGATCACGGTATTCATCGACTGAAACACTGGAACAGGCAGTCAGTCCAAGGGTAAAGAGGACAACAATGAGGTGTCGCATAACGGCGCTCCTGACAGCAGACAAAAAAAACCCCGGCCGAAACGACCGGGGAATCATAAAACCATCTGGGGGAAGATGGCTTGGAAACCCATCAGGTTGCGATTGTTACGAACCCTCAGAAAAGGTGGATCACCAATTTGAATCTTGGGGGCTGAAAAGCTGAACAAAAAAAGGTCGCCACCACGCAGAGTATCGGGGAAGCCTTTTGAGAGAGTAATGCGGTTAGCATGAAACTCGCGAAGGCGTGGCAAACAATGAGCTTTTCGCTCGTTTGTAGGCTCTATTTGCAGCTCAGGGTAGGAAGCTTTCGCAGCGCCTTAGGAACTTTTGCACTACGAGTTAGGCACGCAAGAACGCTCCGGGTTCACAGAACCCGGAGCGCATACTTTGATTTTGATGTGGTGCTTAGATCAGAGTTTTGAACTCAACAGGACAGGCCGTTGAACCTCGAGCAGCTGCCACTTGGACTCGGAACGCGTCTGTTGAAAGGCGTAAGTCACCTTTGAACCGCGCGGGATCTCAAGACCTGATGTGGTCATGTCCGCTGCTACGCGGCCACGCTTCGCTCGACGCTTCATCATGCAAGTAGCGAGTTCGCCATGTTCCAGATCATAAAAATTGACACGCATTGTGTCATCCACCTGACTAACGTTGACCACCTTACCAGTCAAAACGCAATCCTGAATTACCTCAGCGGTTGCTGCTGAGGTATAGACGCCCCCTATCATGCAAAGGCCTATTAATAGGTTCTTCATTTTCATCGTTGTCTCCTTACGCCTCACGGCGTGCTATCGCTTCACAGCGTTTAGCGGGTTTTTCCGCAACTACACTCGGTAGTTCGTGTAACGTAAATGAAAACTTTATGAAATAAAAGCGTAATATTAAATTTTTCGATCCGTTTAAACTGTCAAAAAAACAATGACTTGGCATTTTATGTGTTTTATTGACCTACGTCGGTAACGGCCTAGATAGCCCTCGACCGAGCGAAGAACCAAGAGACGACATAGGCGCTGGCTAAAAAAAAGGCGGCCGAAAGGCCGCCTCTTATTAAGTAGTATTGATCTTACTCTACAGGTCTTAAAGTGTCTTCGAGGATCCAGCCTTCCCACCAACCAACTGTGGCGTCGGGATCAACAGCCCCAATGAAGTCAGTTTGATCAAAGACAAAACCATCACCAGTCTCACCGGGGTTAGCCGAGGTAATAGGTGCCGTCAAGGAAGCCGCAGCGGTATTACCAATCGCGTAGGTAGGAGTGACAGTAGCATTTAGATCATCACCGACCGCACCAACCTCAAGGTCTGCCGCGCGCTTATCGTAAAAGTTATCAGCACCACAGTTACCGCGTGTATCCTGAAGCGTTACATCAGAGAACGAATCCACGACATCATCAGCATCGGTGTCCGAATCATCGATTCGGATACAACCTGTGTCCCACCCGGCAACAAACGTGTTGTGAACCTCGGCAGTTAGTGACCCACGTAAGCGCATACCAGGTTGCTGACCCTTGGCCGAAGCGGCGTTGTTATTCACCGCGCCACCTTCTACGTGGAGATTCGCCAGTACTCCCTTGGTCTGAGGTACAAAGTCTCCATCAGATGAGTTTGCTTCAACACCCCGTGGGTCATTCGACCCAACGGGTGCTTCATTGTTCGACTTCTGAACAATCGCGTACTGAACATTGATGACCGCTCCTTCATCGAAATCAATGTCGTCGTCATCGTTACCGGTGAGTACCAAATGGGTGGCACTAACTGTACCACCGAACCACTCGACACCATCATCCAGGTTGTTGTGAACCTGTACATACGAGATATCAGTACCCCAACCAACGCCCTGAAGGGTCAAGCCGTTAATCTCGTTGTTGGGACCGGCAACTCGGCCGCCTCCAGCAAGTCGCACATACTTGATTGACCCACTGTCGTCGTCTTTGGCGCTTCCGCCAAATAATGACGCCACTTCGGCACCGCCTTCCCCTTCAACATTGCACCATTGCTCACCGTCCGCAAAGCAGGCTCCTGTGTTTCCAGGACCATACTGAGGTGCAAATCCAGCAATGATTACGCCACCCCACTGGCCGAGCTCTGAATAATCTCCGTCAAGAGGTGAAAAGGTTATCGGAGCCGCCGCTGTGCCTACGGCGTTCAACTTGGAACCTCGCGTGACGTACAAAGTGCCGTCGTCAAATGCTCTGATTTCTGTTCCTGGGCGAATGGTTAGCGTTACACCTTGATCAAGCACCGCTTGGTATTCTTCTACCGAGGATATGTTGACGTTACCACGACCCACCCGAACAGGGCCATCCAACTGCCAGTTAATACCGGGGAATAAGGTGTAGTCACGATCGATAACACCCGTTAATACTGCGGTGTTGGAAGCTTCGTCGTATTCAACAAACGGTGCTGCAACAAATTCGTCTGAAGTAGTACGTACGGTGCCAGGTAAGGCAAAGCCCTCCCACCATCCTGTCCCGGCTTCGGGATCCACAGCACCAACAAAGTCTGTCTGGTCGAACACGAAACCTGAGCCATTATCAACCGCATTGATCACTGTTTCACCAACTTTGGCCTCTGCTTCCTGAATTGCGAGTGTAGACGAGAACGAAATTGGTAGGTCTTGCACGTTAATCGCGGTATCCGCTGCACGCTTCTGATAAGTGCCGCCCTCACAGTCGTTAAGCGAGTTCTGAAGCGCTACTGTCGATGGAATCTTAGGAGTTGATGCATCCAAATCATCGTCCGAATCATCAATACGAATACAACCCTTATCGAAGTTTTGCACCGCTGTATTGTGGACTTCTGCCGTCAATGAACCACGCAACCGCATTCCCGGCTGAGCACCCTTAGCACTGTCAGCATTGTTATTAACTGCGCCACCAATTACGGTAACGTTCGCCAATACAGCGGAGGTCTCAGGCACATACTCGTCGTCGGATGAATTTGCCTCAATACCCCTTGGGTCATTTGACCCTACAGGAGCCGGATTATTTGACTTTTGCACAATGGCGTATTGAATGTTGCCCTGATAGCCCTCATCAAAATCGATGTCATCGTCATCGTTGCCGGTTAGTACCGCGTACTTTAGGTTTGCTGTACCGCCAAACCACTCAACACCGTCATCTAGGTTATTGTGAACCTGCACATGTGAAATTTGAGTACCGTGTCCAACGCCCTGCAGCGTCAGGCCGTTGATTTCGTTATTGGGGCCTGCAACCTTACCCCCCTCAGCGATGCGAACGTACTTTATAATACCGCTATCATCAGCCGATAAACGGCCACCAAAAACAGAACTGACTTCTGCTCCGCCCTCTCCATCGACGTTGCACCAGTTCTCACCATCGTTGTAGCAGGCCCCTGTTCCACCAGGTCCGAATTGAGGAGCGAATCCAGCAATAATTACGCCTCCCCACTCGCCCATACCGTCATAGCCAGAATCGAGGCTGCTGAAAGTAATTGGCGCGGCCTCTGTGCCCTCGGCAATGAGCCTGCTTCCTCGGGTGACGTATAAGGTGCCATCGTCAAACGCACGAATATCAGTGCCTGCCTCAATTGTGAGTGTGACACCGGAGTTCACCACCGACGTGAATTCGTCTTGACTCGTTATTGTGACGTTACCCGCTCCAACCCGAACCGGACCGTCTAACCGATATTGAACAGAGTTCACAAAGGTATAGTCCTGATCGATCAACCCACTGACAGTCGCCTCGCAGTTACTATTGATCGTAACAAACGATGGGTTCGGATCAGCGTCGCTGCACTCCGCGGGTGCCTCTTCTTCAGGCTGCTCCGGCGCTGGCGCAGTGGTGGTATTGTTTGAGTTTACGGTGTCGCCCTCAACGGTCTGATTAATGACAACTGCGTCGCCATCATCGCCCGAACAGCCGGCAATAAGACCAGTCGCCAACAGCAGGGCAACACTTAGGTTTGATTTGTTCATGGTAGATTCCTTGTCTTTAACCATCGTCAAAAAAAAATTGTTGAAATCAACAAACATCACGGCCCTGCTTAGAGGAACTCGTAATTCAGCTTAACGTTGAACGATGTCCCCACTTGGAACGACTCGATAACGTTCGAATTCTGTACCCACTCAATCTCATCATTGAGAATGTTTTTGACCACCACCTCCAGCGACGTGGCGTTCCCAAAACGCTTTTCATACGTAAGGTCTAAGAGGTAACGACCAGACTCGATTTCCGGCCCCGTAGCGGCCCCTCGCGCAATTCTAAAAATTCGGTCGTCGAAATAATTGAGTAGCAATGTGAGCTTCTGTTCGCTTGGATAGTGGTCTAAGCCAAACTGAACGTTAGCTAAGTACTCTGACTGTCCCTGCAGAGCTCGCCCCTGTGCATCCGCACCTTCCAACCTCAACGAGTCTGCACCCAGAGACACCGATGAATCGATATACGAGACGTTACCTGACAGGAACGCGTACCAAGACGCGTTGTCAATAACGTCTTTTGAGAACTCAAACTCGATGCCTTCAAGATCCGCTGAGACCTGATTACGGAACGTTATCCCCGTTGTCGCCGACCCCGATGCATCAGGCAGCGCCCTCTCGATAGGGTTGTCAATCTCCTTACTAAATACCGCGAGCGACACGCTTTCCTCAGGCGAGAGGTAGTACTCCACTCGAATATCAAAGTTGTTCACGGTCGAGGACACTAAGTTTGGGTTACCAAAAATTGGATCGTCAGTCAGCGGATCAAATGACAGCGACTCAGAGCGCTCTATCAGACCTGGATAGGAAACGGTCTCGCTGTACGCGGCCCTCACTTGCCAATCATCGCCTAGCCGATAGGTAATATTGGCGGACGGATACCATCCATCAGTCGTCAACTCGCTCGTTGATACGAGCGAATTGGGGTACGCTAGGTCCTGCGTAAATTCCTCGTAGCGTGCCCCAACTAAAAAAGTGAGATTCTCACCGATCTCAGTTTGCGTGTTTAAATAGTAGGCCTCTGTCTTCTCGTCTGACGTGTAACTATCTGTTGATGTGGTTGTCGGTGCGATTCGGAACGCATCAATTGCAAAGTTGCCGTAGCTCAACACGTCGGCTTCCAAATCAGCACCACTAAACAAGCTCAAACCATCGATTTGGCTAAACCGCGATCCAGGCCTGAGACTAAATCTGTAAAGCTCGACATCACGCTCTTTTTCACTACTCAGGACACCGGCACTGAACTGAGTGGACGCAGCGGCCGACCAATTTACCGGGATAGAATAATCGAGTGAGAAATCAATCGTATCTTCGGTTAACTCTGACCACCTGCGCTCAAACGCTGACAACGATAGAAATTCGTTAAAGTACGAATACTGCCGTCGGTCAGGTTCGTCTCGCAAAGTCTGGGCAAGCCCAACATTCCAGTCCAATATGTGTGCCTCGTCGCCACCAAAGTCAAACTCGTGGTGTCCGGAAAAAGACTGCGATGCGAACTGACGCTCAACGAACTGCAGTATTGTTTTGAATCTGTCGACTTCCTCAGCGTTGTCCGTGAATCTGTCTTGCCGAGTCTGAATGTCAGTGCTTCGAATGACGGTGGTCTTCGATAAAAACTCATCGGCTATACCCCACTCTATTCCGGTTACCGCGTAGAGACTGGCATCGATGGTTTCATTAGTTCGCTGGTAACTTCCCTCATCACCAATAGGATTAGACAGAACCGCCAATCCGCGATCACCATTACCGTAGCCATAGTTTGCTGCGACGTAGTAACCCCATTCTGCACCGGCATCTAAAGGCCTCTTGTCTCCTATCGAGACGCCGAGGCTTGCTCCCGGTATGGCGCTCCACAACTTAACGTTGTAGTCATCTTCCATCGCCACAGCGACACCTGCCGCCACAATACGATCAGTACAAATGTCTTCAGAAATTCCCGGATCACAGACGAGAAGATCGCGGCCACCCTCGGTTTGGTCCAACACAAACCCAACCAACTCGCGCAGGCCGCTGTCATACCCCAAATAGTCGGTCGATGACCCCTTGTGAGACAGCACGTCAGATCCCGTAACTCCCGACGTAGCGCCCACACCCGCACTCACCTCGAACGTAAACTCCTGAGGCAAACCTTTGGTCCTTATTTTTATACTTCCCCCAGAGGTCGTCGCCAGCTGATCCGCAGTAAAGGCCTTAGAGATCTCGATTCCACCCAAAATGTTTGTCGGGAAGAGGTCCAGCTGCACGTCTCTGCGCTGGGGGTCTGTCGACGGCAATAGCAAACCGTTCAACGTAGCGGAGATGTACCGCCCATCCAAGCCTCTCACGGTGGCATATTTATCATCCTGTACCGACACACCCGAAACGCGCTGGAGTGCCGATGCAACGTCACCATCACCGAAGCGCTCGAGCATCTCCACATCAATCGCGTTCACAATCGTTGTAGCATATCGCTTCACGTCATCCGCCGAGTCCTCGACCTTGAATACGCCTGTTACAACAACTTCCTCCAGCGTTAATTGGGGAGTCTCCGCCTCGCCTAACGTCTCTTCAGCAACCTCATCAAGCGCTAAGCCCAACGTAACTCCTGAGCCCGCCAAAACTCTCACCGCCTTGACGATTGCGGTTTCGTACCCGGGCGCGGAAGTCCGAACGTCATAAAGTCCGCGCGGTACTTCCAATGAAAAGATACCGTCCGAATCGACAACAGAAACGCGCCCCAGTGTGGCCACTCGAGCACCCGCAAGCGGGCTCCCCGACGAATCTGTAACACGCCCAACCAAGAACCCTGTCGCGCCCGGATCGGCCTCAGTAAAGGATTCGAAGGAAATGTCAGGACTATCGCCCTCGACGGACGTGAAATTTACCGACAACTCCCCCTCGCTGCCGGCGACAATGTTTACGTCGATGGGCAGAGCAAACTGATCATCAACCAAATGGACCTTCCTTGAGCCAGGCTGAACTTCGCCGCTAATTAAGCCCCGCGTGTCCGTCGCTCCTAGCGAGTCTTCATCTACACGCACCTCAACACCCTTCAGGGGGGCGCCATCGTAAAACACTTGCACATGCAACTCCTCCGCTTGAGAAACAGTTGCGAGCAGAAGCGAAAACAAGAACAAAAAACGGGAGAAGAACGACATGGCTTCGCGATCCTTGTGATGATGCGAAGAGAATGTCTTCGTTTTATTACCGGATATAAACGAAAATATGTCATTTTCGTTACATAAGAATTCAGGCCCACTGCGATCAGTAGATGCCACTTACCTCGTGTTTAACGATCAATAGCGTCCAGCATCATAAATACCGACCACCACGCCACAGCCGAGGCCTCGCCCGCAGAACCAATCGTCTTTACTCCACCTATACATTGATAGCGTAGAGGGCAAAAATAAGTGCCAGCAAAACGGTATTGACGCGACATGGCTTCCTTGAAATAGCGATCACCAGTCTCTGATGCGAGCGATGCGATGATTGGAGTTTCTATAACCCTCAAGTCAGGAACTCCAGAGCCCCTCAATTTTTCAAGCGAAGACATTAATGCGGGTGTGTTCAATTCCTGGAGATCAGGAAGCAGCCACCGCAATTCAGCCCAAATGGGAGCATCCATAAGCGCAGCATCCCCAGCTCGTTCGCGTAGAGATGAGACAAGAGACTCCCGAGCTGCAGCGAGTCTGCCATCTAGTTCTAATACATTTAATGGGCGACCCCACCACTCTCTGAGAGCAGCATAGGCATACGCCAGGGTGAGGCTATCACTTAACGAACGTACCTCGTAGGACGTGATCCGTTTGGAAACATATTCGGCAAACGCCTCCCCAACACGGGACTCAGCATCTACTTGTTCACTTCGCGCCATTATTAAAAGCGCCAACGATGTATTCAAGAGCGAATCATCGCTTTCGCAACTTAGGCAAGCAAACAAATCGCCGTCTGGGGTCTGAATCAATTTCTCTATCCCGCGCAGATCTGCCTCGTGTTGAAAATAGGTGACCGCCCCATCCCTGCGTAATTCAGTGGCGGCAAGTGCCAACCTAAGTTGCCATGACAAATCGGCGCGAATCGAATCATCGCCGCTCCAAGGCTGCAATCGGAACGGATAGCCCCATGGATTTTGTTTCTGATTCTCCCTCAGCCACTGCACTAGACGTGTTCTGGCTAATGAGACATCAGTCGCCCCCATCTGGCCAGCTCCCTGTTCAGCTCCGAAGGTCCTCCTCGTAACGGCTTGGGCGCCGTTGCGGGCCACATGAAGCGCCTCCAAGGTCACTTTATCCGAACCGTCTGTTGTCCATCGATCCAACCGAGAGATCACCGAATTCCACGAGCGACCATCCTCTATCGCCATTGCAGGGGGCATGACCGAGTTTGGTTTCAAACTACCTTCAGGAGATCTGACCGCAAGCGCCACTCGTCCCAGATTATCAACTTTATCGTTCAATATTTTGGGGTTGTCCACAACCACAATATGAGCCTGCAACCTTCTCGGATCCTTTACCTGTTCTAACGCCCGCCAAGAAGCCTCTCTCGTCGCCCGCATGGTATCGGACTCGGCACTAAAACCCCTACCGATGCGGTTGCCGGCGCGCCAGTAAGTGACATGCACTCCACCGGCTAGAGGGAGCGAACCAGTTACGTCTTGTGGCACATATTTGTCCGGGTATGCTGATAGTGTTTTTTCTGCCTCAACGACTAACGCCTCTAGCTGTGCGTCGGTGAAACGTTTATCCAGTGCAATCCCAGACAGCTCTGGGCTTGGATCGCACGCAATGATTGGCATGAGCATAAAAAGACCAACTACTACTTGAACACGTTTGATACCAGCTAACACCGAATCATCCTCAGACCGACAAAAAACCACGCGGGATTATAGCGCTTAAGATGACAAATTCGTGAAAGTAGCCCCCAACCGCTTATGCATCATGAATGGCCACCGTGAATAAGCCTCTCACGATCAAGCAATGAATGAATTTGAAACAAAAATTTAATAAAAAAGACGCTTAACCGCGCGATACTCGAGATTGAGAGGCGGGCACGCACTGAGTGCTGAGTCAGACCCCTCACCCTCAAGGACACAGAAGGCCTAAGAACTGGTAATGAGTTGGTACCGAGACCTAAAAAAACGCGATGCGAAGGCCATCGAACTCGACGTCGCGACGTTTACAGCCGAAGTGTTGGGCGCGAGTTTAGTATCAGTTTTAAGGGCTCTGGTCGGTTACCTCACCAAGTTCAAACCAAAAAAAACGTTACCTAGGAGAGGGTTCGGTACATGTTAGAGATCAAGCCTAATGACGTTTTGAAATGCCGCACCATTTGGATCTCGGACGTACACCTCGGCAGTAAGTACTGCAAGGCAAAACAACTACTGGAATTTCTTGATCGAATCGAATTTGACCAGCTGTACCTTGTAGGCGATATTGTCGACCTGTTGGCTATGAGGCGAAGGGTGCACTGGCCAACAGCTCACAATAGGGTCATCAGCCGGTTCATGAAGCTGGCGCGCAGAAAACGCTCGCGTGTTATCTATATCCCTGGCAACCATGATTTTGCCTTTCGAAGTATGGTTAAGAACAACCTTGGAAAAATCGCAGTGCACCGTACCTTTGTGCACGAGACCGTCGACGGAAAAAGAATGCTAGTGACGCATGGCGATGAGTTGGACTACGCAGTCCGCTTCTCCAGAGTAAACCGCATTGTCGGGGACATCGCCTACGAAGTGATGATGTGGAGCAACACAAAAACGGATCAGCTCCGCGAGCGTTTGGGATTGCCCTATTGGTCTCTGGCAAAGTGGATCAAACGAAATTCAGCTAAAGCTGAGGAAGCGATAGATGCCTACCAACGCGCGGCCATTGCAATGGCCAAGGACAAAGGTTTTGACGGCATCATCTGCGGACACCTTCACTACCCCACCATCCGTGAAGTCGATGGCGTTCGCTATTTGAATGATGGTGACTGGGTCGAGAATTGCTCTGCCCTGATCGAACTCAACGATGGTCAAATCCGCTTATACAAAGGCATGTCCCACCCGACTTCAGTGAAAGACATGATTTTCGTCGATGCAACCGATGAGTTTTCCCGATAAAGACTTGAACTCACTATCGACCAACACGCCAAAGAGCTGAATCGCACTTTCACCTCGTCACACCGAATACGGCGATTCCTGAATTTCCCCGCGCTTCGCAGTCGCAGGCGAATAACCCTGGAAATGACGCGTGGACCTTTTATCGGGCGTCGGAGTTGACATGACTGGGGAACCAACAAAGACTAACGCCGCAAGCACTGAAGTAGGCAAGACACCCGTCTCTGTTGTGGAGAAAAGGCTTGCTCATTTGGTTTGTCACACAGCTTAAACCTTTCGGTCAAAAATCCGACATTAACTAGAAATACTCTGTCGCCAGTAGGAGCGTCTCGAATGGAAATTATCGCGTCAAACGGCTTTTTGTTTTTAGCGCTTGCCTGCGTCTTCGGTCTGTTCATGGCCTGGGGCATCGGTGCAAACGACGTGGCCAATGCGATGGGGACTTCCGTTGGCGCCAGAGCGCTCACGCTCAAACAGGCAATCATCATCGCAGCTATCTTTGAGTTTGCAGGCGCGTATTTAGCCGGGGGTGAAGTCACGTCAACGATACGCAAAGGGATCATTGACCCTGCGGTACTATCGGACTCGCCCGAACTGCTCGTATTCGGCATGCTTTCAGCCCTACTAGCGGCAGCGACATGGCTTTTAATTGCCAGCATCGGGGGCTGGCCTGTCTCAACAACGCACTCAATTGTCGGTGGTATTGTCGGCTTCGCCGCCGTCGGCATCTCGGTCGATGCCGTCGACTGGGGCAAGGTCGGTGAGATCGCTGGAAGCTGGGTGGTCTCCCCTGTGCTGGCCGGCACACTGGCTTTCCTTCTGTTTATCTCGGTCAAAAAATTGATCTTTGACCACGACAATACCTTCGAACGTGCGCGTCGCTACGTCCCCGTCTACATGTGGATGGTAGGGTTTATGATCAGTATGGTGACCCTCGTCAAGGGCCTGAAACATATTGGCCTTGATCTCACGTTGGGTATGGGCTCCGCATTTGCTGACGCCATGGTGATCTCAGCGGTCATCGGGCTCATCGTCGCCGCAATCGGCGCCCTGATTCTGGGCAAGATAACACCTTCGGGTGATCTCAATAGCGACGCGAACATTGAGCGCGTGTTCGGCATTCTCATGATCTTCACAGCCTGTGGTATGGCCTTTGCTCACGGTTCCAATGACGTTGCCAACGCCGTAGGCCCGGTTGCGGCAGTAGTGAGTACGGTTCAATCAGGTGGTGTAATTGGCGCGGAAGCCATTATGCCGTGGTGGGTGTTGGGTATTGGTGCTGTTGGCATTGTTATCGGACTGGCCACCTATGGTTGGCGTGTCATTCAGACCATTGGGCAAAAGATTACCGAACTGACACCGAGCCGAGGATTCGCTGCAGAGCTTGCCGCCGCATCTACCGTTGTTCTGGCCTCTGCCACTGGCTTACCCATATCAACCACCCATACGCTCGTGGGCGCTGTACTGGGTGTCGGTTTAGCGAGAGGGGTTGAGGCCGTCTCTCTTCCAACAATAGGAAAGATTTTTGCCTCCTGGTTGGTCACGTTGCCCGCGGGCGCTGGCTTGGCGATTGTCTTCTTCTACCTCTTATCATTTATGTTCGGCGCTTGATTCATGGGGGGCGCCCACTATGAAGGGTGCCTATTAAGCGAGCGCTTCGGGTAGGTTTTTATGTTGGACTTCCAACACATCTTGAAACATTACCAACCCGCATTTACCTCGAAATGGCCAATGTCTGCGCGCCTGCTAGGGTCGCTTTTAGGGTTCGTATTGGGTCAAAAAATCTTTGAGCAGTTCGAGCAGACGCATCCCGAGTCAGAGGGGCTGCCTTTTCCGGCGGCCGTGCTGAGGTTTTTTAATTTTAAACTTGAGATTGATCAGGCCGAGCTGTCACGCATTCCAGTGCAGGGTCAAGTCATCATTGTTGCCAATCACCCTCTGGGATCACTCGATGGCATCGGCCTGCTAGATGCCGTTTTTGCGATCCGACCGGATACCAAAATTGTGGTTAATGAACTGCTGATGCACATAGAACGGCTTCAACCCTTTGCCCTGCCCGTCGACAACATGAGCAACCAGACGTCACGACAGCAACTTCGGGCCATCCAATCTCACCTAGCCAACGGCGGCGCCCTCATTATGTTCCCCGCCGGTGAGGTCTCCCGATGGCGTCTTTCGGGCATTCAAGATGGGCAATGGAACAGTAGCTTTGTACGTCTCGCCCTCCGCTACCGGGCACCCATCGTGCCGGTCTTAGTTGGAGGCAGGAACTCTCGTTTTTTTTATGGCCTAAGTTTCTTAATAAAACCGCTCTCGACGGCGTGGCTCATTAGGGAAATGTTTAAGCACCGTAATGCCCGTATTTCTGTGCATATCGGAAGCCCCATTTCTTACCCCGCCTTGGCCGAGAGGGAAGAACCAGCTGAGCTCATTGCAGACGACATAAAAACGCAGGTTTATTCCTTATACGAAGCCTACGACCTGCCCTCGTCACATCCTCACCCCATTGCTGATCCGGAATCACGCGAAAGCCTGGAAGAAGATCTGAAGCGGTGTCAGTCGCTTGGAACGACCCTGGACGGCAAGGCATTGTTTTTGACTACAAAAACGCAGTCGCCCACGATCGTCCGGGAGATTGGGCGTCTGCGAGAAGCCACTTTCCGTCCGATCGGCGAGGGGTCGGGATACGAGCGTGACACCGATGAATTCGATGCCCACTATCATCACCTGTTCATCTGGAGCTACGAGGACAGAGAGATTGTCGGAGCCTATCGTCTTGGGGATGCGGGAAAGCTCATTGAACAGGCGGGCTTAGATGGCCTTTACACACATACCCTTTTTCATTTTGCCCCAACGATGTGTTCATACTTTCAGCATGGGCTTGAGTTGGGTCGAAGCTTCGTTCAGCCCCAATATCAAAACCGATATGCACTGGACTACCTCTGGTACGGTATTGGAGCGTATGTGCGGGCACACCCCCACATTCGGTATCTCTTTGGTTCTGCCTCTATCTCATCTCGCTACGGAAACGAGGCCATTGCACACATTGCCCATTTCTACAAAACGCATGTGAACCAACTACCTGTGGATGTCTCACCAAGGACACCTTTTTGTGTTTCCGATTCATTAGAAATGCAGCTAACGAATGAAATGCCTGGCGAAGACTCTCAAACCGATCTCACGACACTGCAAGCTATGCTTAAGGCTCAGGACCTAACCATTCCCCTACTCTTTAAGCACTACTCGCAAGCCACCAGTATAGATGGCGTGTCGTTCTCTGCCTTTAACGTGGATCCCGCATTTGGCGATTGTGTAGATGCCTTTGTCATTGCTGATCTGACCCGGTTACTTCCCAAGAAAAAGCGACGCTACCTCGGCGAGGCGTGGCAGCATCGACCCATCAACACGCCATCACAAGAAGAGCAGGCGGCGGTGCCCTCAAGATCTCAATGTCGCGACGAACAGCTGACGCACTCTTGTGCCGAGAGACGTTTGCACGGACCATCGCTCACGTAATAAGAGACTCAAACTGATCTTTGTCGACGCGACCAACGAATTTAACCGATAATCTTTGAAATTCGCTGTTGATTGAAACTTAGAACGCTTGAGTTTGTCTCAACAAAACCCCATGTCATTGGGTGACATCGCTGTAGGTAATTGATTCATGAACCACACTGCCATCGCCGGTCTCGAAACCTGGCTGAGTCAGCAAATTATTGGCCAGGCTGATCTCGTTAAAAAACTCCTCATTGCCATTCTTGCCGATGGTCATCTCCTGGTTGAGGGTGCCCCGGGTCTCGCTAAAACCCGCGCCATTAAAATGATGGCCGAGGGCGTTGAGGGTAATTTTCACAGAGTACAGTTCACCCCTGATCTGCTACCCGGCGATATCACCGGTACGGATGTTTTCCGACCTCAGTTAGGCACGTTCGAATTTCAGGCAGGTCCTATCTTTCACAACCTGATTTTGGCCGATGAGATCAACCGTGCGCCTGCGAAAGTTCAGTCGGCGCTCCTTGAAGCCATGGCCGAGCGTCAGGTCAGCGTTGGCGGGACAACCTATCCACTCCCGGCACTGTTCCTGGTGATGGCCACGCAAAACCCCATTGAGCAAGAAGGTACTTATCCCCTACCCGAGGCGCAGCTCGATCGTTTTCTAATGCATGTCAAAGTGGATTACCCCAACTCGGCGGCTGAGCGCGACATTCTCAAACTAGCCAGACGCGAGGCCTCCTCTGGCGAGCAAATGGACCAACCCGAAGTGTCAGAGGCTGTCATTTTCTCGGCACGTGAAGAAGTGCTGAAGCTTCACATGTCCGATGCAGTTGAGGAGTACATTGTTCAACTCATTATGGCGACACGCCAGCCCGCGGCTTACAGCGAGGAACTCGCTAGCTGGATTGAGTACGGTGCATCACCGCGGGCCACCATTGGCCTTGACCGCTGTGCTAGAGCGCATGCGTGGTTGCTCGGCAAAGACTTTGTCAGCCCCGACGATGTGAAAGCCATGGCCTACGACGTGTTACGGCATCGACTGGTTGTCAGCTATGACGGCGAAATAGCCGGCGTTACGGCTGACGACGTCATTGATAAGTTGTTAGACCTCGTTCCTGTGGCCTAACACTGCCGTATGACCGATTTCTTGCCAAAAGGCCACCAAGTATTGGCTGAGCGGTTAATCGAGGGGCGACATGTGGCCCGGATGATTAATATCAACGCTCAGTCGAAGGCACTGGCGCTCCTTGCGGGCCGGCGGCGTATTCGCCAGCGAGGCAGAGGCGTCGACTTTGAGGAAGTGCGGCTATATGCACCTGGCGACGATATTCGAACCATCGATTGGCGGGTGACTGCCCGATCTGGCGACCCTCACACCAAACTGTTTCAGGAAGATCGTGAGCAACCCATCGTATTGATGGTCGATCTCAGATCCCCCATGTGGTTTGGCTCAAAGAACTGTTTTAAATCCGTTCTCGCCTCACACGTTGCATCCGTGCTGGCCTGGGCCGGCTTGGAGGCGGGTGAGCGCGTCGGTGGCATTGCCATGACCGATGCCGGCATTTTCGAAATTAAACCGCAGCGCTCAAAGCGTTCGGTCTTGCGACTGCTCCGCCTAATGGAGTCTGCGCCCTCCCCCGATGCTGCGGCTAATCACCAGAATCCCCCCATCTCGTGGTCTACCGCTCTGAATCAGTTAAAAAATCTGTCGCGACCCGGCGCCCGACTGATGCTAATCAGTGATTTCAGCGATTTCCTGTCCGAGCCAAATGTTGAAAAAACATTGCGCGATATTGTGGGGCACCGCCAGGTCGTATGCTTCAAGGTAACGGACCCACTCGATGCAACCCTGCCACCGGCTGGACGCTACGCGATTTCAGATGGGACTCGCCAAATCAAAATGGATACCTCGCAACAGGCGATCCGTCAGCGGTACCAGATCGATTTTGAACGCTCACAGCAAGACGTGATCGACTACCTTCGTCGTTATCAAGTGCCTCTGGTTACCGTCGATACCGACGAGAACCCCAACGAACTGCTGCAGCAGGTTTTCCCCAAGCGATGAACCCTGAAGACCTCATACAGCAACTCGCCCCTTTGCGAAGACCCGATCCCATCGGGTTCTGGCCGCTCGCGCCGGTTTGGTGGATGGTGATGGGTCTCCTTGTTATCGCCTTGGGCTTCCTGTGCTTTCAGTGGCTAAAGCGCTATCAGCGAAACACCTACCGGCGCGAAGCGCTAAAGTGGCTTGCTGAACTGCAGGAGGCGAACTCCGATGTCCACGCCCTAAGCGGTGCACTGAAGGCCACTGCACTTAACGCGTACGAAGCGACATCGGTAGCGAGCTTATCCGACGAATCCTGGCCGAGTTTCCTTCGCGACTCATGCTCCAAGCTGAGCAGTGATGCATTAGATGTCCTATCGCGTGCGCACGCACCTAACCCCGGATCATTGAGCGCGTTAGATTGGCGCGATGCAATGCTCTGGGTGAAACACCACGAGGTGCCGCGTGCTTGATTTTTTGTGGCCCTGGGCCTTCGTACTGATTGTGCTACCTGTGTTGGCACGCTTTTTACCTCCTGCCTCCGAGTCACTAGGCGCCGCGATTCGGGCACCTTTTAGCGCGCGCTGGCAGCGACTCGAAGATCAGGGTCGACTTGCCTCGAGCGTTAGCTCTGCACGGGTGTTGGGTTTGTTCTTGGCATGGATGCTCATTGTGGTCGCCATCGCACGCCCGCAGTGGGTGGGTGAGCCCATTGAACTACCCAACACAGGCCGGGACTTGATGCTCAGTCTCGATTTGTCGGGAAGCATGCAAATTCGGGACATGCAAGTAGGCAACCGCACTATCTCTCGTGTCGAGGCAGTAAAAGCCATCGCCTCGGACTTCACGGAGCGGCGAGTCGGTGACCGAGTTGGGCTCATCCTTTTCGGGTCAAAAGCCTACGTGCAGGCACCACTCACTTTCGATACCACAACCGTGACACAGTTTATTCGAGAGGCCCAACTGGGCTTTGCGGGTGAAGACACAGCGATCGGTGACTCCCTGGGGCTTGCCATCAAGCGGCTCCGAGATCGACCTGCTGCCTCACGGGTTTTGATTCTACTGACCGACGGTCAGGACACTGCAAGTAGCGTTGATCCCATGGAGGCTGCGGCGCTGGCAGCGCAACAAAACGTCAAGGTGTACACCATCGGCATCAGCCGTAACTTGGGAACCACCAGCGCTCGCGGCGGTGAAGTCGATGAAGCCTTACTTCGCGCCATCGCTGAGGCGACAGGTGGCGAGTACTTCCGTGCCCGCGACCCACGAGAGTTGCAGGCCATCTACGGCATCATTGACCAGTTAGAGCCCGTCGAACAGGATGCCAGCACGTTCAGGCCCCGTCGGTCCCTAGGGTATTGGGCCATGTTGGGCGCCTTGGTCATTGGCAGCCTTGTACTCCTGACTGGCGGACTCATTCCCGGTTTATCACAGTCTCGCCCGGCGGTGAACGCATGATGGATTTGCATTTCATTCGCCCCGAACTGCTGTGGCTGCTGCCAGTGATTATCCCATTGCTATTGCTTGCCTGGCGTAAACAGGTCCAAGGGGGGGACTGGGCCAAAGCGATTGACCCTAATTTGTTACCGCACCTCATCACGACCGAAGGTGGCGGCAGCAGTCGATTACGTCAGTTGTGGTGGCTCACCCTACCCCTTCTATTAATCGGTGCCTCAGGCCCCTCTCTGGAACGGGCTGAACTGCCCGTATTTGAAAAATCGGATGCATTGGTCATTGTGCTCGACCTCAGCCGATCGATGTGGGCGACCGATACACAGCCAAGTCGCATCCGTCGCGCGCGACAGAAAGTGATGGATATTCTGGATGCCCGTACTGAGGGCGTCACCGGCATGGTGGTGTTTGCCGGCGATGCGCACGTGGTCACACCACTGACCGACGATACCCGCACGATTGAAAACCTACTGAGCGCTCTCGCACCCGACATCATGCCGTTACAGGGTTCTAACGCGACTGAAGCCATCGCGCTTGCCTCGGGATTACTGGAAACCTCAGGCCTGACCAATGGAAGCGTGCTGTTGATTACCGACGGTTTACCCAAGTTTGAAACGTCTCGCGTGGAGGGTTTGCTGGGCTCAGTGGGAGCCGACTTGGGTATTCTGGTCATGGGAACCGACACCGGTGCCCCGATCCCGCTGCCTGATGGCGGGTTTCTGCGCGATGACAATGACCAAATCGTTATTCCAGCCGTGGATCGACAAGAAATTCAACGGATTGCCACAGCGCTTGGTGCGCGGCGCATCGATGTATCTGTTGATAACAGTGATATTCAGTCTCTTTTGTCAGGGGCTCAATCGAGCATTACCAGTAATGATTCACTGGAACGCAAAACCGACACCTGGATTGATCTTGGCTACTGGCTCGCTATAGCAGCAGCCCTACTCATGCTGCCCTTGTTTCGACGCGGGGCACTCAGCGCCCTGCTCGTCGCGGTTCTGATGACTGATGCGGCACCCAGTGACGCCAACACCTTGGAAAACTTCTGGTCCACAGCCGATCAGAAGGGGGCGAAGGCACTGGCCGAGGGCGATGCGGCGCGTGCGGCAACACTCTTTGAGGCGCCAGACTGGCGAGGCACAGCACACTACGAGGCTGGTGACTTTAGCTCCTCATCAGCCGAGTTCGGAAAACTCGATTCGGCCGATGCGCTTTACAACCGAGGTAACGCGCTTGCCCTATCCGGTGACTTTCAAGGCGCTATCGACAGTTATGACAGGTCACTTGAAGCGGAACCCAACCGGCAAGACGCTATCGACAATCGAGAGCTAGTGAAGTCGTTACTCGAACAGCAACAGCAGGAACAACAAGGTAACGATCAGGACAGCAATAGCGATCAATCGGATCAAGAGGGTGACTCACAGGACTCTGAAAGCGATTCCTCTCAACAGGAACAGGACAGCAGCAGCGAGTCTCAGGAAGGTAATTCAGACCCTTCCGACCAACAGCCCAGTGACCAGGAATCACAGCCAAGCGCCGACGGTGAGATGAGCGAGGATATGAACCCATCTGAGCTCGAGCAGGCAACAGAGGAACAGCTGGCGCGGTTCAACGAGGCGCTAGAAGAACAGCAAGCTCTCGAGCAGTGGCTGCGACGTGTTCCCGATGATCCCGGCGGCCTACTGCGCCGAAAATTCAGATATCAAACGATTCAACGCCTACGAAACGGAGAAGAACCCGATGAAGACGTTCGCTGGTAGCGTGATGCGAGCTTTAACCTTTCTGAGCTTGATGTTCTTTTCTGCCATCTCGTTAGCGGAAATACGCTCTGACGTTGATCGCGAGACCATCGGCATGGGCGAATCTTTGCGACTCACGATTACCGGTGATGCCAGCGAGCGACTCGATCAACTCGATCTCGCCGCGCTCCAATTTGACTGGGAAATCCTGAGTAGCAGTAGTTCAACCAATACATCATTTATCAATGGCGCGCGCTCGACCACTCGCACCCTGTCATTGGATCTTTTGCCACTGCGCGATGGCATTCTCTCCATCCCCTCGCTCAGCACAGGGGGGAACCGTACAACGCCGATTGCGATTACCGTGAATCCGCAAACCGTCAGTGCGGGCGGTGATGATTCGGTTCGTTTCTCTATCGAGATCGACAAGCGGGACGTCTACATTCAGGAACAGATGATTCTGACCGTCACTATCGAGCAAGCTATCAACCTGGATGGTGCTGAGGTTACCCAGCTAGAGCTCAATGGCGCCATCGTTGAAGAGCTGACTCGCCGAAACTTTCAACGTCAAATTAACGGCCGTCTATGGCGTGTGACTCAACTTCGCTACGCCATCTACCCGCAACAGCGAGGAATACTCGAGATACCTTCCTTGTCTCTGACGGCGCGCGAGGTATTACCGGGGCGCTCGCTCCTAGGCGCGCGCCTAGGTAAGCGATTTAGACTTTCGGAAGACGCGATTGCCGTTAACGTAAAGCCAGTGCCTGCGGACTTTCCCGGTGACGTGTGGCTCCCAGCCGCCTCGCTCGAACTGGCACAGTCTTGGTCAACGCCACCCGAGTCAATGGAGATAGGCGATTCCACCACCCGGACATTGACCTTGGCCGCTGAGGGTTTGTTGAGCAGCCAATTACCGTCGATTACGAGTATGTCAGATAGCAGCAAGATCACAGGGATTCGCGTTTATCCGGACCAAGAATCCAGCGACCAGATCGAGCGGACAGAGGGTTTTCTTGGGCAACGAACGCGCAGCGAGGCGCTCGTGGCCAGCGTTAGTGGCTCTTGGACACTACCCGAAGTGAGGGTCCCTTGGTGGAACACCGAAACCGATTCGCTGCAGTTTGCCATCCTGCCATCGGCGACCATTTCCGTCGGCAGCCTCGTGGTCCCAAGCCCAGTCCAGCCCGCTGCAATTGCAGCTGAGACACAAACGACAACGACACCAGTTTGGCTCAACGCCCTGGCGGGCCTTGGCTGGCTTCTGGCACTACTATTCGCCTATATGCTGTGGCGCTCACGTGACCACAAAGCAAGTGATGTCGCTATCGACAATACCGAGGAAACCTTGCGACCGCTGTTGACGGCCATGAAAGCCAGCACAAGCCAGAACGATGCGCCAGCAACGCGGCAACTGCTCCTCCGTTGGGCGACGCTGCACTACCAGCAGCCTGTGAGAACTCTGGACCAACTCAAAGGGCTCTGCGACTCGGGGTTAGCTGACGAGGTCAGTACACTGGAAACGGCGATTTACAGTCAGAGCGATGAAGCCTGGACTCGCGGCGCGGCGCTGTATCGAGCGATCAGGGATGAGCCCAAACTTGGGACTACCGAACAGACCGATTACCGATCGCTTTATCCCACTGCGTAAAAAGTTTGAAAACAATGGCGTACTCACCTCGACCTTCGTCGGGCCGAGGTGTGAAGGGATGTCAGTGAGACGCCCTAACTGTCGCTGAGCGACCGGTTAACCACCTCGTAAACGTCCTGCGACAGCCCGTCTAAGGCAGCAATAGACTCCAGTTCGCCACGCATAACCGCTTGCCCGTGATCATATCGACGCCAACGTGTCATCGGCGCCAGCATACGCGCCGCAATTTGCGGATTATCAGACTGAAGGCGGCGTACAGCATCGCCTAGGAGGCGATATCCTCCACCGTCCAGCGCATGGAACGCGGTTGGATTGGCGCCCGCAAAGGCACTGACAAGGGAGCGAACCTTGTTCGGATTACGCCAGTCAAACGCTGCATGATGTGTCAAGGCGATCACGTCTGACACGCAATCAGCTGAGGGCCGAGTCGCCTGCATCACAAACCATTGATTAACCACGAGGTTCTCGGACTGCCATCGGTCAAAGAAGTGTTCCAGCACTTCGGCTCGATGCACATCGTCGCCTTGGTGAACGACCAAACGCGCAGCGCAGAGACGATCAGACAAATTGGTCGCCGCGTAGTACATGTTTCTCGCCGTTATCAGCCACTCGGGATCACCCTCCACCAATAAGGACAACGCGGTATGTAACAGTGAACGTCGTCCAATCTGCTCAGCACTTGGCTGGTAGGTGTCAGTCACAGCGAGACTCGACATCACAATTGCTTCGAGCTCATTCGACAACGCGTGTCCTACAGCAGCCGCCACATTGGTTTTTGCATCGTGGATATCATGAACGTTAACGAGTCCTATTTGCGCAGCCCTATCGGCCAGCGACGCCTCTGTCGGCAGGCTGAGCAACTGCGCCTTCATCGCGTCCTCGATGTCGCTGGACAGTACCTGCTTCAATGCGTCTACGTAGTCTCGCTCTAAGGCTTTAGCGCCTCTATCGATTGCGGCGTATGCCAAGCGCTGAGACGCATCCCACTTTACAAACGGATCGTTATCAGCGCCCATCAAGGCAATTAAATCGTCTTGGGATTGCTCCATCTTGAGTCGAACAGGCGCAGAAAATCCGCGCAACGCTGAGATAACGGGTTCGCTACTGAAACCCTCAAACGAGAACGTCTGTGTCAACTCTTTCAACTCCATCACGCGAGACGATGCGCCATTTCCCATGTCCGCGTGCTGACCGTTCTCCATCAGCGCCAACGTCAACGGAATATGCAGTGGTGGCTTGTCATCTTGACCCGGCGTCGGTGGGTTTACCTGCGTGAAGGTTAGGTCGAGTCTGCCTGAGGTCTCATCAAATGCTTTCTCAATCGAAACCACCGGCGTGCCGGCCTGCTCATACCATCGCCGGAACTGACTGAGGTCCTTACCCGAGGCTTCCTGCATGGCATCGACAAAGTCATCACAGGTCACCGCCATGCCGTCGAATCGATCGAAATAGAGTTTGGCGCCTGCGTAAAACGCATCATCGCCCAATAAGGTATTGAGCATCCTGACAACTTCGGCGCCCTTCTCGTACACGGTCATCGTGTAGAAGTTGGAAATTTCGATAAAGGAGTCGGGGCGGACCGGATGTGCCATGGGGCCCGAGTCCTCAGCGAACTGATGTGTTTGCAAGAACGAGACATCTTCAATGCGCTTTACACCGCGCGAATTCATATCGGCAGAGAACTCTGCATCCCTGAATACCGTGAAGCCTTCCTTCAGACTGAGCTGAAACCAGTCGCGGCAGGTCACGCGATTCCCGGAATAATTGTGAAAATACTCGTGGGCGACCACCGACTCAACGCGCTGATAACCAAGGTCAGTTGTGATATCAGGGTGCGCCAATACACAGGAGGTATTGAAGATATTCAGACTCTTGTTCTCCATCGCCCCCATGTTGAAGTCATCAACGGCGACGATGTTAAAGAGGTCTAGGTCGTACTCGAGTCCGTAACGCTCTTCGTCCCAACGCATCGATGCTTTCAGCGAATCCATCGCATGATCACAGTAGCCAGTGTCCTTGGCCTCAACCCAAATGCGCAGGTCTACCACTTTCCCTGATTGCGTGGTGAAGGTGTCAGAGACGAGCTCAAGGTCGCCGGCAACAATGGCAAATAGATAACTTGGCTTGGGATGAGGGTCGTGCCATACGACCTGGTGGCGTCCGTCAGCCAAGTCTG
>DPGN01000061.1:0-2653 GCA_003523185.1 Halieaceae bacterium
TTTCGACAAAAACTGCGCGAACAGCTTCAGGGCTGGATAAACGCTTACGCTGACGGTGAATGGTATTGAAAACAGCGCCATGAACAGGGTCGAACACATCGAGCGCCTCTACCGTATAGTAGGTTCTCGCGAGGAGCTTCATGCCCGGGCTGTCTTTCCAGATGACAGGGGTTCTCTGCACGACGACACCTTCAGGTAGTCGCGACTCAAATGACTCGAGTAATGGCTCGAAGTTGTAACAGTGGCCACAGCCGTAGGAGAAGAATTCGGTCACCACAACACGGTCGCTAATGCCGGTGTGAATGGCAGGTTCAATCAGGTCGTAATGAACGCCTTCCTGATACTGCTCTTGCGCAACCGCACCTGTCGAAAGTGCAGCCACCGCTGCGAAAGTTATTACGCGAAGCCAACCCAACATGATGATTCCCCCGGCCCGTTACTGGTCTACTAATTTCTCTTACTGAAGACCCGCAACATAACTTGCGACCGCCTTGATCTCAAGGTCGCTCAAGCCGAAGGCAATGGTCCGCATAATCTTGCTGTCGCCGCCGTTTGTTCGACCGCTCTCGTCTTCGTAGCCGAGACGGAACATTTCAAGCTGCTGCGCAACATAGTCAGCATGCTGACCCGCCAGCGCAGGGTAGCCGCCTGGGCCATTGCCTTTTCCAGAAGGACTATGACAACCCGAGCAAGCCGCTACCTTTCTTTCAGCGATGCCCGCGAGATAAACCTTGCGACCTAACCTCACCAAGTCAGGATCTGTAGTGCCCGCAGTGCGCTCTTGCCCGTCGTAGAAGGCAGCGATGTCTGCCAGCTGCTGGTCCGTCATGTTGTCGACCTGACCCGCCATCAACGCGACGGGTCTACGTCCATCACGGATGTCTTTCATCTGCTTCAACAGATAGCGTTCACCCAAACCTGCAAGCTTGGGGAATGTTGGGGCAAGACTATTTCCGTCAGCACCATGACACGCCGCACAAGAGCCAACCAATGCTTCTCCTGCAGCCGCGTCACCTTTCATAACGCCACCGGCCAATGCAACATTGGCTGCCAATAGCAGCGCCAAAGTCGCAATTGCGCGATTAAACATCATTCTAAACTCCTTGTTACCCGATTATTGGGGTGTCGCCATATATGTGATGAGTGCCTTGTAGTCATCATCGCTGCATGTTGTGCACATACCACCAGCAGGCATAACACCCAGGCCGTTCTTTACCGAAGACACAAGTGCCTCCATTCCCTTCGCAAGCCTTGGCTCCCATTGGGCTGCATCACCCGTCTTTGGTGCCCCCGCTACAGCGTAGGCGTGACACGCACCACACGATGCTGCGTACTGAGGTGGCTGCTCAGCCGCTTGGACTGCCACTGTCGCGAATGACGATGTGCCGATGATGAGTGCGAATTTTAAGATGTTTGCTTTCATGATTTAACCCTCTAACACGGCGTGAGCACCGCTAAATGCTGTGATTTTATTGCTATACCCACGCAATCTGGAGCGGCATTATAGTCACTGTGCCGAAAACACCAAACTTTACGTGGATCACTGTCATTAATACGCCCAATAAGTCTCAAAAGCTTAATTTTAAAAGCACTGAATTTTTACAATCTGCAAGCGCGCTGAATAACGCCCCTGCAGACTTTGGCTGCGAAGTGGCTTTTGCCGGGCGAAGTAATGCCGGTAAGTCGAGCGCAATCAATGCCCTCACTGGTAACAGCAAGTTGGCAAGAACCTCTAGGACACCGGGCAGAACACAACTCATCAACTTTTTTACTGTCGCTGACCAGATTAGGCTTGTTGATCTCCCCGGTTATGGCTTTGCCAAGGTGCCGCTGAAAGTCAAAGAAGAGTGGAATAAACAGCTTGAGCGCTACTTACAATATCGGCGCAGCTTGAAAGGGCTGATTCTGTTAATGGACATCCGACATCCACTCAAGGATTACGATCGGCAGATGATCGAATGGGCTGCGATAAGCGAAATGCCCGTGCATATTTTGCTCACCAAGTGCGACAAGCTCAAACGGGGGCCCGCAAAAACTGCGCTTCTCGGGGTTAAAAAGGAACTCAAAGCACACGAACGATGGATCTCCGTGCAGTTGTTCTCTTCACACAACCATGAGGGCATGGACGAACTACAACGAACACTCAACTGGTGGCTGACCCTCCCCGAGGACGACGTTGCTCCGATCGAGGATGATCTTGCCGAATGACGGTTGAGGCCTAGTGCGCCTCATCCCAGTTAGCTCCCACACCCACCTCGGTGAGCAGAGGAACCTGAAGCTGAATAACATTGGCCATACGCTTGGTAACGTTGTCACAGAGTGTTTCACACGCCTCGTCAGCAACTTCAAATACCAGTTCGTCGTGAACCTGCATGATCATCTTTGCGTCGAGTGCTGTCTCGGTCAGCCAGGCATCAACATCGATCATGGCTAATTTAATGATGTCTGCTGCCGTGCCCTGCATCGGCGCGTTGATCGCGGTTCGCTCAGCAGCCAGTTGTCTCTGTTTATTTCTCGCATTGATTTCCGGTAGATAAAGTCTTCTACCCAGCAGCGTTTCAACGTAGCCCTGCTCGTGGGCAATGGAACGCGTCGCATCCATATAATCAGCGACTCCCGGATAGCGCGCAAAATATCGATCGATATACTCCTG
>DPGN01000061.1:2854-5099 GCA_003523185.1 Halieaceae bacterium
GGAAACATCAAAAACCTCTGCCGCCGTTGCGCTATGAACATCCAGCTCGTTCGCAAACGCGTGAAGCAGACCTGCGTCACTCGAGAGGTGAGCCATAATGCGGAGCTCAATTTGCGAATAGTCGGCGGCGACAATCTTCCGCCCCTCAGGTGCAATAAAGGCTTGACGAATACGGCGGCCTTCCTGCGTCCGGATGGGGATATTCTGCAGATTAGGGTCACTTGAGGACAAACGGCCTGTCGCCGTCACTGCCTGATGGTAGGAGGTATGGACGCGCCCGGTTCGCGTATCGACCATCTCCGGTAGCTTATCGGTATACGTCGACTTCAACTTAGCGAGACCTCTATGCTCAATGAGCACAGCCGGCAACTCGTAGTCATTCGCCAGTTCGACCAACACCTCTTCCGCCGTCGAAGGCGCACCTTTAGGCGTCTTTTTGATGACCGGAAGCTCAAGCTTATCGAATAAAATCTCACCCAGCTGCTTGGGCGACGCCAAATTAAACGGCTGTCCCGCCAGCTCACATGCCTGTGACTCAAGCTCAGCTAGACGGATAGCAATTTCATGGCTTTGCGCCCGAAGTTTATTGATGCTGACGAGAGCGCCGTTGCGTTCAATTTTTGATAGAACGGGTACAAGCGGCAGTTCCAGCCGCTGGTAAACATCATTGAGCGCGGTCTCCGCCTCGAGCTTGGGCATGAGTGTCTCGTGCAAACGCAAAGTGACATCGGCATCTTCAGCTGCGTAGGCTGCCGCTTGCTCAATATCAACGTGGTCAAAAGACACCTGCTTAGCACCCTTGCCCGCCACTTCCTCGAAGGAAATGACCCGCTGGCCCAAGTACTTTAGAGCTAAGCTGCCCATATCGTGTCGACTGCCCACCGCGTCTATGATGTAAGACTGGAGCATCGTATCGTGCGCTATTCCCCGCAGCGTAATGCCGTGATTCGCCAATACGTTCGCATCGTACTTGAGGTGCTGACCTACTTTTTTAACTGCATCAGATTCGAGTAGTGGTTTCATCTGATTGAGAATCCGATCGCGGTCGAGCTGACCTTCAAGTCCAGGATTTAGATGGGCCAGAGGCACATAAGCCGCCTCGCCAGGTTCGATCGCAAATGACAAACCCACGATCTCTGCCTGCATGTAATTCAAACTGGTGGTCTCTGTATCAAAGGCAAACAGTGGCGCCGCCTCAAGGCGAGATAACCAGCTATCAAACACCGCTTGGTCGGTGATAGTAACGACTGAAAGATCGGAGACCTGGCTCGGTACGGGCTCTGCGGGGCTATCCGCAAAAAGACCCGGGCTTAGTAGCTCATCCAGCCACGACTTAAACTCCAGATCACGATAGAGCTCAATCAAACGATCGGTGTCGGGTGATGCTGAGCGTAGATCAGACTCTGACAACGCTAGCTCACAGTCTGTCTTTATGGTGGCAAGCACATAGGACAGCTCTGCCATTTCCTTGCTGGCAGATAACTTCTCGCCTAGAGACTTAGCGCCGCGAACAGGGAGCTCTGCCACACGATCAAGCTGGGCATAGATGTCTGAGATACTGCCTAGGTTCTGGAGTAGGGCAAGGGCCGTTTTTTCGCCCACGCCAGCAACGCCAGGAATGTTATCTGCCGAGTCACCCATCAAGGCCAGCAGATCGATGATGAGCTCGGGTGGCACGCCAAACTTTTCGACGACGCCATCGCGGTCCAGGACAACCTGAGTCATGGTATTGACCAAGGTCACGTAGTCATTCACCAACTGTGCCATGTCCTTGTCACCCGTGGAAATCAGCACAGGGCGCTTTTCCGCCGTGGCCATCTCGGACAAGGTGCCGATCACATCGTCAGCTTCAACGCCCGAGATCGATATGAGTGGCAGGCCCATCGCTCGAATGACATTGTGAATCGGTTCAATCTGTTCCCGAAGCTCCTCGGGCATGGGCGGCCGATTAGCTTTGTACTCCGAATAGATTTCGTTTCGGAAAGTCGGGCCTTTAGCATCGAAAATAACGACTAACTGGTCATTCGGATTATCCGCCTGCAGACGCTTCAACATGCCAATCACACCTTTGGCCGCGCCCGTATTCAACCCCTTACTATTGGTCAGTGGTGGCAACGCATGAAAAGCGCGAAACAGGTAGGACGAGCCATCAACCAAGATAAGCCGCGAGGCATCAGTCATATTGTTGGCTCCAGTAATACTGGGCAGAGCGAAGCGTCACTTTCATTTTGGCCAGGTCAAGCGG
>DPGN01000061.1:5262-14004 GCA_003523185.1 Halieaceae bacterium
TGATAACTGCCATCTTCCATAGTGACCTTACGGAAGGGCGCATTAAACCGACGTGCAAAACTGAGAATATCCGGGAAATCGCCCGTTACCCCTAGGAACTCGGGGTGAAAATAGGGCACATAAGTCGAGAGCTGCTCTACCGTGTCTCGCGCCGGATCTACCGAGACCATGACCACATTGGTGGAAGCCGCTTCGGTGCCTTCCAAGCTGCCTTTGAGCTCAGCCAAAAAGGCCATTGTTGTGGGGCAAACATCAGGACAGTAGGTGAAGCCAAAAAACAGGAGCGTCCAGTCACCTTCGAGGCTTTGATCAGTGAATTCGGCTCCTTTGTGGTTAGTAAGTACAAACTTATCTGGATCTCTTGGCGTGTCGAAAATAAATAACCCGTTCGCTCGCATCTCCGAGACGGTCATGATGCGAGGTTGCTGGATGCGATGCACGAAGCCAGCCACAATGATTGTAATACCAAGCAGAATCGCAGCAACCGTAAGAGCAACACGCTGCTGTTGGGTCAGGGTCATGCGGGCGTTCCTAATATCCAGTGATCAGCAAGCATGGCAATAAACAGAACCATCAGATAGGTAATTGAAAACTTGAATGTCGCCATGGGCGCATCCGGGTTTTTCTCGCGCAGGATCTCAATCGACCAGTACAAAAATCGAAGGCCCAACAGCGTTGCGGCAATAGCATAAATCCAGCCACTCAACAGTGTGATGTAGGGCAGCAAGGTAATCAAAAACATCAAAATGGTGTACAGAAGGATGTGCAGCGCCGTGAACCGATTGCCATGCGTGACCGGGAGCATGGGAATACCAACGGCGGCGTACTCTTCCTTACGGTGAATGGCGAGCGCCCAGAAGTGCGGGGGCGTCCATGCAAAAATTATGAGAACCAGTAACAGGCCATGCGCATGAATCTCTCCGGTGACCGCGGTCCAGCCAAGCAGGGGTGGTGCCGCGCCAGCAAGGCCGCCAATAACGATGTTTTGTGGCGTCGCACGTTTCAAAAACATGGTGTAAATGAAGGCATAGCCGACCAAGCTCGCTACCGTCAAAACAGCGGTCAATACATTTACCGTGACGGCAAGGAGCGCGGTACCAAGAATCGCAAGCACTGTTGCAAACACAATCGCTTCCGACTGACTGACACGCCCTTGTGCCACGGGGCGATTAGTGGTCCGGGACATCTTTTGATCAATACGCTCATCGACTACATGGTTGATTGCCGCCGCTGCACCTGCACAGAAGGCAATACCAATATTGCCAAGGACCAGCGGCTGCCAGGGCACAAAGCCTGGGACCGCCATGCACATGCCAATGACGGCCGTGATCAGCATCAAGGCAACAACGCGTGGCTTGGTCAGTTCAAGAAAATCAGGCCAGCGTGCCAACAGTGACTCACTCATCGTCAACCCCCGGAATTCTTGAGCAAGAACTTGAGATCGCCAATCACATCTTTGTAGTTAACCTCGCTCGCATAACGCATCATGACCCAACCTGAGGGGTCAACCAGGTACCAGGCGTTCTCGGCGACATGACGCTCGGGCACAACGGGCTGGGCACCCATTTGCCAGACGCGCAAATCCGGGTGCTCGCTCTCGATGATATCCGAAAGGGGTGTTGCAACCTCTGCCGCACTTTCGCCCTCTATTTGAATGGCCTTGGCCGGCGCATCCACCACCATGACACGCTGGATACGGTGAAAGTCTCGGCCAATGGCTATTCGGATTTGCCGTGTTAAATAAAGCAGCTCGCTACACGCGGCATCGCAGATATCACCGGAGTTGACGACCATGAACGTCCACTTCGGCTCTAACGCATCAAGACTCGTTTCGCTTCCATCACTAGCGGTAAAGGGCTGGTTTCTTATATTGACCGGATTGGCCAGTATCTCACCGCTGTTGGCAGTTCCAAGGGCACCGACGATATCAATATCGCCGCGCTCGACAAAAAACCAAAGCCAAGAAGCCGCCAAAATCATGGTGACGGGCAAGCCAGCAATGAGCAGCAAAATGGCGCGACCGCCCCGCTGATCTGTATGTTGAGTCACTCAGTTATCCCCCAGTGAAACGCAATGATTAAGGTCTACCGATGCGATACCGCAGCCACTGCCATAAGTTAGTGCTGCGAAAGATAAAGGCCAAACCCAAAGCAGCCGCCATAGTAAACCATTGCACGGCATAACCCTGATGTTTTGCCGGTGTTTGATTAACAATCGCCCACGTCGCGTCGAATCCAACCGGGTCAAATTCGCCTACGCGGATCTCAAGCGGAAACACAGCGTGATTGAGCCGTGCTTGCAGCTCATCCCGCCACGCAAGCAACGTCAGCTGCTGCACCACGCCGGGCAACTGCGCCGGCAACGGATTGTCACCCAACATGAACGCGTCGCCGCTGGGCTGGTATAGCCGCCCACTTACCGTGTGCACACCTTGAGGTAGGAAGATCTCAGGCAATACCTGCCTCGATGCATCGCCTTGAACCCATCCGAGGTTCAGCGCCACCGCGAGTTGGCCCACCTCGGCGAAGGCGATGACTTCATAGCCAAACTTGCCACCGCGTAGGCGGTTATCTAGCAGCACATAGTGGTTGGGGGAAAAGTGCGCATCCATCACCACGCGGCGATCTGCAAGTTCATTTTCCGGCAGGCGAATCGCTGACTGAGGGCTGATCGCGGGCAGCGCTCGCCTCGCCTCTAGACGATCGATAAGTGCCGCTTTTTCTTCCGCTCGATCGAGCTGCCAAAACCCGAGGACGAGCAGGGTTGGCAGCAGTAAAGCCGTGGCCAATGTCGTTCGCCAATCAAGTTCAACGCGCAACTTCATTTAGGTTTCGCTACACTCCGTGCTCTATTCACCCACACGCTTCGCAGATTCGAAGCCCGTGTTGTCTCCAGTGTAAGGATTTTGCATGCTCAAAGGTCTCATTGTCTTACTCATGATCGCGTTACTGATCACCCTTGGCGCGGGACTCTATTTCCTTATGATCGACCAGGGAGATGTAAAGAAGACCCGACTCGTTAACTCACTCCGTGTGCGTGTCGGTATCGCTGGGACACTTATGGCACTCATTGTCTACGGTGTAGCGACTGGGCAGCTAGGGCACCCAAGTCCCTGGGACGCGCGTCCAGCCGCAGAAGCTAGTGAATAAAAAAAGGCGGGATTAACCCGCCCTTACGCATTCTTACGTCGTCGTCAGATGATATAGACGAAGATAAAGAGAAAGACCCAAACCACATCGACGAAGTGCCAATACCAGCTTGAAGCCGAGAATCCAAAGTGGTCGGTCGGCGTCATGTGCTTGTTGCGAACTGAGCGAATCAGCTGGATCAGCAACATGGTCATACCCATGGCCACGTGGAAACCGTGGAAACCGGTTAACATAAAGAAGGTCGAGCCGTAGATACCTGAGTTCAGCGTCAGACCAAACAGCTCATACGCCTCGTAATATTCGGCAGCCTGCAGGAACAGGAAGATGATCGCCAAGCCAACGGTCACGGCGAGCCATGCTTCGAATTTTTTGATGTTGCCTTGCGACAGTCCTCGGTGCGCGAACTCACAGGTCACGCTGGAGGTGAGAAGGATGATCGTGTTCCAAAGCGGGAGCCATGCATACCATGCCTGCGCATCGGCAAACGACATCGACGTGTGCTGTGAAACAAAGTCGCCATTGTTGGCGATCGGCTGGCTCAATGCGCCACCCACCACTTCCTGGGGGGTCGTCACGGGCGGCCAGGTGTATTCAAACCCTTCCCATAGCAGGAAGTTCATGCGACCACCCTCACCCTCACCGGCAAGCCAGGGACCTGCCAACCATCGGACGTACAACAGGGCACCAAAGAATGCGGCAAAGAACATCACCTCAGAGAAAATGAACCAGAACATGCCGAGCACATAACTATTGCTCAACTGGCTGCTGTTCATACCCGCCTTGTTCTCCTTGATGGTCGTTCTGAACCAATAGGTTAATGTCGCGATAAACATCGCGAGACCCGCAAAAAGCACCCACTTGGCAGCGCCACCCGTATCATGTGTACCCCCAAAGGTCATCTCATTGAGGACCAAACCGCCGCCAAAAACAGACAGCACCAAACCGATTGTGGCGCGAACCGCGAGACTGGAGCTCTCGGGCACGTAGTACTTTTCGTACTCAGTTGAAGTTTCAGCACTAGACATTTTTTTTCCTTATTCCCCGTCCCCCCGGGGCCCCCTTCAGTTTATCTCGAAACGACTTTATCACTCATCAGTGATGTCACATCGAACAATGTGTAAGACAGCGTGATGGTTTTAATATCCGCCGGTAGATCCTGATCAACAATAAATTGAAGCGGCATCTCGGCCTCTTCATTGCCATCGAGCGGTTGTTGCTCGAAGCAAAAACACTCTGTCTTATGAAAATATTCCGCCGCTCTGGATGGTGAGACACTAGGAATCGCCTGCGCCACCATGGCTTTCAGCGTTGGATTCGCCGCAAAAAATACAGTGTCGTTAGCGGCACCTGGATGTACCAGCATTTCCGTCACCTGTGGCGAAAATGCCCACGGCATACCATCGTTGTTCGTGGCGATGAACTGCACCTTGATGGAACGCGTCTCATCGACCTCGGCAGACACTGAAATGTAAGCTTCGGACGACGTTTTGCCATTGATCCCAAGCGCATCGCACAGCACGTTGTACAGCGGCACCATGACCACAAAGACAAACGCAAACATGCCGACAGACACAGCGCCGAGCTTGGCTACTGTGTCTATCGTGGGATCCTGGCTCAGTCTCATCTTGTAGCGTCCAAGACTTAGTGAGCGGGTTGCTCTTCGATTTTGGGTGGCGTTTCGAACGTGTGGTACGGCGGAGGTGATGGCAAGGTCCACTCGAGGCCCTCAGCGCCATCCCATACCTTCTCGTCAGAGACTTTCTCGCCCGCCACGATCGCTGCGATCACGTTGTAGAGGAAGAGAAGCTGTGACGCACCGTAAATAAACGCACCAATCGAAGACATCATGTTGAAGTCGGCAAACTGCAGTGCGTAATCCGGAATACGTCGCGGCATACCCGCCAATCCAACGAAGTGTTGTGGGAAGAACGTCACATTGAAACCGATGAAAGATACCCAAAAGTGCACCTTGCCCATCGTTTCGTTGTACATACGACCGGTCCACTTAGGCAACCAGAAGTAGATCGCTGCGGTCATCGAGAAAACAGCACCTGCAACCATTACGTAGTGGAAGTGAGCGACCACAAAGTAGGTGTCGTGATATTGGAAGTCAGCCGGTGCAATCGACAGCATGAGCCCGGTAAACCCGCCGATGGTAAACAACACTAGGAAGCCAATGGAGAACAGCATGGGTGTTTCAAACGTCATCGCGCCGCGCCACATAGTGGTTACCCAGTTGAAAACCTTCACACCGGTGGGTACCGCAATCAGCATGGTCGCGTACATAAAGAAGAGCTCACCAGCAACAGGCATACCCACGGTGTACATGTGGTGCGCCCACACGATGAACGACAGGAAGGCAATCGCCGCTGTCGCGTAGACCATCGAGGCATAACCGAACAGCGGCTTGCGAGAGAACGCGGGAATAATCTGCGAAATCACGCCGAATGCGGGCAGGATGATGATGTACACCTCAGGGTGACCAAAGAACCAGAAAATGTGCTGGAACAAAACGGGGTCACCACCACCTGCAGCCGAGAAGAAGCTCGTGCCGAAGTGAATATCCATCAACATCATGGTTACTGCACCGGCCAGGACTGGCATGACTGCCACGAGCAAGAATGCAGTAATCAACCATGTCCACACGAACAGCGGCATCTTCATGTACGTCATGCCAGGGGCCCGCATGTTCATGACGGTGGCGATGATGTTGATTGACCCCATGATGGATGACACACCCAAAATGTGGATCGCGAAAATAAAGAACGTCACCGATGGTGGTGCATACGTCGTCGACAGTGGCGCGTAGAACGTCCATCCAAAGGCTGGAGCACCCCCTTCCATGAGCAGTGTCGACGCCAACATTAGGAATGCAGGCGGAAGAATCCAGAAGCTCCAGTTGTTCATGCGTGGCAACGCCATATCAGGCGCACCAATCATCATGGGGATGAGCCAGTTAGCCAGCCCCACAAAGGACGGCATGATGGCACCGAAAACCATGACAAGACCGTGCAAAGTGGTCATCTGGTTGAAGAAGCCAGGCTCGACCAACTGCATGCCCGGCTGGAACAGCTCCGCGCGGATGATCATGGCAAAAGCGCCACCCAAGAGGAACATTGCAAATGAGAACCATAGGTACATGGTTCCGATGTCTTTGTGGTTAGTTGTGTACAGCCAACGAGAGAGGCCTTTAGCTGGACCGTGGTGGTGATCGCCCATGTTTATTTCCTCCGATTACCCTTCTTTGTAGCTCACGACGTCTGACGCCTGAACCACATCCCCAGTGTTATTTCCAAAAGCGTTGCGCTGGTAAGTTGTTACCGCTGCAACATCAACGTCTGACAACTGTGCACCGAATGCCTGCATGGCAGTTCCGGCCACGCCGTTCACAATGACGCTTAAGTGAGAGTCCAGTCCACCCATTGCGATGGCACTCCCTGCGATTGCATTGCCAAGGCCGCCTTCACCGTTGGCGCCGTGACAAGCGAGGCAGCTGGCGTTGTAAACGTCCTCGCCACGCGCCATCAGCTCATCAACCGACAGCTCTGTAGCAGCCAATGCTGCATCAGCAGCAGCGGCACCTTTCTTCGCTGCCATCCAGTCGTCAAATTCATTTTGGCCTACTACGTGCACTTCTACAGGCATGAAGCCATGGTAGGAGCCGCACAACTCTGTGCACTGTCCACGATAGACACCTTCCGCCAAAACGCGCGTCCACGCCTCATTGATGAAGCCCGGAATCGCATCGCGCTTGACCGCAATCTCAGGCACCCACCATGAGTGGATAACATCGTTAGCCGTAATCAAGAAGCGCACCTTGGTGTCAACAGGAATGACCAGCGGCTCATCGACTTCGAGAAGGTAGTTTTCGCCTTTCGTGTCGGTGTTGTAGATCTGCTCCTGCGATGTGGCGAGGTTTGAGAAAAACGCGACGTTCTCGCCGTCAGCGTCGAGGTACTCGTATTTCCACTTCCACTGGTAACCCGTAACCAAGATGCTCATCTCAGCGTCGTCGTTGTCGTAAACCTCGAGCAAGGTGGATGTTGCCGGAACGGCCATACCGATCAGAATGAAAAAAGGCACGATGGTCCAAGCAATCTCAACACCCGTGTGCTCATGAAACTGCGAAGGCTCGACACCTTTTGATTTACGGTGCGCGTAAATCGAGTACAGCATGACGCCAAAAACGCCGATGCCGATGACGACACAGATCCAAAAAATCAGCATGTGAAGGTCGTAGATTTCAACACCAAGATCAGTGATTACAGCGCCGGCTTCGGAAACGCCAGTCGACATGTTGACCTGGTTTTGTGCATTGGCAACAAGCGGCAAGAGCGCCGTCGCGGCAAGTGCGCGTGCGTTTAGCATCTTTTCTTCCCCATAATCGCGGTAGAGTGGCCCCGCCCCCGTGGTTGGGCCCCGCTTTTTCTAAGCCGCGCGATTATAACGAAGTCAAATTGGATTCACAGTGGAAACACTGTTTCTTAGACAAATACCGTGCATTTATTAACAGTAATTTAGTCCTCATCGAGGTCTGTTGACATCAACCGGACAGGTTCAGCGACTGTTTCTACCAAACGGGCACTCCCGCGGGTGACACGAGTAGTGGGCTCTTCGGCAACTTGCTGGGGTCTTTTCTCTTTAAATCCACACTCAATGCAGGACCGCTCGTCGGTTTCCATGTCGACCACCAGTCGGTCCATGGCCTTGCAGGAGGGACAGATTGCACCTGCGATAAAACGCGGTCTTCTTGGTGCCTGTGGGGTTGTTTCGTTAGACATGATGTTCGTAGTTCATCTCGTTTAGCAGTTGAATGTCGCACAACGACCGTGCCAAGGTTATCAGCGATACGGAATATGAGCAGGTAAAGATGTCCAAACCAAGCTATCACGGCCCTGACAATATTCGGTCATACGACGGTATGACCCCATCGCTTGGCGAGCGGGTGATGATAGATCCCAGTGCTGTCGTACTGGGTGATCTGGTCATGGGCGACGATGTGAGCGTTTGGCCGCAATGTGCAATCCGTGCCGACATGCACCGGATTCGCATTGGACACCGGACCAACATTCAAGACAATTCGGTTCTGCATATCACCCATGCCGGCGACTTCAGTGAAGTAGGTTGGCCGCTAACCATCGGTGATGATGTAACGGTAGGGCACAGCGCAGTACTGCATGGTTGCACCATTGGTAACCGAGTACTTGTGGGGATTGGATCCATAGTGATGGACGGTGTGACCGTTGAAGACGAGGTGATGATCGGCGCAGGAAGTCTCGTCACGCCCGGCAAAACACTCAAAAGCGGCTGGCTCTATGCCGGGTCACCCGCAAAGCCCATGCGAGAAATCACCGAGCGAGAGCGTTCGTTTCTCAGTTATTCCGCACAGAACTACGTAAAATTGAAAAACCGGTTTCTAGACGAGTCGCCGACAAAGTAGCGGGCGCTAGGGTCGTAACATCGCCAGAACGTGGCTCGTTGATGGGCGCTCACCATTCCAAATTTGGTAGCTATCTGCAGCCTGCTCAACCAGCATGCCAAGACCATCAGTAACCTGCTGAAACCCTCGGGCAGCTGCCCAGGTCATAAAGGG
>DPGN01000062.1:0-5025 GCA_003523185.1 Halieaceae bacterium
CCACAGCAAATGACGTCCAAAAACGACAGTGAAATCTCAGGTGCGGGTCGACGCTTGGGCATTACGGCCAATCCTCCGCGGGCGCCATGAAGCTCCCACCTGTATTCTGCGCCAACTTCCAGAACTCGGACGCCGCCATCGGGTCACCTTCCATGGGTGAAAGCACCACGTTGACTGGAACGTTGGCCGGTAACTTATCGATAGCATCGCGGTAGTGTTTTAGTCGGGCAGGACCCGAAACCGTATTTTTTCGCGGCGTATCTTTTCCCTGAGTGGGTAGACCATCGGTGATAATGAAAATGTTATCGGGCTTGCTATCGAGCTCATCGAGAAATTCAAACGCGTTGTAAAGCGAGGTGCCGCCTGACGGCAAGGTCTCGCGGACTGAAGTGATTACTCGCTCGACCTGATCACTATTGGCCACTTCAAGCCATCTGCCCTGAGTCTCCGGTAGGGCAAAACGGGCTTCGGTATTGAACAGAATGATCTGGTAGCGCGATCCTGTAGGCAGTTGAGCCGTTAGCCAATCGACGGTATCCAGGGCCTGAACCCATTTTCGAGCGGCGCGTTGTCGATCACTCGACTGATTTCGCAAGCGGATGACGTTGACGACCTCTGGCGCCAACATGCTGGCCGAGGCATCGATCATGATCGCGATTCGGTTGCCGCCGAGCTTGAGACCGGTCAGATACTGACGATTACCCTCGCCTTGGAACTCACGCGCGCTTCGGCCACCGTCTGCCTCTGCTGCCTCGCGCAATTGCTGTATACGCTCTTCCAGTGAGTTGATCTCAGCTTTTAGCGCCTCAAGGTCGGTGGTTTCACTGACATCCGATTCTTCCAGTGAGGCGATTAACGCCTCCAGTCGATCAAGCTCCTCGGTGACAACTCGGGCGCGTCCCTGCGCTTCAACAATCTCGAGATCGGTGCTGCTAATGGCATTACGTAACCGCACGAGACCCTCTTCGCCTTCTCGAATGTCCTCTTCAAGCAGATCGACCTCCGACAGCACCTCGGCGTTTACCGACTGAATTTGAATCTCGATGGAGTGATCGATAATCAGAAATACGAGAACAACAGCACCGAAGCCACAGGACATGATGTCCAGAAAACTGAGGTTGAATGTATTGGCCTGTCGTTTCCGCCGGGGCATGGATTACGACTCAACGATAATGAGCACGGCTTCTTTGCCGTCGTTACGATACAAACGACTGCCGATCGTGAGCCGATCATGCGAACCGGAGACCGACAAGACATTGATTCGGTCGCGCAGTGCCTCGTCAATGCAGGGAACACCGTCGCGCTTAATGACGCCAAAGCCAAGGCCCTGCTCATCTGTATCTGCAATGCGATGCGCGACAGCGTCGATAAGGACGTGCGTAGGCTGCGCACCTTGGACAGCGCTTGCCGTCACCATCGTTTTGTCGATCTTGTCGCTCGCGGCAGGCGCGGTCATGGCGTCGCCACTTGCCGATGTCTCGGCTGATTCATCAGCTGGTGTTACAGCGCTGGCTGTCCGTCGTTTGGAAATGCGGGTCAGCGGCTGATCATCTGAGTGATCGAGTAATAGATCCTCTCCGGTGGCTGTTAGGGAATCGATAGAGGCAACTGCATCGAATGCGATGCCCGGAAAGACCGATAGCGATTGGTCGATGCTCAGCACTCCTGCTTTCGCATTGATAGCTGACGCGATTTTTTGTCCTGCTTTCTCAAGACGACTTCTCGAGACTTTGAATGATGTTGTCCCAAGCTCAACTGAGACTTCGGGGCGATCTCTTAGTGCTGCAAGAACGCCGGGGAGAGTATCGAGCAGGGTTTGCTCGGATTCAGCACTTCGCCGCGGATCGAAGCGTGTTTGATCGACGCAGGCATCAGCGCATTCCTCAAGGCATAATTCCAGTAAATCGAGATAGCCAAGGCCTGGTAAAGCTGTGATCTTGTCGACCTGACAGAGATTGGCGTCAACAGTGACCTCGCTCACGACGAGTTGTCGCCATTGCAAGTTTAGGTTGAGGCCCGAGCCTAGTTCCGCGGGGTGTGCGAGAAGCGCTCTGTCGACGACTGCACTGGGGTTTACTCCCAGCGAGCTCAAGATACCCAGAAGCAACTCCAGTTGGGGCTGCTCAAGGTTTCCAGGTGCGATAAGGCAAAGGTTATTCACCCCATCGCTCGATTCGAACAGGCCTTTGAGGTGTTCATAGACTAAATCGGCCGTGTGACGCGCGTTGCCAAATGTGTTGCCGAGTGGCGTGGTAGCAAGCTGACTGAGCATGTCCGTTCGCACGTCCAAGGGTCTGCGTTTGAGTTGCGCGAAGGCCCCATCGCCGAAAAGGAAGTCATCTGCTTGAGATAGGACAATACCCGGAGATCGAAGGGTCTGCTGGCCGACGCTGAGTGTCAGGCTGGCATCCGTCAGATCAAGAAAGGCGCGACTCATTTAGGCGCCGCCAGATGTCGAATAAGCTTCTTATCCACATAACGCTGGGTACTGAGTACCAGTCGCTCCTGAGATAGCTGCAATTGATGTAGCGCAAACATGATGACAATGGATAAGACCAGCGCCACGAAGGTGCTGTTAAAGGCGACGCCGAGGCTTACCGTCACACCTGAAATATCGCCTTCAACCGCCTTATAGGCTTGCCCAAGTGCATCACCGATGCCGCGCACGGTGCCAATAAACCCGATCGACGGGATGGCCCAACTGATGTAGCGAACCATCGATAATTCGGAGTCGAGCTTGTCGGCCTCAATGTCGCATTGTTCGCGCACTGCCTCGGAGACGGCAGGGATGCTCGCTGTCGTCGAGAAGCGGCTGAGAGCATTGAGCAGTGTGCGTGGTAACAGCAGTTCCTGCTCTGTCTCCGGGAGTGCTTCGATGCCGCGAGCGTAATTTCTTGCATCTTGGGGTAGGAGCGTGGTGCCCTCGGTGACCTGAATGAGGTTGCGCTCGAGCATGGTCGCTTCCTGTCGCGTCGTCCATGCTTTGAGACCCATGATCACCAGTGCCCAGATCATCAGGATGAAACAGGCCTCCTGCTCAAAATCACGAATGACAACGTAGATTGATCGCTCGGGTACGAACGCGGCTCCTGATGCTTGCAGGGCGGCTTGTGCCGCCAACTGAGCGTCGGCAGAGGGTCGGATCAAACCCACGTAAAAGGCATGCACGACGATGACGGCCGCGAGTAATGCTAGGACCTGGAATGCAAACTCTGACGGGATTCTCGGTTTAGACATGCGCATTCCCCTTAGATATCGACCGGAAAAGACACGGATCGATCTTCGCTAATCCGCTCAGTGGGAGTGTAGTTGTCATCCGCTGTTTCCGACGAGGCCGGTTCTTCCGAGTTTCGGTCAGCTGCCTCCGGTTGGATGCCACCAACGCTATCGATAACAGCGCCTGCAATACTAACCAAAGCCGTTTCCGTAGTGTCTGTATTACCCTCGCTAGTGGGGTCGGCGCCATTAGAAGCGGGTGCGGCTTGAGTTGCTCCGGCCTTAGTTGCCGTAGCGTTGGTACCTTCATCCTGCGCGAAGGCAACGAGTGCGAGACCCACAAATGAGAACACGCCAACCCAAAATTTACTCTGCATACCTGGCCACCCTAAATCCAACGTCATCACGCCCACGCTCACCATAATCACGGTAGGTCAGTCGAAGCTCTCGCAAACGGCTCAAGCTCCAACTGGCGCCCCTAATCGTGTAGTTATCGCCCTGAGGGTCCCCTAGCGGATCCTCTTTGATCGCCTCATTGGGCACGGGTATTCGATACACGTCATTCACCCACTCAGCGACATTACCACCCATATCGTATAGACCTCTCGGGTTGGGCGGAAACTTTCCGACCTCGGCGCTAACCACAACGTTGTCAGTGTAACCATTGAGGATACGCCCTGTGACCAGTGCGGAAGAAGCGTCGGCAAGGTTGGCACTTCCATCTTCGGGTGGCCAGGCTTCGCCCCAGGAAAATCGCCAGATGTCTTCGCCTTGTACTCGGGTAGCGAACGCCCACTCAGCCTCAGTCGGAAGACGGTATCCGGTAGAAGCGCTGTCGAATCCCGTGATGATGCCATCGCGCTCGGTATAAAAGGGCGGCAACCCCTCGCGCGCGCTTAGCCAATTACAGAAGCTGGCGGCCTGCTGCCAAGAGAGCTGCACGGCGGGTTGGTGTTCGCGGTTTAGGCTCTTACCTCCCGCCTGTCCTGACTCATGATTCTGTGTGAATTGGCGGAACTGCGCATTCGTAACTTCGGTGGTCGCCATGTAAAACGCACGTGTCAGACGCACAGGTCGCTCGACTTCGTTGGCACCTCGTCCCGCATCGCGTCTAGGAGCGCCCATAGTGAACTGGTTGACTGGACTCACCTGAGGATCGATTAAGACCAATGTTTGGCCCACCGAGCTGGTGATCTCCGGCTTGATGGCGGCCTTTCTCGCCTCTTCTTCAGTGAGCAGCGCCACATTAATTCTCTGTTTCAGTCCTGCTCGCGGCGTGACCCGTCGTTCCACACTTGCATACCCAGGCGCTCTGATAGTGATTACTTGCTCTACACCGGGTAAGGCCAGTATCTGGCTTCCCTTACCGCGGTCATCGCCATTGACCTGAATGGTGGCATTGCGGGGCGTCACCTGAATATCGACTTCGCCAAGTGCTGGCGACAAAACGACTTTTCGGTCTACGCTCGCACCCTTTTCCAGTGAGAGGCTAAATGATTCGGGTAAGTAGCCCGCCCGTCTTAGCTCGATGCGATGTCGTGCCGCGGGTTCCATAGTCACGTCAGTTGGAGTGGCGCCGACAAAGCGACCATCGCGGGTGACAACAGCGCCCGCCGGGACAGAAGTTAAACGAAGTATCCCCGCCGCCGGTGTGAGTTCGATAGTACCGAGGTCGACATCGGTATCAGCGACGGTCTTTAGCTCGACCAGCTCGTCGATATAGCCCGGCGCACTGAAAGTGATTTCGCGCGCTCCTTGCATGACTTCGAGTACTTGTTTGCTGGATGTGACCGCCGACCAATCAACGTT
>DPGN01000062.1:5231-6768 GCA_003523185.1 Halieaceae bacterium
TTCACAGTTACCTCGCCCGCGTCTATCTCATCGATGGTCAAGGGCGTGACGCCGATTACGGTCCCGCTCAATGACACAGTCGCTGATGGCGGTATGGACTCGATAATCAATGTCCCGGGCAGAGGCGTTAACACCACTGCCCGTGTCTGCACCTCGGCATCGTCTACGCGTAAAGACCCGGTGTAGGTCTGATATCCCTCTGCGGTGACATTGAGTTCATAGGAGCCGGGTCTCATCAGGAAACGCTCACCGAAGGGTAAATGCAGTCCCGAGATGTCGATAGTAGGTGTCGTTTCTGACTCCACAGTGACTGATACCGATCTAGCCGTAAGCAAGAAGAACAGGACATAGGCGATGACCAAGCCCGCTACGACCAGCAATGTGGCGGCTGGCGTTATGCGTCGGGTTGTCGCCACTGTCGTTTCACTGCGAGGTTCAAATGCAGTGGGTGATAAGGACTCGGATGGGTTGCGCTCGTTAGACATTAGCGAATGATCGCCTCCTCGCATCGAACGTCAATACGATTATCGGATGTGGCGTTGATACTGGCAGTGATCAACACGTCTCGGTAACCGTCGCGGCTACCCAGAAATTGATATTGGCCGGGCCGTAGCGAGACTGTTCTTGATGAGACGGTACCCAGGCGGGCAACACGCTTGATGGTTATCTCCGTCAGACCATCGGAGGTGATGACCACTGGTAGCGGTGTACTGGCGGTAGCCACTGCCGATCGAACCGCCTCTACTTTGTCTTTGAGCACAGGCGATGTTTGGGCGCTCGCTGCCAGCGCGGCATCGGCCTCTGACAGAGAAAGTTGCGCCTCGCTGAGTACAACGGGATCAACCAGCCGCGCTTGCTGTTCGACGATCGTATCGAGTTTTGCAAAGAGCTCTGCCAACGGTCGGGCTTGATTAAGGCCGTCTGACGCTTCAACAAGACTGACATCAATGGCGAGCGCCGCCTCTAAAACCTCGACTGTCTTCGCCCACTGCTCCTTTGCCGCAAGATCAGCGGCCTGACTAAGTAAGTCATTGAGGCGCGATAAGGTCTCTGCCTCCTCGAGCTGTGCCAGCGCCGCCTTCGGACCATCAGCGGCGGGAAGGATATTTCTTGCCGACTGAAAGGAAGCCCGTGCGCCAGCGAAATCATTGTCACTCAATAACGCGAAACCTTTCGTCATGGCATCTTCAAAACGCTGCTGGGTTAGTGCCGACTTGTACTGCCGAGCTACCTTGGCCAAACGCTGGTGTGCTGGGTCGATCCTCAACGCCTCATCGACTTGGGATACCGCCATACTCAAACGACCTTGCTCGGCGCTTGCCTTTGCGGCTGTTTCGAGCTCTGTAATGGCCGGCATGAGAGGTACGCGTTCCACAGCATCAAAGACGGCATCGCTGTCAGGCGCCATTTGTGAGAGCAGGGGACCGATAGCACTGGCTGTGGCTTCATCGCCGGATTCAATCGCGTCGAGTAGCAGCGCCAGCCTGCTATCAATTTCGTCGCTTAGCCTTGCTTCGAGTCCGTTCAACGAATCAAG
>DPGN01000062.1:6951-15488 GCA_003523185.1 Halieaceae bacterium
GACTGTGTCTCCAGCAATGATTGCAGTACTTCCTGTGCTGAGCGCCTTACTTTGGCCAGTTGCGCTTCCGCAAAGGGGCTTCGCTCGGAGGTTTTCTCCTGCGCTGCACTGGTCGATGATGTAGGCGCCGTCTGCGTGCCTTCCGAAATAGTGCTCGGTGCAGCTGAAGACTGACTGTCAGGTGTAGGGGCAAACTCGGGCAAAATGAAAACGACAAACCCGAGTAACACCGCACCTATTGCTAGCGCTACCCATGTGCCTATGGGGCGAGGAGTTTCGGAAACCTCTTGGGTGCTTTGTGTAGCAGCTCTCGGTTCAAAGGACGCTGCGCGCAAAGCGTCTTTGCTATCGTCTGTCATCTATCGGCAAGACTCGTTTATGGAGAGGGCTGGCTTATGTCGGTTGGAAGCTCAGCAATTTCGGCGGCGTAGATATCGCTTAGAATCTCACGCCACTGACCGTATTGATCCTCAATCGTACCGGAAAGCTGAATAGTTCGGTCTTCCAACTCAATGACTTGTGGCGTGATTTCAGCCTCCAATGACTGCCCTAACTCCTCGAGTGCCAGTGAGTGAATGTTGGCTTCGGCCCTGCGCTCGAGGCCGCTCTTGATCAGACCACCGCCCGCATAAATACCAACGGCGCCCGCGGTTCTCACATTGCGATCGTCGGAAGTCGCTGCCGCGATACCGGCCAGTAACGAAATGCCACCCATGATTAGCTGGGTCTGTGCCTCGTTCTCAAGCTCACGCAGTGCGACCGTTTCCTCATAACTCAAGCGACGCCATTCGTTATAGGGGCCATCCATCGAGCCAGAGAAGTTATCGTAGTGGCCTTGGAGCGTGTCGACGAAGATATGGTTGCGCTGCTGAATGGCACCGATGCGGGCCATCATGGGGTCACTCTCTGCCGGTAGACGGACCGCGCGCGTCAGTGCGCCTTCATCGTCACTGAGATAGCCTTCGAAGGCCTCGGGCGCAAAGGTCTGGGCAAACTTCAGCTTGGATACGTCCCTGATAGCGAGCCGATCACTATGCGCTAACGATTTGAAAACCGCAATTAAGTCGTTCGCGATATCCCTGTAAACCGCGAGAAACGGGTCTTTCTTGACACGCTGGGTCTGCTGATAGGCATATCGACTGGTCGTCCCGGCGTATTGTTTATCGAGCCAGATACGTCCCTGAGCATCTACTGCCCTTATCGCTAGGGAGAGTGCCTCTCCATCCGACTGCTCTATTGCCCCCGTGACTAGGACATCGGTGATGTGCTGGGAAGAGGGTACGACCCGACTAGCCCCCCAAACGCCTTGATCATCCAACACGAGAGCGAGCTCACGCGCCATAAACGTTGCCTCGGCGCGCCTAATTTCGGGGTAGATGCCTTCTTCAGGGTCTACTTCCGCGATTCCCGGATCAAAAACCACCACCGCAATATCAAGCACCTCATCACTGGGGAGTAAGTTCTCGTAGGTGCTGAGTGTCGGCACTGCCGTTGTTTTTACCGTCTCGGTAACACAACCGCCGAGTAATGCCAGCAGAGTGAGCAGTGTCGTAAGACGATTAATCATTCTTCAGGTATCTCAATACCTTTGTACTTTCGGTATTCATTCCACAGCGCTTCACGAATGTCGGGATCAGGTTCCCGCATCGCGGCTTCGCGAAGCTGGCGTGCAACAATGTCATCATCATTGCCCGATGGAATGTCTTCAGGTGCCTCGTAGACCGCTGGGGCATCAGGTACCCCTCCCGAGCGGCCACCCATACCGCCGCCCACGGAGCCATATCCACCTTGTTCGTCTGCTTCATAAGGATTTCGACCACCTGAGCTTGTCTCGGTTCCTGAGCCATCTGAGCTTTGCGACGAGCTTTGTGTATTTGCGCCTTGTTCCCGCTGGCTTTTCCGCTGCTGACGTTGCTCTTCCCGAATAATGGCATCAAACACGCCTGTGCTCTCTTCGAGCTGCCTATCTAGCACGGCAACACGCTCTGCGGTTGTCATGGTGTCGGTGGTGCCCCAGTCAGGTTCTAAACCACCTTGCGCGCGCGTGCCGCCTGACTGTCCTGCATCTGTACCTGCGTTAGATGCAACTTGCCCATTGGTGTTGCCTGGCGATGAGTTTTCATTGTTGGTGTCACTCGAACCGCTGCCTGATGAGCTACCACCCCCCTCGCTGGCACCATTACTCGAACCACTACCGCTGCCGCTACTGCTCGATGACGCGGTGTAGACCGGCTCTTCATCCACTAGGCTGGGCAGCGAGAGATCGCCCCCAATGGAATCACCGAATCCTGGGTCGTCGCCTGCCATCGCACCATCGCCCGATCCACCAGAGTCTCCACTTTCCATACCGCCGGAGCCGCCTTCCTGACCTCCGCCTGGCATGCTGCCGCCCGCGGCACCACCAGTACTGCCACCGCCCGATGACCCGCCGGGACTAGATGAGCCACTGCCCGCCGCGCCACCGCCGGAGGATGCGCCACCGCCTGACGAACTGCTAGCGGACGAACCACCTCCGGATGAACCACCAGACGAGCTCGATGAACCACTGGAGCCACCGCCACTTGAGGATGAGCTACCGGATGAGCCGCTAGATCCGGAGCTGCCGCCGGGGGGCATGGATGCAGACGGGCTTGAAGGTGTCGTTGGCATACTCGCTGATGGGCAACCCGCCAAGAGTGGCAGGATCGCGAATACCGCAATCAGACCTTTCATCGCGTTACCGTTCATGTTGATGCCTCCGTCGTTACAGAGCCTGGCATTGCCCAATGCTTTGGTTCAAATACCCACGTGATCGTCTCACTTTTCACCGGCTTTCCGCCCTCGAAAACAGGCCTAAAGCGCATCTTTTTTAGCCGTCGAAGGACCCGTTCGGGCCCCCTCGTGCCCTCGACTGCCGGGAACTGGATGCGTTCCAGATTGACCACTTTACCGGTCGCGCTAATATTGAAGCTCACAACGAGGTCACCCTCCGCGGGTTCGCCCTGTTTAATATCCAGCACAGGGTCAAAGCCGGGCACCGCCGGTAATGCGACCGGTGTATCTAGTATACGGAAGGTTGGATAGAGATCCGTCGATGATCCAGTCGTTGTGCTTCCTATATGTCCCGCTCCGTCTCCGAGGGCTTGGACAACAGGGTCCGACGAGCTCGCGGCTACAGATCGATCCTGCGTCCCGGCAGTTGTCGGTGCTGCGACCTGAGCGATGGCGTCCGAATGTTCGGCATTCGGTGCTTTTATTTCCAGCGAATCGCTTGGTGGCGGAGCCAACGTATCGCCCTCGAGCTCGTTATTTGCTTCATCGAAAGTTTCTAACTCAGATGCTGAAGGTGTTTCCTCGGTCTCTCCCAAGCTTTTGCCATTGGCGAGACTAAGGGCATCTTGGTAGAAACTGATAGCGTTTATTCGGTTACCGGTCCACCAGGCCCAATCGCCCATGCGGATGAGGTCTTCAGCTTGTACCTCACGGCTCACCCCCAGCTTGTCTCTCTTCAATTGTTGCATTGCCACGAAGACTGACAAGCCTCGTTTAAACAGCCCTTTCTGGGGTGAAGCACTTTGTGACTGCTGAGTCATTTGCCCTGGCATAGCTGCGCCAACGCCGCGGTGGGCAGCTAGGAGGTATTGTGCGCGGACCATTCCCTCCAGCGCTGGGATGAGTTCCTCCGCACTATCGCCATAAACGGCTACGGACTCATCGAGGGCCTTGCGGTAGAAGTTCCATGCTTTGGCCATCCGCGATGCTGATTCCTCCTCATCGTCGATATTCGCTATTAGGGCAAACTGATGCCACTCCGCTTGTGCAAGTAGAGCGCTGATTTTTTCGGGGCCCGATGGAAGTGCGGACGCCTCCAGACGAGATAGATAATCTTGGCGCTTGTCTGCTATTTCCAATTGATTAGCAGCACGATAACTTCTTATCTCTGCACGTATAAACGGGAGCTGGCTCCTGGCATTGAGACCATCATTGATGCGACTCAAGTGTGCGGCACGCTTTAGCTTTTCAATTGCTTCGCTGTGCTGACCATTGCTTTGCAGGTAAATGGCTTCGTTCCAAAGGGTTTCTTGCTGTCGAGGGTTGTAGGCCCCAAACAAACCGTCCTGTGCCCGCGTCATTGGCGCAGTCAGTGTGAGTGTCGCTACTGTCAATACGGTCGATAATACGAGACCTGTCGAAAACACTTTCACGAGTCAGTCCTCTTCCTACACTCAAGTATAGAGATAGTTTTCACATAATCTCTACGTCTTAGCACAAGGTGTGTACACTTCCGCCGCGACCCAGGATTGGGCGTGATCTGGACAGGTGATAACACTGGGTGAGCAAATGGGCAAATTCTTAGACGACACGGCACTTGAAGCGATCGGCGAAAATCGGTGGCGTGCAAATTTGCAAAAGGGATGGCGAATTGGACGAGTACCCAACGGCGGCTACGTTCTAGCGATTGTTGGACGGGCTATATCGCAGTCACTCAACCATGCGGATCCACTCTCGATTAACGCGTTTTATCTCGAGCCAACCCAGCTGGGTGAAGCGGAGGTTGAGGTTGAAATTCTTAGGCTTGGCAAAGGCACTCAGTTTGCTTCTGCACGCCTATATCAAGAGGGCAATCTAAAGATTGTGGCGAACGCAGCCTACACCGATCTCGATCGTTTGAAAGGCCCCACCAATACGATCATGACGCCGCCGGAGGTACCGCCCTTCGAAACCATCGACGTGCCGAAACACAACGTGCTGGAAATTCACAACACCATCGATGCGCGCATCGTGAGCGGTGCAGAGTTCTTTAATGATCAGCAACCAACCAACACCGGTGAGTTTATTGCCTACATGCAATATGTGGACGGCGCCGATATCCACCCAATCGATCTTTTAATGTTTGGCGACATGATGCCGCCGCCGTCTTTTACGCTCGTACCCAACGTCGGTTGGGTGCCGACCGTAGAGATGACCGTGCAGTTGCGCGGTAAGCCAGCGCCTGGTCCCATCTTATGCAGAGCCAGATCGCATACCTTGATAAAGGGCGTCACTGAACAGGACTGTGAAATCTGGGATGCGAACGGCGACCTCGTTGCCGTGGGTCGCCAGACAATGAAAGTGCGATCGATGAGCTGAGTTACCAGACTGCGACGTGGCCTCCTGGCCGCCTTGGATCTGCGTAACCATAAAACCAGCCATCCTCAATCTGTACCGAGTTGACGCGCCCTATGGTGCTGTTGGATCGCAGTATCTTGTGTTTGCTCGCCTCGAGAATTGACACCGTATCGGGTGAAATACCAGGCTCGACCATGGCCATATCGGGCATCCATTGGTGGTGAATTCGTGGGGCCGACGTCGCCATACCCAGTGTCATGTCAAATGCCATGACGTTGAGTAGTGTTTGTGCGACGGCGGTAATAATGCGTGACCCACCGGGGCTGCCAGTGGCTATCCATGGCTTGCCATCTTTAAATACAAGCGTTGGTGTCATGGAGGATAGTGGTCGACTTCCCGCCGATACGGCGTTGGCTTCGCCCTGAACCAAGCCGTAGCCGTTGGGGAAGCCTGGTTTGGCGGCAAAATCATCCATTTCGTTGTTCAGGAGCATGCCAGTACCAGGGACGACTATGCCTGAGCCAAAACTAAAGTTGATCGTGTAGGTGTTTGAGACCACGTTCCCAAACTGATCGACGATGGAGTAGTGCGTCGTTTCAGTGCTCTCCAGATCTTCAAAACTGCCCGGTCGGATTTCAGACGAGGGTATTGCCACTTCATCACGGATGATGGTCCTTCGCTGATCCAGATAATCCTCGCTCGTTAACTGTTCGACGGGAATCGCTGTTCGGTCGGGGTCACCCAAATACTCGCTTCGATCGGCGTAGGCGAGCTTCATCGACTCTATGAGAAGATGCAGGTACCCCGCGCTGTTATGACCCAACTCCTTGAGCGGGAAAGGTTCAAGTAATTTCAAGATTTGGGAGACGTGGACGCCGCCTGAAGAGGGCGGTGGCGCACTGACGAGCTCATAGTCACGGAACTTGGAACGCACAGGTGTGCGCTCGATTGCACGATAGCTCGCCAGATCAGCCTCGGTTATTAGTCCTCCATATCGCCGCATTTCCGCGACGATCAACTCGGCCGTTTTCCCCTTATAAAAGCCGTCACTCCCCTTATCGCGAATACGTTTGAGGGTCTTGGCTAAATCGGGTTGTTTGAATACGGCACCCATGGCGGGCGCTATGCCGTTACCGCCAAGGTAGACGCGATTTGCTTCCTCATTTTTGGACAAACGTCTCGAGGCAGAGCGCAAATTAAGATGCAAAGCTGCGGGAACTTCGAACCCTTTTTCCGCCAGATCGATTGCCGGTTGAATCACGGTTTTGAGATCGAGTGAGCCGTACTTTTCCAGTGCGTGAATCATTCCAGCTACCGTTCCTGGGATACCCGCCGCACTGACACTGTTGTAGGCCATCTGCTTATTCACGGTGCCATCTTCATTGAGGAACATGTCTCGTGAGGCACCATCTGGCGCCATCTCCCGATAATCGATGAATACCTGCTCGTCGGATTCTGCCAGGTGCACCAGCATGAAGCCGCCACCACCAATATTGCCTGCGCGTGGCAGCGTGACCGCCAGCGCAAAACCTGTGGCTACCGCCGCATCAACCGCATTTCCGCCACGCTTAAGCATGTCGAGACCTGCCTCTGAAGCGAGTTTCTCAGGGCCAGAGACCATGCCTTTGGATGCAATGGCAGGGATAAAGCGAGTTCCGTAGTCAATCAGCGGCCCACCTTGGTCCTCCGCTTGTGCGTTAATAGGGGAAGCGTTGAATGTCATCGCGACGGCGATGAGCAGGCTGGCGAAGCGCATGAGGGATCTCCAAAACTTTCGGTGTAGCAATTTGGGTGCAAAGCTATCACATCATCGAGTTTACGCAGAGTGCCCGTCACTTCGATTACCATAGGGCGCTTAGGAGGATCCATGGAACTAAAAGATTACCGCCGGCAGTACACCAAAGGCGGCCTGCGCGAGGAGTCGATGCCCGACGATCCGCTGGTGTTGTTTGAGCAATGGCAAAAGGAGGCCAATGCGGCGGGCTTGGCCGACCCCACGGGGATGGTGGTAGCAACGGTTCAACCTGACGGATCAATCCGTCAGCGGTTTGTTCTCTTGAAGGGCGTCAGCGAGGACGGATTTGTTTTCTTTACCAATTACAACAGCGATAAAGCGGCGGCATTAGCCCAAAACGACCGGTCGTCGATGCTCTTCCCCTGGAATGAACTGGATCGGCAGGTCAGCGTGTCGGGGAAGGCAGAGAAAATCGCCGAGTCCGAGTCAGATGCTTACTTTGCCGCCAGACCCCGTGCCAGTCAGATCGCCGCCTGGACGTCCCAGCAAAGTCAGCCAATCGCCAGCCGTGGAGCGCTTGAGGCCCAGTATCAGGCGACGCTAGAGCGGTTTGACGGCGGCGACGTGCCGAGGCCGCCACATTGGGGCGGCTTCAGATTAGTCCCTGAGCGGATCGAGTTTTGGCAGGGTGGAGAGGACCGATTGCATGACCGCTTTGTTTACCAGTACGCCAATGGTTGGAGCCGCTTGCGCCTGCAACCCTAGGTCAGGACGCGCGGTGAATAAAGCGTTGGATGTAATGCGGTATGGGCGGAAGCTCTAACACCTGTCGACGCATGATATCCAGTCCAATGGCCGCGACGAGAATCTGAAAACGCTCTCGGGAACCCGGCACCTGCAGTCGAATGGCCCGGTGATGCGCTTTGGTGCCCCATGCTATCCAGACGGTGCCTACGGGCTTATCGTCGGACCCGCCCCCGGGGCCTGCAATGCCGGATACCGCAATACCTATATCCGAGCCACTCCTTTCCAGTGCGCCGGCCAGCATGGCAAGCACAACCGGCTCACTCACTGCGCCGTGTTGGGCCAATAACGCCTCGGGAACGCCCAGTACGCTGTGTTTGGCTGTGTTGGAGTAGGTGACGAACCCGCTGCCAAAGACTTGAGATGAACCTGCTTCACGCGTGATAAGCGACGCAATCAAGCCGCCCGTGCAGGACTCTGCTGCTGTCACCGACATTTGTCGGTCGAGGAGTACTCGCTGCAGAGACATGGCCAGCTGCTCGTCGTCGTACCCGATAATGTGATCGCCGATGAGTTCGTGGAGTAAATTCTCAGCGTCGTCTCGATTATCTAGGAGGCTGGCATCATCGACCTGCAACTTGAGTTCGAGCTGGGGCAACCCCGACCGAAATCCCAAGGTTACTCCGTTGGGCCAATCATCAGTCCGCGCGTTAACCAGTTCCTGAATCGTTGACTCGCCAATACCAAAGGTTTGCAATCTGCGGATAAAGGCCGTGCCACCGCCGACACGTGTAGCGATGCGATCACAGATTTCGGGGAGCATTGCGGTCAGCTCTACCGGAACACCCGGCGTTGTAATCACCAGTGCACCATTCACCTCTAACGCAAAGCCCACGGCGCTACCAATGGGGTTTGCAACCAAGTCAGCGCCCTCGGGAAGCAGGGCTTGCTTCAGGTTGCTGGCATTGAG
>DPGN01000062.1:15642-29549 GCA_003523185.1 Halieaceae bacterium
GATGACAACGTCTGCGCTCGCACAGAGATCCATAAGGCTGTCGCTGAGTAGGATCGGATCATCGCCGACAGTGATTTTCTTTCCGACGCCAATCTTATGCGCCCCCAGGGCGAGTGCTATGCGCGAGGAGTTACTGTCGACCGTATCCCCACTCATCAATTCGTTGCCCGTTAGCAGGAGGGCGACCTGCACTTGCTTACTCATGGGGAGCCTTTGTGAAGTGCCATTAAAACTCGGCATTGCCGGGGGTTCGGGGGAATGGAATAACGTCTCGGACATTTTCCATTCCCGTGATATAGGCAACCAAACGTTCAAAGCCCAAGCCAAAACCGGCGTGCGGCACCGTGCCGTAGCGCCGAAGATCGCGGTACCACCACAAGGTATCCTTTAGCGCCTCATCCATTCGCGCATCCAAGACCTCGAGGCGCTCTTCGCGTTGACTGCCGCCGATGATTTCGCCGATCCCGGGCGCTAATACGTCCATAGCCGCTACCGTACGCTCATCGTCGTTCAGCCGCATATAAAACGCCTTGATGTCGCGGGGGTAATCCGTGACCACGACAGGGGCTTTGAAATGTGTTTCTGACAGAAAGCGCTCGTGCTCCGAGGCCATGTCGATGCCCCATTCGACGGGGAACTCAAACTTCTTACCCGACTTCAACAGGATATCGATAGCGTCGGAGTAGGTTACTTTCACGAACGGCTTATCGACGATATTCGTTAATCGATCGAGCACAGTGTTATCGATTCGCTGTTGGAAGAAGCCAAGGTCCGTCTCGCATTCGCTCAGCACGCGCTGCGTGACAGATTTCAATAGTCGCTCTGCCAGCGCCGCGTTATCCGTAAGATCGGCAAATGCGACTTCAGGTTCAACCATCCAAAACTCAGCTAGATGCCGTGAGGTGTTTGAGTTTTCGGCCCGAAAGGTCGGGCCGAAGGTATACACCTTGCTCATCGACAAGCAGTAGGACTCGACTGCGAGTTGCCCTGACACGGTCAAATACGCATCGCTACCAAAGAAATCCTGAGAGGTGTCGACCTGGCCTTTGTCATCTCTTGGAAGGTTAGTGAGATCGAGCGTGCTAACGCGAAATAATTCGCCAGCACCTTCACAGTCACTGGCCGTGATGATAGGTGTGTTAACCCAGTAGAAGTCCTCCGAGTGGAAGAAGTCATGTATGGCATTGGCTAAGGTATGTCGTACGCGGGTTACCGCACCAAAGGTATTGGTTCGGGTCCGCAGATGAGCCTGGGTGCGAAGGTACTCGAAGGTGTGACGCTTTTTGGCAATGGGGTAAGACTCTGGGTCGTCGATGCCACCGATAAGTTCAACGTGGGATGCTTGAATTTCAACGGACTGCCCCCCGCCCTGCGATGCAACTAATTCACCCGAGACAATGACGGCACAGCCGGTTGAGAGTTTTAAAACCTCATCTTCATAATTTTCGAGCTCCTTGGGAGCAACGCACTGCAAACTATCGAAGTGGCTGCCGTCGTTTACCGCGAGGAATGAGATGCCCGCTTTCGAGTCACGCTTACTTCTTAGCCACCCTTGAACGGTGACGTGGCTACCGATCAGCGCCTCATCGCCGAGGAGATTTTTTACAGAGTGGGTTTGCGACATGATGACTTCATCCTAACTATCGTATTGTGGGTGCCTATGTTACTGCTTTGACAGGTGCGGAGTGGCCTTGGCGCGCGCTGTTGTAGGTCACAGCATCTAAATCACAGAACCTAAACCACGCAAAAAGCGGCACTCTCGCCGCGTGGCTTCCCGACTGGCTGGTATTGCACACGGATCTGCTGTCTCAATTGGTAACGCCGGGTTTTACTCGCGAGTGCCATTTCCCATTTATCAAAGCTAAATTTCTCTTCTTCTCTTCTGAGGTCCACGGTGCCTTCGAGCCCCAAATTCTTCAGTTTCACGGTAAAGCCTGAGGTGTTGATGTGCACAATCTCCGCTTCGTACTCAGACTGTCCATCGGCGCTCCGAGCGTTGAGGAAGTTACAGCTCAGCCAGTTGTTAGCCGCTGTTACCGCCTGACGGTTCTTGGCACTGGCCTGATTGATAAGATCGAATACCGTGGCGGGCGCCGTCTTAACACTTGTATCACCCAGCATAGCTTTGACCTGGAGGTGCACACAAAAGTCGAGCGCTTTGCGTAGGGGTGATGTTCCATTGGTGTAGACAGGCAACGCCATACCCATGTGGGGTCCGGGCTTGACGCTGAAGCTGGCACGGGACATCAACCGATTAACCATTGACCGCAAAGGTCGTTCATCGCTAGCTGCGTTTAGCTCATTTATCAGCGTGCGAAAACCGTCAAGTGTGGAGAAGTCGAGGGCATCTTGATCAGGTAAGAACCGGGTTAAGAACTCCTTTGCTTCCTCGGCGCGGTCCCGTCGAATGCCCGCATGTGTTACGAATGGCCCAGGCAGCTCCGCATCCTTGAGGGCTTGGGCTATGCACCGATTGGCTGCAACCATGCACTCCTCAACTAGCAGCTGTGACTCTTTCTTCTGTACCTCTTCGATGCGATCGATTTGCTTGTTTTCATTGAGCAACCAGCGATGTTCCGGGCGGTGTTCTATGACGAGCTCTCGAGATTCCCTCCAGGTCCGAAGGGCGCTATAGCAGTCATTGAGATGCTTTAAAGTCTCTGCGAACTCGTGCTCAGCACCGTTCGTCAAAACCTCTTCCACTTCCTGATAGCTAAGTTTGGCTTTCGATTGAACAATAGCAAGTTGGATGCTCGAGTTGGTGATGTCTCCGTCTGGGGAGATGTTCAGACGACAAACCAAGGCATTTTTGTCTTCCTCTGGTCTCAATGTTGCGCTTTGAGCCAACGCCTCTGGCAGCATGGGTATCGCCAAACCATGGAAGTAGTGAGACGTGCCACGAGTGGCAATCAGGGTTATTAGGTCAGCGGACTCTTTGAGACAGGTAGTGGGATCGGCAATGGCTACTGTCAGTAACCAGCCGTTGTCCTGCGGCTCCGCGCAGATCGCATCATCCATATCGATCGTGTTTGGAGAGTCGATACTGACCAGTGGGAGCACGCGGAGATCCTCGCGCGTCTCGTCGACAGTGACGCCGCCATCAACAAGGGCCTCAATGGCTTTGTACTGCGCCTTCGGTAGCATCTTCTGTATACCGGCTCGCGCCGCGCAGTAGTCGTTTTCTAGGCCAGGCGTTCCGATGGGTCCAAACGACTGCAACACTTTTACCGATGGCTTGCCATCTGCAAATGGATGCCGTTGAAGTTGGCACTGAACGAGGTCACCAGCCTTCGCGCCAGAGCGCACGTTTGGAGGTATGAAAAGCCACCGCGTGAAATGCATCAGCTCTGGGACATCGGGAGCAACAAAAAAAGCTTTACCTTTTTGAACCACTTCCCCGACGAAATGATTCACCGAGGTCGACAGCAGTTTTTCGAGTTCAGCCGTGCTCTGATCTTTGCCCGACTTGTCTTTCGCGGCCGCAGGTTTTATGACGATGGAGACACGATCTCCGGGCAGTACGCGCTGCATTTCGTCAGGAGGTAAAAATATTTCTCGGTTGTCGTCGAGTACCACAAAGCCGAATCGGCTTCGTGTCGCTTTAACGGTTCCCTCTGCGTATTCTTTTTCCGCTTCTATCTTGTTTTTAAGCCCCTGAAGTTGGCTCAGGGCGTTTTTATCTAACATACACTGAGGAATCTCTTAAAAAGGTTGATACCACCGAGATGACCATCGTCATCGAAGCGTAAATCCTAGCTGACAGCCCCTTATTTTTCACGCTTTTGTAGCGACCAAAAAAATTCATCAGCCGCCGATTGACATGCGCGGTTTCGATGGTTTTACTGATTGCGCCCGAAATAGAAAGAGTAGGACGGTTTATTGGTAATGACGTTTGTCGGCTCCGCCTTGACGCCTCGTACCACGCCACTGTGTTGCGCACCCGCAACCGCCTATTCGTTATCCCCTGTAATTAGCGCCAATTACTCGCCATTGCATAAGAGCGAGGCGGCCGTCATTTTAGTGTTTGAACTATGGTCGGAGATCCTATGACGCAATCTGCTAGCTTGCCTAACGAAGTCACACAACTATCCCCCGCGGAGGTTAAGACGTATGTCCTGGATACCAATGTACTACTTCATGACCCGACGGCAATTGCAGCATTTGCGGAGCATCGTGTCGTAATTCCAATGACCGTTCTTGAAGAGCTGGATCACATCAAGGATCGACGTGATAAGTCGGTCAGTCGAGAGGCTCGTATTGCCATTCAGATGATCGACAAAGTGGTGGGGTCCTCATCACCACAGGCGATTCAAGAGGGTGTTGAAATTCCTGGCTCGACCTTGACGGGTGCCTTGGGTCGCTTAGCGATATTTCCGGACCAGTTGCTGAGTGCTAACGAGCACGTACCATTTCTCGATAGCACGCAAGATCAAGCGAACGATAATCGCATCATCAACGTGGCGCTGAAGTACCAGATTGAGCACCCGGGCGAGTTTGTGTGTCTGGTCACCAAAGACATCAACATGCGGATTAAGGCGAAGGGCTCAGGTTTGTTGCATGTCGAGGATTACCGTCACGACCGTGTGCTTGATGACATTGACCTTCTCGCGACTGGATACAAGCAGAGCGAGGGTGAGTTCTGGGAAGGTATTGATCGTGTGGATACGGTGCGCGAAGACGATATGACGCTTCACAGAATTCCGCGGTCAGAGTTGCCAGAGGCCTACCCGAATCAGTTTTTGTATGACGACAACGGCTTTATTGCCTTTGTCGATCACGTTGACCAAGACTTCGTCTACCTCGCGGTCGACAGCCGAGACAACTTGATGAATCAGCGCTTCTGGGGCTTGGCGCCAAGGAATTTGGAGCAAGCTATGGCGATGCGTCTGCTCGACAACGATGATTTGGATATGACCGTGCTCACGGGGCCAGCGGGGTCAGGTAAGACGCTCTTAGCTTTGGCCTATGGCCTCCACGCCATTTTGGAGCAGAAAAAATACAAAAAGCTTATTGTGGCGCGTTCAACACCCCCCATGGCCGAAGAGATTGGCTTTTTACCGGGGACCGAAGAAGAAAAAATGGCTCCCTGGTTGGCGGCCTTTGACGACAACCTTGAAATTCTTCACGGAGCAGACGAGTGCTCAAATGGCAGCATCGAGTATGTGAAGGAGCGTGCCAATATCCAGTTCAAATCGCTGAACTTCATGAGAGGCAGATCATTCAACGGCGCCTATATCATCATTGATGAATCCCAGGGACTAACGCAGTTTCAGCTGAAGTCGATTATCAGCCGCGTGGGTTCAGACTCGAAGATTGTGGTTTTGGGGAATTTGGCCCAGATTGATAACAAGTACATTTCGCCATTGACGTCGGGTCTCACGTATCTGGTTGAGCGCGTTAAGCCTTACCCGCATGCCGGGATCATGCATATCAATGGCATCGTGAGATCGAGACTTGCGGCGTTCGCGGAGGAGAACCTCTAAATCGACCTATTTTGAGGCCCGGTTATCTTAGTCGATAGACGTTTCGCGTTAGTCGAAGAGAAGAAATTCGATACGGGCTTCTACTGCCCAAGCGGTTTCTCGGGGTAGGCCTGGCGCGTCGATACGCTGATTGAGCGTCGGCTCAAGCTCAAAAAACAAAAACTCGCGGATGGCCTGCGCTCTTAGCCGGAGCCCTACCTGATAGTTCTCTCGGTAACTGTCGGGTTCAGTATTACCCTTTACCTCGGCGTATAAATAAGCCGCACGTTCAAATCCGTTTTCAACGGCCCACTGACGCACAACGCCGATATTGGATGACCACTCAGCACCATCCGATTTCTCGCCATATAACAGGCGGTTTTGTGACCGTATAAGCGAGCGTTTGGAAAGCGCGTAGTCAATATCCAATTTGGTCGTCGCAAACGCCCCGTCATCAAAATCGTATTGTGCTCGTTGGGAAAATCGAAACGAGGTGTTGGGGCCCCAGAGCGTCTTGTAGCGATATTTCACCCCTGGTTTGGGGCCAGTACTCGATAAGCCTACGGTGAAATCGGTTCGGTGGTTCCCGCCAGCGCTCTCATCGAGTAGTACCTGTAAACCTACCTGGCTTTGCGAGGGGTCGTCCTCATCACCCGCTACGAGTTCGTCGGGGTCATCACCGCGGAAGACCAGATCAACGCGATCAGCCAAACGAGGCAGATTGACCTTGCCGCCAACGCTTATGCGAGTTTCTGTTCCAAGGCGCTCATCCCAGTCAGTTGTGACTTTTAGTCGCAAGCGCGATTCCGCTATTTCAGCGTCACCATCCATATCGCCAAAAAAGCTATCCACCCAGCGCGTCAGCGCCATGGTTCGGTCGGTTGCAAATCGGTGACTAGAGTCCACCCAACGTTCAGCGGTGTCACGCGCCGCTGCAGCGACGTTTTCGTACTCAAGTTCTTGGGATGCTCCCTCATCGGAGCTTTGTTTGCGTTCCTGTGTCTCGAGTGCGTGTGCATTGAGAGCAATGCAAACGCTCAGCAAGAGACCTCCTGTGGCTCGAACAGTGTTCATGCAATTAGTTTAAGTCAGAAATTTCTCGTTCAGTAATTTTTTGACGGATCTATTGCGAGGAGTCTCGATCAGTGGCGTGGTGTGAGTGGAGCCTCGTGAACCGCTTTTCTGACGATTACCTGTTCGTTAATAGCTTTGAGAGTCGATGTCTCTGACGATATTGACGAAACTTTGATAGCGCTCTGAACGGATGTCATTATTTTCGAGCGCGGCGAGTACGCCGCAGTCCTTTTCAACGAGGTGACTGCAATCTCGGAATCGACAGTGATCGAGAAAAGGCCTGAACTCGATGAAACCGGGTGCTACCAGGGCGGGGTCAATGTGTTGCAGTCCGAACTCTCGGATGCCCGGTGAGTCGATAATAAAACCGCCGTTCGGGCGCTCAAATACTTCTGCTGTTGTTGTGGTATGACGGCCTTTGAGCACGCCCTCCGACAAAGCACCAACACGTAGTTCTTCATCAGGTAACAGTCGGTTAATCATGGATGATTTCCCAACACCGCTTTGCCCGACAAAAACGGACGTCCGTGACCCCAACAGTTCACTAAGGGCCTGCGTCTCCTTTGATGTTGGGCCGGTTGTCATGACCTCGTAGCCAATGCTGCGGTAACTCTCTAGCAACGCTGCGCAATCGGGGTGCTGATCCAGCAGGTCAGACTTATTGAGAATGATGAGGGTGTCGATGCTCGCCATATGTGCGGCGACCAAGTAACGGTCGATTAGATTGGCATACGGCTCGGGTTCGGGCGCGACGACAATGGCAATGAGATCGACATTGGCTGCGACCGCCTTGAGCTGGCCTCGCGCGTCGGGGCGTTTGAGTTCAGAGCGGCGCTCAAGCTGACTGGTAACGTAGGCGCCTGTCTCTTCATTGGACCAGAGCACGTGGTCCCCGGCGACCAGATGGGAGAGGTTTGGTCGCAAGTGGCAAGTATGCATCGCTCCATCGTTTGCTCTGACGACGGCCGTTTTGCTGTAGCGCGCGACGATCATGCCTTCCGTGTCGTCACTGAATCCGGCGCTGGCGTTTTCGCGCCGCTTCACTTCATTTTCTTCGATTCGCCTGCGCTGCTGATCTGTCAGTCGTCTATTTCCCATCAACTCAGTGTACCCTGTCAGCTCTCTAAACGATGCAGTTTGCTTTTTTAAGGACGGCGCACCATGGAAAAGGACAAGCGACTGATTTGGGTCGATATGGAGATGACCGGGTTGAATCCGGACTCCGACCGAGTCATCGAGATTGCAACTATCGTGACCTCCCTTGACCTCGATATATTGGCTGAGGGGCCCGTTATCGCCATACATCAAAGTGATGAAGTGCTCGCACAAATGGATGAGTGGAATACGCGAACGCATACGAACTCAGGATTGGTAGACCGCGTGAAAGCCAGTGGCTTTGATGAGGCCTCAGCGGCGCAGGAAACCCTGCATTTCCTCGACGAGTGGGTAACGCCGAATCGTTCGCCCATGTGTGGCAATTCGATTTGTCAGGATCGCCGTTTTATGGCCCGGCACCTCCCCAGCCTCGAGACCTTCTTCCACTACCGCAATCTCGACGTGACAACCTTGAAGTTGCTCGCCAACTATTGGCGGCCTGAATTGCCAGCAGCACCGAAGCGAAACGTACACGAGGCCCTCGCGGATATTAGAGAGTCCATTGAGGAGCTGAAGTATTTTAGGGAGCACCTCATCCGTTTGTAGGTCTCGCAGCGAGTCAACGCGTAAGGCAACTCAGTTGTGCTGATTCAGTGCCCAGACCACATGGTCTCTGACAAGTGATGATGCGTGGTGCTCACGACTCTTAAGTGCCTGCAGGATTTCGGGTGACGTCTCAGCATTGCCCAGAGCTACTGCAATATTGCGAAGCCACTTCTCGTAACCTATACGTCGGATGGGTGAGCCTTGGAGTCGCTCAGAGAACTGGTCCTCTGTCCAAGAGAAGAGCTCGACTAAATTTGGATTGTCCAAATCCCACCGTGGTGCAAAGTCTGGCTCCGTTGATATAGTGGCGAACTTGTTCCAAGGGCAGACCAGCTGACAGTCGTCGCAGCCGTAAATACGATTACCCATTTTCGCCCTAAGGTCTTCGGCGATCGAGCCTTCGTGTTCGATAGTCAGGTAGGAAATACACCGCCGCGCATCGAGAACAAAAGGTGCAACGAAGGCATCGGTTGGGCAGGCTGTCAGACAGGCAGAGCAAGTGCCGCAGTGCTTTTCCTGCTTAGGATTTGAGTGCGGTAGCGGAATGTCGGTGTAGATCTCGCCCAGGAAGAAGTAGGAGCCGGCCGACTCATTAATCAGCATGGTATTTTTGGCTATCCAGCCAAGACCTGATTGTTCGGCAACGGCGCGTTCGAGCACGGGGGCACTGTCGACAAACGCCCTAAATTCCCCCGAACCCAGTTCTTGGCGTATGCGATCCGCGAGTTTGGCCAGTCGTGACCGGATGATCTTGTGGTAGTCGCGCCCAACGGCATAACGTGAGACGAAACCCTTTTCCGAGGCGCTCATGACCTGCCATGCGTCTTCTGCCTCCGGCTGATAATCCATTCGACAAGAGATAACCGTGCAGGTGCCAGGGACAAGCTCTGAAGGGCGACTGCGCTTCGTACCATGACGGCCCATCCAGTCCATGGTGCCCTGGTAACCCGCGTCTAACCATTTTTGAAGATAGGCTTCGTGTTCCTTAAGCTCGATCCCTGTGAACCCAATATCCTGAAAACCCAACTCTGCCGCCCAGTGGCGGATGGTATCGACTAATTCACTGTGCTCTTCGTTATTCACCGCAACATTGTGACAGATAGGGGGCTGACCAAGGTACACTCTGCGCATGAGTAGTTTCGGTTCCTTCACGCAATTTTTACCTGATGAGGCAGCGACCGTAGCCGCTGGCTCTGCGGTTGGACGTGCCCTCACTTCGGGCGCCGTTGTTTTTTTAATGGGTGAACTCGGCGCCGGAAAAACCACATTCACACGCGGCGCTCTTCGAGCGCTTGGGCATGCTGGCTCTGTGAAAAGCCCAACCTATACGCTCTGTGAACCTTATGACCTTGCCGACGCAGGGCAGTTCTGCCACTTAGATTTGTACCGCTTGTCGAACCCCGAGGAGTTAGAGTTCGTGGGGATCAGAGATTACGTCGCCAGTGGCGCGATGTTATTTATCGAATGGCCATTGAAAGGCGAGGGCTGGTTGCCGACGCCCGATGTGCAGGTCGCCCTGGTTGAATCTAATAATGGACGCGAGTTGACCATCACTGCGTTGACGGACAACGGTGAAGGTGTGCTGACACGTATGGATGAATGTCATGCGTAACCTCCGTCGCTCACATCTGGCGATACTCTGCTTGATGACGCTGTTGGCAGCGCATGTATCGGCAAGCGTAGAGGTGCAAGATGTTCGCCTTTGGCGTGCTCCCGATCACACCCGAGTGGTGCTGGATTTGTCAGGGCCTACGAGTCACAAAGTGCTGGAACTTGCAAACCCATCGCGGTTAGTCCTCGATGTGAGCGATGCTTCATTAGCCGGGGCGTTGACCGATTTGCCACTCGATGGCACACCCATCGCTCGAGTTCGATCAGGTATTCGTGAAGGACAGGACCTGCGTGTTGTTTTTGATCTCTCCGCGGATGTAAATCCTAAGAGCTTCCAGTTGGCACCGAATGAGCGAACGGGTCATCGTCTAGTGCTCGATCTATTCGACGCCGAGACCTCCAAGCAGCCGGTGATCGTTGCGCCAAAGAAAACGGTTAAAAAGGCGGACACGGGTCGCCCTGTCGTGGTGGCCATTGATGCTGGGCACGGGGGTGAGGACCCGGGCGCTTCAGGACCCAAAAAATTGCGTGAGAAACACGTGGTTCTGCAAATCGCTAATCGATTGAAGTCAAAGTTTGATGCCTCATCACAGTTCCGCCCCGTGATGATTCGCACCGGGGATTACTACATCACGCATAAGGGCAGACGAGACCTGGCGCGGAAAAACCAAGCCGATCTGTTTATTTCGATTCACGCTGATGCCTTTACTCATCCGTCGGCGAATGGTGCCTCTGTTTATGCGCTGTCGACCCGTGGAGCCACCTCTACAACGGCACAGTTCCTCGCCGATAAAGAGAACGCGGCTGATTTGGTCGGCGGTGTCGCAGTGTCGGATATGGACGACGTTTTGGCGGGCGTCTTAACCGATCTTTCGATGACCGGTACGCTCGATTCGAGTTTGAGCGTGGGCGCCGAGGTCCTAGGCGAAATGGGTAAGGTGGCTCCAAGGCTGCACAAACCAAAGGTGGAACAGGCGGCTTTCTTGGTGCTTAAGTCTCCCGATATTCCCTCGATTCTCGTGGAAACCGGATTTATTTCTAATCCCAAAGAATCGTCACTGCTAGCAACGCCCACCTATCAGGATAAAATGGCGAGCGCTATTTTCCGAGGCGTGCAGCGTTGGTTTAAATCAAACCCCCCGCCCGGCACTGTTTTCGCGAGATCGTCCTCTGGGGAACGCCCCGCTGAGCGCACGGTGAAGGTGGTCAGGGGTGACACCTTGTCCGGCATTGCTGCGAAGTATGCGGTATCCGTTGATGAGTTAATGCGAAGCAATTCACTGTCGTCTAAAACTATCAAAGTCGGTCAGGTCTTGATTATTCCGGAGTCCGGCTGATGTCGCTTGGGAAGATCAAACAACTCGACAACCGACTGGCTAACCAGATAGCGGCAGGGGAGGTTGTTGAGCGTCCAGCCTCGGTGGTTAAGGAACTTCTAGAAAATGCGCTCGATGCTGGTGCAACGGTGATCACCGTCGATGTCGACGAAGGTGGCGTCAAACGCATACGCATTACTGACAATGGTACCGGTATCGACGGAGAGGACCTGCCTTTGGCACTGGCTCGCCACGCTACCAGCAAAATTGCATCGATTGATGACCTTGAGGCGGTAGCGACTCTGGGTTTTCGCGGCGAGGCGCTGGCCTCCATCGCATCGGTTTCCAAGTTATCCGTCACCTCCAATACCTCTGATAACCCCAGTCAGGGTCAGGTAGCGCGTTGTGAAGGCCGTGAGATGGAAGTTACGGTGTCGCCCGCCGCGCATCCCAGAGGTACGACGTTGGAGATACGAGACCTCTTTTACAACACGCCAGCGCGTCGTAAGTTTCTGCGCACAGAGCGTACGGAATTGGCGCGGGTTGAAGAGGTTGTAAAGCGGACCGCCTTGGCGCGCCCCGACGTTAGCTTTGTCCTATCTCACAACGGCAAAGTGCTTCACCGATTAGCGGCGGGTACGACAGAGCATGATCTTCAGCGGCGGGTGATTGGCATTTGTGGTGAATCGTTTGCACGTGAGAGTATCGTCGTCGATCGAGTGGCGCATGGCTTGTCACTGCGTGGCTGGGTGGGTTTGCCTACCTTTTCACGGTCGCAGGCAGATTTGCAGTATTTCTTTGTCAACGGCCGGGTGGTCAAAGACAAGGTCATTACCCATGCGGTTCGGCAAGCTTATCGAGATGTGCTCTACGGCGGACGTCATCCCGCTTATGTCCTATTCCTTGAGTTGGACGCGAATCGCGTTGACGTTAATGTCCATCCGACGAAACACGAGGTGAGGTTTCGCGACAGTCGATCGGTGCATGGGTTTGTCTTCAGCACACTGGGGCGTGCTTTGGCTGATGTCAGACCGGCGGACATGGCCAACCGGGCTAACCTCGATCAAGTCGCCGAATCGCAGCCCTTGGAAAGTCAATTTCAGCAGGTCTCGATGGGACTGGAAATCCCCCGAGGCACTGATGGCTTGAGTGAGCCCACAGCTAGTGCAAACGCTTTGGACGAAGGGCTTCTTCGGCAGACATCATCATTTACGGCTGCGGGGTCTGATAGGCGCGGACTCAGCGCTGGACTTAACCCTGGATCGTCGGCATCAGGCGCTATGGTTCCGGAGGTTGATGTGCCTCCCCTGGGCTTTGCTATTGCGCATCTTCATGGCACGTACATTGTCGCGCAGAACGCCGAGGGTATGGTGCTGGTCGATGCCCATGCGGCGCACGAGCGAATCACCTATGAACGTTTGAAGGAGGCCCGCGCAAATGCATCGATTGCCAGTCAGCCACTACTCGTTCCCATACCAATTACACTGACAACCGCAGAGATGGGCGCGTACGAAGAATTCTCGGACCTATTTTCGCAATTAGGGCTGGTGGTCGATGCCGCGAGTGATGACACGGTGCTAATTCGGGAGATTCCCGTCGTCCTCGTCAGAGACAATGCGGTCAACCTCTTGCGTGATGTGTTGGGCGACCTTGCTGAGGTGGGTCACAGCGATCGCTTATCAGCGCGTATGGATGAGATTCTCGCAACGATGGCCTGCCACGGTTCGGTGCGTGCGAATCGGCCCTTGTCGATTGCCGAGATGAATGCATTACTGAGGGACATGGAGGTCACTGAAAACTCGGGACAGTGTAATCATGGTCGCCCTACATGGGTTCAGTTGGGGCACGACGAGTTAGACAAGCTGTTCCTTCGAGGGCGATGATTTGGCCGAACCGTTAATTTGTCTGATGGGGCCGACGGCGGCCGGAAAGACAGATACCGCTGTTGCTCTCGCTGAGTCTTTCGATGTTGAGTTGATCAGTGTGGACTCGGCGCTGGTCTACCGGGGTTTATGTATCGGTGCAGCACAGCCTGACTATCCGCATCATCTGATTGATATTCGTGATCCGGCTGACGTGTATACGGCGGCAAATTTTGTTGGAGATACTCTCAGCTGTATCGCCGATGCCCGAGCACGGGGGCGCCGCGCGGTATTGGTAGGCGGAACGATGATGTACTTTCGCGCATTGATTGAGGGACTGTCTGATATGCCTGCCTCAGATCCGGTCATCCGCGCTGAGATCGAGCTAGAGGCTTCACGAGTGGGATGGCCCGAGATGCATCGAGAGCTCTCGGCAGTGGATCCCGACACGGCGAATAGTCTGCATCCCAATCATAGTCAGCGCATCTCGCGCGCGCTGGAAGTTTTTCGCCAAACCGGAACCCCTATGAGCCAGTGGCAACGCGCGAATACCCAAGAGACCCGCAAAGCCGTCTGTCTCGCACTCGCACCCGAGGATCGATCCACGTTGCATGCCCGAATTGAAACTCGGTTTGACCGCATGCTGGAGGCCGGTTTTGTCGAGGAGGTGAAAACTCTTTTCGATCGGGGTGACTTGCACACCGACCTCCCCGCGATTCGAGCCGTCGGTTACCGACAAATTTGGTCACATTTGTCAGGTGAGTATTCGCTTGAAGATGCGAGAGATAAGGGCATTGCGGCCACAAGGCAGTTAGCCAAGCGTCAAATAACGTGGCTTCGCGGCTGGTCTGGTCTACACTGGATAGACAGCGAAGCAAAAG
>DPGN01000062.1:29704-57065 GCA_003523185.1 Halieaceae bacterium
GCGCCCCCGATTTTTGGGGATATTGGGCCGCCTCGTTTTTTGCGGCCGTTGACATTTTAAGGAGCTCCCATGTCAAAAGGGCAAACGCTACAAGACCCTTACCTCAACGCACTGAGAAAAGAACGCGTTCAGGTTTCAATCTATCTCGTAAACGGTATCAAACTTCAAGGACAGATCGAGTCATTCGATCAATTTGTCGTCCTGTTGAAGAACACCGTGTCGCAGATGGTATATAAGCACGCTATTTCCACGGTTGTGCCTGCGCGCAACGTGCGTGTTCCTATCGCGCCAGTCGAGGAAGAGGCCGCCTAATATCGGCCGTCAGCGCGCTGCAGTAACACGCGTAGAGACAAAACATGTTCTTTGAACTCCACAGTGGTGGCGAACGCGCTGTGCTTGTCCAGATTGCTATTGATGGTGGTGCCAACGAGCCTGATCTTGGCGAGTTTATTGAGCTAGTCAGGTCCGCCGGTGGTGATCCTGCGGCTGTGGTACGCGGCTCGCGCCGTTCGCCCACGGCTAAGTACTTCGTCGGGGAAGGCAAGCTTCAAGAAATTGCATCGGAAGTCGAGCGAGTAGAGGCTGAGCTCGTGGTCTTTAATCACGCGTTGTCACCCAGTCAGGAGCGCAACCTTGAAGCCTATTTAAAGTGTCGAGTGATTGCCCGAACAGGCCTTATTCTCGACATTTTTGCCCAGCGCGCTAGAACGCACGAGGGCAAGTTGCAGGTCGAACTGGCGCAGCTAAAACACATTAGCACTCGCTTAATACGAGGCTGGACGCACCTCGAGCGACAAAAGGGTGGTATTGGGCTTCGCGGGCCCGGTGAAACGCAGCTTGAAACCGATCGACGGCTGTTGCGTGCTCGTGTGAGTACGATTGAGTCGCGCTTGGATAGAGTGCGGCAACAGCGCGCGCAGAATCGGCGGGCGCGACAGCGGGCTGAGGTGCCATTGGTCTCGTTGGTTGGTTATACCAATGCAGGCAAATCTACTTTATTCAACACTTGGTCTGAGTCCGGTGTGTATGCCGCCGATCAGCTATTTGCGACCTTGGATCCAACCTTGGCGCGAGTTGAGATCGAGGGTTTGGGTGGGGTCATTATCGCTGACACCGTTGGCTTCATCGCTGACCTTCCTCATACCTTGGTGCAGGCTTTTCGGGCAACGCTCGAGGAGACACTCAATGCGTCACTACTCATTCATGTCATCGATGTCGCCGCTGACGATCGCGAGTTTTTAAAGACGGAAGTTGAGTCGGTGCTTGATGAAATTGGTGCTGGTGACATACCCCAGCTATTGGTCTTCAATAAGATCGACCTTTTGGAGCGAGAGCCGCGCCTAACGCGAGACAGTGAAGGTCGACCTGACTCAGTATCCGTCTCGGCTAAAACCGGCGCGGGTCTTGATCTGTTAAGGGACGCGATTGGTGAGCGACTGGCAGGCAACTTTTTTAGGGGGTGTGTTGAGCTAACGCCAAGACAGGGGAAATTGCGCGCGGCGCTTTACGAGATGGGCGCAGTGAAGTCTGAAGACTGGTTGGAAGCAGGCGGCAGTGCGCTGGACATCTATCTCCCTGAATCCGATTGGACACGTTTGAAGCGGCAGCACGGTTTTTAATTAGGGGAAGCTTTAATAGCTCCCTAGTCTTGGCAGGTTTTGTTAGACTGTCCGCATCTACTATTGAGGAAGAAGATATGTCATGGAATGAGCCCGGTGGCGGTAAAGGCCCGCGCGATCCTTGGGGCGGCAAGGATCAGGGTCCACCCGATCTCGATGAGGCACTCCGTAAATTACAGGATCAGTTAAACGGCCTATTTGGCGGTCGATCTGGCGGCGGCAGTGGTGGCAGTGGTCGTGGCGCCGGCGGTCTCCTCGGTATTGCCGCTATCGTGGCCGTTACGGTGTGGGGTCTATTAGGCCTGACTCAGATTGGAGAGCAAGAGCGCGCCGTTGTGCTTCGCCTTGGTGAATACGACAGGACCGCCCAACCCGGACTATTCTGGTATCCAAGAGGTATCGACACGCTGACCCGCGTCAACATTACTCAGGTGCGATCAGCACAGTTTCGCGAAACGATGTTGACGCAAGATGAGAACATTGTAGATGTCAGCATGTCGGTCCAGTACGTGATCAATGATCCAATAAATTTTGTCCTCGAGGTGCGTGATCCCGAACGGTCGCTTCAGCACGCCGCACAAAGTGCCCTTCGCCACGTGGTCGGCGAGAGCACCATGGGCTTGGTCTTGACCGAAGGCCGAGCCGAGATTGCGGTCAAGGTTCGTGAGCGCCTGCAGCAGTATCTGGTTGCCTACACCACGGGCATCAATGTGCAGAAAGTGAACATTGATGATGCCAGTCCACCGTCGCAGGTGCAGGAAGCGTTCGATGACGTGATCAAGGCGCGAGAGGACGAAGAGCGCGTTAAAAACGAGGCGGAGTCTTATGCGAACGGTATTGTGCCTGAGGCCCGGGGTCGTGCGCAGCGAATCAAAGAGGAGGCGGAAGCCTACCGCCAGCAAGTGATTGCAAAAGCAACGGGTGAGGCGCAGCGCTTTGATCAGCTTCTCGCAGAGTATGAAAAAGCGCCAGAGGTGACTCGCGAGCGTCTTTACATCGATGCACTGGAATCCGTATTGGCCAATACGAGCAAGGTGATGGTCGACGTTGAGGGAGGCAATAACATGATGTATTTGCCACTCGATAAGTTGGCACCGGCCGGAGGCAACAATGCCATGCCCGGCAATGTTATGAGTCGAGGCCTAACGTCTCAACAGCTCCGGGAAGTCACGGATGCGGTGACTGAACAGCTCAGAAGAGACTTAGGAAGTCGTAACACTCGGGGAGGTCGTTAATCATGTCGAGATCTAACCTTTTAGGAACACTGATATTTCTTGGGTTTATCGTGTTGAGTAACGCGGTGTACGTCATCAGCGAGACTCAGCGTGGTGTGCTGCTCCGGTTTGGTGAGGTGGTCAAGACCGACCTTGCGCCTGGCCTTCATTTCAAAACGCCATTCGTCAATTCGGTTCGAAAATTTGACGGCCGTATATTGACAGTTGACTCTACGCCCGAGCGGTTCTTCACGCAGGAACAAAAGCAGTTAATCGTTGATTCCTACGCCAAGTTTCGAGTCATCGACGTAGCAAAGTACTATACGGCTACGAATGGCGAGGAGTTTCGGGCGGCGGCGCTGTTATCTCAACGGATTAATGATGACCTCCGTAACCAGGTGGCAGGCCGTAGCGTTCAGGAAGTCGTTTCTGGTGAGCGTGACCAGCTCATGGAAGCGGTAAAAGCGCGACTCAACGAGACTGTGCTCACTGAGCTGGGTGTTGAGGTGATCGACGTCCGAGTGAAGAAGATTGACCTGCCCAACGAAGTCTCGCAATCGGTTTACCGACGAATGAATGCCGAGCGTGAAAAAGAAGCTCGTGAATTGCGATCTGAGGGTAAGGAGATTGCTGAAGGCATGCGTGCTGAAGCTGATAGAAAGGTGACGGTCATCGAGGCGGAAGCGGTGAGAGATGCGGAAATCATCCGCGGTGATGGTGATGCGACTGCTACACGGATCTACGCTGACTCCTTCAACCGTGATCCTGAGTTTTACGCCTTCACTCGCAGTTTGAACGCCTATCAGCAGACGTTTGCCAGTGGTAGCGACATCATGTTGCTCCAGCCCGATAGTCAGTTCTTCCAGTACTTGAGAGATCCGAAAGCGGGTAAGTAATCTTCCACTGTATCTCTGAGACCGTACCGGCGATAATACGCCGGCACGGTTACAGGGCGGTTCATCGCCTACCTTCATAGCTTGGGCAAAAACATGGGTGACACAACACGATGGTTGCTCCCTAACGGGATCGATGAGCTTTTGCCTGAGCAGGCAGGTCGCGTCGAAGACTGCCGACGGCTGTTGCTCAATACCTGTTGCAGTTGGGGTTATGAGTATGTCGTGCCCCCGCTCGTCGAGTTTACGGATTCCCTGCATGTTGGCTTGGGTGCTGACCTCGAATTACTCAGTTGCAAATTTACTGATCACGAGACCGGCAAAACCCTTGCTGTAAGGGCTGATATCACCCCTCAGGTTGCACGAATTGATGCTCACAGTATGGGGCTGCAAGGTGTGAACCGACTCTGCTACGCGGGATCGACCCTTAAGAGCGTCGCCAATTCCATTCCTGCGGACAGGAGCCCCGTGCAACTTGGTGCGGAAATCTTTGGCTGTGGTGGTATTGAAGCCGACATCGAAGTTGTGGATTTGCTGCTCTCTCTCGTCGAGCGAAGCGGGTTGTCAGACATTACTTTCGATATTGGACACGTCGCATTTTGCGAGCTTGTGATGTCTCATGTCGGTCTCTCGAGCGAACAGCAGAACACGGTACTCGAGCTATTGGCGCGAAAGGCAAACTCCGATCTCGATCGACTCCTCACCACACTGTCTCGCGAGCAGGCCGAGAAAATATCAGTGCTAGCGACAATGCATGGCGGAATCGAGGTGTTGGAACGTGCGCGAGCAGCGTTTGTTGATATCGAAGGACTCGAAGAGGTCATTGGCGAAGTGGAGGCTGTTCTTGCCTGCTGTCAGCGTCTTCAGGGTCGGGTGAACGTCTATGTCGATATGACCGAGGCACACGGGTACCGCTATCACTCGGGTCTTGTGTTTGCCTTATACGCAAAGGAACTCGGTGCGGCGGTGGCTAAAGGCGGCCGATACGACGGGGTGGGTGAGGTGTTTGGCCGAAGACGTCCCGCTACGGGCTTCGCCATCGATTTAAAGGCGTGGTCCGCGCTAGCTGTACTTGAGGTGACAGACAAGGTCTTTGTTGCCTCACCCGTCGACGCGTCCGCTCACCTGGCCGCAAAAGAGTCTGAACTTCGCGCCTCTGGTGTCATAGTAATCAAGGCTATCGGTGGTGAGGTGGATGACCGATGTACCAGGCAACTGGTAAACCGAAATAACGAATGGCTAGTCGAGCCACTGGAGAAGCAATAATGGGTCGTAACGTCGTCGTACTCGGCACGCAATGGGGCGATGAGGGCAAGGGTAAGATCGTCGACTTGCTAACTGAGCAAGCCGCAGCGGTTGTCCGATTTCAGGGTGGCCACAATGCCGGACACACGCTCGTCATAGGCGGTGAGAAGACTGTTCTTCATGTCATTCCCTCGGGTATTTTGCGTTCGGATGTAGAGTGTCTCATTGGTAATGGTGTTGTGCTCTCGGCCGCAGCCCTGCTCAAAGAAATCGAAGCGCTTGAAGCTCGCGGTGTGCCCGTTCGTGATCGTCTTAAGATATCGTCTGCCTGCCCCTTAATTTTGCCCTACCACGTCGCGCTTGATCAGGCCCGCGAAGCGCGTCGGGGCGAGAAGAAAATCGGAACAACAGGTCGTGGTATTGGCCCAGCCTATGAAGACAAGGTGGCTCGGCGAGGCTTACGCCTGGGCGATCTCAGAGACCGGCAAAAGTTTGCTGATTCATTGCGCGAAGTCTTGGAATATCACAACCATGCACTGGTTCATTATTACGGTGCTGAGGCGCTCGACTTCGACGATGTCCTCGCAACGGCCTATGAAGAGGGTGAGCAGTTGTTACCCATGATGGCCGACGTGACGTCGCGGCTTCACGAATTCCGTGAGGATGGCGCCAACATCATGTTCGAGGGTGCTCAGGGTTCGTTGCTTGATATCGATCATGGCACTTACCCATTTGTAACCAGCTCGAATACCACGGCTGGCGGTACGGCCACCGGCTCCGGCTTTGGTCCACTGTACCTGGACTACGTTTTAGGTATCACCAAGGCCTATACAACCCGTGTCGGCTCTGGCCCTTTTCCTACTGAACTCTTCGATGAGATTGGGCAACGGTTAGCAGAGCGCGGACATGAATTTGGCGCGACAACAGGCCGCCCACGACGCTGTGGTTGGTTTGATGCAGTCGCATTGAAAGCTGCAGTTCAAATCAACTCTATTTCCGGCCTCTGCCTCACCAAGCTTGATGTACTCGATGGACTCGAGGAGATCTCCATCTGTGTGGGTTATACCGACGCTGATGGAAACCCCATGATGGGTGGTGCGGAGAACTACGATGATTTGCACCCCGTTTACGAGACGGTTCCCGGTTGGACTGAGTCGACAGTTGGCGCTCAGCGAGTTGAGGACCTGCCAACCGCTGCTCGAAACTACATCACAAAGCTCGAGCAATTGGTGGGTGCACCCATTGACATTATCTCGACCGGGCCTGATCGTTCAGAAACGATTGTATTGAGGAACCCCTACGCCTGATGTTCACGTTGACGAAAATACTCTCGCTTTTCGTCTACCCACTCTCTCTCGGGTTGTTCTTTGTCGGCTTATCGCTGTGGGGTCAGTTGCGCGGAAATCGAGCCGCAGCGGGCCTTTACACCTTTCTGGCGCTCGGTGTCATCTATGTCCCATCGACTCAGTTTGGTGTCGATACGTTTGCAACACCGCTTGAAGCACGCTACCCCGCCTTTGCGCCCGAAGAGCTCCCTAACGGTGACGTCATTGTGGTAGTGGGCGGTGGTGTGGAGGCCGAGGGGAAGTTTGGGCGGTGGGGCGATCTTAACGAGGCAGGTGATCGGGTGCTGATGGGCGCGGAGCTATGGCAGGCAAAAAAAGCACCGCGTTTGATTGTCAGCGGTGGCAGTACACAAGGCCCCATTTCGGAGGCGTCTCGGGTGCGTGATCTACTGGTCCGGCTCGGCGTCTCGCCATCAGCGATTACGCTTGAGGAAGAGAGCCTCACAACGCAAGGTAATGCCGAGCAGGTCGCCAAGCTGGAAGGGGGTCGTAACCAGCATGTGTTGTTGGTCACATCCTCTTTGCACATGCGGCGTGCGGTCGCACTATTCAGCGCGCAGGGCTTTAAAGTGACTGCAGCGCCCACTGACCACCGTGTTCATCGATACCCACATGCCATCCCCGGTTGGATGCCCACCGTTGAGCACCTTTCGACCACCACAGCGGCTATCCACGAGTGGGTCGGTTATTGGGTCTACGACCGATTGGGGCGTTTTGACCCCGTTGTCGCCGAAGAACCTTCCTCAGATAAGCAATAACTTCACGTCGCTGTAGTTTCTGCCGGTCCAGCGGCGGAATGCGCGATAAAAGCTGTTGACCTCCGCATAGCCGAGATCCCAGGCGAGGCATTTACCAGGGACCCAATCGTCAGCCAAGCTCTCCTCACATCGGTGGCGTCGAACCGCATCCAAAATGGTTTGATAGCTCGTGTTGTCCCTGCTTAGGCGACGTCGGAGCGTTGTAGGGCTGATGCGCAAGCTGTCGGCCACTGTCTCTGAGCGAATTCGACTCAGATCGCCTGTTAGCAGGACGTCGATAACTTTCAGGGTTGTGTGGGATAGCGGTCTCTGTGGGCTTGGGTTAAAGAACTCGAGCAGTCGCGCGGGTGGCTCGGGGGGACGTTCCCGCAACCGAAGCGCAAAAATGTCGCAGTCGCGGCCCCTGGCTAGTGGGCGCGGTGCATTGGTAACAAAGGAGTTATTCTCATCGAAGCCGTGGTTTTGGTTTGTGTGATGTAGTGTCATGGTCACTTCCTTGTGAAGATTAAAGCCCATCCATGGGCTCTCTTAACCATAGCTCACGTTGTGTGGAATGCCAGTGAATGGCGTTATTTGATGAGTTTTGACTTTCTTATGAGATGAAACGGGAAGCTGAGGCGGCGCAGGTGCTCTTCTCGATAGTTTCGCTCCCTACCGATCCATCGCATCCATTGCATTTGGTCGATACTCTAGTGATTTTTTGACTCAGCCGCTTGCCAGGTACGTTTATAGTCCTGAGCTGTCGTTAACTTTCCTCCATGTGCGCTGATAAATTAGTCTCTTCTTGATTGTTCGCTCTGCACCCACTAGCTTTTAATAAGGCAAACGAATAAGAAGCGACGGAGTCGATATGAAGCCTCTTGAGTCAATTACGATTCTCGAATTTTCCACCATGATCACAGCGTCACTCGCCTCGATGATGATGGCTGAGCAGGGTGCTCGGGTTATCAAGGTCGAGCCCATGGCGATGGGTGATCCGATGCGTTACATCGGTGCGCGAAAAGCCGACATATCGGCCCTGTTTGCTAACTGTAATCGCGGCAAGGAATCACTCCGAATCGACCTAAAGTCAGAGGAGGGTGTGCGCGTCATCAAAGAGATGATTCCGTCGGTCGACATCGTTATTCATAACTTCCGACCCGGTGTGATGGATAAGTTGGGTTTAGGATCTGAGACACTCCGCAGTATCAATTCCAAGCTCATCTATACCGCAATCTCGGGGTTCGGTACTGAAGGCCCTATGAGTAGCGCACCTGCCTACGATCCCATTATCCAAGCACACGCTGGCGTCGCTGCTGCTCAAGGTAAGGGTGACGAACCCGCATTTATGCGCACGCTCTTGTGCGACAAGATCACGGGTTATACAGCCTGCCAAGCCGTCACGAGCGCGCTCTTCTTAAGGGAGCGAACCGGGGAAGGTCAGCACATAGATCTCTCAATGATTGATTCTGGCTTGTTCTTTATTTTCCTTGACGGCTTTCAAAATCACACGTTGCTCAGTGACGATCATGAACGGGGAGGCATGCTCATCGATATCCTCTACGATCCGTGGGTGTGTAGTGATGGCGGCGTCATCATCTCCGCAGGTAGTTACGAGATGCAGAAACGTTTTCTGACATCGATCGATATGCAGCATCTCTTGGAAGACGAGCGATTCGCGACGTTCGAGAATCAGATGCGCAATATCCACGTTCTCAAAGGTCTTGTTTCTGAGCGATGCGCCGAGCTGAGTTGCGATGACATGGTGGGGCGGCTACGCGAAGTCGATGTGCCCTGTGCCAAGGTCATGACGCGAGACGAGGTGCTCGCACAAGAGCAGTTATCGGCGAATGGCACGGTAGATATTTATGACCATCCAATTGCGGGCTCGTCTCGACGTATTCTCGCGCCCCCGCTATTTGGCGGAGAGCGATTAGAGCCAGGAAGCGGTGCGCCTACACACGGGCAGCACACCCGGGAGGTGTTGGAGAGCTTTGGCATGAGCGCAACCGATATACAGAAGCTCAGTTCCGAGGGTGTTGTTGCCTAGTTAGCAGTCAGCCATCAAGTTTTTGGATAAAAGTGGTGAAAGAAGAGGAATAGCAGTCGATGAAGATTGATGGATGCCGAGTCGTTATCACGGGTGGTGCAAGTGGCATTGGCCTCGCCATTGCTCGGCAGCTGGCTGATCGTGGTTGTCAGATCGTACTCGCCGATATTGATGCGGCAGCACTGACTGTCTGTGCTGACGAGCGTGGCTCATTTCATACGTTTGTCTGCGACGTTACCCAACAGGATTCGCTGGAGGCACTGGCTGACTATAGCTGAACCCTAGGTGGCGTCGATTTAGTCTTTGCTAATGCCGGCGTAGGACTGCCTCTGCGTCCACTGTTGGATCACACTGAGGCACACGCTCGATGGGTGATGGAAGTGAATTACTTTGGGGTCTGGCACACACTACAAACGTTTGAGCCTCGTCTTATCGAGCAAGGATCTCAGTGCCATGTTGTGGTCACCGGTTCTGAAAACAGTATTGCAGTCCCTGCGCCGCTACTGGGTGCCTACAACGCTAGTACGCACGCCGTCTTGGGACTCACAGAAACCTTTGACCGAGAGACGCCTGATTTTCTCGATGTGAGCTTACTATGTCCTGCGCTGGTAGCGACAAATATCGCAGCGTCTGTTGCACGAATCCCAGATTAATTCGGCGGCCCCGAGAACTTCTCAGGCGGTGGCCCAGCTCTGGGCTTTTCACCGGATCAGGTTGCTGAGCATGCGATTGCCGGCGTGGAGGCAGGCGACTTTTACATTTTCACTCATCACTGTAATCGAAATATGATTTCGGAGCGGCTCTCTGCTCAGCTCGATGCGATCGACCGCCAGACTCAGCCCGATGACGGTAGCGACGCCTGCAACACACGATCACTGCTCGGTAGGCTTTTTGACCAAATTGTCGCTTAGGCAGTAAAAAATCTCGTTTTAGCGCTGGTATTGCACTAATACTTATCGGTTTATGCGCGGTAACTTTCCGGGGAACGCCCACTTGAAGTGTTTATCAGCGGTTCAACATGCTGTTCTGATGACAGTGTTGTCTGTGACAACACCTGCATTGCTGTGGGCATCTGATTCGACTGATTTTGAGCGCGGTCCCGTACTGCAGGTCGAGATGAAGGGCTCAATATTGAGGGTTTACGGTGAGCAACTGCTCGCCACTCCGGAAGATCGCGTCTTTTTCGGGGCTGAGGAGGCCGACTACCTCTTTGAGCCCCGGCTACTCGATGCTAACAATTCTCGCATTCAACTGATGTTGCCTTTTCAGCCTATTTCGGGTCGTTACAAACTGAAAATTGGGAAGACAGAAAGCGAGCCTGCTATTGATTTGGTGTTGGTGATCGACGATTCCCGAATTGATATTGACGATCAAACGAGAGGGACCGCAGATGCGGTATTGACCGTAACGGACTGTCAGGAAGTTGAGGCCGACTGCGTGTCTGATTTGGACGATGACAGTAGTGCCTTTTGCGGAATGTCCGCAGACTTTGACCCTTATCAGGGATCCCAAGCAATTACGGTGAGCAATACGCAAGAGCTCCACCTCGACGACTATTACACCATTGAGGCACGGGTCTTGCTGCGCGACTATGTCCGCGGGGGGATTATTGTCGACAAGTATTCTGGCTCGGGTAGAGGACGGGAATACAGACTCTCAGTCGGCAAAGACGGTCTGTTACGAGGTTGGTTTTCTGTCGATGGAACACTAGCAAACTCGAGGGGTCTGTATTCGGATTACCCAGTGCCCACAAATCGATGGGTACATGTCGCTTCAACCAACGAAGAAGGCCTCATGCGTTTGTTTATCGACGGCCAGCTAGTGGCAGAAAAAGAATACAGCGCTCGCCCTGCCCAGTTGGGATACCAGAATATTGCAATTGGCGGTAACAACTGCTGCCGTGGCTATTACGAGGTGCTCAATGGCTTGGTGGATGAGGTTCGTATCAGCAACGAGACTCGCTATCGCGCCTCGTTCCAGCCGCCAACCCAAGAGTTCGAGCCTGATGCGCGAACACTGTTATTGATGCACTTCAGCGAGGCCGGTAAGAACGAGGGCTTGGTCGGCGGTGACGCTCAGCTTTCAAGCTTCAATAAGATTCGGTCCTGCGCAGCTTCCTGACGCGCCCCAGAACTGAGCTTCTTTCAGGACAATCACGCCCATGCCATCACCCCCTTGCCATAGTCGCGCAGTCTGGCATGCTCAGAGTGGATGGCAGAGCGACGATCTGCGCGCCAAAAAAAATAAAAAAGGTTTCACAGAGGCGATTTCATGGAACACGATACGTTGTTGGCTTACCTCGATCAGTGGGCAGAAGAGAAATCTGATGAGATCTGGCTGCGTGACTTTAAAGGCGAGGGGAGTGACGATTATTCTTGGAGAGAGAGTCGGCGGCAGATTCACGCGGTTGCGTCAGCGCTAGAGCAGCGGTTCGAGAAAGACACCAAAATTCTGCTTCTATCGCGAAACAGAGCGCATTGGTTTTTCGCGGACCTAGCCATCATGGCCGCCGGTAATGTCAGCGTGGGCTTATTCACTACCTTGAATGCAGATGTTGCTCAGTACATCGCTGAATTTACCGAGTCCAAAGCCATCTTTGTTGGCGAGGCGGAAAACTGGGATCGCGTCAAAGAGGTGCTTGCCGATGATGTCACTGTCATTAGCTTGCCGGGTGTCGATATACCTGAGGCAACGCTGACATGGGATCAGCTATTCAGCGAAGGTGAAGGCAAGAGTCCGAGTCACGTACCCAAGCACGATGACATGATCGCGCTTATTTTTACTTCGGGTACGACAGGCCGACCCAAAGGTGTCATTCAGACCAACGATAGCAACGTTATCCCTATTCGACGCGGCAGTGAGTTCCTCGCCATTGAGGCGGATCCCATTTATTTCTCCTATCTACCTCTTTCGCACCTCGCTGAGCGGCAGGTCATTGAATTTACCTCGCTGTGTCACGGTGCGCCGGTCAGCTTCAATGAAGGATTGGAATTTTTAGGGCGCGATATGCAGCGGACCCGTCCAACGTTCTTCTTCGGAGCACCCAGGGTCTGGGAGCAATTGCAGCAGGCAATTCTCGCTAAATTCGGCGGGCGTGAGGCGTTTGATGCCGCGTTAGCCGCTAACCCGGACGGGATTGCCCATGCGGTTCAAACGGCACTGGGTCTCGATCGCTGCGAATTTCATCTTACGGGGTCCGCCCCTCTGCCGGCGCCGCTGATGGAGTGGTGGGATAGCGTCGGTATCTCATTGATGGAGGGGTTCGGCCAGACGGAGGCGATGAGTCTAATCATCAGTCGAGAAGGTGCACGACGTCTTGGTTCACTCGGTAAGGCCGCTCCCGGTGTAGATATCAAGATTACCCAGGAAGGCGAGTTAGCGATTAGGGCGGATGGTTGTACGCCTGGCTACTACAAGCAACCGGATAAAACCGCCGAGTTGATCCGAGACGGCTGGCTACATACCGGCGATCGCTTCCGTCAGGATAAAGACGGCTTCTTGTATATCACGGGCCGGATCAAAGATTACTTCAAAACGATTCAGGGAAAATTCGTTGCACCCACCCCTATTGAGGCGCAGTTTGCCGACAACCCCTATGTGGAACAGCAGTGTTTAGTTGGATTGGGGATGAATAAAACCATCATGGTGGCCGTCGTATCGGAGACCATGCGCGACGCCCCCCGTGATGTCATCGAGGCATCGGTGCTCGAGACCGTGGAGCAGTTGAATGCGGAAGTCGAAAAGCATGCACGGATGGGCGGAGTGATTCTGACTTATGAACCTTGGAGTATTGAAAACGGGGTGCTCACGCCAACACTGAAAATAAAGCGAGACCAAATTTCAGATCGGTTTGGTGAGGAGGCTGCCGCGATGGCGGTTGAGTCAGCAGAAAGCAAGACTCTGATTATTCGTTGGCGCTAAAACAGCAATCGCTCCAGTCGCATTTCGCCTAAATGTGACGAATATCCTCCAATCGGCCTAACGTGCAAGGGGTAGTCCTGACAGCACAATTCGCGGCAGGTGATATCCTTATTCACTTATGATCTATGTTTCTTTTAACGGTACGCCCTGTGATCTCTCGCGCTCTACGCTGCTCTGCTTTAGTCATCGCCCTCTCCTTTTTCCCTTTGCAAAGTTTTGCTGAACCTTCCGCTGATGCGGTGAGGTTGTCGGACACCCCTGTAATCGACGGCGATGTGCTGGGCGATGGCGCATGGGGGGCGCGAGCACTGAGTGGCTTCTGGCAACAGCGCCCAGGCGAGGGTGCGCCGTCAACACAGCAAACCGATGTTTACATCGGCTACACCGACACCACTTTGTATATCGGCGTCGTTGCTTACGATGATAATCCTGCAGGCATCATCGTCGCGGATAGTCGACGCGATGCGTCGCTAGATAATGGAGACAGTTTCAGTTTCATCATTGACGCTTTTCGGGACCAGCAAAATGGCTTTGTCTTCGGCACTAACCCCGTCGGTATCGAATACGACGCGCAGGTGAGTAAGGAAGCGAGCGGTGCAATGAGTCGCGGAGCTGGCTTCAATCTGAACTGGGATACCAATTGGCAGGTTGCAACAAAGATAGGTGAATACGGTTGGTCTGCAGAGTTTGAAATACCCTTTAAGTCACTTCGCTTTGGTAATGCGGATGTCCAAAGCTGGGGCTTTAATTTCAAGCGCACCATCCGGCGCAATAATGAAGTCGCCTACTGGGCGCCGATCTCTCGGCAATACAGTCTTTCACGCTTGGCGGACGCCGGTCGGGTGGGAAACATTTCGGCACCGCGACAGCGCAATCTAAAAATAACGCCGTACGGTCTGGCAAAGGAGCGCAACGGCAATCGTATCGAAAGCTTGAGTGAGCAGGAGTTGGGTTTTGATATCAAATACTCTGTGACGCCCAGTTTGACCTTGGATATGACCTACAACACCGACTTTGCTCAGGTGGAGGTTGATGAGTTCCAGATTAACCTCGATCGATTTAGTTTATTTCTCCCTGAGCAGCGTCCATTTTTCCTTGAGAATGCGGGGCAGTTTTCAGTCGGTGTTTCGCGAGAGGTAGAACTCTTCTTTAGTCGGCGGATTGGTATTGCAAGTGACGGTAGCCAGATACCTATAAAGGCGGGGGCACGCTTGTCGGGTAAGGTCGGAGAGGCCACCAATTTGGGTCTCCTTCACATGCAGGCAGATGAAGTGCCCGGCATTGCGCCGCAGACTGATTTTAGTGTGGCGAGAGTCAGTCAGGAGTTCGACAACCGCTCGAGTCTTGGATTCCTTCTGGTGAATAAAGAGGAAAATGGATCTCTTGATGGCGGGCCTGATCATTATAACCGCACGTATTCGGTCGATGGACAGTTAGGGTTGGGTGACGATGGCTTGTTATCGGGTTTCTTTGCGAAAACGGATACGCCCGGTCTTAATGGAGATGACACCGCTCTTCACCTTTCGGCGGCAGCGGATACGCAGGAGTGGTCTTACTCGGCAAGTTTCACGGAGGTGGGCAAAAACTTTAACCCCGAAGTGGGCTTCCTTCAGCGAACAGACTTTCAACGTGGTTGGCTATTCGCGCTCAAACGATGGCGCGATCCCTCCTGGAAACATCTACTTGAACTTCGACCACATATTGCCTATCGAGGATACTGGGGCGGCGATGGTCTTCATGAGACCGGGTTTCTGCATATTGATAACCACTGGGAGTGGAAGTCAGGCTTCGAGATCCACACGGGTGTGAACTTGTTGCACGAAGGCGTGCGAGAGGACTTTGAGCTTGCGCCCGGACAAGTCGTAGAGGCCGGAGATTACGACGACGAAGAACTTCAGTTGGTGCTAATGACGGATGATAGCCAGCCGCTCTCCTTCAATATGACGGCAAAGATTGGGGGCTTCTTTGGCGGTGATCGTACTCAGCTTACTCCGAGCCTCAGATACCGCATTGGCGAGACATTCAACGCACGGTTGGGTTGGACGTATAACGAAATTCAGCGTCCCAATAACCCTGAAAAACTTGAGATCAATGTGGGATCGCTTCGGATGACCTACTCGTTCAACCCCAAGGTATCGCTTCAGGCTTTGGTGCAGTACAACGACGCAACTGATGTTGTTGCCTCGAATATCCGATTCGCATGGTTGACGTCGGCGGACGCCGGTTTCTACCTCGTCTATAACGAGACGCGAGATGATGATGTGGGCTTGTTCACTGAAAAGCGTCGTGAATGGATTTTGAAGTTTTCCCATACCTTTGACGTCTTTAACTAAGCGATAAGTTATACCTATTGGGTAGGTCAGTTGACGCCTAGCAAACGTCCGAGGCTCGTGATTCTCAGGCGGGCAGGGTTTTGCGCCAGCGCGTCACTGTCACCTGCTCGAACAACCCTGCTTTTGCATAGGGGTCTTGCTCACAAAAGGTCTCGGCTGCCGCATCACTTTCGAAGTCGATGATGAGCACTGAGCCAATCATCTCGTCATCGGCGTTGAGCAGAGGACCGGCTGCGAAGAGACGGTCGCCCAGGGCTTTCACGACAGCTAAATGAGCCTCTCGATTGTCCAGGCGAGTCTGTAAGCTGCCCGGTTTGTCATGACAAAGGATGTGATAAAGCACAGAACCCCCTCGCTTAGTTCAGTAGGAAAAAGTGTTAGTGAATAACAGCTCACTATAGCTTTCTCGCTGTGGAAATTCTTCCGCTTTCATAGGGGTTATCAGCAAAATGCCGTTGGCAGTTGTTTAAAGCCTGAGTACGATCGACGAGAGAACCTGTTGTGCAATAAACTGAGTCGCAGATGAACAATAATCAGAATGAAACATCCAGATCAGCAGAGGGTTACGACATCCCGGCTGTGGAGACCTGGATTGCTGCTAATACCGATTACTTCAAACCGCCATTCTCATGGACCCGATTGGAGGGCGGTCACTCCAATTTGACCTATAGGCTCGAGGATGCGTCAGGCAAGCGCGCTGTTATCCGGCGACCACCCATGGGCGAGCTCTTGCCGAAAGCGCACGATATGAACCGAGAGTGGTCCTTAATCGCCGCTTTCGCTCCACAAGGATTTCCCGTACCAGAACCCATCGGTTTTTGTGAGGACCTCTCGGTAACAGGCGCCCTGTTTTATGTGATGGGCTTTTCTGAGGGCCGACCACTCTTTAGCAATGAAGACACACTGGCCTGGGTTCCCGAGACGCAACGAACCACCTTGGCGTATTCGTTCATTGATACCTTGGCAGACATGCATGTACTTGATCCCGATGCGATTGGGCTCTCAGCATTGGGCAAGAAGGAGGACTATGTTGGGCGCCAAATTAAGGCCTGGTATCGTTCATGGGAATCTTCCATCGCGTACGCGGAACTGGATGATCCTCGCGCCCACGACTTCAAAGACTATTTCCTTGTCCACCAGCCGGAGCAGGTGAGAGCCAGCGTGGTTCACGGCGACTACTATCTGCACAATTGCTTGTTTGCCCAGGACTCAAAAGTGTCAGCGGTACTTGATTGGGAGCTCGCGACGCTGGGTGACCCGTTAGCGGATTTGGGTTACACCCTTCGTGCTTGGCCCGAGAGCGCGGACGACCCCCACCTTGAACCTACAGCACCCACCGCAGTGCCCGGGTTTCCGTTCCGCGCCGAGTTGGCTCAGCGCTATGCAGAGCGGACAGGTTTTTCTGTTGATCTGCTCGACTATTACGTCGGATTTAACAACTGGAAGACGGCTGCGATTTTGCACGGCGTGTATGCGCGTTATCGCGCAGGTCAAAAGAGCACTGAAGGTGTCGATATGGACGGCCTGCGTGAGGGGATTTTAAAAGCCTTGAATGGGGCTGAGCGCGCCATTCAGCGGCTTGCGTAGCGGCGTCGTGGCGCTTTGATATTGCTAGAGCCTGTTGAGCTCGAGCATTTTCCCCTCGTCGGTGTACTGAATGACGAACTGGCCCTGAACGCCTGACGGCGTGAAAAATGGTTGAAGCATCGACCAGGGCAAATTGATTTTCTTGCCATCGTTAGCGGTGACTTGCACGCGATTTTTCGCACCGGTGTAGAAAACGCGCGCCTCATCGTACTCAAGGTCAATTGAAAATATAGACTGCCTGATGGCCATTCATCAGTCCCATGCTTCCAGGGGGCTTAAGCGTTACACAAAATCCATTGTTTTCATAAGTCTGTCGGTTGCGTGTCACCGCCGCTCCTAGTCAGTTTCGGATCAAACGTTGGGTTTTGATTGGCGGCACTGCCGTAACGCAGTACCGTGTATGTAGACCGAGATCAGGAGACAACATGGACTTTTCAGATGTGGTGATAGACCAGATTAAAAATCCATTGGATGCATTGTGTGCTGATCTGATGAAAGCCGGTGAGCTAGATCAATACCTATTCTTCAATGGGGTATCTGAGATGATTGGCGATGCCTCTGATGAGGGCGCGGTCATGATGGGCTGTATCGAACTCGGTCGTTGCGCCTTCCTTGGCTTTACGTTCACACCCGATGTCGAGCTTCAGGTCACACGTATTCTTGATCACGCGATTGATTTGTCATCGATCATGAGTGCAGATTCGATGCAATGAGTGGGCCAACGCCCAAGTGAAGAGGGGTGTGTGCCCCTCTATGTGGTCTGGCCCTATCGCTACCAATTAGTGCTTTCGATGTGCTGATCCAAAAAGCCCAGGACGGCATCATACATCCGCGCTCGCGCTCCCGCATCGTACAGCCCATGACCTTCCTTCTCGAAATAGAGGGTTTCGAGGACCGGGTGGTTCACGTCTTTAAGCGCTTTCTCCATTCGATAGGCATGTTCAATAGGTGCTCGCGGATCCTCTTCGCCGTGTATCAGGAAGACAGGTGTATCTTTGAGCTTCGCCGCATGGAATACGGGGCTAAAGTCGTAGAGCTCAGACTCGTTTTCGCCAATTGCACGCTTCAAGTAATTGAGGCCGCTGCGACGTCCGGGAATATCGCCCTCTTCGTAAAGCAGAGGTAGGTCATATACCCCTACAAAGCCAATGGCACAGGAATACAGCCCGGGGGCTACAAGAGGTGCTTGAAGCGCAGAGTAGCCACCAAAACTTGCGCCGTAGATACACACACGCTTTGGGTCAAACCCTTTCTCACCAATAGCCCATCGTGTGGCCTCGATAATGTCTCGTTGAATATCCGAGCCCCACTTACGCAGCCCTTTTTCTTGAAAGCTCGAGCCATAGCCTGACGAGCCTCTGTAGTTGACCTGCAATACAGCAAACCCATTAGCTGCGAGAATTTGATTTTCGTAATTAAATCCCCAGTAGTCTCTTACACCGATAGGTCCGCCGTGAGGAATAACGACCAGCCCTTTTGTTTTTGTTCCTTCTGGTGGTTGCGTCACGTATCCGAAAATTTCGATCTCATCGCTACTTGTGAATGAGACGGGCTCTGTTTTGGCGAGCGTTTTCTGGTCTATTCCCCGCTTCGCTGACGCCAGATAGGCAAATGTGTTCTTTTTTCTGTCGAATAGATAGAAGTCACCAGGATTGGTGTCTGACCGTACTAGAACGGTTAGCATGCCGCCGTCTTTCGTGGCGCTTGTAACACGTATACTGTTTCCCGGGAGCGCTTTGGTAATAGAGATGTAGGCATCGGCGTAGTCCCCGTCTTGATCTAAATAAACGTATTCTGGGATTCCAGACTGATATTCCAGACCTACTAGTTTTCTGGACACAGGGGATATGAGGAAGGCGGTTGGGTCATGCTCTTCGTTGTTGTAGAGCGGGGTTGACTCTCCCGAATCAAGGTCAATGACGCTTGCTGTTGCAGTGTCAGAGTCGATCGAGTCCATTAGATATAGGTACTGGTCATCAACGATACTAAGGGGCATTACATCGCTGGAGAGTCCATCCATCGCCGCCAGCTGCTCCCAGTCTGAGTCTTTGCTTCGTCGAGTGTGAAGCGTCGTCATAAGGTTGGCATCACTGCCGATACTGACAAGCCGATCTCCATCTATTGACGCCACAAATGACGAATTAGCTACCGGTGACGTTGCAACCAGTTTGCTTTTGCCAGTGTAGATATTCACTTTGTATAGTCGTGATACCGTATCTCTGGCTGTGAAAGCTCGACCAGCCATAAGGATGTGCCGCTTGTCGTCTTTCAACAGGCTTACCAGAGAGCCGCTCTGCCTCACCGCCGCTGCATCATTGGTCTTAATTTTGGAACTGGTTCCGCGAGAGGATCGGTAGCCGAAAATGTTCTCACGTTTTTTACCGTTGATATTTACCGCATACCACTCGCCTGCCGATGAGGCGGCGGCGTACCACGAAAAGAAGTAATCTAAGCGCAATACTAAGCGTTCGTTATTAGCCCAATAGACGTCCCCCACTTGCTTGGTACTGCCAAATTTTAAGACGTTAACGGGCTCTCGCGTGTCGGTTTTGATAATGCTTACAACGTTCCGACCCTCGACCGGAGCAAGTAGCGCCATATGTTTGCCATCCGGAGAGATTTTGACGTCTCTGAGAACAGGGTCCCCTGCTAAGACATCAACTGTATTGGCTTGCGCATAACCACAACACAGTACGATCATTGCGATGAACGTAAAGATGGACCGTGCAAATTGGGTGTGTGTCGGTGTGGAATTACTAAGAGCAATCATGGCTATCCTCTTGTCCATTCTCGTTTTCATCCTAAAACTAGCACATATTTACGAAGATTCATTATGACAATAAGGCGACATGGGCGGCTGGCGTGTTGTGACACCGTCAGAAGCTGTCCGCTATTTTGACCTGCGGGCAAGAGGGAACGGAGAGTGATCGAATTAAATTCAGAGTGGAATGACTATTGGCGCACGGCTCGCGGCGAGCGTCGCGAAGTCGACCCCACGGGTACAGATGCCATAGCGCCCTTTTTTCTTGCCGAAGGCCCGGCACCGGGGGGTGCGGAGTCTGTATTAGATCTCGGATGTGGGGCAGGTGCTCTCTCTGACAGATTGATCAAATCGAATTATCGGCAGTCCCAGTTCTTGGGAGTCGACCTGAGTCGTGATGCCGCTTACATGACGGCGAGTAAAACCAAGGGACTAGCAATTCAGGGGGACCTCGCAAAGTTGCCTCTTGCTGCCAACACCATCGACTGGGTGGTGAGTCAGTTTGCACTTGAGTATGCGTCCTTCAATGCCTGGGCTGAGGCTGGGCGAGTGGTTAAACCGGGCGGCCGACTGACTGTGGTTGCACATGCTAATGGTAGCTTTATTTATACGGAGCACGAAAAAGCGCTAGTCGACTTCAGAACTCTCGACCAAATCATTCAGGCGAGTGTGAAGCGAGGCCCTAAAGGTGAGCCAGTAGCGGTCGAGAGCGAGCAGGTTTTAGGGCAGGCAATTAAGCAATTGCGCGCTATGGTTGGTGATCAGTCGGGCGGTTTGGCAAGATCCATGTCCGACGCCTTACTTGGTGTGCTCACGCAGTGGAGTGATGGTAAGGACCTCCCATCCAGCAATGAGCTGGGATCTTTGCTTCGATGGCTCACCGATTATAAATTTTACAAGGGGCGTGTTGAATCCATGCTACGTGCCGCCATGACTCCTTCAGACTTTATGGGTGTCCAACAGAGTCTCGTGAACGCAGGGTTTACCGTTCGGACCGCTGGTTTTCTAACGGCTCCGGGTGGCGTCAGGCTTGGCTTTAAGCTCTCGGCTGTGAAGAGCGCTTAGTTATAAATCGAGCTTGTTTTTTAGCTTCTCCTTATGCTCTTTCCAGGCTGTGTTGGCGGAATCATAAATGCTCCGCTGGACTTGTTGTGAACTCGCCGTCATTGACCGCGTAAAGTGGATATGGTGCTCATAGACATTGGGGTGGTCCGCAATGTTAAGTGACTCGAGCAGCGCAGCAATCGCGCGTTGTGGGTCCGATACCAGTGCCTCATAACTCGCCTCAATAATGCGTTCTGTAAACTGCTTTCGCCATGAATCCATCATATCGCGATGTGTAGTTAAGTAGATGTTGAGATCGGTTAGACGATTGCTACTGAAGTACGCCTGAGAGAACAGTTGTTTGAACATGGAATAGGCGGTCGCCATCGCGTCTCGCTCGGTAAAAATGAAGCGAGCATCTGGAAACGCTTTCAAAAGGATTGGAAAGAAAGCGGTGTTCAGAGGTTGCTTCTCGACGGTGTAACGAGCGTCCAGGCTCAAATGTTGGATGTTCGATAAATAATTTTGGCGGATAGCCTGCGGGTGCGATAACAGAACTTCTGACAGCACGTCACCGGTCAGGCGATCGCTTGGTGCGTTTCGGCCCGTTGCCTTAAGGATGCTTCTCGCAATTAAATTTGTCTCGCCAACTGATCCCACCTCGGGGTGAGCGGCCAAAATCTGCTCAACCAACGTGGTGCCCGACCTCGGGAGGCCCAAAATGAAGATCATGCCAGTATCGTCTTCCGTTACGGGTGCGTCGGGAATCATCGACCAGTCGGTTGCCGCCGAAACCGCCATTGCATCATTTAACAACTTCACTTCGTCCATCGGTGCAGCAGGAGCGGTTTCAAAAAGACGCTTCCCAGCTTCTTCGCGCAGCAACCAGGCTTTCTCACTGTCTCCGATGGCCTCGGCAAATCGCGCTTCCGCATGGAGCCGCATCGCGCTGGCCATAGCTGGTTGACCTGAAGTACTCGCCTTTGCCTCTGCCACGAGGCGCTCGAGTTTGGTTGGGTCTATCGAGCTTAGTTGATACAACGCTCTTGCAGGAGGATCGTTTGAGTCTGTCAGCAAATCTTCCAGCAAAACGACAGCCTCAGATGAGCGCCCCACGAACGAAAGGCAACTCGCCAGATTCATTGCGAACTCACGGATCTCAGGTTGCAGTTTTCTCGCTTGTTCAAAATACGGTAGTGCTCTATCTGGAAGTCCAAGTGTTACAAGGCACTCGCCAGCCATGTTCAAATAAACCGGACTCTTACTGAAGTCACCCTCGCAGTTGCTTATTAGGTTGTAAGCCTGCTCGAAGTCAAAGTGATGACATTTAAGCCTCGCGAGTTCGATTGCGCTGTCGTGGCGCTTTACGTTGAGATTCAACGAGGCATCAAATGCAGTCATCGCATCGGCCAGCCTGTTTTCGTATTTTGCTATAAGCCCCGAGAAAAAGTAGGCCTCATCGGCAAGATGGCTTGCATTTCGCTGATCGAGCTCGTCGAGCAACTCTTTCATCGAACCAAGCTCGCCATAACGCCAGGCGGTTCTGAAAATTTTACAAAGCTCTTCGGGCCTAAATTTCGTGAGGTCCACTTTGGTTTGTTTTCGCATTCTTACTACTCTTCATTCACGAGCGACAGTATGTCGCTATGCGATGGGGATCGAAAGTCTGATGATTGTGTTAAGCGTAACAGTGGATAACACAAGTAATAAAATCCGTGTTTTCAACTGTGATTCTTGGGAGCGACAAACTCAAAGGCGCCCCATCCTGTCAATTCTTTGGCGCTATTGTGAAAAATTACCCATTTGAGCGCGTCTGGGTCGCCATTTTTCTTGCGTTGCGGAAAAGATAGAGCTAACTTTCACATACCTAGCTTTGGTTGGGAGTTCGTGTGTGCAGGCGGTAACGCGCACTCAAAAAACATTGCAACAGTGCCGAACGCTACAAAACCAAACGGCACAGCATAATGAGACCTCAGGAGTCACTATGTTAAATTTTAAAGAGAAGAAGCTATCGGTTTCAGTGGGGGCGGCACTTAGCCTTTCATTGACAGGCTTCGCGGCGCTGCCAATGGCTGCGTTTGCGCAGGATGACGGGGAGCAGATCGAAGAGATCGTGGTCACTGGTTCGCTTATTAAGCAGGCTGACTATGATAACGCTAACCCAGTAACTGTTTTGTCACGCGACGAAATGGCACTAACGGGTATCACCGATGTGGGTGATTTGATCCAGCGATTGCCTTCAATGTCTGGCTCACCCATTGGCACCACGACCAACAACGGTGGTGACGGTTCGGTGCGCGTTGACCTCCGTGGTCTAGGTGCAGGTCGTACGCTGAACTTGGTCAACGGTAAGCGAATGGTAGATGGCGGTGACTTCCAGACCATCCCAGCGGCTATGATCGAGCGAATTGAAATCCTTAAAGATGGCGCGGCAGCGGCCTACGGTGCCGATGCTGTTGCGGGTGTAATTAACATCATCACTCGTACAGACTTCGAAGGCGTTGAATTCGAGGCGTTGACCGCTGACGGTTTCAATATGGACAATGGCGATCAGCGTTCAATGTCTGTGCTTATTGGTAAGGCATTCGACGAGGGCCACATTGCTTTTGGTGCTGAGTACGTTGATCAGAACCCGGCTTATCAGTCTGACGCGCCATGGGCATTCTTTCAGGTCCCTACGGTAATTTACCCCGGTGGTTGTGAGCTTGCAGGAGATCCTGCAAACGACTGTTACTTCTTTGGCAGCTCACGTATTCCTGAAGGCCGCTTGGCATATGGTACTATTGACCCGTCGCAGCCACCGAGAGGCCAGCCTAACTATGGCACCTACATGAACGAAGGCGCTGGGCTTGTGGATTACGATGGACGTTTTTATAACTACAATCCAGTGAACTACATTCAAACGCCCTACGAGAAGACAAACGTCTTCGGTTCAATGCGGATGAACGTAACGGATGATATCGAGTTCAAGGCTAACTTCCGCTTGAACGACCGAATATCGGCTCAAGAGCTGGCGCCACTGCCCTTCAACAGCCCCACCGACCCTTCATACCAGGGAACGTGGAACCCAGAGACAATATCGGGAGTCGATTTAGATGGCGACGGTACGATAGGCACACGCACAGACGATGATGGTAATGTCACTCCATCCGTGAGCTCCTACGCTGGTATCAGCCCCGACAACTATTACCTGGTTCAAGCCATTAATTCTGTTAACTTGGGCGGTGCACCAAATTGGCAACTCAACGCAGATGGTGCCCTAGTTAATACTGGCGGTTTGGCTGGTGTGCCGGTAAGTGATGCTCGTCGCCGTATGGTTGAAACCACACGTCGTTTTGAACAAAAGATCAGTCAGCTGCAGTTCGATATGACGTTGACCGGCAGTCTGAACGACATGTCTTGGGAGCTCTACTACAACAATGGACGTCGCACAGGTAAGTACGATGACTTTGGTCAGTTTATTGGTACAAACCTTTCCAATGCAATGGGGCCTTCGGCTGACCTAGACGGTGATGGTAATCCTGAGTGTTACACCGACGGAACATACTCTACCGTCATTGACGGATGCGTTCCATTTAACTTCTTCGGCGGTCCATACTCAGTGACTCAAGAGATGATCGACTACGTATCGGTTCAGATGATTGATACGACTCGTTACGATCTAGATCAGCTGGGTGGCTCAATTGCCGGCACAGCTATGCAGTTGCCCGGTGGTGAGCTCGCTTGGGCGGCTGGTTTTGAGTACCGCGAAGAGTCGTACACGCTGTCGCTTGACTCGGCGAAGCAGAGCAACAACGTCACGGGTAACAAAGGCCTGTCTACTGACGGTAGCTACCGTGTAAGCAGTTTCTTTGTTGAGGCAATTGCGCCGTTGGCAGAAAACATCGAAGCATCATTTGGTGCGCGTTACGATGATTTCTCTACCTATGGTTCAGACACTACTTCCAAGGTCGGTTTGCGTTGGGACATCACTGATGACCTCGCTATCCGTGGAACTTGGGGTGAAGTGTTCCGAGCTCCTACCGTGGTAGATCTGTTCGGTGGAGAGTCTGACTCGTTCCCGACGGCTCAGGACCCTTGCGCTTCAGCCACGCCTGCAGCCGGTTGTGCACAACAGTCAGTTCAGCTTGACTCACAGCTCCTAACAAAGGTGGGCGGTAACCCCGACCTTAAGGCAGAAACTGGTGAAACAGCTACGTTCGGTATCGTGTACCGTCCGACGTTTGGCGATCTTGAGATGTCCTTCACTACCGACTACTGGCAGGTTGAACTCGAAGATGCAATCACCCGTCTTGGCGCTCAGTACGTGTTGAACGATTGCTATGTCCGCGGTGTTCAAGGCTCTTGTAACTTTGTTAAGCGTCGCGACAACTACAATATCGACTACGTCATCAACTCTAAGTACAACGCAGCGAAGTACGAGCTTAGCGGTGTTGATTTCCAGGTTGAAGGTAGCATGTCAACTGGCTACGGTGATTTCCGCGGTACCGTCTTGTGGTCACGTAACCTTAACTACGACCTCCAAAGCTTTGACGGCGATGGATTCAGCGATTTGGTGGGGCTCTACACTGGCTCATCGTTCGCGGAAGACAAAGCCAACATCACATTGGGTTGGAGCCAAGATCGTTTGGGTGTGACTTACCTTGGCGAATACATCGGTGGCATGGAAGCCGATACAACATACTCGTTCTTGACTGGATACGTTCAGGACTTGGATGCGGAGATGTATCATGACTTAATCGTGGATTACCGTATGGGTGAAGATCGAAACGGTCTGATCTCTGTTGGTATCACGAACTTCACAGATGAGGAACCTCCCTACATCGATGCTGGCTTTAACGCCAATACTGATCCATCAACATTCCGATTGTTTGGACGTAGCTACTTCGTACGTTTGAAGTACTCGTTGTAATAATCGGTAAAGTAGCTGTATCAAAAAGGGGCCCACGGGCCCCTTTTTTTTGCGACGTAAACCGCTCGCATGCGTCATGTTTTTCTGAGTGCTTATCCTACTTTTCGAATTATTTGTGACCTTTTGATCGTTGAAGATTGGCTGGACGATAAACTTCAGCTTTCTCGACAAGATTGTCGGTTCATGTTGTAGAGTTTAGTTGTGACGCACTGGAGGGCTAGGCAATGAGTGAAACGGTTTTGGTGGTCGGTGCGGGGGCCATGTCGGGTATCGGTGGTGCCATTGCTCGACTGTTTGCCAGTCGGGGTTACCATTTAGTCGTTGCTGGAAGAACGCACTCTAAGCTGAACGACATCGTTGACTGTATTATCGGAGACGGCGGTTCTGCAGAGGCGGTCGTGGCTGACGTAACATCGCAGGATGATCAAGCGATCTTGTTTGAGGTGGTTGCCGATAGTGGGCATCCATTGGCTGGTGTCGTCTACAACGCGGGCAGTAATTTCCCTATTAAGTTTTCAGAGCTCACGCCAAGTCAGTTCGATGAGTTTTGGCGAATTGGCTGCTATGGCGCCTTTTTGACTGCCCGGCTTGCTCTCCCGATTTTATCCAACCAAGGCCGGGGTTCACTCTTCTTCACTGGCGCCTCCGCGTCTCTACGAGGCCGTCCGAACTTTGCGCATTTTGCTGTGGCGAAGGCGGGACTTCGAAATCTCGCTCAAGCGCTCGCGCGTGAATACGGACCTCAGGGCGTCCATGTTGCCCACGTCATCATCGACGGTGTGGTTAACGGCGACATTGTCCGCGGGCGTTTTGCAGACTATTTGGAGTCGCTTGGTGATGATGGCGCATTGGATCCCGATGCGATCGCCGACGCATTTTGGGCACTGCATGCTCAGCCTGCCTCCGCATGGACGCATGAACTCGATTTAAGGCCTTACAAAGAGAACTGGTGATCGGCATTCCCCATGCCGGTTATGCCGAAATCAAGCTTCAATTCGCAGCTAACCCTTCGAGGGTGTTGCTTGCTTGTGATGCTGTAGCCCACACTATCTCCAGAGCTTCAAAAAGAAGCCGCCTTCAGTGAACTTCGTTCACTCCTGAAAAAGAAAATGACTGTCGCTATTCGGGCGCGGAAGCCATGGGCTTGCTGCGCCTTCACACGTTGTTTAAACAGGAGTGCAACACATGATTTCTAACATCAAAGACACGCTGGTCGTCAGCCTGTTGATGATTGCCAGTTTATCTTTTGTCGAAAATGCCATTGCGGGACCTTATAGCGGGGCTGTTTACCAAGGCGAGGAATTCCTGGGAACCTATGCTGCTGGTATCGGCGATTGTCACGCGGTGCTTCAGCACCACCAAAATCAATTGGAGCTTTTGGGTTGGCAGATTAATGAAGCGGAGTCGCGGAGCTGGGGCCTTGTTTTGGTCGCAGAGCAAAACGATGACCGACGGATCATTATCCAGTGTAACTGGGGTTAGAGATGGGTTTTAACTCTCGGTTCACTACCAAGCCCGCTATATCCAAGTCCACTGTGAAAAAGCCTTCTGTGGCCAAGCCTTTTGCGAATAGCGTCGATGAATGCAAGGTGGAGGAACACACTCTGCTGAGGCCATTCGATCGGTCGCGGCAATCGGAAGCACCCTATGCTAATGACAGTCGGTCCTTGTCTCCCAAGATTCCAAGACTGGCTAAGGA
>DPGN01000049.1 GCA_003523185.1 Halieaceae bacterium
CGCTTGTAGAGCGTGATGGCGCTGTCCTAGCCTCGACGGTCCTATTATTGCGTCCTTCCGCCTCAGGGCCCGAGGTCCTGTTGCTGAAGCGAAATTCCAATGCCCGCAACATGGCCGATGTATGGATGTTCCCCGGCGGTAAGGTCGATGAGGATGACCATGGACCCTCTGAGCTCGATCGGGTAAAGACTGCAGCAGTTCGCGAGTTAGAAGAAGAGGCTGATATTCTGCTCCCGGTTGCGGCGCTGACACACTTTTCTCACTGGCTCACACCGGCAGGAATGAAGCGCCGTTTTGCGACCTGGTTTTTCGTTGCAGAGTTGCCTGAGGGTGCCTCGGTGAGTGTTGACGGTGAGGAAATGGTTGAAGCTCGATGGGTGCGTCCCGAGGACGCGGTGGCTGAACATCAAGCGGGTAAATTGCGGCTACCGCCACCGACCGTTGTGAGTTTGATCGACTTATCTCAGCATCGGTCGGTAGATGCCGCAGTTGCTACCGCACATCGCCGGATCCCACCCTATTTTTTCCCCAAGGTCTGCACCAAGGATCCAGAGGATGTCGTGATGTTGTATCCGGGAGACGCGGGTTATCAATCCGGCAATCGATCCGTCGAGGGTGCCAGACACCGCGCAATGTGGGTTGATGGAGTGATTACGTACCGGCGAGACTTTTCTTTTCCAGATCGGGATTCTCTTTGATCTGAGCTATTTCTGCCCCCGCCGACTCTATGTGCTAGTTAGGATTGTGGCATCCAACGAGCGCCCGGAAGTTTCTGACGTTGCCGCTTCAATTGTTCGTCAAATAAGTCACTCACTGACAGTGGGGCGCTCGCCGACAGCCGTCGAGAAAGCATCGTCACCGGGAAGACATAGATCTCTTGATCGCGGTACCGAAGTGCGCGCGACCTTCCCGCGTGATCGCGATAAACCACCCAGTGGAAATCAAGCTCATTGGCTAATAAGTCGCCAAAAACAATACCCATCGCCTGTTGAGTTTGAACATCTTCACTGTCGACCCAGCGCAGATCGATGATTCTCTGGAGTGTTTCGAGGTCCCGCTCGGTAACCCCTGATAGGCGTCGCCCAAGACGATTGGCAAGACTCTCGACGGTCTGCCGCTGCTCTGTCATGTAGTGCTTATCGATGGCGCTGAGTGGGCGAATTTGGAGCTCAAGTTCTGAACTCATGGCGGTCGGCGCTGTCAGACTAGTCACAAAGAGAACAAACACCGCAATCAGCTGTCGTAGGTTGCGTAATTCCGGTTGTGAAACTGCTCTCGAAATGGATAATTGCGCGATCATGTTGACCCTCACCTCGAATTTTCCCATCGCTGGAGTACCCCGATGATAACCGGAAGCATAGTTGCGCTGGTAACACCTATGACCGATTCCGGTGATGTTGACTGGCGGACGTTAGAGCGGCTCATTGATTTTCATATCGAAAATGGTACTGCGGCACTGGGATTAGTGGGTACAACCGGTGAGGCATCGACACTGAGTCACCCCGAGCATAGAGAAGTGATTCGATTCGGTGTAAGTCATGCGGGCGGGCGAATCCCCATCATGGCTGGCACCGGATCTAACTCGACATTAGAGGCCGTAGAACTGACCGTCGCGGCAGCAGAAGCCGGCGCAGACTGCGCCTTGTTGGTAACTCCGTATTACAACCGGCCGACACAGGAGGGCATGTTTCAGCACTTCTCGGCGGTAGCAGGTGCGATCAATCTTCCTATCATCCTCTACAACGTGCCCTCACGGACGGGCTGTGACCTTGCGAATGAAACTATTCTTCGGCTCTGTCAGATTGAGAACATTGTTGGCTTGAAGGATGCGACGGGTGATGTTGAGCGTGGTGCCGCGCTTATCCAGTCCTTGCCTGAGGGGTTTGCCGTGTACTCGGGTGACGATGGCACTACCTGCGATTTACTCGAGGCTGGTGCTAAGGGATGTATTTCGGTTACGGCCAATGTGGCGCCCGCAGAAATGGCTGAGATGTGTCGCTTGGCATTAGCGGGTGATATGCCGGCCGCGCGTGCTGTCGATCAAAAAGTTCAGCGACTACATCAAACATTGTTCCTTGAACCAAATCCCATTCCGGTCAAGTATGCTATGGGCTATATGGGGCTGATCGAGCCCACCATGAGATTGCCGCTCACGCCATTGTCAGCGCAGTTTCAGGGGGAAGTAACAAAGGCGATTGACGAATGTTTAAACTAAAAACACTGGTACTTCTCATTGCTGTGGTTGGCTTGTCAGGTTGCAGCCTGCTGCCTGATGCCAGCAAGATCATTCCGTGGGAGACAGAATCCGAGTTATCCGGTGACTACGAGAATGCCATCGAGGCCGATGCGATCACCGTTCCTGGTGATTTGGATTCCGGTGCTATTCAGCAGGCCTATCCCATTCCTGAGGTGGCAGTGAATCTTGCGATTCCTGTGACCGGTAAGGCGCCTCGTCCAGCGCCCTTAACTGCCGGCTCCCAGTTGGATGCCGTTCGTTTGCAGCGACTAGGTGAGAGCAATTGGGCTGTGGTTAATGTTGCGCCTGGGCAGCTCTGGCCACAGGTGCGGGCCTTCTTGGCCAGTAGCGGCATTGACGTCGCCAGTGTTGACGCCTCTGGAGGACTAATCGACACCGCTTTTGTGATGCTTGAGAACAAAAGTCTCGAATCACGTTTCCGCTTTAGGGTTGACTCGGGTGTACAGCGAAACACGTCTGAGTTGCATGTATTGCAGCAGAACGTGGCCAAGGATCTAGATCTTACAAGCTGGCCACAGAACTCTGATGACACGGAGCTTGAGCAGACCATGCTGCGTAATATTGCCCAGTTCATTGCTAACAGCGCTGAGTCAGCGCCTGTGTCTATGATGGCTGAACAAGCGATGACCGGCGCCGGTCGTATCGCCATGGAGGAGTCGAGCAGCGGCGCTCGATTACGACTGGATCTGCCATTTAATCGTGCCTGGGCGGCAACCGAGAAGGGCTTTACCGACGCGGGCTTCCGATTGGACGATAAAAACCGCAGCGCGGGATTGTTTTACGTCACATACCTTGGCCCTGACGGCGAGGAAGACGGTGGCTGGTTTAGCTGGCTTGGTGGTAGTGACAGCGATGACCCGCTCATTGGTCAGGAGTTTCAAGTGCAATTGACCACGGAAGACACCTCGCAGGTCACGATCCACATCCTTGGATCGGACGGTCAGCCCATCGGACAGTTGGAACAGCAAGGTCTTCTTACGCTCCTGCAGGGCAATATCACGTAATGCTCCGAGTCGCATCGGTTGGCTCAGGCAGCAAGGGAAATGCGACACTCGTTGCCAGTGAAGAGACGACGCTACTCATAGACTGCGGCTTTCCGGCACGCGAGATGCTATCTCGTCTTGATCAGATCAATGTTGATATCGCTGATATCGATGCCATTTTGGTCACCCACGAGCACTCTGACCACATAGGTGGCGTTGCTGCTGTATCGAAAGCTGCTGGCGCTCCTATTTATGCGACTCACGGTACGCTGACATCGGGCAAATTAGAGGGAGCCCGAATCATCGTTGAGATCGAGAGTGACTCGGAATTTGCTATTGGTGATATTGAAGTATCCGCGATCACGGTGCCGCACGATGCGAAAGAACCGGTTCAATACGTATTCAAACACGCTGCGCAGCGCGTAGGTGTCCTGACTGACTTGGGCATGGTGTCGCCGCATGTGCAGCGCGCCTACGAGGGCTGTGATCTGCTTTTGCTGGAGTTCAACCATGACCTCGCGATGCTCCGGCGTGGCCCCTATCCGGCTGCTCTGAAGCGTCGAGTGTCGGGTGACTTTGGGCACCTCAACAATGATCAGGCGCTTGGGATGCTCGAGGCAATGGGGGAGTCTGTTCCTGGCACAGTCATCGCTGGGCATATTTCCGAGCAGAATAATTCGGTCAATGCCGTTTCGGCTTTATTAGGTCCGCTTATTCAGCGCACCGAGATGAATGTGATCTACGCGACGCAAAGTCAGGGGTTTGATTGGATTTCCTCTGACGCGTCCGCTGCCATCTCCAAGGTGGCTTGAGGCGGCTCCAGCTTCCATCGTCGATTAGTCCATAGGTAGCTCTCTGGCTGCAGACGAATCGTCTCTTCAGCTAAGGCAACGTATTTTTCGATAAGCTCGCTTTCGCTCATCGTGCCCGGCTCTGCACAGATTGTCAGGAGTTCAGCGTGGTAGTGGCCTTGAGACAACCGTCGTGTCCGCGCAAAGTACACCGGATATTTTGTGAGACGGGCTAAAGTCGCGGGCCCCATGAAGAATGCGGTGGTTTGGTTCAGGAATTGCGTCCAGTGAATCGCCTCGCGTTTCCCGGGCGACTGATCGGCTAATAGCCCTATCACGCGAGCCTTACGACGACTTTTTAGGACATATTTGCTCAGAGTCTGTAAGGTCACCAAGTTGGCACCGTGTTTTCCCCTTGCCTCGAGAGCAAATCGCTCTGCGCCGCTATCGTGAAGTGGTTTGTAGATGCCGTCGAATGGCGATGAGACGGTCATGCTGATCCGCTGCAACAACCACTCCCAGTTGTTGTGATGGATCGATAACAAAATACCGGGTTTAGGTGATTCGTCGTTCGATGAGATTAGTGGCTCCCATCCGGTGATGGTCATTCGGTCCTCTAGCTCATTGCGAGGCATTCGCCAGGCATACATTGCCTCAACGGTCACATCAGCGAATTGTTGGTAGAAGCGTTGCCTGGTGGTCGCATACCAAGCTTCGGACTGATCGGGAAAGGAGCGCCTAAGGTTTTGATCTACCGTGGTAAGTCGATACTTGAAAACGCGCTCGGTGAGCCATGCGAGAACTCGCGCAATTCGATAGGAAATCGGAAGTGGCAGCGAGGCAATCGCTCGGTAAATCCAGTAGGTCACGACGAGCAATGCTCTGGTGCGATAATCTCAACCCCGCCGTGGAAGCGGGCAAGGCCGTGACACTGCAATGCCGGATTGTCTTCAAGCGAGACAAGATTCAGGCTTGGGAGAACGGTCAGGGGCACAATATCTACTATGTTATTGCCCTCGAGTCTAAGCTCTTTAAGTTGCGTCAGCTTCGACAGCTCGACAAGGTTGCGAATATTGTTGCCTGTTAACTTCAGACGTTTGAGCTCGCTAAAGCGAGACAGGCCCGATAAAGACTCGATGCCAGCCTCTGAACAGTTGAGCACTTCCAAGCCGCCTGCCACGAATACCTGGCTATCTTCGATGGCCTGGGTGACGCAATTACTAAGCGCAATGTCGGGAAGGTAGTAGTCCTCAAACAATTCCCTAGGCGCGTAAAGCGTCCGATCGTTCAGCGTAATGTCGTACTGGTCGAGATTCCCACAGCTCGCCAGTCCGCTCGCTAAAAGCACCGAAACAATCAATCGATAGCCACGACGCCAGCGTGCGGTGAAGCTTGAAAGAGTCTGCGATGGGTAGAAAATTGGAGGCATGACGAAATCCGTGTGCTGAAACGGTATGATGCCAGCGGAAGCGTTGAAGTTCGAGGTGTGTGTCGCGGGACAGGCGCATTTCGCCGTTTTAGTTAGCAGGACGAAACCATGGCGTTGGATCAGCTAGAGGCAACATTGAAAAAGCAATGGCGACTCGGTCAAAGCATTGTTCTTTGTTGGGCGTTCGACCCCAATGGTCTGCTAACGATCGTTGTTCCGCACTATTTCCTGGGTAACTTTACGTCACCCAATCATCCCTCGGGCGAAGGCCAAAACAATGAGGACTTTATCCGTCAACTCATTTCAGGTTCTCGCTTCAAGGCCCATGATGAAATTTTCGAAAACGCAGGTCGCTTGGGCGTGGCACCGAGTTTTATCAAGCTAGATTCGCCGTTAGATACTGGCGAGGCATCCATCGAGATGATTGATGAGATGATTAAGCGATACAGCGTAGGTCATGAGGAAAGTCGCGCAGTCGCATTATTCGACATTGCGGATTTCTCGCTTTTCCGACCCTTTGAACAGGCGAGTCAACTCAACAGCCTGTCTTACTCCATGAACTCAGCCTATTCGAAACTCAAACGAGAGGGAGTTGAAGTCAACTTCGCACGAACCACAACGGGTGATGGTTATTACGTATGGAACCGAGATCTGGGTGCTTTCCCAAACGTTGATCTGCTGACATTTTTCTTATTGGTATTAATAGATAACGCCGTTGCTCGAGAGAAGTCTCAGGTCGGCACGGTACCCACCCTGCGTTCGGCGTTCCACATTGGAAGCCATTACGAGCTATCACAAGCCGAGGGCATTAACCCCACCGTTTTCAGTTACATCGTCGGTGATGTCACTATCAAGTTGGCGCGCTTGATCGATTCTGTGCCCCCCGCGGGCATTCATATCGGTGACTTCACCGCGAGCCTGCCGGATGTCGATACGCCTGTGGGTCCGGCCGAATTTTTGCGTTATTCACGCGACGAACTCTTGGATATGTCGGGATTACGAATCGATGAAAAGCAGCTGTCGGATATTCGATTCGAGTCTTGGTCCGCAGGTCAATCCGAGGAGCGATTAATCAAGGTGACCGACAAGCATGGTATGAGTCAGGGCGCGCATAACGTTGGCTTTGCTATCGAGTTAGAAGGCTTAGCGCTCGCATTAGGTATGAGAAATCGCTAGTGAGTTGTGTTGTCGCGCCTGCGTCGAGGGGAGTTCAAGCTCGGGCGAAGTCAGTGGCAGAGACGCTGAATCTCGAGTTTGTTGCCATTGCAGATGATCTGGATTCCGGTGTTGCGTTGGTCATCGATACGGATCGTTCGTGGCTACAACGATTGCAAAGCCCTCGTCTGGGACCGGTTTACATCGACTTTTCCTCTGCTGATATGCTCTATCGTCGAAAATCCGGGCACAACGAGCCATTGGGTCGCGCGATCGGTGTGAAGGGTGAGAAGCGGCCTAAGGTATTTGATGCAACCGCTGGGTTGGGACGCGACGCTTTCGTGCTCGCAGACCTCGGTTGTTCGGTCGCTTTGTCAGAACAGTCTGTGCCCCTGTGTTATCTCTTGGAACAGGCGCGCGAGTTAGCGCTTATGAGCGCCAACGATAAAGTGGTTGAGGCGGTAAGTCGCATGCGGGTACTTTGCGGGGATAGCCGTCAGCAAGCGATTGAGGGCTTCGATGTGATTTACATTGACCCCATGTTTCCTGAGCGTGGCAAAACCGCTGCGGTGAAGAAGGACTTGGCCACTGTTCAAGCGCTTCATGGTGATAGTTCCGGGGCAAACGACCCCAAGGATTTATTGGTGTGGGCGATGGCTCAGCCAGTTGAGCGAGTTGTGATCAAGCGACCCGTCAAAGCGCCGGCACTGGGGAATGTTAAGCCTTCTCACAGCATCACGGGTAAAACGGTTCGATTTGACGTCATGGTAAAACCAAAGGGGAATGGCAGGTGACCCAGCGCTGTTTATACGTCGGTGACAAGCTGTCATCGGATTTGATAGTGCAATTGACTGCCGCTGACGGAGGGGTGGTTCAGGTGACTCGCTTGCCCACCGTGTTGGCTGACACAATGTCGAGTTCGCTACAGCTGGAGCTGGGGTCTGTAGAGGGCCAGTCAAGACTGCTTGACTGGCTTCGGCAAAACGATCCACCCACACGAATACTTTGTGAATTGCAGGCGTTTGAATTCGTCACCAGTGAAGCCGGCTATTCGCGAAGTGCCTCTGATTATTTAAGCGCACAGATTGTTGGAATCACGCGGGTTCTAGAAGCGGCGCTGTCGTTAAATCCCGAGCTCCGCTGGGTCTTTCTCAAGCCTCCGGTGGCCGATGTATGGAGCGATGCATCGGAAGCCTATTTTCGCGTTCTGGTTGAGGGTCTCAGGACGGCGGTCCCAAGTGCGCGTTTCGACTTTCTTTCGATGGAACAGATCTAGTTCGAGGCAGACCAAATCTAGGTGAGCAGTCGTTCCATAATACCCTCGTAGATTCGGGCAAGCTTGGGAATGTCATCAATCAACACATGCTCGTTTCGCTGATGGATTGACGCATTGATAGGGCCTAGCTCTATGATTTGGCTACCCATGGTTGCGATAAAACGACCATCTGACGTACCACCGCCTGTGTTTAAAGTCGCAGTAACTCCCGTGGTCTCGGCAATACTCTCGCGCACTGCATCAACCAAGTCGCCGGGTTCGGTCAAAAACGGATTACCGCTGAGTTGCCAATCGATCGCATAGTCGACGCCGCTATCGCCCAGCACGGCTTCGCATTGCGATTTGATCGCCTCAGCATTGGTTTCCGTTGAGAAGCGCAAGTTAAACACTGCGGTGAGTTCACCGGGTATGACATTAGTGGCGCCCGTACCGGACCGAATATTCGAGAATTGAAGTCGAGTAGGATCGAAAAATTCATTACCTTGATCCCATTCGATCTCACACAGTTGGTTCAAGACAGAAAATGCCATGTGCATGGGATTGTCGGCAAGATGTGGGTAGGCGACGTGGCCTTGCTGGCCTTTGATCATCAGCGTTGCGTTGATAGAACCGCGTCGTCCATTTTTGACGATATCGCCCAATGTTGCCGTGCTCGAGGGCTCGCCGACCACGCACCAATCGATGGTCTCGCCACGCGACTTAAGCGTTTCGACCACGTAACGCGTGCCGTGTATTGCCGGTCCCTCTTCATCCGCTGTAATCAGATACCCAATACGTCCTTTGTGATCCGGGTGACGACTGACGAACGATTCGGTAGCGACCACCATCGCAGCCAAGCTCGCTTTCATGTCCGCAGCCCCCCGACCATACAACATCCCCTCTCTTTCTGTTGGGACAAAGGGATCACTGTCCCATTGCTCTAGCGGGCCAGGCGGCACCACATCGGTATGACCCGCGAAAACGAGAGTAGGGCCATCAGAACCACGCGTTGCCCAAAGGTTGAGGACTTCCTCCGCAGGAAGTGACTCACAGGTGAATCCCAGTTTTTCAAGCCGCTCAGCCATTAAGGGCTGACAGCCATCGTCCTCTGGCGTCACTGACTGTCGCTTAATGAGCTCTTTTGTAAGCGTTATCGCTGCGTGTTCTCTATCAATTGTTGGCATGCAAACTTTCGTTCAATTCGATGGCAGTTTTGTTGGTGAGGCATTCTACCGAACCTGAGAGTGAGTTACGTCGGAACAGGAGGTCTGATCGCCCTGCCAAGTCTCGCGCCGCCACGGTCTCAACAATCTTGCGTGCATCATCGAGCACTGCCACTTTCGTTCCTGCAGTCACGAACAGCCCGGCTTCGATCGTACATCGGTCACCCAGGGGTATACCAAGGCCCGCGTTGGCGCCAATGAGGCACTCTTCACCTACGGAAATAATGATGTTGCCACCACCGGACAAGGTGCCCATGGTTGAGCATCCGCCCCCTAAATCAGAGCCTTTACCCACCATCACGCCGGCGGATATGCGACCTTCAACCATGCCAGGCCCTTCGGTACCTGCGTTGAAATTGATAAATCCCTCATGCATCACCGTCGTGCCTGCACCCAGATAGGCGCCTAATCGTACGCGCGCGCTGTGAGCGATCCTTACACCCGCGGGTACAACGTAATTGGTCATCTTGGGGAATTTATCAATGCTCGATACTTCCAATACCTTCCCGGATAGCCGCGCTGTCAATTGCCGCTCGGGTAGTTCGTCCAAGTCGATTGCTCCCTCATCGGTCCACGCCACGTTCGTTAGCAGGGCGAAGATACCGGATAGATCCGTCCCGTGTGGCTTCACGAGACGATGTGAGAGCAGGTGAAGTTTGAGATAGGCATCGCCCACCGATGTTGGCGGTGTATTGTCTGCTAATGAGGAGGCAACAATCGTCTTATCCGCACTGGCTATTCTCTCGGCAACAGCCGCCAGTGGCGCATGTCCTGCTGCTTTGAGATCAGTTGCTAGTGATCGGGTTGCAGCTGCGTCAATCTCACCGCTTACGCCATCGAGAGCCGAAGCCAGCTCTCCCGAAATAGTTGCCAGAGGTGCCGGGTAATAAACATCCAGAATCTCCCCTCGACTATTCTTTGAGGCGACGCCTAAGCCAAAACCATGGAGCGTATCCGCCATGTATTTATCTCCTAACTCTGAGGTTATTACTGAAAATGGTGGGTGTAAGCGTCGACACTGAAGCCAACATCGAGGACGTTTCCGTACTCAAGCACCGGGCGCTTAATTAACGTGGGATTGGCCAGTAGTACCGCCGTTGTGTCACCGGTCTCAGCTTCGGCACGATGCGCATCAGAGAGATTCTTCCAGGTGGTACTTCGCTTATTCACCATCTTAGCGGCACCCAACGACGCGACCCAGTGATCTATCTGGGATTTAGGGGGTGTGTTTTCTCTCACGTCAATAAACTGATGATCGATGCCATTATCGGTGAGCCACTTGCGTGCTTTGCGAACCGTGTCGCAGGTTGGAATGCCGTACAGATTTGCGGTCATACGAGGGTCCTAAGGGTCAAGGTTTGTTCACTTTTTTCGGATGCTTACGATCCGGGTAACAGGTAGTGCAGATTTCACAGACCAGACCGTTACACCCGCGCGCCGTGCAAAATTCTCGTCCGTAAAAAATGATCTGAAGGTGCAAGTCATTCCAGCGATCTTTTCGAAACACCTTTTTGAGGTCAAGCTCGGTTTCGACGACATTGCGCCCGCGAGTGAGTCCCCAGCGCTGAGCTAGCCGATGAATGTGCGTATCCACGGGGAAGCTGGGTACACCAAAGGACTGCGCCATGACAACACTTGCCGTTTTATGGCCAACCCCCGGAAGTCGTTCGAGTGCATCAAAGTCCTGCGGTACTTCACCACCGTGCTCCTCAATCAAAATTTCACTCAAACGTCGAATCGCTTTTGATTTCTGGGGCGACAGGCCGCACGGCTTGATGATCTCGCGGATCGCATCGGCGCTGTGTCCCGCCATCTCGAAGGGATTGTCTGCAAGCTCGAACAACGAAGGTGTGACCTGGTTGACTCGTTCATCAGTGCATTGAGCACTCAAGAGCACTGCTAAGAGCAGGGTGAAAGGATCCTTATGATCGAGCGGTACAGGGGGATCGGGGTAAAGCTCATCAAGTCGACGGTCGATGAATTCAATACGCTCAGCTTTGAGTAGATTTCGGGGCATGAGCTCTTAACCGCGCCCCATAAAATGAGCAATTCGTTCAGCAGCCTCAAGCGTTTCTTGGTGAGTGGCGACGAGTGCCATTCGCACATGATTGCTACCTGGATTATGGCCGCCCACGTCTCTGCCAAGGTAGCTACCCGGAAGAACAGCCACATTGGTTTGCTCGAGTAGGGTGCGGGTAAATTCGGTGTCACTGGTTGGTGTCTTCGGCCATAGGTAAAACCCAGCGTCGGGAATGCGGGTGTTTAAGGCGGGCGCTAGCACATCATTGACCGCATCGAACTTCGCTCTGTAGAGCGCTCGGTTTTCCACGACGTGAGACTCGTCCGACCAGGCTGCAATATTGGCTAGCTGATGGTGTATCGGCATGGCACAGCCATGATAGGTCCGATAGCGACGAAACTCACGAATCAATGCAGCGTCACCAGCAACGAATCCTGAGCGGAGGCCAGGTAAATTTGAGCGTTTAGATAGACTGTGGAACGCCAAGCACTGCTTGAAATCTGAGTTTCCGAGGCTCTCTGCCGCTTGGAGCAGTCCGACGGGTGGTGCTGCCTCGTCGTAGTAGAGTTCGCTGTAGCATTCGTCACTTATCAAAACTACATCGTGTTCTATGGCTTTTTGAATCAGCCAGTGAAGCTCACCCTCAGGAATGACGGCCCCCGATGGATTTCCCGGAGTGCAAAGGAAGAGCATTTGACAGGCTTCCCAATCATCTTCCGAGAGGTTTCGGTAATTCGCTAAAAAGCCAGTTGAATGGTCTGACGCGATCAAGGTTGGCTGAACACCCGCTAACAGGGCGGCGCCTTCGTAAATTTGATAGAACGGATTGGGAATTACCACAGCGCCTTCCCGCCCCGGCGTAACCAGTGCTTGGGCTATGGCAAATAGCCCTTCGCGAGTTCCATTAACCGGCAACACCTCGCTGCTCGGATCCAGCGCTCGCGTGCCAAAGCGCTGCTCTACCCATCGCGCGATGGTTTCTCTTAGCTCCGCAAGGCCAATAATGGTTGGGTATTTCGCCAGCTCTTCGATGGACGATATCAAGGCCTCGAGGACATGTGCAGGCGGCTGGTGCTTTGGCTCGCCTATGGTTAATGCGATTCGAGGGAGATCGCAGGGTATAACGTCGCGAGTCAGATCAGCTAGCTTCTCGAACGGATAGGGATGAAGTGTTTGCATACCTGGGTTCACGCGGCAATATCCTTATCCAGAGCCTCACAGAGTTCGATGCGCAAAGCCTCGCACGTCGCGTCGTTGTTTAGACGATCACCCTCTGAATTGGTGAGGAAAAACACATCCTCCACACGCTCGCCAAGGGTTTGAATCTTCGCCGCTTGTATTGCGATATTACTGCGATCCAAAATCTGACCAATCTGAGCCAACAAGCCAGGCCTATCGGGTGAACTGATTTCCATAATCGTCAGATTGCGGCCTTCATCCTCAATAAACGTGATTTCAGTTGGTGATAAGAACGATCGCAAGGTTCGGGTGATACGCTGCTGATTGGTGCTTATTGATGTCGCTGTTAGCGCCTCAAAAATCGCTGTTTCAATGAGATGCAGTGTGTCGGGGTCGCTATCAACCGGGCTGCCATCGGCTTTTAATACAAAGAATGTGTCCAGCGTTGCGCCATCAGTCCCGGAGTAAATACGGGCATCGTTGATACTGAGATCCAGGAGTTCTAACGCCGCGCAGACTCGAGAGAATACGTTTGAAGTATTGGCGGTATGCACGAAAATCTGGGTCGCGTTGGCGATCAACGACTCTGATGACTGCTTGAGCAAGATCAGCGGCGCACCATTGGTTTCAAAATCGGCGATCGACTCCGTGTGCCAGGCAATGTCCTCAGGTCGCTCTCGCAAAAAGTAGTCATTACCTCGAGCTGCCCAAATGGAGTCGAGTTCGTCATCGAGGAAGCCTCGGAACTCGAGGAGATGTGCTGCCGCCTTCTTAGCGGCGGCAATGACATCCTCGCGCGCCAATGGGTTGGCTAGACCGCGTCTCAAGGCTCGTCGAGTCTCGGTGTACAAATGGCGTAGCAGAGAGCTGCGCCATGCATTCCAAAGCTCAGGGTTGGTTCCGTTAATGTCCGCAACGGTCAGCGTAAATAAGTAATCGAGGCGCTCCTCAGTCGACATATGCTCTGCAAACCGCTGAATTTCGCGCGGATCTGAAATGTCCCTCTTTTGAGAGAATGAGCTCATGAACAGGTGATTCTTTACCAGCCAAACGACAAGTTCGGTGTCGGGTTCATCAAAGAAGTGACGCTCACAAAACAATCGTGCATCAATCGCACCAAGTTCAGAGTGATCGCCGCCTCTTCCTTTTCCAATATCGTGGTAGAGCGCCGCAACAAAGAGCAGCAGCGGGTTTCGCAATCGCTGCGCAATTCGCGTGGTCACAGGGAATCGGTCAGTGTAGTCGGCTCTTAAGAACCGCCGGCTATTGGCGATGACCTGCATTGTATGCGCATCAACGGTGTAGGTGTGGAACATATCGAACTGCATCTGTCCCACAATTTTCTCAAACTCGGGTAGATAACGCCCTAGGACGCCGTGACGAAGCATTCGCCGCAACTGCTTGGTCATAGAGAAGGGCGACGACAGTACATCTCGGAAAAGACGTCGATTAATGGGGTCGTCACGAAAGGCCTCATCAATGAGGTCGGCCGATGCTCGCAATAGTCGGGTGGTTTGGGGGTCGATTCGTTTGATTCGTTTGTCTCGTCCGATAACGACAAACAACCGAATTAGATTGGAGGGGTTCTGCTTGAATACCGTAGCGTGTCGCGCTGATATGCGATCGTCGATTAGCTCGAAGTCCTCGTCGATCACAGTAGAAGATGAGGTCTCCGCCTGTAGCAGCGTTTTCTGATAGATATCGATCAACAAGGCCGATACGTGAGACACCGCCTGGACATTTCGGAAGTAGGCTTGCATGAACTGCTCGACAGCCAGTTTTCCCTCGTCTTCAAACCCCCATTGGCGAGCGAGCGTCTGCTGATGCTCAAACAATAGCCGGTCCTCATCCCGACGGGTTAAATGGTGTAAAGCGAAACGGACTCGACTGAGGTATTCCTGACCGCTCATCAGTAAATCGAGCTCCTGCTTAGTGAGAAACTCCCCTGTCGGGAGCTGCTCCAAGGCAGTACCGAAGTGCCGCTTCGCAATCCATCCGATGACTTGTATATCCCGCAGCCCGCCAGGTGAAGACTTCACGTTGGGTTCAAGGCTATATCCCGTGAGTCCATATTTCTCGTGCCGCTGGGTCTGCTCTTCGAGTTTCGCCGTGTAAAAAGCGCCGCTCTTCCAGATGTCTCGCTCATCCAATTCGTCGAGCAGCGTGTTGTATATCGTCGCAGGACCTGTGAGGAGGCGCGTTTCCAGAAGTGTCGTCATGACAGTAATGTCATCAGCTGCGAGCGCTAGACACTCATCGATCGAGCGAACACTGTGCCCAATCTTTAGTCCTAGATCCCACAGTGAACTGACAAAAACACTTAACTGGGCATCAACGCTTGTATCGGGCTGCCCAAGCAATATGAGCACATCGACATCGGAGCTAGGGAAGAGTTCGCCGCGGCCGTAGCCACCGACCGCAATGAGCGCGGTGTTCGTTTCGTCTAGATCGCAGGCACTCCAGAGCTGGGTCAGGGTCTGATCTACCGCAGAACAACGCCGTTCCAGCAAGGGTGTGACGGGCGCACTGGGATCGAACTGTTGGCCAATAACATCGGCTGTGTCGCCGAGATCTCGGCGAAGCTGTGAAACCAAAGTTGTCAGCGCTTTTGAATTCATGGCGTGATTGTTGCGTCGATAAGTTGACTGTAATTACGGTTAAGTCGTGTTTTCGGAGCAAACTCGTGATCAACCTACGAGCGGCGATTCATTAGAAGGGCAGGTTCTCATTTGATCGCCGGGTAAGCACTTCGCAACCATCGTCAGTGACAGCGATTGTATGCTCCCATTGTGCGGAGAGCCGTCCGTCTCGTGTGGTCACGGTCCAGCCGTCACGGGTATTCAGCTTGGTATGTCTTTTACCCGCGTTGATCATGGGCTCGATCGTAAATGTCATTCCTTTTTCGAGCACCATGCCGGTGCCCGCACGACCGTAATGCAGAACCTGCGGCTCCTCATGGAATACCTTTCCAATGCCGTGACCGCAGTACTCTCTTACCACCGAATAGTAAGAGGACTCCGCGTATTGCTGGATGACCTGCCCAATATCACCCAGACGCGCTCCCGGTTTGACCAAAGCGAGCCCCTTGTAGAGGCATTCTTGAGTGACTTTCATAAGCCGCTCTGCGTGCGGAGCGACCTTTCCCACGGGTACCATGATGCTGGTATCGCCATGCCACCCATCTTTGATGACCGTGACATCGATGTTGATGATGTCTCCTTGTTTCAAGACTTTAGTGTCTGACGGAATGCCGTGGCAGATGACATCGTTCACCGATGTACAAATAGACTTGGGAAACCCCTTGTAGTTGAGTGGTGCGGGAATCGCTTTTTGCACATTGACGATGTGGTCATGGCAAATCCGGTCAAGCTCTCCGGTCGAAATACCAGGCTCAACGAGAGGCTCAATCATCTCCAGTACTTCAGCGGCGAGTCGTCCCGCCTCACGCATCCCAGCGATGTCATTGTCGGTTTTGATTGATACGGTGCTCACGTCTACTTTTCCGGAATGTTGCTTTTAAAAGGGGGTTAATTCGGTAGTTTACCGCACTCCTAGGCAGATATTACAGCGAAAGGCTTCAGGCCGGGTGTCACCTATGTTATAAAGCGCGCCGCTTCCGTAAATAGCGGGAGTTAATAAGCACGCTCTCTGTGCACAGGATGCCGGGTGCTGGGAAACCAGTTGGACATCTTGAGAGAGCGGAAGGTAAACCCAACTTAGAGACAAGTTATGACACAAGTAAGCATGCGCGAGTTGTTGCAGGCCGGCGCGCACTTTGGCCACCAAACTCGCTTCTGGAACCCGAAGATGGATCAATACATTTTCGGCGCGCGCAACAAAATTCATATCATCAACCTCGAGCACACTGTCCCTGCGTTCAATGACGCTCTGGGTTTCGTTCGCCGGTTGGCTGAGAACAAAAACCAGATCATGTTCGTTGGCACCAAGCGCGCTGCGGGCAAGATCATTGAAGAGCACGCCACACGTTGCGGTATGCCCTACGTCAGTCATCGATGGCTCGGCGGTATGCTTACCAACTACAAGACCATTCGATCGTCGATTAAGCGCTTGCGTGATCTTGAGGCGCAGGAGCAAGACGGCACGTTTGCCAAGCTCACCAAGAAAGAAGCGCTGATGCGCAGTCGCAGCAAAGACAAGCTCGATCGTTCTATTGGCGGTATTAAAGATATGGGCGGCTTGCCCGATGCGCTGTTTGTGGTTGATGTTGACCACGAGCGTATTGCGATTACCGAGGCGAACAAGCTGGGTATTCCTGTTATTGGCATTGTCGACACTAACAGCAATCCAGATGGTGTTGACTATGTTATCCCCGGTAACGATGACGCCATTCGAGCCATCAAGCTGTATGTCACGGCAGTCGCTGATGCGGTCATGGCTGGTAAGGGTGCATCGTCAGAGGCTCCTGTGGTCGATGAGTTTGTTGAAGTAGTCGAAGCCGAGGCCGCAGACACGGAAGCGGCGCCAGAAGAAACGGGCGACGCGGAATAAGCTCAAACAACAGGCCGCGCTTCGCGCGGCTTTTTTTTACATGAACATTCCCCGTTGGGGACGGTTATCAAGACGTTATAAAGGGTGGGACAAATGTCTGCTGCATTAGTAAAGGAATTGCGTGAACGAACCGGCCTTGGTTTGCTCGAGTGCAAAAAAGCATTGGCTGCTGCCGGTGGTGATATTGAAGTGGCTATTGAGGAGCTGCGAAAGTCGAGCGGTATGAAGGCTGCAAAGAAAGCGGGCCGAACGGCTGCGGATGGTGTTGTGGCAATTCGAATTGCCGCAGATGGCAAGTCAGGTGTTATAGGTGAAGTGAACAGTGAGACCGACTTCGTAGCACGAGACGAAAACTTTGCTGGATTCGTAGCGCAGGTTATGGACAAGGCGGTTGAGCTTCAAACTGATGACGTTGCTGCAGTCGCTGGCGGTGATATTGAGGATGCCCGTCAGGCGTTGGTTCAGAAAATTGGCGAGAATATTTCTGTTCGTCGTATTGGCGTTGTTTCAGCTGCGGACGGCGTTGTCGGCGGTTATGTCCACGGTAACAACCGCATCGCCGTTTTGGTTGAGCTGGCCGGTGGTGACGAGGAACTGGCAAAAGATGTCGCCATGCACGTCGCAGCTGTGAATCCCGCTGTTGTGTCACCTGCGGACATGCCCGAAGAGCTATTGCAAAAAGAGCGAGAGATCTACGCGGCGCAGGCTGCGGACTCGGGTAAGCCACCAGAAATCGTTGAGAAGATGATTGAAGGCCGTGTTCGCAAGTACCTGTCTGAAAACAGTCTTACAGAGCAAGCCTTCGTTAAGGATCCCGATACGACCGTTGGCAAATTGGTTAAAGCGGCTGGTGCCACGATTGCCGGATTCACCCGATTTGAGGTGGGCGAGGGCATCGAAGTTGAGAAGGTCGATTTTGCTGCAGAGGTTGCTGCTCAATTAGGAAACTAATCGATCCGTGCCGCTGTATCATAAGCAGCGGCGCATTTTCCTGAGGAGTGATGATGGCAACTGAAAAAGTCTATAAGCGCATATTACTCAAGCTTAGCGGTGAGGCCCTTACTGGCGATGAATCCTTTGGCATAGATCCCAAGGTTTTAGATCAAATGGCTCTGGAGATCGGCCAGTTGGTGGGTATTGGTGTCCAGGTAGGCCTTGTCGTGGGAGGAGGCAACCTCTTCCGAGGTGCGGCTTTACAATCGGCCGGACTTGATCGAGTTACCGGCGATCACATGGGAATGCTTGCTACTGTGATGAATGCGCTTGCACTACGCGACGCTCTAGAGCGCTCAAACATTGCCACACAAGTCATGTCAGCAATACCGATGAGTGGTGTCGTCGATCATTACGATCGCCGAAAGGCCATCCGCGCTATGGCACAGGGTGACGTCGTGATCTTCTCGGCGGGGACAGGTAATCCCTTTTTCACCACTGACTCATCGGCTTGTCTCAGAGGCATCGAGGTAGAGGCGGACGTGGTGCTGAAGGCGACGAAAGTAGACGGTGTCTATAACGCCGACCCAATGAAGGATTCCTCAGCGGTCAAATATGAAGCGTTGACCTATGACGAAGTACTGGATAAGAAATTGGGTGTTATGGATTTAACCGCGATTTGTTTAGTCCGAGATCACCAAATGCCGGTTCGCGTGTTTAATATGTCGATGAAAGGTGCGTTATTGAGTATTGTGAGGGGTGGGTCCGAGGGGACATTGATTCGTTGATTGAGCTTTGTGCAGGGCGTGACGGATCAATCAGGAGAAAAACATGATTGATGACATACAAACAGATGCCGAAGAGCGAATGGAGAAGTCGCTCGAGGCGCTGGGCCAGAACTTCAATAAAATCAGAACGGGCCGCGCACACCCCAGTATTCTGGATGGCATCCGCATCGACTACTACGGGGCCGAAACACCCTTAAAGCAAATGGCTAGCATCAACGTTGAAGACGCTAGAACGTTAGCTGTTAGTGTTTTCGATAAATCCATCACCCCGGACGTCGAAAAAGCCATTATGAAAAGTGACTTGGGTCTCAACCCATCGACGGCAGGTGACGTGATTCGAATTCCAATGCCGATGCTCACTGAAGAGACGCGCAAGGGTTACATCAAACAGGCGAGAGCGGAAGCCGAGTCGGCGCGCGTCTCCATCCGTAATGCGCGACGAGATGCCAACGGTATGCTGAAAGATCTAGTGAAAGAGAAAGAAATTTCGGAAGACGAAGAGCG
>DPGN01000038.1 GCA_003523185.1 Halieaceae bacterium
AACCAAACTCGACTGTGATGTACGCGCCCAGCGTTGGCGCGACGAGCGGTACACTCGCCATGGCGGCACCAGTCAACGCCATCATTTGCGCGGCTCTATCGCCTTCAAAGCGGTCACGTATAAGTGCTCTCGCAATAACGGCCCCACTGGCTGCCGCGGCGCCCTGTGCGACTCGAGCCAGCCACATGTAATCGATATTCCAGGCGAGTGAACTCAAGAGTGAAAAAGCAATGTAGGTCAGTGTGCCCACTCGGATGACCGGGAGTCTTCCAAAGCGGTCGGATAGCGGTCCGAAAATTATCTGACCACAGGCTACGCCCAGCATGAAAAGACTGAGTGTTAGCTGACTTTGCGAGATAGAGCTTCCGAGCTCCTCCGTCATAGTGGGGATAGCGGGTAGATAGAGATCCGTTGAGATCGGCACAAACGCCAGCAAACCCGTCAGTGTGGCAAACGTAATGACGTCCCTACGGGTGAATTTACTGGTGCGCAAGCTCAATTAATGGTCGGTACTTCTAACGGTATCACCGGGCAGGTTTCAGGAATGAAAAACTGGCCATTTTCCATGTCCATTAAGTCCAAACCAATAGCGCTGCCGTTGGTCAGCACGGCCACTCGAATCATATAAGAGGTATTGGCGTGCTTAATTTCGACCATCTGGAACATGGTAACGCCGGCACCCGCTTCCTCCGCCATGCGAACAGCTGTATGTTCCATATAAGTTTTCGCTTGTCCGGGTTCCATGGGGGTTAAGGATTGCTCCAATACATCGCTCAAGCGAGCTTCGATGGCAGACCTGTTTTCATCAGCCATCAGCGTGGCGGACACAAACGCTCTATCTGTGTTCATTGCATTCCCCCTTTGGAAGCGACTCCCAAATGCGGCGGCGAGTGTAGCATCAAGTCTAATGCAATGCGCTAATGTCAGCATGTAAAAGCCGTGATAGACTTCGCGCCCTGTCGATTGTGACAGCCGCTCCGCCCGTAGCTCAGCTGGATAGAGCACCAGGCTTCGAACCTGGGTGTCGGGAGTTCGAATCTCTCCGGGCGGGCCACATACCAAAGCGCCTCCGTTAGGGGGCGTTTTGCTGTGTGGGATCTGAAAAGAGTTCGAACTCCCGAGTTCGAGTCGAACGTAGTGAGACCACGGAGGCGAAGCCGACGGTCATCTTCTCGAGTGGACCAATCCTTTAACCTAGCGTTGGGATTTAGGGTTTGGATGGGGCTCTTGAATCAACGACTCGCCATGGTGTCTACTGAAAGCCCCTTTACTAGCTTAGGTAGTGGCCATGTGTGACGAGCACACGATTAAAGACGAGCAGGACCAGCCAAGTAATTTGACACGGCGCGAGTTCAACACCCTCGCAGCCGGCGCCTCAGTGGCGTTTTCGTTTCCGGCGCTGGCTAATCCATTGAAAACGGTAGCTCAGGACGTCGACATTTCCACGGCAGACGGTGTCTGCGATGCGTTGTTCGTGCACCCAGCCGAGGGGACCCACCCCGCGGTATTGATATGGCCCGATATTCTCGCATTGAGACCCTCGTTTCGCGCGATGGCGACGCGGCTGGCGGAAAGCGGTTACGCCGTGCTGTGCATCAATCCCTACTACCGAGATGCGCGATCACCTGTGGTGGAGACGGGCGAGAGCTTTAGGGATGATGCGACGCGAAAGAAAATTTATCCCCTTTATCAGAGCCTCTCGCCTCAAACGCACGCGCGCGATGCGCGTGCCTTTGTCGATTGGATTGATGCCCAATCTGCGGTCGATAAAAATCGGCCCATCGGCACTATGGGTTATTGCATGGGTGGCCCGATGGTTGTGCGCGCGGCTGCCGAACGAGCAGATCGAATAGGTGCCGCTTGTGCTTATCATCCGGTATCGCTGGCAACTGAGGGAGAAGATAGCCCGCATTTACTCATTCCTGAGATCAACGCTGCGTGCTTGATCGCGCTAGCTGAGAACGATGACGAGCAACACCCCGATGACAAAGTCGTCTTGCGTCAGGCCTTTGCCGACAACAAGTTGTCGGCTGAGGTCACTGTCTTCGAGGGTGCGCTACACGGTTGGTGTGTCTTGGATTCCCATGTGTATAACGAGGAACAAGCTGAGGTTGCTTGGTCTAAAACGCTCGCATTATTTGATCGTGCGCTTTAGATGCGCTGCTAAGCTCATAACGGAATAGGTTGCGATCGCCTAGCGATGTGTGGACGTTACACACTAACAGCCTCAAATAAGCCTGATCTGGCGCGCCTGAATCTCGATATTCCTGATCGTTACAATATCGCCCCGCAGGCCGATGTGCTGGTGAAAACGGATCGAGCGGAATTTACCGTCATGTCTTGGTCGTTTTCGCCCGCATGGGCCAAAACGCCGATGAATCTTTTCAATGCCAGAGCTGAGACCTTAACTGAGAAGCCATCATTTAGAGACGCTCAGCGCTGCGTATTTATCGCGGACGGCTGGTATGAGTGGCAGCGGGCAGCGTCTCCTAGCCGATCTTGGTATCACCACGCTGACGGGGAACTTCTCCGTTTTGCGGGTGTTTATGAGCCAGCAAGTGGCTGTGCCATTGTGACGATGGGTGCGCAGGCCGGTATTGCGCATATCCACCACCGACAGCCACTCCTATTATCTGCAGATGCATCAGATCAATGGTTAAACGGAGCACCTGCGGGAGACTGCATGACGGATATTACTGTCGATTGTCACCGGGTCAGTTCCGCCGTTAACAATGCCAAGGTGGATGATCCGACGCTTGCTCATCCCTCGGATGAATCAATCAGCGAGCCCGAGCAGGGCGCACTGTTTTAGTAGGGCTTCTCAGCGCAATTTTGTAGTGCAGCTTTTCACCTCAAGTTGGCGTCGAGTGACCTTCAGTGAAATGCTGTCTCGAGATGGGTAAGAGAGTGGGCTAGATAGTAGCCATCAGGAGCTTCAAATTTCAGGGAGAACTACCATAAAAACGTTGTGGTAGCAGGGATTTAGGGTTGATACCATCTTCGCAATAATAACTAAAAACCGAGCTTGTGATTCGGCAACAAAAGGAGGGGGAGAATCGGTGTTGAGCAAGCACTCATTACCGGTCAAAGCAATGAAAGTCTCTTTAGAGAAAACTGTTGAACAGACCGCAGCTAAGCACGCCGCATCGCAAGGCGGTCTGCTGCCGTGTCTGCATGAAATTCAGTCAGAGTTGGGTTACATCCCCAATACGCACTTGGAAAATATCGCCACCGCATTTTCACTCTCGACGGCAGAGGTTCATGGCGTCGTCAGTTTCTATCACGACTTTAGAACGTCACCATCTGCTCCTCAGAGTATTCAGATTTGCTGTGCCGAAGCCTGTCAGGCATCGGGATCACGCGAATTAGAGGCTGGCGTTGCCGATGTTTTGGGTGTTGAGTTTGATGAAACGCACCCAACGGATAATTACCGCCTCGAGCGCGTGTACTGTCTGGGTAATTGTGCCTGCGGACCGTCGGTTCGCATCAATGATGAAGTGTATGGACGCGTTGAGCTTGCAAGCCTACCTCAGCTAGTGACGGAGGCGTTGCAGCCATGACGATCACGGTTTATATCTCGCAAGATACGACAGCGCTTGCCGTCGGTGCTGATCGCGTCGCGACAGCCTTCGTTCAGGCGGCGCACAATGCAGAGTTTAGTTACACACTGGTGAGAAATGGATCGCGCGGTGCCTTCGGTTTGGAGCCCCTGATCGAGATCGAAATGGGTGTGCAAGGGCGATTGGCTTTTGGTCCTGTCTCTGTTTCTGATGTTCCTTCACTCGTTAGTGCAATTACCGACGGTGAGTACGATTGCCATCCAAATTATTTGGGCCCGGTGAATACTATTCCCTGGTTGGAAAACCAGACCCGCATTACATTCAAGCGCTGTGGTGAGGGTGATCCCACTGATCTCGCTAACTACCGCGCACTTGGTGGATACCGAGGGCTTGATCGGGCGCTGACACTGTCGCCGCAAGCCATTGTTGATGAGATTAAAGTGTCCGGCCTGCGCGGAAGAGGCGGTGCCGCATTCCCAACGGGCATCAAGTGGCAGACAGTTCTCGATGCCCAAGGTGAACAAAAATACATTGTTTGTAATGCCGATGAGGGCGACTCAGGTACCTTCGCCGATCGATTGCTGATGGAAGCGGACCCGTACCAGCTCATTGAGGGTATGACGATCTCCGGCTTGGCGGTCGGTGCCACCAAGGGCTTTATTTACCTGCGATCTGAATACCCCCGTGCACAGAAAATGCTGGAGAAAGCGATCGATGTTGCAGTAGCGGAGGGTTACTTGGGGGCAGATCTCTGCGGCAGCGGGCAGCGCTTCGAGTTAGAGGTTCGAATGGGCGCCGGTTCCTACATTTGTGGTGAGGAAACTGCCTTGCTTAATAGCCTCGAGGGAAAACGTGGTGTTGTGAGAGCAAAGCCACCGTTGCCTGCCATTGAAGGACTTTTTGGTAAGCCGACTGTGGTAAACAATGTCCTGACGCTGGCGTCTGTGAGCTCGATATTGGCCGATGGTGGCGCTGAGTACGCGCGGCACGGCGTTGATCGTTCAAAGGGAACCATGCCGTTACAACTCGCTGGCAACATCAAAAACGGTGGTTTGATTGAAGTTCCCTTTGGCGTTTCGCTGAATAAAGTTATTAACGAATGGGGCGGCGGCACCCGCTCAGGGCGTCCGGTCCGTGCGGTACAGGTGGGCGGCCCGCTTGGTTCTTACCTGTCTAGCGATCAGCTGGACGTGCCCCTGACCTACGAGGTTCTGGCCGAGCTTGGCGGAATGCTAGGACACGGCGGTATTGTTGTTTTTGACGACACCGTCGATATGGCCAAACAGGCTCATTTCGCGATGGATTTTTGCGCAAAAGAGTCCTGCGGTAAGTGTACGCCCTGCCGGATCGGAGCGGTCCGCGGTAGAGAAGTACTGGACCGGGTGGTCGATAGTACGGCGTCATCGAACGACTTAATTTTATTGCGTGATCTTTGCGAGACGATGGAGCAAGCATCGCTCTGCGCCATGGGCGGTTTGACGCCTTTGCCAGTCAAGAGCGCTATGGATAACTTCCCTGAGGACTTCGGGGTAACAGACAACCCGTATGAGGTGGCCGTGTGAACAGTATGGTCGAGTTTTACCAGCCACAAGCAGACTTTGGCACACCCAGTTCAAAGTCCACTGAGCTTGTGACCTTGTCTATCGATGGGCGGGATGTTTCAGTCCCTGTGGGCACCTCAGTTATGCGTGCAGCTTTTGAGGCTGGCATTAAGGT
>DPGN01000084.1:0-13437 GCA_003523185.1 Halieaceae bacterium
GTGCTTGCGGCGGCATCACTAGCTGGTGTCGATCAGGTGGTGACCGTGGGCGGAGCGCAGGCGGTCGTAGCATTGGCCTACGGTACGGAATCCATTAGCGCCGTAGATAAAATTGTAGGCCCGGGTAATCGTTACGTTGCTGAAGCTAAGCGACAGGTCTTCGGTAAGGTGGGTATCGATATGATTGCGGGCCCCTCCGAGATCTTTGTGATTGCGGATGGGACCGTCGATCCCGATTGGATTGCGCTGGATCTGATGTCTCAGGCAGAGCATGACGAGATGGCCCAGGCGGTCTGCATTGCCACCAGCGATGACTACCTCGACGCCGTAACTGAGTCGCTTGAGAAACTGCTACCCGACATGCCGCGACGCGATGTAATTGCCGCGTCTCTGCGAAATCGGGGAGCGCTCATATCAGTACCTGACCTGTTAACGGCAGCGTCATTGTCAAACCGGTTTGCGCCGGAGCACCTGGAGCTGGCTGTGGCGTCGCCCGAGGAGCTGCTGCCCGCGATCTCGAGTGCCGGTGCCATTTTCCTTGGGGCTTACAGCTCTGAATCATTGGGTGATTATTGCGCGGGAACAAATCATGTCTTACCGACGTCAGGTGCCGCGCGCTTTTCGTCACCACTCAGTGTCTATGACTTTCAGACCCGGACCTCGATTATCAACATCACGCGCTCAGGTGCGAACGCGCTTGCCGAAGTCGCAGGCACGATTGCAGACAGCGAGTCGCTGTCGGCTCATGCAAGAGCTGCTCGGGCCAGAAAAGACTAGATTTATTCGCCGGCTGGACGTGTAAAGACAATGGCCTCAACATCAAATTCCTCGTCGCCTCGCTTAAGTCCAACCAACACACGATCTCCGGGACGGAGGCGGGCAATGGTCTGCATCGCTTGACGAGCATCGGTAACCCGCTCTGCGTTTAGGCCGACAATAAGATCGCCCACCTGAATGCCTGCCCGCTGGGCTGGGCCCCCCGGCGCTGTATTGGTGACTAGTAGTGATTGGGTTGTTCGACCTTGATTATCAAAACCCAAAAGTAGGTCCACTTCCACGCCCAGCCAGCCACGGATGACCCCTCCGTATTCAATGAGGTCCTTCATAACAGTAGCGACCACGTTACTGGGTGTGGCGAGATTAATGCCTATGCCACTGGCTTCATTGGTATCGTCATTAGCGCCGGTGTAAATCAGCGTATTGATGCCCACCAATTTACCCTCGGCATCAATCAGTGCGCCGCCAGAGCTTCCTAGGTGGATGGTCGCGTCAGTCTGTATATAGTTTTCATAGGCTGAGAGCTGCAGGCCATAGCGCTCGAGCCCAGACACAATACCCAGCGATACTGAGTGCCCGAAGCCGAAAGGATTACCAATGGCGAGTACGATGTCGCCGACGTTGATGTTATCCGAGTCAGCGGTCTCGATGGCCGACAAGCCTGTCAGATCGGTTTTTAATAGGGCCAGGTCCGTCTCAGGGTCAGCCCCCACAACCATGGCGTTAGCGCGACGTCCATCGGATAACAGTATTTGAATCGCCTGAGCGCCATCGATTACGTGGCGGTTTGTGATGATGTGACCGTCCTCGCTCATAATGACGCCCGAACCCAGAGAGCGCTCGACCCTTGGCTGTCGCTCTCCCGGATTGGTAAAGCGTCGCAGGAGCGGGGCATTCAGCACTGGCGACCGGTCTGCTACCAGTTTGGCTGTGTAGATGTTGACAACAGAAGGAGTTGCGACGGCCACCGCATGGCTGTAACTGTCGGGGCCCTGCGCGCTATTGGAGATTTTCAACCACTCTGTATTGAGTAGCAGTACAGCCGCTAAAACACCCACTAAGGCAGGCCAAGCTAGTTGTGAAAACCACTCCCGCATGAAGATATCCCTCTAAATCTCCCGCTAGTGTAAATCAAACTCTGCGTATAATGTGGCAGATACCGCAGTTTGAGTGGCTCAAGGAGTAATCTTTATGGCCGTAGGTCGAGATGAATTACGCACGGTGCTGGATTCGGAGTTACGTGTTTCCGCATTTAAGGACTATTGCCCGAACGGACTGCAAGTTGAAGGGCGCGACGATATTAATGTCCTTGTATCCGGTGTGACCGCATGCCAGGCGCTGCTCGACAGGGCAGTGGCGCTTGAGGCGGACGCTGTTCTCGTACATCACGGCTACTTTTGGCGTGGAGAAGACGAGCGCCTGGTTGGCATGAAGGTACATCGTATCCGAACCTTATTGGAAGCGGGCATGAGCCTTTTCGCCTACCACTTGCCCCTCGATTGCCACCCCAGACTGGGAAACAACGCGGGCCTCGCGCGTGCGATGGGTTTACAGCATTGGCAGGGGATTGATCCTGAAACCACAACCCATCCCGTGTTCTGTGGCGCATTCGATGAGGGGACACGTCTATCAGACATCGTTGGTAGGCTGGAGCATGAACTCCAACGTGAGGCTCTAGTCGTTGGCAATCCGGATTCACTCATCCGATCAGCCGCTTGGTGCACGGGCGGCGGTCAGGGCTACATTGATGAAGCCGCATCCCACGGAGCAGAGTTATTTATTACGGGAGAGGTGTCAGAGCAGACGATCCATGTGGCACGCGAGCGAGGACTAGCCTTCGTTGCGGCCGGCCATCATGCGACAGAGCGATTTGGAGCTCGTAGCCTGGGTAACTGGATTGCGGAGCGCTTCGGTATCGATCATCACTTCGTGGATATCGACAATCCGGCCTGAGATCAGCTGGTCTGCGTAGAGTAGGTCTTGTCCAGTCCGAAATCCTCCGCTAACTGCCCGGTCTCCCCGGGTGATTTCTTTGGGGCGTAATCAAGTGGTTGCGAGGGGTCGAGCAGGTGATCGGGCACATCAAAGGAGCCACTGATATGTTTCATATCGTCCATTTGGCTTGCTACTTCGCTGTCGCAAAGCTCCTGCGCGCCCGAGGCGATATGGGCATAGATTGATCGGTAATCATCCTGCATGCGGTGTAGGAGCTGTGCTGTGTTGGCAAAGTGACTCGTTACTGACTGTTCGTAAGCTCGGTGCGCGGCTTGTGCAGCTTCTACTTCCCGTTTCAGTTCGTTGATGACGTCGTTTGAATCATCTTTGCGCTGCAATGCCGCCCACCAACCCACGGCAAGGCCCACGGCAAAGCCCGCAAATAGAAAATAGGCAATCGTTGTCAGTGTAGGTTCCATGAGACTCCCCCGAGTTTTCTACATGGTAGCGCCCTCTAGCGATAAAAGGCGCGATAAAAGGCGCGATAAAAACAGCGCCATAAAGACTCCCTTCTATTAAGAGTCTACCAAAGGCGCGCAGTCACGTCCTATGGGTCATCTTATTTAAATTATTGTCGTATACATGACTTGACGCTAGAGTCGCGCCCTCGACTCCCCTTGCATGCTTTGGATCGATCTTCTCAATGCTTCAATCACCTGCCCAGCGCTATCAAGCAGATCTCGATTCAGGTGCCATTGTGCCTGATGAGGCACAGCGGATAGCTGTTGAGGCGCTTCAGGATGTGTACCTGCGTCTCGAGGATCGAGCGAAGGTTAGGCCCGGACTTCTTGATCGTCTTTTGAATCGTTCTCGAAGCGTACCAGAGCAAGGACTTTACCTTTGGGGTGGTGTGGGTCGGGGCAAGACGTACCTGATGGACTCGTTCTTTGAAGCGTTGAGCTTCGATAGAAAGAAACGGATGCACTTCAACCGCTTTATGCAGCGCGTTCACGAGGAGTTAACAGAGCTCTCGGGTCTGAAAAACCCCTTGGATACGGTGGCTGACCGAATTGCCTCGGAGACCATTGTTCTGTGCTTCGATGAGTTTTATGTCAGCGATATTGGCGACGCGATGTTGCTCGGCGGGTTAATGCAGGCCCTATTTGATCGGGGTATCACGCTGATAGCGACATCTAATATTCCGCCCGACGGATTGTACAAAGACGGTTTGCAGCGTTCACGATTCATCCCCGCGATTCGCGCAGTTGAGACGTTTACGCAGGTAATGAATGTCGACAGTGGAATTGACTACCGACTCCGAGTGCTCACCCAGTCTGAGTTATATTTTGTGCCTGAGGAAGTATCGTCGGAAAGTCCTTTGCCAGGATTGTTCGCAGACCTGACAGGGGGTAAAACACCAGAGCCTGGTGTGATGACGCTCAATAAGCGGCCTCTAGCGTTCGCAGGGCGATCGGAGGGCGTTCTGTTCGTATCCTTTGAGGTGATGTGCCTCTCACCGCGAAGCGCCATGGATTACACGCAAATTGCTAGGGAATTTCATTCCGTGCTGTTGTCTGATGTCCCGATTTTGAGCGCGAATACAGAAGATGGCGCGCGACGTTTTATCACGCTCGTTGATGAATTTTATGACCGAAATATCAAGTTGGCAGTGGTGGCTGAAGCCTGCATGGAGCAACTGTACAGCGGGTCAAAATTGGCGTTCGAATTTCAAAGGACCTTGTCGCGACTGATTGAAATGCAGTCTGTGGAATATTTGGGTCGAGAACACCGGCCTTAACAGTCGTTTTTTATTGAAAGAAGAATCGGGCTACTGTAATCTCCGCGCTCCTTTGAAATAGGCCTAACGGGCAAGTGCATGAAAACTTATAGTGCAAAGGCAAGCGACGTCAGCCACGATTGGTTTGTCGTTGACGCAGAAAACAAGACTCTCGGGCGTTTGGCTGCTGAGATCGCGCATCGTCTGCGCGGCAAGCACAAGGCCGAGTACACACCGCACATGGACATGGGCGATTACATCGTCGTGGTAAACTGCGAGAAGATTCGAGTGACGGGCGCGAAGTCGACCGACAAAATGTATCACCACCACACGGGTTACCCCGGTGGTTTGAAGTCGTTTACGTTTGAAAAGCTTATCGATCGCGCACCCGAGCGTGTTCTGCAGCGTGCTGTTAAGGGTATGTTGCCGCGCAATCCGCTGGGTCGGGCGATGTTTAAGAAGCTGAAAGTGTATGCGGGTCCATCGCACCCACACGCGGCACAACAGCCTCAAACGCTGACAATTTAAGGAAGGCACAATGGCAGCTGCACAGTACTACGGCACAGGACGACGCAAGACATCAACGGCGCGCGTCTTCCTCAAAGGCGGTAACGGCGCAATTACAATCAACGGTCGAAGCATCGACGAGTACTTCGGTCGAGAAGTGGCTCGCATGATTGTACGACAGCCCCTTGAGTTGACCGAGAATGCCGAGAAATTTGATGCAAACATCACCGTTGTTGGCGGTGGAAGTTTTGGTCAGGCAGGCGCGATTCGTCACGGATTGACGCGCGCTTTGCTCGAGTACGACGAGTCACTTCGCGGTACATTGCGAGCGGCTGGTTTTGTTACCCGCGACGCGCGAGAAGTCGAGCGAAAGAAAGTGGGTCTGCGCAAAGCACGTCGTCGCCCACAGTTCTCGAAGCGGTAATTTTTTCTGTGGCAGCGACCGCTGTCACGTTACTGAACAAATTTTGACTATAAGTGGGCCATTTATGGCCTACTGCGCCTTGCTGTGCGTAATACCGACCATTAAACTTTCGCGCTTCAAAAATACATAGGCAGGCATCGCGCACTGCCTTAAAGCAAAACTAAGACTCGGAGAGAACCGAATGAGTGAAGTTGAGGCAGGTCAAGCAGCCGATGACGGCCGCGCATCAGACCAAACACGACGTCGATTCCTAACTGCCGCAACGTCCGGCATCAGCGCCGTAGGTGTTGTTGGGGTAGCTGTGCCGTTCATGGCGTCATGGAATCCCTCAGAAAAAGCCAAGGCAGCGGGTGCGCCCGTCAAGGCCGACATCAGCAAGATCGAGCCCGGCCAGATGGTGGTAGTCGAGTGGCGCGGCAAGCCAGTCTATGTTCTCCGACGAACTCCCGAGCAAATCGCAGGCCTTACGAGCCTCGACGATAGCCTCAAAGACCCAAATTCAGACGGCTCTGACCAGCCCGCTTACATCAGCGGTGCACCTCGATCGCTCAATGAAGAGTATTTGGTTGTTGTGGGTCTGTGCACACACCTAGGTTGCGCGCCGAAATTCCGACCAGAAGTCGGTGCGGCGGATCTGGGTGGTGATGGTTGGCTGGGCGGTTTCTTCTGCCCCTGCCATGGTTCTAAGTTTGATTTGGCGGGGCGTGTCTACAAGGGCGTTCCTGCTGCGGACAACCTGATCATTCCGCCTTACTCGTTTGAAGGCGATAACGTATTGGTCATCGGCGTTGACACGGAGGTTGCGTAAATGGAAAAGGCATTAACAGGACTGGTTTCTTGGGTCGACGCGCGTCTTCCTATCACGCGAGCGTGGGACACCCACATGGGCAAGTACTACGCACCCAAGAACTTTAACCTCTGGTACTTCTTTGGTGTGTTCTCACTCCTGGTATTGGTTAACCAGCTGTTAACCGGCATTTGGTTGACAATGAGTTACACGCCGACCGCTGAAGCGGCTTTCGCATCGGTTGAGTACATCATGCGCGATGTCGAATACGGCTGGTTGCTGCGGTACATGCACTCGACGGGGGCATCTGCGTTCTTCATTGTCGTTTACATGCACATGTTCCGAGCAATGATGTACGGCTCTTACCAAAAGCCGAGAGAACTCATCTGGATCTTCGGCATGCTCATTTTCGTTGTGTTGATGGCTGAAGCATTTGTGGGCTACGTACTTCCATGGGGCCAGATGTCCTACTGGGGTGCGCAGGTCATTATTTCGCTGTTTGGTGCAATCCCGGTCGTAGGTGAAGACATCACGACGTGGATTCGTGGCGACTATCTGTTGTCAGGTATTACGTTGAACCGCTTCTTCGCGCTCCACGTGGTTGCTCTTCCCATTGTGTTGTTGGCGCTGGTTGTTCTGCACATTCTCGCATTACACGAAGTGGGTTCTAACAACCCCGACGGTGTTGAAATCAAGAAGCACAAGGATGAGAACGGCATTCCTCTGGATGGCATCAAGTTCCACCCGTACTACTCGGTTCACGACATTCAGGGCATTGCGGTCTTCCTATTTTTCTTCTGCGGCATCCTTTTCTTTGCACCGGAAATGGGAGGATTCTTCCTGGAGCTGGCGAACTTCGAGGAAGCGAATGCGCTGAAGACTCCTTCACACATCGCGCCGGTCTGGTACTACACGCCGTACTATTCGGTGTTGCGCGCTGTTCCCGACAAGTTTTGGGGGTTCATCGCGTTTGCAGCGTCTGTAGCGATTCCGTTCGCGCTGCCATGGATTGACCGAAACCCTGTGCGATCTTGGCGTTACAGAGGCATGCTCAATCGCGTCATGCTGCTCGGCTTTGTCATCAGCTTCATCATTCTGGGTGTGCTCGGAGTTAAAGCGCCGACTGAGAGCCGCACGCTGCTCGCGCAGATTTGTACGATTTACTACTTCGTTTTCTTCCTTGGCATGTACTGGTGGTCTACTTGGGATAAGACCAAAGAGGTACCAGATCGCATTACCATGGATGGCGGTATGGGCTTCGGTAAGAATGTGGCCACGCTTGCAGTGGTTGCCGTTCTGACCTGGTTGCCACTCAAGGCTGTGGGCGCTGAGTCCGCTTACGACTGTGGCAGCATCCCATGCGACGAGTTCGTGGCGGATGCGAGCGATCAAGCGTCGCTACAGCACGGTGCGGCGTTGTATGCCAACTACTGTGCTGGATGTCACTCACTTCAGTACTCGCGTCACAATCGCGTAGCCAAGGATCTGGGTATCCCGGAAGATCTGTACCGTGAGCACTTGCTGCTAGACCCAGACCAGAAGATTGGGGCCTTGATGGACATCAGCATGGATAAAGATGTCGCCAAAGGATGGTTTGGCGCGGCGCCACCCGACCTGACACTTATTTCCCGCGCGAAAAAGCCCGAGTACCTCTACACATATCTTCGAACGTTCTATCAAGATGATTCGCGGCCCTATGGAGTGAACAATTTGGTGTATCCAAATGTAGGCATGCCACACGTGCTTCTAGAACTTCAGGGATTACCGCAGTGCGTTAACGCTGACGAAAGCCACGCGGATGAAGGTCACTGTGATTCACTCGAAGTGGCGTCTGCCGGCATTATGACGACGGACCAGTTTGATGATGCTATGTACGACTTGGTGAACTTCCTGGCGTATACCGCGGAGCCGTTCAAGCAGACCCGAATTGAAATGGGTAAAAAGGTCATGCTGTTCCTCGCGATCTTCTTCATTATCGCGTGGGCACTGAACCGCGAATACTGGAAAGACGTGCACTAATCCGTCTCGACGGGCATAATTACAAAAAGGCGGAGCTTGCTCCGCCTTTGTTTTCTCTCATTCCGCTCGGAGTTCTTCATGAAGTTAGCCGATGATGCGTCAGGGGCTGTAGCTAAACGCTCAGCAATGACCCTCTTTTCTGATAGCACCAGCCACTACAGCCACCGCGTGCGCATTGTATTGGCCGAGAAAGGTGTGTCGGTTGATCTCGTTGAAAGCGAAGACGGTGTACCAGTGCCCGAGCTGGGTGACTTAAACCCCTACAACACCATGCCTACACTCATTGATCGAGATTTGGTTCTCTATGAGTCAAAAGTCATGATGGAGTACTTGGACGAGCGCTTCCCGCATCCTCCGCTGCTACCGGTTTATCCTGTGGCTCGGGCAGAGAGCCGGCTCTTTATGTACCGAGTTGAGCGCGACTGGTGCTCGCTGGTCGACACGATTCTTCATTCCTCTAAAGGCAGTGATGTTGCCGTTGCTCGTCGCGACCTGGGTGACAGTTTGACGGCGCTATCGCCAATCTTTGCTGAGAAGTCTTTCTTCATGAGCGAGGAATTCACGCTCGTAGACTGTTGTATTGCCCCTATTTTGTGGCGCCTACCTGCGCTAGGTGTGGATATCAAGGCGAGCAAGCAAACCAAGCCCTTGTACGGGTACATGGATAGTCTTTTCGGTAGAGAGGCGTTCCAGGAAAGCCTGTCGATACAAGAGCGAGAAATGCGCACTTGAACTAGGAGAGACTCGAGTGACGCCAAGTAAACCCTACGTTGTTCGAGCTATCTACGACTGGATTGTAGATAATAATTGCACCCCCCATGTACTGATCGATGCAGCCACTGATGGCGTTGTCGTGCCCGAGGATTATGTCACCGACGGGCAAATTGTTTTGAATGTATCACCCACAGCAGTGGTGAGCCTTCATCTAGGTAATGATGCGGTGTCCTTCAGCGGTCGGTTTGGCGGCGTACCACTCAATGTCTTTTTACCTCTCGACAGCATCTTAGGCATTTACGCACGTGAAAATGGGCAGGGCATGATCTTTGATGACGACGAGCTTGGCGATCCCACGCCACCGCCGGATCCGGACCCAATTGGTCCAGGCTCTGCCCGAAGACCTTCCTTGAAGCTCGTTAAGTAGAAATTCCCTAACGGAAATGCAGCGGGATTACGCGCCGAAGAGATGTGTCTCCGTCACGCGCGCCATGGTAAGTGCGGTAATGTTTGACAGGCTGTAGCGCATCTGTGCGTCAGACTCAGTAAAGCTCAAGCTCATCGTTGGGCCCTGCGTTCCAACCCAAAACACCTGAATATCGCGCTGCTGCGCCGCTATGCTCAGTGTATTTACATCGTCAGGCGTTAGTTGCGACCCCCAAACGACAGCGACGTCCCCCGGTTGCCCCAAGCTGTTTAACTCTCGTGTCACCCACGATACGCCAGCACCCGCAGGTTCCGCTCGTGTGGCTGTGAGCTCAATGATGGGTAGGGATGGCCGTTCTAACCACACCCCGTCACGAATGAGCTGGCAAAAAGACAAGGCAGTAGATGCATCTAAACCTACGCCGACAGAGAAGACCTTTTTTTCTGACACGATGGCATTGGCAAGATGAGCTGCTGCCGTATCGCAGACATCAGCGATCGTATCCGCAGACAAGCTCAAATATTCGATGTGCTCATGGAACAGTTTTGCGACGGTGTCAAAATTACTCATAGTTCGGGTGCTCGGCTAAGCCAAAGGCTCCTTTTAGCCACTGCGCGCTTACACTGCCGCGGGGGCCGTCAAACGCGATGATGTCAAACCGACAATATCGATTGCAATAGTCCTCATGCGACGCCAGAAATATTTGAGCTGTCATCAATACCTTCTGCTGCTTGGCGGGAGACACCGACGCCAGGGCTGAGCCGAAGTCGGAGCGGCTACGGTATCGCACTTCAATGAATGTCAGCCTGTCGCTATCAAGGGCTACCAGATCGATTTCCCCGAATCGACAGGTGTAATTGCGCGCGATAACAGCCGCTCCCCTCGATTCGATCAGCTGGCAAGCGCGTTCCTCCCAGTGGGCCCCGCTTGAGTAAGTCATGGGTATAAACCTCCATCCAATGGCTTAGTGTCATCAGATGGAGCGGGGGCGTCCTCTGGAAAAAACAACCGATTTTAGTCGGCGACGCACATTACCCTTCGAATCAACGCTCAGATCACCTGTTTCACCAAACATTAGGGTGCCACGAGTTCGGCTTGCCTGGCTAAAGTGGTCTACCAGCCCTGCTGCATCGGCGCCCAGGGCATGTAGAGGTATCGAAGTGATTGTGGATGACCCGAGTGCACTAGGCGGTAGCACAAACTTGATGCCATTCAGGTCACGATTGGTAATGCCCTCATTGGACTCAAAGACGGATGAGGGCGCGAAGACAGGTAGCTTGCCAGCATAGTGAAAGCGCAGTAGTGGACGGATCTCACGCGCCATTTGTGCTGTGGGTGACAGTAGGACCACAGAGTCCACGTCCTCGCGTCGGCGTGCCTGCGTCTCTACCGGCGCATCAAAAGCGCGCTCAACCTCTTTTATTCTTGCCTCGCTACTGAGTGTCGCGAGGCTTCGCGCGATGGTCGCATTATCGGTTTCGTCAGGGGTGGTGAGCGCGGTTTCTCGGAGCGTCCCACCCAATGCACGCCATGAGGCTGAGAAAGCCCCCGTCATCCGACTTCCCCAACCGCTGTCAGGTGCAATAATCAGAGGGTTCCGAAGACCTTCAGCCCACACTAGGTGCGCAAGTTGCTCGGCTTCGTCCTCAGGCGCAAGACTCATACTGAGCATTTGCCATGCTAAATCCGTTTGATACTGCGACGTGTTTGTCTGTGTACTTCGGTTGAGCGCGAGGACTGGAACGGGTAGTGCCTTTGCAGTTGCCAGCTCCGCGACGCGCTCTTTAGTCAGTGGGCCTATGACAAAGTCAGCCCCTGATTCCAGAGCTTGGACATAGGCCGCCATTCCTGTCACTGCGGCCTCGGTGTCGATAGTAATAATGTCGGGGCGCAGGCTCGCATCTCGGTAATTTGCGAATACGCCTTCCACGATGCCATCTAGCGCAGTTTTCCCGGCGGTTTTTAGGCGACCACTGAGGGGGAGAAGTACAGCGATGCGGCGGGGCGGCTCACTCTCTAGCCAGGTTTGTAATCCTGAGGGGAGCGAGAGTGGGCGAAGCCTCATTTGAGGATTTTCGCTTAGCCATTGAAGCACTGCGGGACGTCCCTGACGATAGGCGCGATTCAAGGATAGCCAGGCATGCCAGTCGCTGCTCGGCTCAGTTCGGCGAAGCTCAGAGGCAAGTCGCTGCTCGGTCGCCGCCGATAACAGATCGAAAATGGTCGAAGAGGTGACAGTTCCCGCGCCGGGCGCTTGAAGAGCCAATCGGTCAAGGGCTACTTTCGCCGCATCAACTGGCTGACCGGCCTCCCATAGTCTTCGTTGTCGCTCTGCGAGAAGCGCATCAAACTCTTCATCGTTATCGGGAGTAAGTGCGCCGAGTAGTTGGTTGGACTCATCGATATCGCCTTTCAACCACAGAAGTTGAGAGCGAATAAAAGCATCGGTCTTTGGCGAAATGAGCTCTGGGTCTACAGCATCCAGCTCCGTCAGTGCGAAAAGCCATCCCCGCTCCCGAGCTATCTGCTGGTTCCAAGAAACAATGCGGGCATCAAGCGGGTTAGTCTCATCGTCCGCTTTCTCGACTTTGTCTCGCGAGGTTATGGGGTAGTCGGTCACTGGCTCGCGAGGTTTTGGTGGCGCGGGTGGTGGTGTGGCGCAGGAAGCGATCAACATGAGCGCCAGTGCCATCAGCACAGATCGATGCAGTAGCGCCAATAAAGTGCGATTATGCGCTGCGCTCGTTGAATATTTCGATGTCATCACAAAAGAGCCGCCGAGTTTCCACTGATTGTACGTAGAGGAGCGTGAATTGAAAGCCGCATTGTATGTTGTGCCCACACCCATCGGGAACATCGGTGATATGACACTGCGGTCAGTTGAAGTACTGCAGGCCGTCGATATGATTGCCGCCGAGGACACGCGGCACTCGCGAACGCTGCTTAATCACTACGAGATTACGACACCGGTTATCAGCTTTCACGAGCACAGCGGTGAAAGTGCAGCTATGGCGCTTGCGGAGCGAATCGCAGAAGGCGAGCGTATTGCACTAATCAGTGATGCGGGTACGCCGTTAGTTTCAGATCCTGGCTATCAACTTGTTCGAGCGGTACAAGCCAAGGGTATGCCAGTGGTGCCCCTGCCGGGGCCGTGTGCCGCAATTACGGCACTTAGCGCCGCAGGCTTGCCGACACACAGCTTTCAGTTTGTCGGATTTTTACCCTCTAAACAAAATGCCCGTCGTACGCGTCTTGATGCGCTGAAGTCCAGCGATTCAACGATTATTCTTTACGAGGCTCCTCATCGGATTCTCGGCTTGCTCGATGATGTTGAGGAGGTGTTGGGAGCGCTGCGCGAGGTCTGTATTGCGCGCGAGCTTACGAAAACATTCGAGACCATTCGCCGAGACACCGTGGCCGTTATTGGCGACTGGGTCAAAGCTGACGCCAACCAACAGCTCGGGGAGTTTGTTGTAATGATTGCGCCAGATACTCAGAAAGGAGAGGGCGTCAGCGATGAGGCGTCTAACTTACTGCATACGCTGGCTGACGAGCTTCCCCCAAGAAAGGCCGCGCAGATAGTTGCGGATCACTACGGTCTGAAGTCTCGAGACCTCTACCAAATGCTAATTAGTCGAGAGTGATTAGTTGCATTGAGTCATTGCGTCCCGAGTGCTACCGTCACTATGAGTCAGTTAAACGGTCGCTGTACCTTATAGGTGCAGAGGAAAGTCCGGGCTCCATTGGGTCAGAGCGCCAGGTAACACCTGGGGAGCGTGAGCTCACGGAAAGTGCAGCAGAAAGGAAACCGCCTGAATGTCATTCAGGTAAGGGTGAAAAGGTGCGGTAAGAGCGCACCGCGCGGCTGGTAACAGGCGTGGCGATGGTAAACCCCGCTCGGAGCAAGACCAAATAGGGATCCTTATGCCGTGACCCTCGGCGGATCCGGGTAGGTCGCTACAGGCACTTGGCGACGAGTGTCGCAGATGAATGACCGTTCACGACAGAACCCGGCTTATCGATTGACTCACTTATGCACCCCCATTCGGGGGTGCTCCTTTATATCTTTT
>DPGN01000084.1:13586-16469 GCA_003523185.1 Halieaceae bacterium
GTCGATTTTCCATGCTCTAAAGCCCTTCTCTGACGCATATAAGGTCCTGAATTACTTAGATATTTTCTTTTCTTCTCATTGACCGGCCACCCCTCGATTGTTACAGTGGTGATTAGTGGGAAAAAGTGGGTAATTGGGGAATTGCTCGGCTTTTTTTGAGGTAAAGTGGAGATTTGTGGTGTTCAGGGGAGTACAGCACATCAATCTGGATGCAAAAGGGCGGCTATCTGTCCCTGCGCGCCAGCGCGAGTCGCTCTTGGATATCAGTGCAGGCTCTGTCGTTGTCACCATCGACACCCAGTCATCCTGCTTGGTCCTGTACCCGCTGAGGGAGTGGGAGCGCATAGAGCGTGATGTTCAAAATCTTCCGACGCTTAACCCAGCTGTTCGGCGTTTTCAAAGATTGGTCTTGGGCTATGCCAGTGATCTTGATCTTGATGGTAACGGTCGAATTTTGCTTCCCGGCGCATTGCGCGAATACGCACATTTGGAGAAGCGCGTTGTTCTGGTGGGGCAGGGAAATAAGTTAGAACTCTGGTCAGAGTCGCTATGGGAGGCTGAATGCGAGGCAGCACTCGCGGCTGAGGAAGGGGATCTCCCGGCTGAGCTGATGGGGCTGAAACTTTGAGTCAGGCGGAGCATGTTTCCGTATTGCTTGAAGAGTCGGTAGCGGCACTTGCCATCAAGCCCGACGGCATCTACCTCGACGGCACCTTTGGGCGCGGCGGTCATAGCCGGGCCATCCTAAATTCACTGTCCTCCTCTGGGCGTTTAATTGCCTTTGACAAGGATCCAGAGGCGGAGAGCTCGGCAGGGCAATTCGCTGATGACCCCCGTTTTCAATTTGTGCCGGCAAGTTTTGCTGGCATCTCTGATCGAGTCGCTAAAGCAGAGCTCGACGGCATTCTACTTGATCTCGGTGTTTCATCGCCTCAGCTTGACAATGCTGAGCGCGGATTTGCCTTTAGTGATGACGGTCCGCTCGATATGCGGATGGACACGCGCGCAGGTATTAGCGCTGCGGAGTGGCTGGCAACGGCTTCCGAGGCGGATATTGCAGATGTCATCAAGACTTACGGTGAGGAGAGGTTTGCTAAGCGAATGGCCTCTGCGATTGTCAAAGCGCGTGCCGAGTCACCGATAACGCGGACAAAGCAGTTAGCCACGATTGTGGCGGAGGCCAACCCCAAGTGGGAGCCAAACAAGCATCCAGCAACGAGGGCTTTCCAGGCTATTCGGATTTTCATTAACAGAGAGCTTGAGGATCTAGAAGCTGCTCTCGGGCAGATGGTTGATACCTTGTCCGAGGGTGGGCGCCTTGTAGTCATAAGCTTCCACTCTCTGGAAGATCGCATTGTGAAGCGCTTCATGCGTGACCAAGCGCGCGGTCAGCAGCTTCCAAAGTATGTGCCTGTTACTGATAGCGATACGGGGAAAACACTGAATTTGATTGGCAAGGCGGTAAAGCCCTCAACAAGTGAAGTGCAACGTAATCCCCGATCTCGATCAGCGATTATGCGCGTGGCGGAGCGTCGAGCATGATTCGCCGTTTTCTTATGTCGCCCCTGGGCCTAGCTACCTGCTTCCTTGTTGTTGTGATCAGCGCGCTGTCGGTGGTTAAGGAGACGCATCAAACCAGAATGCTTTTTGCGACGCTTCAGGCGCAGGAGAGCGAGCGCTGGCAGTTGCAGGAGGACTACAGTCGTCTTGTTCTCGAGTACTCAACGCTGTCTGCACCGCATCGCGTGAGCGCCATATCTCGCACGTCACTCACCATGACATCGCCGGACACAGGCGCTATTAGAGTGGTGACCGAATGAGTGTCAAAGCGAAGACAACACCCATCTTCGTGTGGCGCATTATCGTCGTGACAGCGTTTCTCGTTGGCTTGTTTGGCATGTTGATTCTGCGTCTGATTCAGCTTCAGATCGGAGCGAGTCAATACGGCACTGATTTCCTGCAGCGCCAAGGTGATCTTCGTGCTGTGCGATCTGCGGAAATACCGGCTTACCGGGGATTGATTACCGATCGTCGAGGTGCGCCACTCGCGGTTTCTACGCCGGTTGTTACTCTTTGGGCAAATCCTCAGGAGCTACGCGGCAGTGGTCGCGAGATCGAGCTCGCCGAGTTGATGAACCTTCCGGCCTCTGAATTTATGTCGCGATTGGATCGCTATCGCAAAAAGCAATTTATGTATCTCGCGAGACATCAAACGCCTCAAACGGCGCGAACAGTCCTCGCGGCAGATATCCCCGGTGTTTACGGTAAGCGCGAATACAAGCGTTTCTATCCTGCAGGGGAGGTGGTCTCCCAGTTGGTGGGTACAACTGACATCGATGGTGCGGGAGCAACTGGCGTTGAATTGGTCTTCGATAGTCAGCTTCAAGGCCAGCCCGGCAAAAAGCGCTTCATTAAAGATCTCCACGGTGAGGCGATTAGAGATATTGGCGTGGTGTCGGAGGCCGCGGATGGTGAGTCGATTCAGCTCAGCATTGATCTGCGACTCCAGCACGTACAGCACCGAGAGTTGTTGCGCGCTATGAGGGAAACGGGTGCATCGGCCGCGTCCGCCGTGACGCTCGATGCCATGACGGGTGAAATCCTAGCGATGACCAATCTACCGTCATTCAATCCGAATAGACGAGGTCAGTTGGATCTTGCGGCTATGCGCAACCGGGTCGTCACTGACGTCTTTGAGCCCGGTTCAACGGTGAAGCCATTGACTCTGGTAGCCGCCCTCGAGAGCGGTGAGTTCGACATCGAAACCCTCATTGATACATCGCCCGGCCGCATCACTGTGGGTAATAAGGTGCTCCCTGATCCACGTAACTACGGCGAAATTACGGTATCTCGCGTCATCGAGAAGTCGAGTCAGGTCGGCGT
>DPGN01000073.1 GCA_003523185.1 Halieaceae bacterium
GTCCAAAAGCTCGCCTCGTAAAGATCACTGTGTAACTGATCGAACGCCTTGCGTGCTCGCGCGTTCCCTGAAAAGAACAACCGGAACTCTTCAGGAAACACATCGTTTGGCCCAACCGAATACCAGGGCTGACCTGACATTTCTTCAAACTCATCCCGAGGCGGGGGTATCTTTCTAAAGTTTATGTCCGTCAACGGCTGAATTTCGTCGTAGTCGTAAAAAACCACACGCCCGTGACGCGTTACACCAAAGTTTTTCAGCAACATATCACCGGGGAAGATGTTAGCCGCCGCCAGTTCTTTAATGGCATTGCCATAATCGAGCATCACCGCATCCACCTCCTCGTCAGAGGCGTCTTTCAAATACAAGTTCAGTGGCTGCATCCGCCGTTCAACATAGCAATGCTTGATGATGAGTGCGCGTCCGTTGATCTCGAGCTGCGAGGAACAGGTCGCTTCCAGCTCTTCCATGAGCTCGTCCGAGAAGCGCGAGGCCTCAAACACCAGATTGGCGAACTCCTGCGTGTCAGCCATGCGCCCCGCCCTGTCCCAACGCTTTACCAACTGGTACTTATCGCGCACCTCTTGATGCGTCACTTCCTTGGGCGGTGTGAAACGGTCCTTAATGATTTTGAAAACATATTCATACGACGGCAACGTAAATACCGCCATGACCATCCCTTTAATTCCGGGGGCCGGTATGAATGCGTCCTCGGTTGAACGCATATGACGCGATGCCGTTCGGAAATAATAGGTCTTACCGTGCCGGTGGTGCCCAATACAGCTGTAAATCTCTGAAACCGCCTTTCGTGGCATAAGCTGCTGCAGAAATAGGACGTATTGCGATGGGATGGAGGCATCGACCATGAAATAGGTTCGGGTGAACGAGAAGAGCTTCGAGATGATGTCAGAACCCAGCAAACAGGCATCAAGGTAAACACTGGGGCGCTCTTGTTCCTCCGTGTGCAGCAGGGGTAAGACGAACGGAATCTGAAGACCCTTACCCGAGATGCGACCCACAATGTACGCAGCCTTATTACGGAAAAAGTGGTGCTCCAAGGCATGCAATTCTAGGTCAGCGCGATGATCGTAGCCGGCATCTTCAACAGCGGCGGTCATAACCTCGGTGACACGCGCGACCTCTCGGTCATAATCTTCATAAGGCAACGCCATGCCGTAGTCGAATAGCAAATTGGCGACAGTGGCCTTGAAATCACCCTTGGTACGGTACTGGTTCAGTACGCGACGCACATCCACAGGTGGCATATCACCTTGCGGCGAAAAGACGAACGCGTAGTCGTCTCGAATCCAGCGATGCTCGAATACGGCGTTGAAAATACTGTTGTAGAACGTCTCCGCAATCTCAAAGTTCGTCATTCCTCGAACGAGTTCAGCATAGAGATCTCGGGTCTCGGCCCAGAAATCGAGGTCGTGAAGTCGATCCTGAGCAATGTACTCAACGACATCGATCGTCTCGAGCACCTGTAGCTTGTAGATATCGATGCGACGCATCGACGCCTCTTGCGTCGCACGCCATTCAGCATTCTCAAAGCGCGTGCGAGCCGAGAGCGTGATGTTCTCAAACTCAGCAAAATAGGCGGTGAACCCATTCAGGATAGTGCGGGCTAGCCGGGACTGTTTGTCCATGGCGGAGAGTGTGCTTACCCGGGACCCGTGAAAAGACGTCTCAATTTACGCATACCGCCCAACCAGCGCTCGTAGCTCCGCGCTTTATTCTGACGGTACTCCTCTACCTCGGGGTGCGGCAATATCAGGAAAGACTCGGCGTCCAGTCCTTGTATCACTGCCTCAGCAACCGCCTCAGCAGACAACATGCCATCGACCCCAGCGACGCCACCACCGTCGGTACCAGCCGTCATTGCCGTATCGACTGCTTGCGGGCAAAGGCAGCTGACCTTAATACCGTCATCCCCGTGGGTGATCGCCAAACTCTCGGCAAACGACACCGCCGCATGCTTGGTTACCGAGTAGGGAGCCGAGCCGATCTGCGCGAGCAAACCTGCCGCCGACGCTGTATTGAGGAAGTAGCCCTCACCGCGCGCAATCATTGCGGGTAAGCAGGCTCGTGCGGCATATACGTGGGACATCAAATGGATTTCCCACATGCGCTGCCAGAGTGCATTATCCGCACCTGTGGCCCACCAGGGCTCTCCATCGACACCAATGATGCCGGCATTGGAGCAAAAGAGGTCTATCTGACCGTGCTCAGCCTCTACCGATGCAACGAGCGCCGCAATTGCACTTTCGTCTCTGACATCAAGCGCATGAGCTTGCGCGCCGATTTCAGCGCCTACAGCAGAGACCGTATCGGCATTGAGATCAGCGATAACAACAGCCTTTGCGCCCTCAGCGATAAAGCGCGTGGCGAGTGCTTTGCCAATACCGCTGGCTCCACCCGTTACAACACAGACTTTGCCAGCGATCTTCATACTTAAGCCGCCGCGTAGGTGCTTTCGATGAACTTGCTGCGGTGGAAGGTACCGTCACCTAGCGTCGCATTGATCATCATTAAACGCTTCGCGTAATGACCAATATCGAGCTCATCGGTAATGCCCATGCCACCGTGCATTTGAATCGCTTCACCATAGATCAACTTACCGTTGCGATCGATCAGCACCTTGAGGGCGTGAATAGTGGCTTCCGCTGACGCAGGGTCGATTTTGTATTCGCACAAGGCTTTGAAAAGAAGCGACTTTGCCTGCTCGTAGGCCATCATGCTATCAACCATGCGGTGTTGCAGCGCCTGGAACGAACCAATAGCAACGCCAAACTGCTCACGCGTTTTGGTGTACTCGAGTGTCTTGGCATTGAGCGTACCCATAATGCCGACGGCTTCGGAGGCGAGCGCAATGAGTGCCTCGCTGACTACGTCATTCACCACAGGGAGAGCACCACCTTCAGAACCGAGCAAAGCGCCGGCACCGAGCTGAACGTTATCGAACGTGATATTCGCAACACGCTGCGCATCCATCATGGGGTAGCAGACCTTCGATACGCCTTCCGCGTTGGCATCCACGAGGAACAATGACAAACCGTCCTCATCAAATTGACCACCGGACGTGCGCGCGAGTACCACTAGCTTGTCGGCGTTCTCGCCGTTAAAGACAACGACCTTTTCACCGTTGAGAGTATATCCGTCACCGTTCGCCGTGGCTGTCGTTTTGCAATCGTTGATCGCAAAGCGACTCTGGCGCTCAACATAGGCAAACGCACCCAGAGTTTCGCCACCGATGACGCTCTCTAAAATCTCGGCACGCTGCGCTTCATCACCTGCCCGCGCGACAACGCCGCCAAATAAGACGACGGTTGGGAAGAAAGGCTCGACAACAAGGCCTTTACCCATTTCTTCCATGACGACCGACATATCGACGATGTTGCCACCGAAACCGCCATCCGCCTCGGAAAACGGAATCGAGAGCCAACCGAGTTCGGCGAATGTCTGCCAGTTTTCACGGCTCATGCCTTCATCACTGTCGACGATAGCGCGACGCGTATCCCAGTCGTAATCATCCTGTACGAATCTCGCGATCGAATCGCGAACCATTTGCTGTTCTTCTGTGTAATCGAAGTTCATTCTGTCATTACTCCTTCGGGAAATGCGTCCTTACTCGAGACCAAGAACGTACTTGGAAATGATGTTCTTCTGAACCTCGTTAGAACCACCATAGATTGTTGCTGCTCGGCCGTACATGAACGCACGACGGGCATCTGAACCAAACTCGTGACCCAGTACCTCCGGATCCATATCGGTTGGCAATACGCCCTGATAGTAAGCGGCAATCTCCATACGAAGCTCCTGTGTCGCCTGCTGAAGCTCAGTACCTTTGATCTTCAGAAGAGAAGACTCGGGTCCGGGGAAACCACCCGCAGCCATAGTCGCCAGCGTGCGGAGTTCAGTGAACTCGAGCGCCATGAGCTCGACCTCGATATCTGCCATACGCTGCTGGAAACCAGGATCATCCATCAATCGCTGACCACCATTCACCTCGCTGGCGGCTGCCTCTTTGATGAGACGCATGTTGCGCTTGATGTCAGCAACACCTGCGATACCGGTACGCTCGTGCGCTAAGAGTGCTTTCGCTACCGTCCAACCTTTACCCACTTCACCGACAACGTTCTTCGCAGGAACGCGAACGTTGTTGAACTCCACCTCATTGAGGTTGTGCTCGTTATCGATACCGATAATCGGGTTGACCTTGATACCTTCTGACTTCATGTCGACGAGGATGAAGGTAATACCTTCCTGCTTCTTGCCGCTGTTGTCAGTTCTGACAAGGCAGAAGATCCAATCCGCATGCTGCGCATACGTAGTCCAGATCTTCGCGCCGTTAATGATGTAGTCATCACCGTCGCGCTCCGCCTTTGTCTTCAGACTTGCGAGGTCAGAACCTGAGCCGGGCTCTGAGTAACCCTGACACCACCAATCTTCACTCTTGAGGATTCGGGGGAGGAAATATTCTTTCTGCTCGTCAGTACCAAACGCCATGATGACGTTGGCCACCATCACAAGACCAAAGGGGACGACGTCGGGAATCCCGCGAAGCGATCGCTCGGACTCCCAAATGTATTTTTGTGTCGCAGTCCAACCGGTGCCACCATGCTCTACCGGCCAGTTGGGTGCTACCCAACCCTTAGCATAGAGCTTCTGCTGCCACTCCACCATGCCCTTAGAACCGCGGCTTTTTAGGTGCGCCTGCATTTCGGCGTCAAATTCAGTATCGAGGAAGTTGCGTACTTCATCGCGGAACGCGAGGTCTTCAGCTGATAGTGCAATATCCATTATCTGTGCTCCCGTGAGTGTTCTCGTCGAGGTATGCCGACGAATTTGAACCTTGAGTAGGTTTTTTTAACGAGGCGGATGTTAGCGTTTTGGTAATTTTTTGCAAATAAAAAGTGCCTGTTCCAGCAGGAATTATCCGCCCCTCAGTACAGTATAGAAAACAGTTTACGTTGATACTCAGCGGCAAGTGGATCTCCTTTGCCAATTGAGGCAATTGTATCGAGATATAACCGCTTGGCCTCGCCATTATTCCAATCGCGATCAGCACGTAGGACGATCAATAAGTGCTCGAGGGCATCGCGATAATGAGCCCCTGTTGTAAGCTGCACAGCAAGCTTTACTCGCACCGAATGATTACTCTCATCGCTTGCGAGCTCCGACTCCAGCGCTTCTATCTCGGGCGACTTCCCGGCCTCTCGCTTCAACTCAATTTGAGCCATCAGCTGCTCATGCACTGCCTCCCGGTCCACCAAACGAACCTCGTTGAGCACTTCTTCGGCCTCATCCAATCGATTCGCTTCAACCAGGGCACCGGCATAGGCCAAAGTAATCTCCAACAACTTGTTCGACTCCTCCCAAGCCGCTCGCAGTAATGCGAGAGCACCCGAGGTATCGCCCTGATCCAGAAGCTCCGTAGCCTCCGCGATTTTTGCATCCCACGGCGATGGCAAGTGCTTCTGAAGCATCTCGCGTACCGCCGTTTCGGGCTGAGCACCGGCGAAACCGTCGACAGGCTGTCCGTCCTTGAACACCATCACAGTCGGCAAACTTCTAACCCCGAGCTGCTGAGAGATACCCTGCTGCTCATCGGCGTTGATCTTGGCCAACAGAAACGCACCCGCGTATTCATCAGCGAGTTTTTCCAAGAGGGGCATCAACTGCTTACACGGCGCGCACCAATCAGCCCAAAAATCGACCACCACGGGGCGATTGAAAGATTCGTCAATCAGATATTGCTGCGCATTGTTCTGGTCAATGTCGACTACGTTCATAACATCCTCGGCTACGACAGTCCTAAGACGTCGGACATCGTGTAAGCCCCAGCGGGTTTATTGGCAATGAATTTCGCCGCGCGCACCGCACCGTTTGCAAACGCATCGCGACTGCCGGCCTTGTGGGTAATTTCCAGTTGCTCACCTTCTGAGGCAAACAGCACCGTGTGTTCACCAACAATCTCACCTGCTCGCGTCACTGAGAAGCCAATTGAGCCAGGCTCCCTCGCCTCGCGATTGGCAGAGCGGTCGTATTGGGCAACATCTGACAGCGACTGTCCCATAGCGCTAGCCACAGCCTGCCCCATTGCCAGTGCTGTTCCCGACGGCGCGTCAATTTTGTGTTTATGGTGCGCCTCGTGAATCTCTATATCTGAGTCTGCGCCCATTACCTGAGCCGCAAGCGAGAGAAGTCGATACGCTAAATTCACGCCGGTACTGAAATTGGCCGCCTGACAGCGAGCAACCGAAGCCAATGTCGAATCCAAATCGGCCTGCTCTGTCTCAGAGAAACCTGTCGTACCGATGACAATGGGGACGCCTGCGTCAGCACAGGCACGAGCATTAACCAGTGAGGACTCAGGAAGCGTGAAATCGATGACCACATCAACTGCGTCGAGCTCTAAAACGTCCGATACGGTTATGGCACAGTTTTCATCACCCACGATTGACGCAGCGCTCAATCCGACGAGCAGACTACCGGGTCGCGCAACGAGACAGGCTAATTCGGTCTCCGGCTCGGCAGAGACGGCCCGCGCAACGGCCTGACCCATGCGGCCACTCGCTCCTGTCACCGCTACGCGTAGCGCCATTAATTGAGTCCTTCAAAAAAGTTCTTTACGCCATCAAACCAACTCGACTGCCGTGGCGACTGATCGCCTCCCTCGCCCAGGGAGGTACGGAACTTTTCCAGAAGCTCCTTCTGCTCGCCATTGAGGTTAACAGGCGTCTCAACCACGGCGCGACATAGTAAGTCACCTACCGGGCCGCCACGAACAGGCTGGACACCTTTACCGCGCAATCTAAACAACTTGCCGGTCTGAGTTTCGGCGGGGATACGCAACTTCACCCGACCATCCAGCGTTGGTATCTCGTGCTCACCACCCAAAGCGGCATCGGCAAAACTGATAGGGAACTCGCAGTAGAGGTTTCGGCCATCGCGTTCAAACAGCGAGTGCTGTTTAACCGAAATTTGAACGTACAAATCGCCGTTGGGACCACCCGCCGGACCTGCCTCACCCTCACCACTGAGCCGTATGCGGTCTCCCGTATCAACACCTGGAGGAACTTTGACGGAGAGCGTCTTGGTTTTCTCGACCAGCCCCTGACCACGACAGCTACCGCAAGGGTCATCAATGCTCTGACCACGGCCTCGACACGTTGGGCAGGTCTGTTGAACCTGAAAGAAGCCCTGTTGCATACGAACCTGGCCACTGCCACCACAGCTGTTACAGGTGGTTGGGCTGGTACCGGGTTTCGCGCCACTACCGTCACAGGTATCGCAGTGTTGAAGCGAAGGCACCTTAATTTCAGCGGTTTTACCGCGAACTGCATCCTCAAGCGTTACCTCGAGGGTGTAACGCAAATCAGAGCCTCGCTGAGGCCCCTGACGTCGACCACCGCCGCCACCGAAAATATCGCCAAAGACATCACCGAAAATATCGCTGAAGCTGCCACCCTGGAAGCCACCGCCACCCATTTGAGGATCAACGCCCGCGTGACC
>DPGN01000056.1:0-1620 GCA_003523185.1 Halieaceae bacterium
GCGCCGAACTGGTTACACGGAAAAGCCAGCACCGAAAAACCAGCGTCTTTGTGGTCTTGGTATAGCTTCTCCAGTCCCTCGTATTGGGGAGTGAAGCCGCACTTCGACGCTGTATTTACCACCAGAAGGACTTTTCCTTTGTAGTCCGATAACGAGGCTTCGGTGCCATTAGCGAGCGTGGCTGAAAAATCATAAACGTTGGACATTGCGAGCTTCCTTGAAACAACGGGCCGCAAAGGAAACTACATTCTCAGGTAAGTTTCCAGTTCGAATTCGGTGACGCGCTTAGCGAACTCGTTCCACTCTTGCACTTTCGTCGCTAAAAACAGCGTTTTGAACTCGCCCGTCAGGTAGCTTGATAAAACGTCCGACTTATCGAAGACCGATATGGCCTCATCCATGGTGGTAGGTAGGGCAGGTGCATCGATCTCCTGATCCCAAGCATTTCCCTCGATAGGATTTGGCGGTGACAGCGTGTTCTCTATGCCGTGCCAAATCCCGGCCAGTACTGCGGCTAACAACAGATAGGGGTTGGCGTCGGCCCCGGCCACGCGATGCTCGATGCGGCGGGCTGCGCTTGGGCTCTCGGGAATACGAATCGCTGTGGTTCGGTTGTCGTAACCCCAAGCACATTCGGTCGGTGCATGATTGCCCGGTTGAAATCGCCGGTAGGCATTGAAACTGGGTGCGAACAGAAGCATGGAAGCTGGCAGTAATTCCAAGCATCCAGCAACTGCGTAACGTAATAGGTCAGAGCCTTCCTCACCGCCATCGTCGAAGACATTGGTTCCGTTCTCGTCAAGCAGGCTGCAGTGCACATGCAACCCGTTACCGGCCTCATCATCAATGGGTTTTGGCATAAAGCTGGCGACAAAGCCGTGGCGTGCCGAAACCGCTCTGATGGTGCGCTGCATTCTGATTACTTGATCCGCGAGCAGCATGACATCATCACTGTGTGCCACATTGATTTCGAACTGGCTGGGGGCAGATTCTTTAATAATGCCATCGTAGGGGAGGTCCTGGGTATCAAATGCCTGTCGCAATGCTTCGAGTAGCGGGCCGTGGTAATCGAGTTCGCTGAGGGCGTATAAGTTGCCGCCCACGGCGTTTTGATCTCTAAGCACTGTACCAATGGCTTCACTGGTTTCTGGCTTTGGAAGCAAACTGAACTCCAGCTCGACGGCCATGCATGGCTTGAGTTCTTTCTCGGTGAATCGGGTTACCAGTGCCTGTAGCACCTGTCGGGGGTCCCCCATGTATGGACTTCCGTCCTTATCGAACATGCTGAGCAACACTTGAGCCTGGTCCACTCCGCGCTCAGTCAGGAGGGGTCGAAGCGAACCCTCGACCAAGTGGCAGTATCCGTCGATATCACCATTGGCGTGAGCCAGCGCAGGAATATCACGACCCCACACGTCGAGTCCCAGCGCCGACTTAGGGAGCTTGAGGCCCTGCTTCTCGATCGTGTCGAGTTTTTGCACGGGCAGCCACTTTCCGCGCGCGATCCCGTTGCAGTCGGTGATCAGCGCTTCGACCATAGTGATATCCGGATAGACGTTGAGAAATTGTCTTGTCGACTGCACAACCTAGACTCGTTTAGGGTAAGCCCAAATGGTGGGT
>DPGN01000056.1:1827-4507 GCA_003523185.1 Halieaceae bacterium
AGCGCAAAGAGATCGGCCTGACTGTTCACATCAAGTTTCTTGTAGATCGACTTTCTGTGACGACGAACGGTCTCTAGTGAAATGTCGAGTTTTTCCGCGCTGGTGTCCGCGCCATAACCTCGGAGTAGTAGCTCCAAGACTTCTTGCTCTCTGTCGCTCACATAACTTGAACCGAATGACTCAAAGCCCTGTTGAATGTGATGGTCGACACCGGGTTGCAACAGATTGCTCTCTACAAAATCTTCCCGCCGCGTATGAAGGTCAATCAGTTCTGCAATGACCTGACTGATACTGTATAGCCAGTTGTACTCGTCCTCACTGAACTCTCCTTGGTTTTCAAGGCGCATGAGGCTGATATTAACCACACTGCCATCGCCCAGACGGGTAACGATAATGGCCTCATCAACGGTGCCCGTGCTGGCGTAGTAATTCTGATGGTAACTACTGTCCTCGAAATCACCGGTGACCAGGCGTGAAAGGCGGTAGCAGTTATTTCGAGGGGAGTTCAGCGAAATCTTGAAAAAAGGATCTTCGCGATAGGGGCCTTCTAAGTACTCGTCAACTTGAGAGCCGAAGGCTTCTTTTGGGATTTTGTGATCCAGCAGCTTTGGCGGGAGGTCCCGGTGATAGAGCCACGCCTGTGGAAAGGCCACTGGTACTTGCACCTCGATGGCGGCGAATACCTGCTGGAAAAAAATAGGCTCGCCAACATGCGCAATGATGTTGGCCAGATCTGTATTCCAACGTTGAAAGGCATTTGTATCCACGGGTTTTGACGCTCCGTTTACGATTTGGCCTGGCTAAGGGTGTAGCGTTTCCCTTCGTAGGTCAATCGGCCGCAGAGGTAGGCTACTTTGGGGTCTATCAGCTCGCTTTAACCACTCACGCGCTCTGCTAGGTGCTGGGCTGCCTCCGCAATGGTAACCCGTGTAGCCTCTGCCTCTCTTCGACCTTGTATCTCAACGACGTCATCGGCCAGCGATCGCTCTCCAATAGTGACTCGTAAAGGGATACCGATGAGCTCGCAATCGGCGAACTTCACACCCGGTCTTTCTTTACGGTCATCCATTGCGACATTGACGCCGCGAGCCTTTAAGTCTGCATACAGTGCCTCGGTGGCCTCAGCGACAGTCTCAGACTTATCCATGCCGAGTGGGATAAGAACAACTGAGAAGGGCGCCATAGCTTCAGGCCAGATGATGCCGTTCTCATCATTATTTTGCTCGATAGCGGCTGCCACAATCCGCGTGATACCTATTCCGTAGCACCCCATACTCATGGGAACCGATTTGCCATTTTGGTCGAGGACTTCGGCGCGCATCGCTTGGGAATACTTAGTACCGAGCTGGAAAATGTGGCCGACTTCAATACCGCGCTTAATTTCAATCTGCCCCTTGCCACAAGGACTAGGGTCACCCGCGGCGACGGTTCGCAAGTCGGCGACTTCAAATGTGGTGATATCCCGGTGCCAGTTCACACCTCTCAAGTGCTTGTCGTCCTCGTTGGCGCCGCAGACGAAGTTGCTGAGTACTGATGCGGCTCGGTCAACGACGATGCGTGCATCGATGCCCACAGGTCCCAGTGACCCAAAGGATGCCCCGGTCGCTGCTTTGACCGCTTCTTCTTGAGCCATCTTGAGTGGTTGGCTCATACTAGGGAGTTTCTCGGCTTTGATTTGATTGAGCTGATGATCGCCACGCAATACGAGTGCCACCAGCTCGCCATTCTCGCCTTCGACAAACAATGTCTTGATGGATGCGCTGGCGGCAACGCCATGCTTTTTCTCAAGTGCATCGATAGTCTTTGTATCCGGCGTGTCAAACACTGTCATTGGCTCGTGTTCTTCTGGAACCGCATCGGGTGTCAGCGCCTCAGCTAGCTCAACATTGGCAGCGAAATCACTCTCTGTGGAGAAGGCAATGTCGTCTTCTCCTGAATCAGCCAAGACATGGAACTCGTGGGAGTGACTTCCGCCAATTGAGCCTGTGTCCGCCTCAACGGGGCGATAGTCCAAGCCAAGCCTGTCAAAAATAGTTGAGTACGCCTCGTGCATTCGCCAGTAGGTTTTCTCAAGCGATGCATGGTCCTCGTGGAATGAGTAGGCATCTTTCATCACGAACTCGCGCGAGCGCATGACACCAAACCGCGGGCGAATTTCGTCTCTGAACTTCGTTTGAATTTGGAAATAGTTAATGGGTAAGCGCTTGTAGCTTTTGATTTCCGATTTGGCCAATTCCGTAATAACCTCCTCGTGCGTCGGCCCCAGGCAGAAATCGCGGTCATGCCGATCCTTTAGACGCGCCAGCTCGGGACCATACTGCTCCCAACGGCCCGATTCCTGCCACAGTTCCGCAGGTTGAACGACAGGCATGGCGACCTCGACGGCACCCGCATTTTCCATTTCTTCCCGCACCACACGCTCGACGTTTCTGACGACCTTCAATCCCAATGGCATCCAGGTATAGATGCCTGCAGCGATGCGTTTAATAAGGCCTGCGCGGAGCATGAGCTGGTGACTAATCACCTCTGCATCTGCTGGTGTTTCCTTGGTGGTCGAGATGGGAAAATTTGAAAATCGCATCAAGGTTTCCTATGAGTACATTAAGCGTAAAGACTGCTGTGAAGCGTAGCGACGCAGTGTACCAAAACTGGGTTTTTAGGTCGCTAGGTAACAATTCAC
>DPGN01000017.1 GCA_003523185.1 Halieaceae bacterium
GGCGATGGTATTGGAAACAACGCTGACACGGATGATGACGGCGATGGTATTCCTGACAGCACTGACCCGAATCCTGAGGTGCCCGAGACAGACACTGATGGGGACGGAGTAGCAGATTTTTTCGATGAATACCCCAACGATGCCGCTAACTTCACGGATACAGATGGTGATGGCGTGTATGACTTCTTCGACGCCAACCCCGCAGACGCCTCGAACGCCAAGGCTATTCGCTTCTCTTTCGATAATGTAGACAAGGCGGGCGTATCGGAGAGCTTGCCTGATCCCCAGTCCACAGTAGACGCAAGGGAATTCAATTGGCGGAGCCAGATTGCGGGGTTGATAGAAGCGGTGGGTAGCTTCTTGTTTGCCCAAACTAGTATTGCGGAGGATGTGGGACCCGATCTGACGTCAGAGCTTGACTCAGTGACGAATCTCATTACCTGGGATGAGCAGGGCTTTGTTCTTCAAGATACCATTGAATCCAACGAGAGCATGTTTGTTGCGGAGTCTGTGCTGACTCCTAACGGTGAATTCGTCTATTTGCTGACATCGCCCTCGATGCAACAAGCTCTGAGTGACGGTGGTCGACTTGAGTTGCAAGTTGATTCTTGCCAGCTCTACAAGGTTGACGTTAAGACAGGTAAATTCAGCTGTTTGCTGGATGAGAATGACCCCGAAATTAACTCGGTACTCAAAAATTCTGTGTGGCGAGATGACTTCCTTCGCGCGGGTATCAGTTTCCGAGCGGACGGTGTCGGAGTTCTCGAGTCTTCTCAAGGTCCGATGGTCCTCTACACAGACGGTACCTATGATCTCTTTAGTGAAACCCTGAGGGAGGCCCCCGAGGGCTTCGTCAGAGACGTCGGCACTATTGTCTGGTTGGACGATAGCCACATCGGCATTTCTACATCGTTTTTCCCTGAAGGGGGCGGTGGAACAACATCGTATTGGACGGCCTTTAATTTAGTATCAGGTGAGGAAGTCGATGAGATTGAGGGTACTGATTTCCGAGTTGTCGTTCATGACGGGTCGATCTATACCAGCGATGGTCGTGTCACCTGGACAGGCACTGAGTTCCAGTCGGATGGACAGGGCTACGCCGCTATTCAAGATATCTATGGGAACCTGTGGGACAAGGGTGGTGTTTATGGACTGACCCTAGTCGATGAGGCGCGCGGCCTTTCGCTGAGTTTGGGTGAAGAGGGAACCGAAGGGCCTAACATCTACCTTGGTAGTGGGACCGGTACGGGCATCGCGTATCGTGATTTTGCGTTCGACGATTACTGGGTGCTAAACAAGTATTCTCGCAAGGCGTCAGATACGATTACGTCTGTTATGGGAGTGGCTTACGACCCGAATGAGCCTCTCTTCATTGACCTTGAGGCGCCAAACGGCGCGCTGATAAAGCTGACCGACCCAGACCTTTGGTACTACTTGCGATCAGGCAATGAGACTGATGACGTGGTGATCAGTTATCAAGTGACACTGGATGATGGTGAATCTGAAAGCCGCGTTGCCGGCTTTCCTATTGAAGCTATCGAGAGCTTTGCGGCGTTCGACCCCACTATCTATGACGCGTCTAGTTACGAGAACGGGTACGAGATCCTTCAGGAAAATGGTGAGGGAATTGCCCTTGAGGGTCCCAATCCGGAGGCGGAAGAACAGAGCTTCTGTTTGTTCAATACGCTAACGCAGCAGCAACAATGTGCGGCGCTGTCTGAGTACTCAATTTTAAGAACGGATCTGGAAAACATAAGGAATAACAGCGAGCGTCACTACGACTCTAGCTCTTACGCGTGTCCTGATAACTCCTGCCAAGCCATGCCTGGTATTCAGAACGTGGTCTTTGGTGGTGAAGGCCTACTGGTATTCTTCAAGGACAGCTCGGATAACCAATACTACAAAGCCTCGGCTGATCTCGAGACATTCATGATCGATGGTGACACTGCGCTTACCATAACGCCTGTCGTTAACGGTGCGGGCGAGAGTGAAATTGTTGCGAGCACGGCGTCCCTGGTTGACGACATCCAGCGCGAGGTCGATGTCTCCCGACTGAGTCCTTTCGACTACGATTTTGACACAAACCAAGTGGTCATTAACTTCGGAGTTGCACTGTCAGAGTTGGTCGAACTTCCCAATATCCGCGTGGTGTTAGACAGCAGTGATGAGGCAGTCGAGGTTACATCCCGCAGCAAATCAGATGCTTCCACGGATGATGAGACAACTGTCGAGTATCAGTTGGCCGAATCTGCTTTGGCCTTGTCGGGTGCTGCTACCGTTGACCTGACAGGGGCCTTCTTCTTCGTTAAGGATTCGCCCCTGAGATATGGTTGGGACGATACCGGCTCGGTGACGCTTGGCGACTCGACTGATACTGGTGGCTCGGGTGATACGGGTGGCGGTACCGGTACCGGTGGCTCGGGCGATACTGGCACAGGTGGCTCCGGCGACACGGGTGGTGATACCGGCGGTTCGGGTGATACTGGCACAGGAGGTTCAGGCGATACGGGCGGTGATACCGGTGGCTCAGGCGATACGGGTGGTGATACCGGTGGCTCAGGCGATACGGGCGGTGATACCGGCGGCTCAGGCGATACGGGCGGTGATAGCGGTGGCTCGGGTGATACGGGCGGTGATACCGGGGGATCAACAAATGCCCCTCCGACGCTTGCAATTGACTCCTCGGTAGCGGTTACAGAGGGAAGTGTTCAAGTCGCTGAAGCCACTGTTGCTGATGCTGATGGTGATGCACTCAGCTTGTCACTATCGGGGTCAGACGCCAGCCTCTTCGAGATTTCAGATTCAGGCGAGATTTCGTTCCTTGTGGCGCCAGATTTCGAGGCTCCTGGTGACGCCAATGCCGACAATATTTATGGTTTCGACGTTTCTGTAACCGATGGTACCGCCGCAGTTTCCACTGCCGTGGAGGTGACGGTAGTCAATGTGAACGAGAGACCAGCCATTGAGTCAGTGAATGCTGCGGCACCTGTCGTGGGCTTTAACCGTGTTTCTGTGGCTGAGGCTCAAACGACAGCCTTTAGTCTTACGGCGACGGATCCCGATGGCGATGGCTTGACCTTCACGCTTGGTGGTGCTGACGGAGCACTGTTTAGCGTTAGTGACTCTGGTGTCGTCACCTTCAATGAGGCGCCTGACTACGAAGCACCCGCCGATAGCGATTCAGACGGCGTTTATGCAGTGTCCGCATCGGTTTCGGATGGCAGTCTTAGCGATACCGTTTCGGTGCTAATCACCGTTGTGGACGCGGAAGAGTTGGCTTCCGGCATCTTGATTGATGGTTACTTAGCGGGATCGACCGTATTCCAAGACATCAACAACAATGGTTTGGTGGACGGCGACGAGCCGTCAACGACCACAGATGTTTTGGGGAACTTCAGTTTGACGTTGAGTTCTTCGTCACCTGATGCGCGAATACGGGTTATTAACAGTGGCTTCGATATTGGTGCGAACGACACATTAGGCGCCATGCTGGATATCAGTCCAAATGCCTCAGGCTCGTTCATCATGACACCTGCATCGACTGTTGCAGCGAGGATGCTCTCCTATCAGGCACTGCTTAACCAAGCCGAGGCTGAGTCCATCATTGCCGATTCATTGGGATTAACACTCGCTGACGCGCCCGAGAATTCACTCTTCGGTTATGACCCATTGACGAAACTTGGGAGTTCAGACACAACCACTGCGATGGAAGCGAGAGCGGTTGTAGCGTCGAATCAATTCTTGATGGCCAGCGCGAACGTCGTGGGAGCCGCGTCGGCGTATACTGCAGAGCGGGCGTTAGCTGGCATACAAGCAGAGCTTCAGAGTCTTGTTTCCGGCGATGGCTTGGGGGGCACTGTAGCGCTCAGCATTGATGATTACAGCCCTGTCAAAGCTGTAGGGCATAGCGCATACATGGATGCGGTTGCCGAGGAATTGTCGCTCGGTAAGCCAGCCGTTGATGCAGTGCGCCTCGACTATTCCGGTGTGCAGATTGTTGATTATATCGATGGAGCGATTGCCAATACGCACTATCTCTACCCAACAAGCAGCAACGGAACACTGGATATTTCAGTCGTTGCGCCTCTGGATCTGAGTAATCTCTACGATCTCGTCGGTTCAGCTGCCAACGGTACGGCGCCTGCCATTCGGTTTACCTTGAACTCGATTCCCAACGCGGGGAGTAGTGGTCAGGCAACCATAACCACACGCATCTTTGACGGTGCAGACGCGACGCGGGATACAGGTGAGCGGGTTATCAGTGCCTCTGCCGTTATTGATTGGGTTTCGGATGGAGCGACGGTTACGCTGACGGCACCAGTTCAAGACGCAACGGTCACCTTGGTCGATGAGAGCGGTGTAGGCATCTCGCGCGTCTTCCGAAACGAAGACACGGATGTTCTTACCTTTACTGAATCAGGTCCAGATACGCCGGCTACTTTGGAACTCAAGCTTACGTCGTATATCAGTCGTAACCTAGCCAAAGTGGGTCTTGATCCAGCGGGTTACTTCGATGCGGATGATTATTTCCTAGACATCGATGTCTCAGGCCTTGAGATGCGGGACGCAGTTGATCAGGTCTTTACCAACGTGACGGGTCAATTCACGTTGGCGGAAGACCCTGCCATTGCAATCTACCCACTCGATGGATTGGTCGGTGAGGGGAATGCCTCCGCGGTCGCAAACTTTGCGTTAAGCCGCGCTTCCACATCGGAAGTAACGGCGACCTATACGTTGTCCAGCGGCTCTGCAACACAGGGCGCTGACTTTGACGGGTCTACGGGTGCGCTTACGTTTGCAGCCGGTGAGACTCGTGCGACGGCTGCCATTCAACCGATTAGCGATAATCTGTCGGATGAGGGTAGCGAAACCATCGTTGTTTCAGTGTCTTCAGCGACCGGTGCTTCAGCGGTATCACAAGCGGCTTCCGTGATTTTGGTAGACAGCAAAGAGCTCGCCGACAATGCGTCAGCCCGTGCGTCACTGGCAGCAAAAGCCGCGAGTAACGTAGCAACTGATCTCTCCGGTTGGTTTGCGGCTTACTTAGGCGAGACTGACTCTAATATTGCGGGCATCAATGGCAGCTACGCTGATTACTTGGTGAACGGGAAAGGCATCACGGATCTCAATGCTTGGGCTGCGACTTACATAGAGGACAAGACGTCAGCGTTTGCCCCGTTGATCACAGTTTTCGTTGATGCGCTTGATGAAAATATCGATGGCTTTGTAGCGGCGGACGGCACAGGTAGTGACTTAGCCATTGCCGTGACCAAAGTCATGACCGGTGTTAAGTACATCGACTACGCGACGATTCTTAATGGTGAGGCGATTAACGACGATGGTTCGCTCGCGGTAACTCAAGAGGTATTGGGCACAACCATCGCGTCAGCTATGGCCTCCGCAAGCTCACTGGTTGCCGACACCATTGGCGATCCCCTGGGTAATGATACGCGCTCTAACTTCCCTGATGCGAACATCATCATTTTGACAACAGGTGATGACGATGAGAGCGGCACAATTGGTTCTGATCTAATCGCTTCACTGTCAGGAGCTGACACTGTCAATGGCCTTGGCGGTAACGACAAGCTATTGGGTGGCGCAGGAGTGGACACACTCATTGGTGGTGCTGGAGACGATCACCTCTATGGCTTTGCTGCCAACGACACTCTGACGGGTGGCGAGGGTAATGACAAACTCGTTGGTGGTTTGGGTGATGACACCATCTCAGGTGGTCCGGGTGATGATGAGATTCAGGCTCAGACGGGGAATGACACCATAAGTTCTGGCACTGGAACAGACACACTGCTGGGTGGTCTAGACGATGACACGATCACGATTGATGGAGCGGGTGACAAGACGGTTGATGGAGGACCGGGTGCGGACACATTAGTTGTGAGCTACGGGTCGATCGCTAGCATACGCGACTTCTCTATCGATACTACGGGTGACTACACATCGCTGACTGATGCTGATGGCAACGTTATTCTTTATAAGAACATCGAGACCCTGATCATCGGTGGCAATACGTATCGTGGAGCATATGACGGTGTCACCACGACGGGTGAAGTGTTGAACACGTCAGGCACCTATTACGACCCGGGTACAGCGCCATGGCGTCCCGGCGGTGGGTTAACCCAGCTTAACTTCGGTAACAACATTTTATCGAGCGTTTATTTTGATGCTGATAACAATGCTGCCATCTTATATCCCTATGGTGAAGGAAAGGGTTCGCACGTTGATGTGTCGGCGCTAACGGCACTTGGCTATGATGGCGAGAGTGCATTGACCATTCATGGCACACCATACAATGATCTTATTGCTACTGATGGTGGAGTTTTAGGTCCAATATCTAACTCAGTTGCTTTAACGATTTATGGGTATGGCGGAGTTGATGTCATTGATGTGTCTTCGAGAACAGGTAAAGACACCGTTGATGCGGGTTCTGGAGACGACATTGTCATTGTTGATTACACAACGTATACGGATGATGTGTCACTCGAAGGAGGAGACGGCAGTGACTGGTTAGTCATACGCTCTAACAGCGCGGACGTGACGTACACAGTCAACTCGGGTAATACCAGTAACTTTGAGAAGGTAGTCACACAGCACGGTGATGACACCCTGACTGGTGACGCTTCGGATAACACCCTGGTGGGTGCGGGTGGCTCTGATGTTTTAACCGGTGGCGCCGGCGATGATTACTTGCACGGTTACCTCCATGAGCAATCGATGAACGTTGATAGCGACGCTGCCGACACGCTGTATGGCGGTGCGGGTGACGATTACCTGTATGGTGGCGCTGGCGATGATGTTCTGGACGGCGGAACGGGTCGAGATGTGCTGTCGGGTGCCGGTGGCTGGGATGACGGAACAGGCTTTATTACTGTCACTGACGACTCTAACGGTGGCGCTGATGGCGCTGACGTCTTCATCACTCGCGCAGGTGATGGCAGCACGGTCCTTGCACAGGCGGACGTAATCACCGACTTCCAGGATGGTACGGATCTGATCGGTCTGGATGGCATTAACTTCAATGAGCTCACCATCGAGGCGGGAAGCGTTTATTCAGAAGCTTGTGCTGCGGATACGATCGTGAGCTACGGAGTTGAGTTCCTGTTCGTGGTTCAGCAAATGCAATCGTCAGATCTGACCGACGTTGACTTTACGCCTTATGCCTCGTCAGTCACGCAAAGCTCATCCGAGTCGGGTGACTCGACCAGCTACACCATCTCTGATGCATGCTCCGGTACCGAATCGGATGATGGTGGGGCGGGGTCTGACACTGGGACCGGCAGCGATACTGGAACCGATGGAGATACGGGAACAGGCGACGGCACGGAAACTGGTGGGGATACTGGAGCCGGTGATGACACTGGCTCTGGCAGCGATACTGACACAGGCGATACGACGTGTGACCCAGCATTCCCTGCTACTTGCACAGAGACTGATACTGGAACGGACGACGATACAGGCACCGGTGATGACACCGGCACTGGTAGCGATACCGACACAGGAGATACCTCGTGCGATGTCGCCACTGACTCGACCTGTACCGACACGGGCACAGACACTGATACCGGAACCGGCGGAGGCACCGGTACAGGTGGTGACACCGGCACGGGTAGCGATACCGATACAGGAGAAACCGGAATTGGTGGGGATACCGGAACTGGTGGTGATGCTGACACGGGTACTGACACTGGTTCTGGCACGGCAACCACCTACGGCCCCGCCGCATTTACTGGGGTTTTTGGTGGGACTACAGTCGAGGGAAATGTGTTCACTTATCCGGCAGGTGCTGAGACCTGGGGTGGTTTTGCAAATGAAGATGCCACTTTATATCCGATAACTCTGTCGAGCGATGCGACCATCTCCTTCACCGGTTCGGTGCCTTCTGGTGAAGCCGTCGATGTTCGCTTCCGGTTTGAGTTTAACCCTCACCCGGACACGGAACCGTCATACAATACATCTGCTGTAACGGTCTCAGGGTCCGCGGATACCGTGTACACGATAGACGTACCGTCGCAAGGTGCAAACACCTTCTCGTCATTCCTGATGTATCTAGATACGAGAGACATTGGGGTAAGTGTCAGTGATGTGACCGTCACTGTTGGTGACAGCACAAGTGGTAAGCCCGCGAATTCCGTGAAGGAATCTAGTCTTCGGTCCGGTCTTGCGGACACGCGTTGGGTAGTAAATCCAATCACGGGTGCGATCAGTTCGGGTGTCGCTGAGTTTGATTCCTCTCGCTATCGGATGACTGAGAAAGCAATGGCGAGACAAGCGTGCGGCTATGTAGAGGAGTTCCAGTTTAACGCTGACGGATCCTTCGATATTTTCCGAAAGGCACAAGCGTCGAAGGCGAATAGAATCAGAACGAGCACTGATTGTTTTGATTCTGTGGACCTTGACCTCAGCGGCGCCACTTATGCCTATGATCCTGTGAACGGGACACTTACTGTGAATGGTCGTGGTGCATATGTAGCGAAACGAGGGGTTGTTAATGGTCAGTTGGTCCGCTTTCCAAGCGAGATTCCCAGCCAGATTATTTACAATGTCTATCCAGCTCTGGGCGGCGGACTCTTGCTGACCATAGATGCAGGGTTCGACGGATGGTGGAGTTTCTTGCTAAAGCAGACCGATGAGGCTACCGTCTCGCCCAATTAATTTCGAGGCGTTTAGACAACTGGTGTCTTCCAATTTTCTTCGATACTTCGGCTGCCTTGTTGGCAGCCTTTACCCTACCGTCGTGGTTGCTTCCGGGGGTATTTCATCGGCCTACATGCAGGCTAATCCTGCGTCGCTCGTCTTTGCGGCGAACTATACGTACTTCGATGAGCAACTCGACGTCATCGATTACCTCGACTCCTTAGGGACAAGCTCCCGTCCCGATGAGTATATAAAGCCATCTTTCGAGCTGGGTTATCGCATGGGCGATTGGCGGCCATTCATCGAGTTCAGTGAAGTCGAGGGGAGTGCAGTCCGCGAGCGTCAGCCGTTTCGCGTTGAGTCAACGGCGAACTACATGACCTTGGGTCTCACACGTTATTTCGGCGGCAGTGACGAGGGGAGCGCTTTAACTCTGCAGTTGACGGACATAGAACAGGACAGCCTAGATATCGACTGCTACGAACGTTCTGGGGTTGTTCTGGGAGGTAGCTGCGAGGAGGCCGATTTTCAGCTCGTCGATGGTGACTTGTTGCTGGAAACGGGGGAGAGTGTTGCCTTCCCTGTACTGACCTCTTCTGCCGAAGCCATTTCCGCTAAAGCATCCGTTAACTGGTGGAATCGCTGGTCCTCTGCTCCCGTGTTGCTTGGGCATTCGCTAAGCCTTTCTGCAACGGAACTTGATCACACTAATTACTCGCCTCTGTATGACCTTCAGTCGTCTTTCTTACTGAACACGCCCTTTGACGGTAAAACCCTTGGGTCGCTGATCGAGGAGCTAAAACAGGATTTGCCACAGGATGAGCCCTGGCAAGAAGCTGTCCTGGGTTACGATTTCTCCGTCAGTTATTTTCTCGGTGATTGGATCTTCAGTGGGGCATTGGGTGGGCGCTATGTCCAGCGTTTTAACTATTCCGATGCAATGAAGCGCAAGCAATATCGATCGAATGCCCGGTTGTCTGGCGAGATTTGGTATCAGTTTGAACAAGCTGCGGTTTATTTACGTGGAGAGGCCTTTTCGAACTACCTGTTGGGCATTGATCCACTGGCTTACAATTCGAAATCAAGCCGATTTTTCGAACACCCCTATGGACAGCTTACCGCAGGTTTCATGTTGTCGTTCGACTAGCTTCGCCGCTTCGGCGTAACGGATCTGAATGCAGCTCCGCACGTTGTCCTCTGATAATTTTCCAATCCTTCTGGTCCAGTTCGCGTAATCTCGTTATCTTTTGATCACAACAAAACTAACGAGGTCACTATGTTTCGATTTGCGCTCACGTCATTAGCTTTTCTGGTTTCCCAGTCAGCTTTCGCGGCTACCGTAATTCACGCGGGATTCCTATTTGACACCCGTGATGGTGAGGTCCTAGAAAAACAATCAATCACCGTCGAAGATGGCCGAGTTGTGTCGGTTGACGACGGCTTTATCACGCTAGAGGGTAGTGACGTCATCGACTTGAGTCGCGCCTATGTTTCCCCTGGATTCATGGATATGCACGTCCACCTTGACGGTGAGCTTGATCCGCCCGCGAGTTACTCTGAAGAGTTCTTCATGAACTCGGCCGATATTGCACTGCGGTCAACCGTGTTTGCGCGACGAACCTTGGATGCAGGGTTTACCACGGTTAGGGATCTAGGTGCAGGGGACATCCAAGCCATCTTTGCGCTGCGCGATGCCATTGCAAAAAACATAGTACCTGGACCTCGAATCTTTGCGGCAGGCAAAGCAATGGCGACCACCGGTGGTCACGCAGATCCCACAAACGGCGTGAGGGCTGACTTGCGCGGCGATCCGGGTCCAAAAGAAGGTGTGATCAATGGCCCTGACGATGCCTACAAAGCTGTAAGACAGCGATATAAGGACGGCAGCGATGTCGTCAAGCTCACGGTGACCGGGGGTGTCTTGTCGCTCGCCAAGAGTGGTGACAACCCGCAGTTTACCGATGAAGAACTCGAAGCGGTGGTTACTGCGGCCAAGGACTATGACTTTGTCGTTGCGGTTCACGCGCACGGCGCGCAGGGCATGAAACGTGCCATTAGAGCCGGTGTCGACTCGGTGGAGCATGGAACCTACATGGATGAGGAAGCCATGCGACTCATGCGAAAAAACGGTACGTGGTATGTCCCCACGATTTCAGCCGGTAAATGGGTAGGTGACTTGGCCGAGCTCGATAACAAGTTGCCGACGGTGGTTCGTCCAAAGGCCGCCGCGATTGGGCCCCAGATACAAGATACCTTTGGTGCGGCGTACAAGTCGGGGGTAAAAATTGCATTTGGTACTGATGCTGGCGTGTCCCCGCACGGAGCCAATGGCAAGGAATTTCGGTTTATGGTGGAGGCAGGTATGCCCATCATGGAGGCGATACAGTCGGCAACTGTTAATGCGGCCGACCTTCTAAATGTCGAGAGTGAGCTTGGTCAGATAGCGCCCGGTTTCCACGCCGATATCGTCGCTTTCAATGAAAACCCACTGGACGACGTAAGGGTGCTTGAGCGACCTAATTTCATTATGAAAGCGGGCGCTGTCTTCCGACACGACGGAGAGTGAACATGCGGTTGCTTAGCGGACTGTTTATTTGCCTCTTTCCCCTGTGGGCTGTCGCGACTGAGCAGCCCGTGGCGATCGCCCTACACGGTGGTGCGGGTACGATCGAGCGCGATCGCATGAGCGCCGAGGTCGAAGCTGAATATCGGAGCTTTCTCGATAAGGCGATATCTGAGGGCTATCAGCAGCTGCAGGCGGGTGAAGACGGCCTGGACGTGGTCGTGGCCATTATCCAGCGCATGGAGGACTCGCCTCTATTCAATGCCGGTAAGGGCTCCGTCTACACCTGGGACGGGCAGCATGAACTCGATGCGTCGATTATGCATGGTGCGAAGATGGATGCCGGTGCGGTTGCGGGCGTGACTACTGTTCAATCACCCATTGCCCTTGCAAGAGCCGTAATGGAGCAGTCACCGCATGTCATGCTCGCGTCTCAAGGCGCTGAACAGTTTGCGAAGGAGTTGGGTATTCCTGAGGTGTCGCCAGCGTATTTCGAAACCGAGCGGCGTAAACGTGCCCTTGAGTCCTATAAAGCGCGCACGCAGGCGGGTATCGAGCCTCGCGTCGACTATAAGTTCGGTACCGTGGGCGTGGTGGTGCTCGATTCAAAAGGCAACCTTGTCGCGGGTACCTCAACCGGCGGAATGACGGGAAAACGGTGGGGCCGTATTGGTGATGCGCCAGTGATCGGTGCTGGGACCTACGCGGACAATCGCTCGTGTGCAGTCTCTGCGACGGGCCATGGCGAATACTTCATTCGTCATACGGTGGCGAGAGACATTTGTGCTCGCATGCAATTCGCCGGTCAAAGCCTTAACGAGGCCGCTGAAGCCGTGATCATGGATGAGTTGGTGGTGGCGGGTGGCGATGGCGGTATTGTGGCGGTAGATGCTGGTGGCGAGGTGTCTATGGTCTTTAATACCCCGGGCATGTATCGCGCGAGCGTGAGTGGCTCGGGCGAGAAGCGCATCGGAATCTTTGGCGACGAGCCCTAGGCACGCGAAGATGGCATCCCCTGTCGCTTTAGGCGACAGGTGACTAGATAGGCTGATTTCAAACGTGAAAAAGCCACGTAAACTGCATTGCAATTTCATCGAAAAATACTGATTATATATACAGTACTTAATTCTTACGGAGAGACTCATGGACCCGAACAAGCAAAAGGCACTTGACGCCGCACTCGCGCAAATTGAACGTCAGTTCGGAAAGGGTACGGTCATGCGCATGGGTGATCAGGAGCGCGTAGCCATTCCTGCAATTTCTACTGGCTCACTCGGTCTTGATATTGCCTTGGGCATCGGTGGATTACCGCGTGGACGGATCGTTGAGATCTATGGCCCTGAGTCATCGGGTAAGACAACATTGACGCTACAGGTCATCGCTGAAGCTCAAAAGTTGGGCGGTACGGCTGCGTTTGTCGATGCAGAGCATGCACTGGACCCACAATATGCCGAAAAGCTCGGCGTGCAGATGGATGACTTGATCGTGTCGCAGCCCGATACCGGCGAACAGGCACTCGAAGTGGCAGAAATGTTGGTAAGATCAGGTGCGGTTGACGTCCTGGTCGTCGACTCAGTTGCCGCATTGACGCCAAAGGCTGAAATTGAGGGCGACATGGGTGATTCGCACGTTGGTCTTCAGGCAAGGCTCCTAAGCCAGGCAATGCGCAAGCTCACCGGCGCGATCAAGCAAACCAACTGCCTTGTTATTTTCATCAACCAGATTCGTATGAAGATTGGTGTGATGTTCGGGAGCCCCGAGACCACAACCGGCGGTAATGCCCTCAAGTTTTATTCGTCCGTCCGCCTCGACATCCGTCGTATCGGTGCGATTAAAGAGGGTGACGAAATCGTTGGCAATGAAACCCGGGTAAAAGTGGTGAAGAACAAGGTCGCACCGCCGTTTAAACAAGCCGAATTCCAGATTATGTATGGTGCGGGTATTTACCACATGGGCGAGGTACTCGACTGGGGCGTGAAGCTGAATTTAGTCGATAAATCGGGCGCTTGGTATGCGTACAAGGGCGATAAGATCGGGCAAGGTAAGGCAAATGCTGCCAAGTTCCTGGATGATAATGCTGCGCTCGCTACCGAGATTGAGGATGAAATCCGACGCCAAACAATGAATCTACCGACCCCTGAGTCTGAACAGACTGCGCCTCAAGAGACTGCAGCGCCCGTCGAGGAGTCTGTTGAAGGATAAACCGCCCGTGGAGGCGCGTGCTTCTGATTTGCGCCGAGCTGCAATGGATTTGTTGGCTCGGCGTGAACATTCCTCACAGGAAATGATCACCAAACTCAAGCGCCGCTTTCGGCAGCGGCTTGAGGGCGATGACCTTTGCCACACCGTTGTTGATGAATTGATAATTGATGGACTGCTAAGCGACGACCGTTACGCAGCTTCCATGGCCCGGCAGCTGGTTAACCGAGGATGCGGACCCAAAAAGCTAGCGTTTGAACTGCGACAAAAGGGCTGTGATCCCGTCAGCGCGGTCGACGCGGCCTTTCCCGACGGTATCGATTGGTTCGCCCTCGCAGAAGAGGTTTACGAGCGTAAGTTTGGCGGGAAGCCGTTTCCATCAGATTGGGACAGTAAACAAAAAGATCGGGCGAAGCGGGGAAGGTTCATGGCCTCTCGAGGCTTTTCACCATCTCACTTCATGCACTTGCTCGAGGCAACGCCGGATGAGATGGATGCGCAGGACTTGTAACGACCAGTCAAAGCCATTCAACAAAAATTAGCTGCCTGTGCCACTTTCAAGTACGGCCCCGCGCAATTCGCGGGCCTTTGCCTGAATGATTTCCGAGTTTTTGGGACCCATCCGTAAGACTTGCTTCTGCAGCGAGCTCAGTGACTCAAGCTCAGGATCCATGTAGACCCAGTTGGCTTCGCGCTTCATTAATTCCGCGCTTTCAGGCGCTATCGGCGTCGCTAAAATTTCCGTGGTTGCTGCGAGTACAGCACTTCGAATATCAAAATCGCCCACGCCCATGCGGGACAGGGCTTCGGTTGCGATTTGCTCGTAATCGTTGAGTAATTCGACGATGGCCAACACATCGATACCTTTGACCCACTGCGCAAAACCGTCGTAACGACTAAAGCCAGACGGGTCCATTGTCACTCGGAGTCCGTCATCGCTGATCGGGAAGGGCCTTGAGGGACGACCAACCGGTAGGAGCTTGTAGGGTACTTCACCCCTTCGTAGCGCATCAACAATAGCCACGGCGCGCTCGACTATATGGTCCCCAGCAACGAATTGAGCGAGTGCCTTACCACCATTGACACTTTCAATGGTTTCACGAGCGTAGGTATCGGCGGTTTCTTCGGTAACCGTTGGTTCAGGTGGTAGTTCAGGTAGCACCTCTACTTCAACGACAACGACTTCATCTTGGATAGGTTCAGGCTCGGGAGCCGGGACCATCTCAATCTCAACAGGTGTTATTTCTGTGGTTTGTTCGGGGACTTCCGACTTTCCATAGTCTCCAGTCATCAGAATAAATACTAAGGTCGCCAAGATCCCTGCGAATAGGATGGCGAGAATGATTGGATTGGCTTTTTCGTCTGCCGCTTTGTCGGTCATTGATGTTCCCCCGGTCGTGATGTGTGAAAGCCTACCGAAGAAACATTAGACCTGCGACTCTTAGATAAGTTCTGGGGGGCGGTCCGGTTTTGCGTAGGTGAAACGTTGGCCTGTACTCACACTGTGATAAGCATCAAGGCCAACGCCCGCAACAATATCCATGCTTTGAAGATCCAGCGTTCCGTCGTCTCGCCGTGCATGATCGGATAAGTGAATCTGCTCGATAGAGCCGATGACGAGGTGCGTACCGTTGATAGTCAGTGGCAGGTGCTCTGCCAATGTAAGACCTAACTGCAGCGGAGATTCCGCCACAAAAGGTGCTGTGAAATCCTCATGCCAGTATTCGGTGAAACCACAGGCATCGAACTCAGATTGGTCGCGGCCAAACCTGGCTGATGTGTGATGAGCACGCTGTGCCATATCGCGAGTGACTGCGTTAACCGAGTACGTCTT
>DPGN01000006.1:0-8099 GCA_003523185.1 Halieaceae bacterium
TTGCATCTCAGTGTGGCAGACAGCGGTATCGGCATGACCGAGGAGCAGCAGGCGAAGGTTTTTCAGGCCTTTGTGCAAGGTGACAGTAAAACCAGTGTTAATTACGGTGGTACAGGACTGGGCTTGGCTATCGTGAGCAACTTTTGTGACATGCTGGGTGGATCAGTGGAACTCTCCTCCACACCCGATGAAGGATCTCGGTTCGACGTTAGTCTTCCAATTGCCCCAATGTGAGCTCGCGAAGCCGTTTTAGAACGGCCTCCCGCTTCTTCAGATCGCTCGCTAACTTGGAGTTTTTCTTACCCAGCTCAGAAACACGGTCCTCAAGCTGCGTCAGCAAGGCCAGCGCCAAAGACATGATTTCAGCACGATCATCCAATGCTTGCGACGAACTACCATCGTTGCGGTCTGCGCGGAGCACAGCGATGAAAGCCAGTCCGATTTCAGCTTCCCGTTGCGCATTGTCAGATTCAGCCTCCGCATGGCGTTCGAAATAGCTGAGTGCCTGAGCATAGTCCCTAGCAGCTAGCGCTCGCACGCCTCGATCGAAGTACGTTTCCTCGGGTTCGGCCACCACTTCAGAACAATCGCAACTAGCATCGACAATTGACTCTGGGATGTTGAGCTCAGGCACGGTTTCACTGACCACCGCGGGAGACGTCTCAACGGGCGCAGACACCTCCTCTTCCGCGACTGGGGCGGTCTGACAACCAGCTAGCATAACAATTGCCACTAGTGCCGACGAAGGGAGCCATCGCTTGTGTCTGAACGTGTTCATGGCTGGAGAATAGCAGTCTTTTTGCTTTACGTTGTGACTAATTCACTCTGGCCGCATATGAGGGAAAAGAATCACATCGCGAATAGAGGGTGAATTCGTCAGGAGCATCACCAACCGATCAATACCAATGCCCTCTCCTGCTGTTGGCGGTAAGCCATACTCCAGCGCGCGGATATAATCGTGGTCGTAATGCATCGCTTCATCGTCGCCTGCATCTTTCTCGGCCACTTGCGCTCTGAATCGCTCCGCCTGATCTTCGGCATCGTTCAATTCGCTGAAGCCATTAGCCAATTCACGACCCCCTACAAAAAACTCAAACCGATCAGTGACGTCTGGGTTGTCATCGTTACGACGCGCCAATGGCGATACTTCGGTCGGATATTCAGTGATGAAGGTCGGTTGTATCAATTGGTGCTCAGCGGTCTCCTCGAATATCTCCATGTGTATACGGCCAAGTCCCCAACCGGCTTTAACGTCGATGCCGAGGCCTGACAGTACTGCGGAAGCTGATTCACGAGACGCCAGCTGCTCAGCCGTTATCATCGAATTGTGTGTAAGGATGGCTTCAGTGACCGTCATACGGTCAAACGGTCGGCTAAAATCAATGCTGTCATCACCGCAGGGCACCACGGTCGTCCCGAGCACCTCTTGTGACAGCTCGCGTAGCAACTGTTCTGTTAGATCCATTGCGTCCCGGTAGTCCGCATAAGCCCAGTAAAATTCCAGCATGGTGAACTCGGGGTTGTGACGGGTTGAGAGCCCCTCATTACGGAAGTTGCGATTAATCTCGTAGACCTTTTCAAAACCACCGACTGTCAAGCGTTTCAAATACAGCTCAGGTGCAATGCGCATGAACATCGGCATGTCGAGCGCATTGTGATGAGTTGCAAAGGGACGCGCGGTCGCACCACCGGGAATCGGGTGCAGCATCGGCGTCTCCACCTCCATAAATCCATGGCGATCCAAAAACGAGCGCACAAACGCGATCACGCGAGATCGTATCTGAAAGGTCTCGCGAACCTCAGGATTCGCGATTAGGTCGACATAGCGCTGACGGTATCGAAGTTCTTGATCCGCAAGTCCGTGATACTTGTCAGGAAGTGGCCTTAACGCCTTTGTAAGCAGTTGCGCAGACTCCATATTGATATAGAGATCGCCCTTCCCGCTCTTACAGAGCACACCAGACGACGCCACGATATCGCCCAGATCCCAGCTTTTAATGGCATCGAGCGTGTCTTCGGTTAAGCCCTTGCGGTCGATATAAAGCTGAATTGTGTCCGATCCGTCCTGGATCAACAAAAACGCGCCTCGGTTACGAATCAGCCGCCCAGCAACAGCAAAGGAATGGTTTTGCTCAGCAAGCGCCTCTTTGGTCTCGGCACCAAATTGTGCCTGCAGATCACCCGCCATGGCCGTGCGATGAAAATCATTAGGAAAGGCGTTACCCGCCTCACGCAAATTCGCGAGTTTGGTACGACGCTCCGCAATGAGCTTGTTTTCGTCTGTTGAAGTTGGGTCAGTCATAAGCTGTCCTAGGTTACAGGCCCTTTTTCAGGGAAGCCTCAATAAAGGGGTCAAGCGCACCATCCAATACCGCCTGCGTGTTGCGGTTCTCTACACCTGTTCGTAAATCTTTTATGCGCGAATCATCCAATACGTATGATCGAATCTGACTTCCCCAGCCAATATCCGCTTTGCTGTCTTCCATGGCTTGCTTCTCCGCACTTCGCTTTAGCATCTCCATTTCATAGAGCTTCGCCCTGAGCTGCTTCATGGCGTTGTCTTTGTTCTGATGCTGGGAGCGCTCCGTCTGGCAGCTGGTGACAATACCAGACGGCTCGTGGGTAATTCGCACCGCCGAATCCGTCGTGTTGACGTGCTGTCCACCCGCGCCGGAAGACCGATAGGTATCAATGCGGAGATCAGCAGGGTTTATGTCAATTTCTATATTGTCATCAATTTCCGGGGAGACGAAGACCGACGAAAATGAGGTATGCCGTCGTCCGCCGCTATCAAAGGGTGATTTTCGGACCAAACGGTGAACACCTGTCTCAGTTCGTAACCATCCAAAGGCATACTCGCCCTCAAATTGAACCGTGGCACTTTTTATACCCGCCACTTCGCCCGCGGAGACTTCGGCCAAGGTTGTCTTGAAGCCCTTGCTCTCACCCCATCGCAGGTACATTCGCAGCAGCATCTCTGCCCAATCCTGCGCCTCAGTGCCACCTGATCCTGCTTGAATATCGAGGAAGGCATTGTTGGGATCCATTTCACCTGCAAACATGCGACGGAACTCAAGGGTCTCGAGCTGCGCGATCAGCTTTTCAATATCGCTAGCGACTTCGTCTGCGGTTTCCTGATCCTCCTCAGCTTGCGCTAACTCTAGCAGCGCAACACCATCTTCGTGACCCGCATCCAGCGTTTCGATGGTGTGAACCACCAGTTCTAGTGATGCGCGCTCGCGGCCCAGACTTTGTGCTTTGTCGGGATCATCCCAGATAGTGGGCTCGGCTAATTCGAGCTCTACCTCGGCCAGGCGATCCTTCTTATGAGGAAAGTCAAAGATACCCCCGAAGCACGTCTGTACGAGCGCGAATATCTTTCAGTTGGTTTATGAGGGGAGCAATTTCCACGAACTATTCCGGTGTCCTGACGGGGCGCCGATTCTATCTGAGCCGGCCTGCGAGTTCCATACGATCAGTGGGATTGGGCAGGCCAAATGATATCGAGCTGCAGCTGAAGCTTGCGCTCACCTCTGTACTCATTGACCGATGGCCTGTAGACACATCGGACTGCTGCAGGCCGATCAGTCATCCAGGTCTCGACATCTGCGTTAAACGCAATCGCATCCAGCATTCCCACATCGGTTATCAAGCGGAATTTAAGGTGCTTCTCGCCCACTACACGCATGTCAGCAATCCCAAAAACACCATCAAACGATGGGGCTTCGAAGGCCTGACCCCACGGTCCGCCAGAGTCGATAGCTTCTGCCAGCTGCAGCGTCATATCCACCGCCTCTAGCGCTCCATCCGTTAAATGGACTTGGTCAGGCAATGTACCGTTCATAACCTCTGACGCCACATGATTAAACGCGTCTCGGAATTGAGGCAAGTTGCTCTCAGACAGGCTCAGCCCCGCCGCCATAGCATGACCACCAAACTTGGAAATTAGGCCCGGGTTGAGCGTAGCGACACGGTCTAGTGCATCACGTAGATGAAACCCAGCAATGGAGCGCCCAGATCCCTTTAACTCACCATCACCTGCTTGCGCAAAAATAAGTGTGGGTCGATGGAAACGCTCGCGGATTCGCGATGCCAAAATACCAACAACGCCTTGGTGCCAGTCCGCTTGGTAGAGTGATAATGCAAAGTCGGTGTTTGAGACCGAGAAAGTCCCATTTTCCAGCAAGACTAACGCATCAGCCTGCATTGAGCTCTCAATATCTCTGCGCTCCCGGTTGTAATCATTGAGCTGGGTCGCCAACTCTCGTGCTGCAAAGGACGACTCGGAGAGTAAGCATTCGATGCCAACTGACATGTCATCCAGGCGTCCCGCCGCATTAATCCGCGGCCCAGCTATGAAGCCGAGGTCAGTGGATGACACCGATCTTATGTCGCGTCCGGCCACTTCAAACAATGCCTCGATGCCAGGTCGCGCTCTACCGGCTCGCATCCGTGCAATACCCGCCGCCACTAAGGTCCGGTTATTTTTGTCGAGTGGTACAACGTCTGCGACCGTACCGAGAGCTACCAAATCAAGTGCGTCTGCCAAATTAGGCATCTCGATACCCATGGTTTCAAACCAGCCACGTTGCCGTAATTCAGCTCGAAGTGCCGTGAGCACGTAGAACATCACGCCAACACCCGCCAGCGCCTTGCTGGGAAACGAGCACCCGGGTTGATTGGGATTAACAATGATATCCGCCTCTGGCAGCTCGGCACCCGGTAGATGGTGGTCAGTCACGATGACGCTCATTCCCAGCATACGCGCCGCCATTACACCATCGATGCTGGCAATACCGTTATCAACTGTCATCAACACGTCAGGCTGATACTGCGCCGCAATACCGACAATTTCGGGCGTAAGTCCGTAGCCGTATTCGAAACGATTTGGGACTAGATAGGTGACTTCCTCTAGACCCATCTGCTTCAGAAGTGACACCGCTAGCGCACAGCTAGTGGCACCATCGGCATCAAAATCGCCCACGATGACGACGCTCGCCTGAAACTCAATCGCATCTGCCAACATCTCTGCCGCCTCTTGAGCGCCCTTCAGAGCGTTTGGGGGCAAGAGCTGATTCAACGGTAGTGAAATATCGTTGAGATTATCCACGCCACGATTGGCGTAAATCTGTTTCAACGCTCGTGGCAGAGACGCATCACGAAGAGCGGGTGAAATGACGCCTTGACGGTGCTCTATGACCTCACTCATCAGGCGCGGCAATTACCGGCCATGAAGGTTTGAACGACAGCGAGATCATTGGGAAGTACATGAAATGCTTCTGGACGATCGAATAGATCAGCCAGGTGATGTGGCAATTGAGCCTCGACGCCAATACCCGACGCTTCAATAGCGGCAGGAAATTTAGCGGGATGCGCCGTTGCCAAGGTAACCATCGCCGCCAGACTGTCTCCGTGACAAACCCTCGCAGCTTTTGTACCAATCGCAGTGTGGGGGTCAATTAGGTAACCATTATTGGACCAAACCTGCGCAATCTCTTCGCAGGTTTCATCATCCGAACAGCGGTGGCTGTCAAACATCGCTTTGGTTTGCTCTAGCGCCTGGTCAGACAACGCCAAGCCTCCCTCCACGAAGGTAGCCATCCATCGACTCAGTTCGTCGCCGTCTCGACCAGCAAGGTCAAACAATAAACGTTCAAAATTGGATGAAACCGTAATATCCATGCTGGGCGACAACGTCGGCTCGAGTGTCAGGCGAGAGTAAACGCCTTCTGTCAGCACACGGTGGAGTACGTCGTTCTTATTGGTCGCGATGACCAGCTTCTCAATGGGCAGACCCATTTTCTTCGCGAGATACCCCGCAAAAATATCGCCGAAGTTTCCGGTCGGCACCGAGAAACTCGTGGGTGCATCCAAGCGACCGAGGGCAAGCGCCGAGTAAAAGTAGTAAACGATCTGAGCCATGATGCGAGCCCAATTAATCGAATTAACAGCGACGAGACGTCGGCCATCAGGTAGGAAGGACTCTGCGACAAAACTGGCCTTCACCATTGCCTGACAATCATCAAAGTTACCCTGAATCGCTAGATTATGAATATTGGGTGCAATTACCGTCGTCATCTGTCGACGCTGAACTTCTGACACGCGCTGATTAGGATGCAGGATAAAAATGTCGATGTTCTCACATCGCCGACAACCTTCGATTGCCGCGCTGCCAGTATCGCCGGAGGTGGCGCCCATAACAACCACTTTCTCGCCACGGCGCGCCAGCACGTGATCGAGCAGTCGCCCGAGTAGCTGGAGAGCGAAATCTTTAAAGGCCAGGGTTGGCCCTTGGAACAGTTCTAACACCCATTGATTGTGATCGAGCTGGACTAGCGGCGCTATCGCCGGATGTCTGAACTCGGCATAGGTTTCCTTCAAGATTGCGCGAAGGTCAGCCTCATCAATGCAGTCCCCCACAAATGGCGAGACAATCTCATACGCGAGATCGGGATAGCTCATACCCCGCATGGCTATCAGCTGCTCACGGCTAAACGTTGGCAATTCGGTGGGCACATACAAGCCACCATCCGAGGCTAGGCCTGCTAATAATACGTCTTCAAAATTGAGCTCGGGCGCCTGGCCTCGGGTACTCACATAGCGTATCGACATAGTAGAGACGTCCTCGGACTAAAAGTTTTCGACGCGAAGGCAAGTAACAGATCCGCCGACGGAGGGCAGAGCCTCAATGTCGGCAATCGCCTGCTCGATAGCTCGCGTGGGTGCCTCATCTGTCATAAGAATGACGGGCACCTTCGCGAGCGCTGCGCTTTCGGGCTTTTGAATTAATGACTCGATGCCAATCCCGTGTTGACTCAGACACTGCGTCAGCGAGGCCATGACTCCGGGCTTATCCTCCGCTTCAAGGCGAAGATACCAAGCCGATGAAACCTCGTTGATGTCAGCAATAACGGGCTGTGACATGGCACTGACACCTACCCCCATGCTGTGGATGCTCGGTTGCTCGTTACTAGCGATCGAGCGCGCAACTGAGACAACATCGGCCATGACAGCGCTTGCGGTCGGGCGTGATCCTGCGCCTGGCCCTACCAACAACAACTCCCCCACTCCAGACCCGTTGATCATTACGGCATTGAGAACACCATCCACCTGAGCAAGCGCCTTGGACTCGGGGATCAGCGTCGGATGCACTCTCAATTGCAGCGTATCATTCTCGCATTTCGCTATACCCAAATGCTTGATGCGATAGCCCAGTTCTCGCGCATACTCGATATCCGCTGGCGCCACACTATCGACGCCTTGTTTGAATGGCACATTTGCGTCAATGCGTGCACCAAAAGCGAGTGAAGCAAGCAATACAAGCTTCTGCGCAGCATCGGTACCATCGACATCAAACGTCGGATCCGCTTCCGCATAGCCCAGTGCTTGCGCCTCGGCGAGGACATCAGAAAACTCTCGACCCTTCGCCGCCATCTCAGTGAGAATAAAATTACCAGTACCATTAATAATGCCGGCAACCGATGAGATATGGTTGCCAGCAAGGCTGGTCTTAACCGCTTCAATGACCGGAATTCCACCCGCGACAGCCGCCTCAAAACGCAGTGCAACGCCCTTTGACTCTGCCAAAGCAAACAGCTCTTCACCATGATCTGCCAGTAGCGCCTTATTTGCCGTTACCACGTGCTTACCCTGGTTCAGTGCTTCGATAACAAGATCCTTGGCAGCCGTTGTGCCACCGATAAGCTCAATCAGCACATCAACATTAGGATCGCGAGCCACATCAAAGACATCGCGCGAATCTCTCGCACCCAGGGTATCCACCTCTGGCTTGCGTGTTCTCGTCGCAACATGAACAAGTTCCATCGTTCCGCCCACACGATTACTCAATACTTCTCCACCCTCGGACAGTAAGGCAATCACGCCTTGACCCACAGTACCGAGCCCACAGATACCAACTTTTATCGTTTGCGTTCTCATTCTGCTTTCCAGTCACTGGGAAGCCCAGCGCGGAATACTTTTTTAATGCCCCTCAGTGCCTGACGTGTCCGATGCTCGTTCTCGATAAGACCGAATCGCACGTATCCCTCACCATACTCACCGAAACCAAGTCCAGGCGACACTGCCACGCCCGCTTCTTT
>DPGN01000006.1:8224-16407 GCA_003523185.1 Halieaceae bacterium
GCCCAAACAAACATCGTCGCCTTGGGAGGCGTAACGGGCCAACCGGCGCCATTTAAACCCTTACAGAGCACGTCGCGCCGGCTTTTGTACATCTGCCGGATCTCTTCCACGCAGGTCTGATCAGACTCCAGCGCTGTGATAGCCGCTACCTGAACGGGCGTGAAAATACCGTAGTCCAGATACGACTTTATGCGGGTGAGCGCCGCGATTAATTCCTTGTTACCGCAACAAAAACCAACGCGCCAGCCGGGCATGTTATAGCTCTTTGAGAGGGTGAAAAATTCGACAGCAACCTCCATTGCGCCGGGCACCTGTAGGATGCTGGGCGCTTTATAGCCATCGAAGACGAGGTCGGCATAAGCGAGATCGTGAACCACCCAGATTTTGTGCTCGCGAGCGATCGCAACGACTTTTTCGAAAAAATCCAGCTCAACGCAGTCACCCGTTGGGTTGGATGGAAAGTTAAGCACGAGCATTTTGGGCTTGGGATAGCTGGTACGGATGGCCTTGTCCAACTCCGCAAAAAAGTCGCCCTCTTCGGTCATCGGTACATGGCGCAGATCTGCGCCTGAAATGACAAATCCGTAAGGGTGAATCGGATACGAGGGGTTGGGTACTAGAATCGCATCACCAACACCTGTTGTCGCCAGCGCGAGGTGTGCTAACCCCTCTTTGGAGCCAAGCGTCACAATAGCCTCGCTAGCAGGATCGAGTTCAACTTCGTAACGCGACTGGTACCAGTCACAGATGGCCTTCCGCAGTCGTGGGATGCCCTTGGACTGGGAATACCGATGAGTATCTCCGCGATTAACCGTTTCTTTGAGCTTGTCGACGATGTGCTCAGGCGTGGGCTGATCGGGGTTCCCCATGCCAAAGTCGATAATATCTTCACCACGCGCGCGCGCAGCCTGCTTCAACTCGCCAATGATATTGAAGACATACGGCGGTAACCGTTCAATGCGTTGAAACTGCTGATTCATTCACCTTTCCTGACTGTCACTACCGTGACGGGCTTACTCGATACCCAATAGACTTGCGATATCTGAAGCTGATCGGTACCCCGGTATCATCTGACCATCACTGGTTACGATGGCAGGCGTTCCTCGGACTCCCAAACGGTTACCCAAAGCGTAGTGCTCGGCCACCGGATTTCCCTCGCAATCGTTAAGCGGCATTTCAACGCCCGACTTGAGCGAGGTCAGCGTCGCCTCTCGATTCCTGGCACACCATGCTGTTGCCAACTGCTTCGCTCCCTGTGACGCCATACCGCCCCTAGGGAAGGCCAAATACCTAACCTCTATGCCCCTTCGATTGAAATCATCCATTTCCAGGTGCAGCTTCCGGCAAAAACCGCAGGTGATGTCAGTAAAGACAGTGATATGCGCTTTGGGTGGATCCAGAGGCGAGAAAACAATCATCTCATTCGTATCTAAGTCACCGATGAGCGCGAGGCGATCTGTAATTCGGCGCTCCTCGGACAAATTAGAGACCGACGATGAGGTGACTCTTAGCAAATCACCATTAAGAAGGAGAAAGCTTCCGTCGCGCGTCGCATAGAGGACGGGACCGTCGACGATTGCCACTTCGATAAGATCGTCAGATTCAGTCGCAGATACTCGGTCAATCGTGATAGCACTGCCCACCATGGCCGACAGGCCTGCCTCGAGCCGTGATTTCGCCGCAGCAAACCGTTCATCCTCACTGGCTATAGCTGCAGTCGCCATAATGCCAATACACATGCTGATCGCAGTCAAAAACCATTTTGTTAGCTTTCGTTTCACCACTTTAGCCTCTCGGATGGTGCTTTTCATGAAGCGCTTGCATTCTACTTCGCGCTACATGCGTATAAATCTGTGTCGTCGTCAGATCACTGTGCCCAAGCAACATTTGAACGACACGCAAATCCGCACCGTGGTTAATCAAATGCGTTGCGAATGCATGACGTAAGGTGTGAGGCGATAAACTGGCCTCAATGCTCGCTCGCCGAGCGTAGATTTTAATACGATACCAAAAGGTCTGGCGAGTCATCCTTGTCCCACGCGTCGAGGGGAACAGCACATCGCTCTGTTTTCCACCCAACAAATCATGACGTGAGGAACGGATGTAATCGCTCACGGTGTCAATTGCGGCTTCACCCAATGGCACCAATCGCTCTTTTCCACCTTTACCCAATACACGCACCACACCTTGATTTAGGCTGAGTTGCGGTAACGTCAGTTCGACTAACTCGGAAACACGCAGACCACAGGCGTATAAGACCTCGAGCATGGCCAAATCCCGATGCTCCACAGCGACAGCAGTGTCGGGTGCGGCCAGTAGTCGATCTACCTCGGCCTCCGATAATGACTTCGGTAAGGGACGAGAGGGTTTTGGTCGCTCAAGGTGCTGTGTAGGGTCCGCTGGAATATCGCCCTCTCGCACGAGGTACTGATAAAAACTTCGCAGGCTCGAGAGCAATCGTGAAATGGACCGGTGTGAACTGCCTTTCGCCAATCTCGCGCCTAGGTAGGCCTGTATATCCGATTCTGAGGCTGCCAAGGCATCGCTCTCACGCTGCTCGGAGAGCCAGCGATCGAGACCCTGTACGTCGCGCCTATACGCTTGGCAGGTATTATCGCTCAGGCCTCTCTCCAGCCAAAGCGCTGTGACAAAACGATCGAGTTCGGAGGAAATCAGGCGACTCATTGCTGACCTCGCCCACAGAAGTGTCTTAAGACAGCTTTTCCTTGATGCGTGCCGCCTTACCGGACAGCTCACGCAAGTAGTAAAGCTTGGCCTGTCTCACATCACCACGGCGCTTAACTGAAATCGAGTCAACCAGAGGACTATATGTCTGGAAAGTCCGCTCAACACCTACACCGTGAGAGATCTTTCGCACTGTGAAAGCTGAGTTCAGGCCGCGGTTACGCTTGCCAATGCAGACACCTTCGAATGCCTGAAGACGCTCGCGGTTACCTTCCTTCACCTTTACCTGAACAACAACAGTGTCTCCAGGCGCAAAGGCAGGAACATCTTTTGTCATTTGCTCAGCATCAAGCTCCGCAATAATTTTGTTGGCACTCATGGCTATCTCCTTGGCTTACTACTCTTCGGCGAGCAGCGGCACACGTTAATCTCATAATCTCGTTTTCTGGCGGTCGCTTATGTCGCAAACACCTACTCTTAGGCGCTGCTCATGTTTGGATGCTAAACCCTATTAAGGTCCTTACTGCATCTCCCAACGCGCTAACAAGCTCCGCTGTTCATCGCTCAGGTCAAACTCAGAAATCAGGTCTGGCCTTCGCTCGAGGGTCCGTTTCAGCGACTGGGCCGCACGCCAATCGGCGATACGTGCGTGGTCACCGCTGAGCAGCACAGATGGCACTGCCTCACCCTCAAAAATCTCAGGGCGCGTATAGTGCGGACAGTCGAGCAATCCGTCAACAAAAGAGTCCTGTTCTGCGGACAATTCGTCACCTAAAACACCCGGAATGCGACGAATTAACGAATCCATAACCAACATGGCCGGTATTTCACCGCCACTGACCACGATATCGCCAACCGATAACTCAATATCTACGGATCGCGAAACAAAGCGCTCATCAAAACCTTCGTAACGCCCAGCGATAAAAATGAGCGACTTTTGCTGCAACAGAGTCGTCAATAATCGCTCGTCCACAACATGCCCTTGGGGACTCATGGCAATAACGGTCGCCTGATCGCCCAGAAGATTTTTAGCGCTCTCCACTGCGGCTGTCATGATCGGCGCAGTCATCACCATACCCGGTCCGCCGCCATAGGGCCTGTCATCCACAGACCCATGTTTGTCGGCGGCAAACTCACGCGGATCGATCACTTCAATACTGCATCGACCGTCCCGCACCGCTCTGCCCGTGACACCCCAATCGGTAACAGCACTGATCATCTCTGGGAAGATGCTGATAAAGCCGAATTTAGACAGCATGACCTCGTTAGTCATCCGGATGCCACCTAACAGAAATTCGCCGTGATTCGATATCGACCGCCAGAATCACATCGTCTTCAAGCCATGGGATCAAGCGCTCTCGATCATCAATGCTCTCTTCCGTGGGTCGGACCACCAGGACATCGTTCGCACCGGTTTCAATGAGGTGATCGACGCAACCCAGGCTGAGGTTTTTGTCGTCGACGCTGAGCTCGACCCGACAACCGATCAGATCACGCCAATAAAATTCACCATCGTTCAGACCGGGAAGCGAAGATTCAGGTATCTGGATGGAGTGACCTCGGAGCAACTCCGCTGCATTTCGATCATCCACGCCTGCAAGCTTCGCAATGAATCCCCTTCCTTGCGATCGCACAGCCGTGATGTCAACCGATCGGACACGCTTGCCACGTGGATCATTCAGCTGCTTGGGTGAAAGTGAGGTAAGCGCGGCTGGGTCTTCAAGATTAATGCGAACCTTGACCCAGCCCTTGATTCCATAAACACCAACAACAGTGGCGATGGAAATAAGATGTGATGTGGCGTCTGGAGCCGCCACCGGTGACCTATTAGGCTGCAGCGGCTGCTTCGGTTGCCGCTTCTTTGATCAGACGAGCAACGCGGGGTGAAAGTTGAGCACCCTTGGCAACCCATGCATCAATACGATCAGTGTCGATACGAAGACGCTCTTCCTGACCGCGCGCAATGGGATTGAAGAATCCGACGCGCTCGATAAAACGTCCGTCGCGCGAGTTACGGCTGTCCGTAACGGTCACGTGATAGAAGGGGCGCTTTTTAGAACCACCTCGTGAGAGACGAATTGTAACCATGACTATGTCCTAGCTGTTTACCGCCGGGGTGTATCCCACAGCAAAATTTGAGGTCGCGAAGACTACATGAAGTCCGCTCAGGTTTAAAGACCTCAGAGACGGAATAATTAACGCCTGGGAAAACCCGGAGGCAAGCCACCACCGGGAGGCATACCACCACCGCCACCCATCATACCGCCCATGCCACGCATCATGCGTTGCATACCACCGCCCTTCATTTTCTTCATCATTTTCTGCATCTGCTTGTGCTGCTTGAGCAGGCGGTTGAGGTCAGGCACCGCTGTTCCCGATCCCGCAGTGATGCGCCGCTTACGCGATGGATTGATGAGATCTGGGTTTTTGCGTTCTTTGGGTGTCATGGAGTTAATCATTGCCTCCATACGATCGAACTGCTTCGTATCCAACTGCGATTGTGCCGCCTGTGCCATGCCGCCCATACCAGGCATCTTGTCGAGCATGGCACCAATGCCGCCCATATTTTTCATCTGCTGGAGCTGGTCACGGAAATCTTCGAGATCAAAGCGACCACCCTTCTCAACTTTCTTCGCGAGACGTTGGGCCTTCTTCTTATCGACCTTTCGCTCGGCATCCTCAATAAGCGAGAGTAAATCGCCCATACCCAAAATACGTGAAGCTAGGCGATCAGGATAAAACGGCTCGAGCGCCTCAGTCTTTTCACCAACACCCATAAACTTAATAGGCTTACCCGTTACAGAGCGGACTGACAGCGCGGCACCCCCGCGGGTATCGGCATCGACCTTGGTCAGGATCACGCCCGTGAGTGCCAAGGCTCGATCAAAGGCGGTCGCTGTATTCACAGCGTCCTGACCGGTCATGGCATCGATAACAAACAGCGTCTCTACAGGATTAATCGCCTTATGGAGCGCGCTAATCTCAGCCATCATCTCTTCATCAATGGCGAGTCGGCCTGCCGTATCGACCAGCAGAACGTCGCTGAATGCCGTCTTGGCGTTCTTCAGTGCACGGTTAACGATATCAACGGGATGCTCGTCCACTGTCGAGGGCTCAAAGCGGGCGCCGACCTCTTCGGCTAGGGTTTCAAGCTGTTTGATGGCCGCTGGACGGTACACATCGGCGCTAACGACAGTGACCTTTTTCTTTTCTCGTTCCATGAGATAGCGAGCCAGTTTGGCGACCGAGGTCGTTTTACCCGCACCCTGCAGACCGGCGACCATAACAACGGCCGGCGGTTGGGCGGCCAGATTGAGTTGCTCGTTGGCTTCTCCCATGACCGTTTGAAGTTCGGCCTGAACAATTTTAAGAAACTCCTGGCCGGGAGAAAGACTCGAGGACACCTGAGTACCGACCGCACGTTCCTTTACCCTATCAGTAAAATCCCTGACCACAGATAGTGCGACGTCAGCTTCCAAAAGCGCCATGCGCACTTCGCGCAGGGTTTCTCGAATATTGTCTTCAGTGAGGCGGGATTTGCCCGCCATCGCCTTGAGGCTGGCCGATAGACGTTCACTCAAGCTTTCAAACATGTCTCTACCTATATCGAATAACAGTGTCGCGGACGCTGGAACCGCGTAGTATACGCCTAGGCGAAAAAAATAATTAGGGGAGCAAGGTATTCTCAATGCCAGACAGTGACGTCAGTCAGCTACTTGCGCTAATGGCTACCGGTGCGGCAGCACTGTACTTATACACGGCCGTGCGTCAGCTTCTTCGACTGGAAAAGCGAGAGGAAACCCTGCCCAAAGCGGTCCTGGTACCGGGTCTCATTGCATTGGCACTGCATGGCTACGTGATCTACGCCGGCGCCACCTCGGTTAGCGCAAGTTTTGGCTTCTACAAGGTCGCCTCCATCACTTTCTGGCTCATGGGCGTGCTGAGCGTGCTGATTGTGATCGCTCGCCCGCTACAAACCTTGCTGATCGCCATCTTCCCACTTGCGGCTATTTCGGTGCTCGTTGCAACGCTCACTCACGAGACAGCGCGACCCATGACGGAGACTCCGCGCGGACTGCTACTCCATATTTCCACATCCATCATTGCCTATGCGCTTTTTGGTCTGGCGATGCTGCAGGGATTACTGGTACTTCAACAAAGTCGTCTGCTGCGACAGCACAAGACCCGCGGCTTAATCCGTCGACTTCCACCGCTGGATGCAACCGAGCAACTGATGTTCGAGCTTATACTTACGGGCACCGTCATTCTCAGCGTTTCCATCGTCGCCGGGGTCTACTATGTTGAAGACTTGTTCGCGCAACATTTGATCCATAAAACGGTTCTTACCGTTATCGCTTGGATTGTTTACGGCATTTTAGCGACCGGACATTTCAGGCACGGCTGGCGAGTTAATACGGCTGTCATGTTGTGTGCCAGTGGCTTTGCCCTTCTGACACTCGGTTTCTATGGCTCAAAGCTGGTGTTGGAATTAGTACTCAACTGAGAAAAACAGGGTTGCTACCCGTCCGTTTTTTCTCAACAATCACCAAACATGCTAACGCCCAACCTTAAAGTTTGAACGACGCCCCGCTGGGACTTCTCTTTGCCATCTTGGCTGGCCTCATCCTTCTCTCTGGTTTCTTCTCCAGCTCCGAGACAGGCATGATGGCACTCAACCGTTACCGCCTGAAGCACTTGCAACAGCAAGGACATAAGGGTGCGCTACGCGCCGGTAAACTGCTCGCGCGGCCGGACCGATTGATTGGTCTCATCCTGATTGGTAACAATCTGGTCAATATTCTGGCATCTGCTATCGCAACCGTCGTAGCCATTCGTCTGTACGGCGATGCAGGCATCGCGATTGCGACAATCACACTGACAATCGTGATTTTGATTTTCGCGGAAATTACGCCCAAAACCATTGCGGCCCTGCATCCGGAAAAAGTGGCCTTTCCTGCTAGCGTGATTTTGCTACCGCTGATGAAACTCATCATGCCATTGGTCTGGGCCATCAATGCAATTACCAATAGCTTGCTGTCATTGTTCGGATTCAAAGCTGATGCGTCGAGCGAGGATGCGCTGACACAGGAAGAGCTTCGCACCATTGTGAACGAGTCGAGCGGTCTTATACCTCGCAGACACCGCAACATGCTGGTCAATATCCTTGATCTTGAACAGGTCACCGTGAACGACATTATGGTGCCTAGAAATGAGATCTACGGTATTGATCTTGAAGATGATGACGAGACGATACTGAGTCGTCTAACCGGCAGTACCCACACGCTGGTGCCCGTGTTCGCGGGCGATATCAATAAGATCGAAGGCGTCTTACACCTGCGCCACATCGGTCGATGTCTCAACAAAGGTAAGCTCGAGCGCTCTGCACTGCTGCGCGAACTACAAGAGCCCTACTTTACCCCTGAAAATACCGCGTTACACATTCAGCTTCGACACTTCCAGCAGCGCAAGCTACGACTGGGAATGATTGTCGATGAATA
>DPGN01000007.1:0-201 GCA_003523185.1 Halieaceae bacterium
TCGGCGGTTGAACCGCCGCCACTGCTTCCACTACCGCCGCCGCCTGTCGGCGGAGCGGTCGGTGTGCTCGAGCCACCACCGCCACCGCCACAAGCTGCTAGCATCAGAGCCAAAAAGAGAATGGGAACTAAAGACAAACGTCGGGTGGTGCGCGCGCGCATCGTTGGCATACTTGAGCCTTAATACTTCTTATAAATTAAG
>DPGN01000007.1:495-1075 GCA_003523185.1 Halieaceae bacterium
CGAACGACCTCGAGTATTTCTGCTTCGCCCAGAGCTGACAGGAACGAATCGAGTTTATCGATCGGGCCCGTGAGCTGCACAATATAGGTCGCTGGCCCCACATCGATGATCTGGCCGCGGAAGATATCCGTGGTGCGCTTTACCTCATCGCGCTGAGCGCCTTCAGCACGCACCTTGACCAACAGCATGTCACGCTCAACGTGCGCCCCCTCAGTAAGATCGACGACCTTAACCACATCAACAATCTTGTTGAGATGCTTCGTAATCTGCTCAATCTTGAGGTCATCGCCCGTTGTCGTCAGTGTTAGTCGCGACAGCGTGTGATCTGTCGTTGGTGCGACGTTCAAGCTCTCGATGTTGTAGCCACGTTGCGAGAACAAACCGACAACGCGAGACAGTGCTCCGGGCTCGTTCTCCATCAATACGGAAAGTATGCGTCTCATAATCAAGTCCTCTCCGTTTTGCTTAGCCACATATCTTTCATGGCACCGTTAGGGGCTACCTGCATCGGATAAACGTGCTCGTGCGGCTCAATGAAAATATCGAGGAACACAAGCTTATCTTTCATGGCAAACGCCTC
>DPGN01000007.1:1417-20673 GCA_003523185.1 Halieaceae bacterium
GGCATTGCCAGTTTGATACCCATGGCCGCAGGCAGACCGAAACCCATGGTTCCCAAGCCACCGGAGTTAATCCATCGGCGGGGGTAATCAAATTTGTAGTACTGAGCCGCAAACATCTGATGTTGGCCCACGTCAGAGGTAACGTAGGCTTCGCCATTGGTCGCCTCGTAAAGCGCGGTAATGGCGTCTTGCGGCATGATGAAATCAGACTCACCGTAGCGGCGGCCATGCCACAGTCCATGCGCTGCGCGCCAGTTATCAATTTGACTCCACCAGTCAGCGATTGCCTCTGCATCGGGCATGGTTCGCTCTGAGGAAGCCTGCTGTTGATCAATCTGCGCGTCGAGATCTCTCAATACCGTGGTCACAGGACCCACAATCGGTACGTCAACAGGAACGATCTTGGCGATCGAGGCCGGATCGACATCGATATGAATGATTTTTGCGCCCGGACAAAATTTGCTAACCGTGTTAGTCACACGGTCGTCAAAACGCGCGCCCACGGCAAGAATCACGTCGCTGTGGTGCATCGCCATGTTGGCTTCATAGAAGCCATGCATGCCCAGCATACCCAAGAACTGACGGTCCGTGGCTGGATAAGCGCCCAAGCCCATTAACGTGTTGGTAACAGGATAATTCAGTTTTCGCGCCAGCTGCGTCAAAAGCTCGCTGCCCTCACCCTGAATCACACCACCACCCGCATAAATGACGGGACGCTTTGCATTGAGTAACAGGCGTGCGGCCTTTCGCACCTGGCCCGAGTGACCTTTGGTGGAAGGCTGATAAGAGCGCATCGAGACCGAGTCTGGGTACTCGTAATCGAATTTGTGCTCTGGGTGAGTCAAATCCTTAGGCACGTCGACAACAACGGGGCCGGGGCGACCGGTCGTAGCAATGTAAAAGGCTTTTTTGATAATGCTTGGAATATCTTCAGTCCGCTGCACCATGAAGGAGTGCTTAACGATGGGCCGCGAGATACCGACCATATCGGTTTCCTGGAATGCGTCCTCACCAATCAAGTGACTTTGTACCTGGCCTGAAATGACCACCATAGGAATGGAGTCCATGTAGGCCGTCGCGATGCCTGTAATAGCATTGGTCGCGCCTGGGCCTGATGTCACCAACACAACACCCGGCTTGCCGGTCGCGCGCGCATAGCCGTCGGCCGCATGCGTCGCCGCCTGCTCGTGGCGCACCAAAATGTGGGGTACTGAATTGGCTTTAAAGATGGAATCGTAGATGTGCAGCGCTGCACCACCCGGATATCCAAAGATGTATTCAACGCCCTCGTCTTCGAGTGCGCGGACGATCATGTCACCGCCAGACAATTGTTCCATTGTGTCGCTCCCTCCGTGTTAATACCTAACTGTGAGAACGCAGTGTGAATAGGCTCCTAGCGTGCGCACCGAGGTCTGTCGCACGAACCACTGGCCGGATCGATCCGGACACCTACCAGAACATCGATCACGAAACCCGTGTTCGGCCGCCCTGCGAGGTAGCGCAGTGTCGAGCCCGAGCGTGAATCGCATAACCCTGCGAGACACTGACGGAACCCGCAAACAGCCTAGATAACTATCCCGTTATAGAGGTAGGCCAGAGGATGAGGGTACTCACCAATAACCGTTGCCGTTCGCGTGACGGGACGTAGTTTCTTGATCGACCCCTATGAAGTCAAGAAATGATCGAAAATCGTGATTATTGACGTTCAAAACACCCTAAATCTGCCCAAAATGGGGCTATTAACAAACGGCTTGCAACGAACGCCTGGCAACAAACGACTCGCCCAAAAGATCCGTCAAAAAAAGACCCACAAAAGCGGGTCTCCAGTCTTCAGTGTTCAGCCGATCGCTTGCGAGGGTTAGTGAAGGCTTTTTGTCGTTGGTGGCTCCGGGCCTCTGTCGATCATAGCCTCGCTCGCAAACTTCAGCGACGAGCCATCGAGTGCCGCAAATACCTTATCTCCCGGACTGAACTCACCCTCGAGGATGGCTTGAGCCAGCGGGTTCTCAACTAGCTGTTGAATAGCTCGCTTTAGCGGTCGAGCCCCATAAACCGGATCAAAACCGACCCGTGACAACTGCTCGAATACCGCATCCGAAATCTCGAGCTTTAGCTCGCGCTCTTCCAAACGCTGCGACAACGCTCGTAACTGAATTTCCGCAATCGATCGAATCTGCTCAGCACCCAAGGGGTGGAATACCACGGACTCATCAATACGGTTGATGAACTCGGGACGGAAATGGTCCGCTACTGCGCCCATGACCTCGCGCTTCATGTCATCGTAGTCCCCGTCAGCCATGTCCTGAATGATGTCCGAGCCGAGGTTCGAAGTCATCACAATGACCGTGTTGCGAAAATCGACTGTGCGACCTTGGCCATCCGTCAGCCGACCATCATCCAACACCTGAAGTAGGATATTGAAGACATCCGAATGTGCCTTTTCAATTTCGTCTAGGAGCAAAAGCGAGTAAGGACGCCGTCGCACTGCCTCAGTCAGATAGCCACCCTCCTCATAGCCCACGTAGCCGGGAGGCGCACCGATTAAACGCGCAACCGAGTGCTTCTCCATGAACTCCGACATGTCGATACGAATCATCGACTGCTCGGAGTCAAACAAAAACTCCGCGAGCGACTTACACAGCTCCGTCTTACCCACACCTGTAGGGCCCAGGAACAAAAACGAGCCATTCGGACGCTTGGGATCTGACAGACCAGCACGCGAGCGACGCACCGCATTGGAGACGACAGTCACAGCTTCGTCCTGCCCTACAACCCGCTCTTTGAGCGATGCCTCCATCCGAAGCAAACGGCTGCGATCTCCCTCGAGCATTTTTGAAACAGGGATCCCGGTCCAACGCGATACAACCTCCGCCACTTCATCCTCGGTCACTCTGGATCGTAAGAGTGTTGGCGCAGGCGTATCCGCCCCCTCAGCCGCCTCTAACCGCTTCTCGAGCTCGGGAATCACGCCGTACTGAACTTCAGACATGCGCGCGAGGTCGCCCGCGCGATGCGCCGCTTCCAAGTCGAGTTTGGCTTGCTCAATCTCACTCTTAATCTGAGCAGATCCCTGCACGACAGCCTTTTCAGCCGTCCAAACCTCTTCAAGATCAGCAAACTCCTTCTGAACGGCATCAATCTGCTCGTCGAGGAGCTCAACTTGCTTAATCGCCGCATCAGTCGTGTCTTTCTTGACCGCCTCGCGCTCGATCTTGAGCTGAATAAGTCGACGCTCGAGTCGATCCATCGACTCTGGCTTGGAGTCAATCTCCATGCGAATGCGGCTTGCCGCTTCGTCAATAAGATCAATCGCCTTATCGGGCAGCTGACGATCGGTGATGTAACGCTGACTTAAACGCGCTGCGGCAATGATGGCGCTGTCCGTAATGGCCACGGAGTGGTGTACCTCATAGCGTTCCTTGAGGCCACGCAGAATGGCAATCGTATCTTCCTCGTTGGGCTCATCGACCAAGACGCGCTGAAAGCGCCGCTCAAGGGCCGCATCCTTCTCCACATACTGTCGATATTCATTCAGTGTAGTAGCACCCACACAATGCAGCTCCCCACGCGCAAGCGCAGGTTTGAGCATGTTGCCGGCATCCATCGACCCCTCGGCCTTACCTGCACCCACCATGGTGTGGAGCTCGTCGATGAAGAGAATGACCCGACCGTCCTCTTTACCTAGCTCATTGAGGACCGCCTTGAGACGCTCCTCAAAGTCACCTCGGAACTTGGCACCGGCTAACAATGAGCCCAGGTCGAGCGCCAATATGCGCTTCCCTTTTAGTCCCTCGGGTACTTCGCCATTAACCACGCGCTGAGCCAGCCCTTCAATAATCGCAGTTTTACCCACACCGGGCTCGCCAATGAGGACGGGATTATTCTTCGTCCGACGCTGAAGCACCTGAATCGTGCGACGAATTTCATCATCGCGGCCAATTACCGGGTCGAGTTCGCCCGCTTCAGCTCGTGCCGTAAGATCAACGGTATATTTTTCGAGCGCCTGACGTTGCTCTTCCGCGTCGGCTGACTGCACACCATCACCGCCGCGAACATCATCAATCGCCTTCTTCAGCATCGGCTCGCTCAAACCTGCTTCAGACATCAAAGACGCCAGCGGCGAGCTTTTCTCCATCATGGCGAGCAAGACAACATCGCTTGAGATATAAGTATCCGTGCGCTCTTGCGCCAATTTGTCGGCCCGATTAAGCAGCCGGCCCAACGCTTGGGACCCCTGCACGTCGCCCGTGCTATCGGCCAAGGTAGGCACCTTGCTCAATGCATGCTCAACACCCGACTTCAGGGTTGCTAAATTTGCACCCGCTTTCTGCAGTAACGGGGTAATCGCACCACCCGACTGATTCAAGAACGCGCTCAATAAGTGAGCGGGTTCGATCATCGAATGATCACGACCCACCGCCAGCGACTGCGCATCACCGAGCGCCTGCTGCAGCGGATTGGTCAGTTTGTCCATTCGCATATCTATCTCCTGTAAAACACCGCTTCAGGTGTTTTCACTCTTTCGTTACCAATAGACATGGGATTTGTAAGGGTATTTTTCAAGTCCCTGGTGCACGCAAGCCAAAGACACACGAAAAGACCCTATTTTTTGAGGATTAGCGTGACCATTCGACCGGTTTCGCCGTCGCGTCGATACGAATAAAAGCGTTGCGGGTCACTGTAGGTACAGGTGTCCCCACCGGAGATGTGACTGGGATTGAGGCCCAATGCCAGAAGCTGTCGCCCTGCGAGGATATTGAGATCGAGAAAATATTTGTCGTCAGTTTCAGGGATGGGATGGACCGCAAGGTCGTCTTCAGCAAGATAGAACGCCGCTAGCACGTCACCACCCACCTCAAATGCACCGGGTCCAATCGCTGGACCCAGCCACGCCACAAGGCGGCTGGGGTCCACCGGCATTGCCTCAATCGCGCGTTTCAAGATGCCGCCTGCAAGACCGCGCCACCCGCAGTGCGTTGCCGCAACATACCGACCCTCAACATCGGCCAGTATGACCGGCAAGCAATCGGCCGTCATAACGGCGCAGGCAAACCCGGGCTCATCGCTCCAGACCGCATCAGCCTCCACGCCTTCCGAATACTCTGACGGCGCATGGATCACACGAGTGCCGTGAACCTGATTCAACCAAGTAATCGTGCTGGCCGGTGAAAGTTGGCTATAGAGCGTCTGCCGGTTCGCTTGCACGATCTCATCGCTGTCGCCCACATGATCACCCACGTTTAAACCTGCGAAATTCCCGGTGCTGGCACCGCCAGCGCGGGTGGTGCTGATGACCTGAATGCCACGAGCGCCAATATCGGGTCGCAGCCAGTCATCGGAAGCATCAGCTGCCAAACCGGTCCTCACTCTCGAGCACCTCTAACAAAGTCACAAGATCATCGGGAAGATCAGTCTCAAACTCCATCCAGTCTCCACTGGCTGGATGCTCGAACTCGAGTGCTTGGGCATGAAGTGCCTGACGAGGAAAACCACGTAATGTCGACATCAGAAGCTCCGATGCACCAGCAGGGACTCGTTGACGACCGCCGTAAATAGGGTCGCCAACCAATGGCCATTTACGGTGCGCCATATGAACCCGTATTTGATGCGTTCGCCCTGTCTCCAAATTGACCTGTAGCTGGGTGTAGTGCTTAAAGCGGTGCGCAATGCGGTAGTGTGTCACCGCTGGCTTGCCATCGACTACCACCGCCATTTTGGTTCTGGCCGTGGGATGACGATCAATCGGCGAATCGATTTTTCCACCCCCTGTGAGTGCGCCAGTGCAGACAGCGCAGTAGGTGCGTGACACGGTTCGTTCCGATAATTGCGCTACCAGCGACTTGTGAGCCAGTGACGAGCGAGCCACAAACATGATGCCTGACGTCTCTTTATCGAGCCGGTGGACGATGCCACCTCGGGGTAATGCATCGAGCTCGGGCGCGTGGGCCAGCAGCGCGTTGACGAGAGTGCCATCGGCGTGACCTGCCGCCGGATGGACAACAACGCCAGCAGGCTTATTCACCACCAGGATGTGCTCATCCTCAAAAATAATATCGAGCGGCAAACTCTGTGGCTGCCAATCGATGACGGGGTCATCCGTGACCATGAGCGTCACCTGTGCACTGGCTGTCGCCTTATCCCGCGGCTTTACCGTTCGACCATCAACCGTCAATCGTCCCTGTTTAATCCAGGTCGCAAGGCGATTTCTGGAGTAATCGGGGAACAACTCAGCTGCAACCTGGTCCAAACGCATGCCATGGCACTGGATGGGGACGCGCGCCTCCAGGCAATCTTCTTTAGGTGCGTCAGTGGCCATGTTGAAAACCAAATTGAATGAGAGGTGTGATCAAAGTGAAACCGCAGGTTAGAATATCGGATTACGATGCTATCAGATGGAAGCACCCGCAGTGACAAAGCCCGTATTTTTTCAGTTGAAGTGGAGCGTACTGCTCTTAGTCGTCAGTCTCGGCTTGTCCGGATGTTCGCTGTTCGATAACGATGACGAGTTGAGCGTCGATGTGACCTCCGGCGAGCAACAAATGTACCGCCAAGCACAACGCTACATCGATAGTTCCAATTACGACCTCGCGATCAGCACGCTGCAGCAGCTCGAGAGCCGGTATCCCTTTGGTAAGTATGCCGAGCAAGCACAGCTCGAGTTAATTTATGCTCACCATGCCGCGTTTGAGAACGAAGCGGCCATTGAAGCTGCCGAACGATTTATACGGTTACATCCACAACACCCTAGCGTCGATTACGCTTTTTATATGAAGGGCGTAGCTGCCTATGATCTGAATCAGACATTCTTTTCATCACTTATCCCGAGTGACGATTCAAAGCGCGATGTGTCGGGCGTGAGAGAGGCGTTCGCTGAGTTCTCCAACTTGCTGAACCGCTACCCCAACAGTCGTTATGCGCAGGATGCAAGAGCTCGCATGGTGTACATCCGCAACATGCTTGCGCGACACGAAATCCATGTCGCCAATTACTATTTCAAACGCGGCGCCTATATGGCGGCCCTAAAACGCGGTCAAAATGTTGTAGAGACCATGCAAGAAACAACGGCAGCCGCAGACGGCCTCGCCGTCATGGCGCAGGCTTACATTCTCCTAGAAATGAATGAGTTGGCTGAGGACACGGTGCGTGTGTTATGTCTCAACTATCCAGAGCATCCAAACCTCGACGATGATTGCAATTTTGACGGCGGCTACGATATCGATGGCTTCGAACGCTCCTGGCTCAACCAAGCTACCTTTGGCCTGCTGGATCCGCCGGAAGCACCTCAGTTCGATTATCGTCCGGGCTTCGAATCTTAAAAGGCGCAGTGCTCTTACAGGCCTCGACGCCTGATTTGGACCTAACTTTTCCGCCAAGCCCACGAGATGGGGTAACGCCGGTCTCGACCGAAGCCTCGCGTAGTGATTCGAACACCAACCGGCGCCTGGCGACGCTTATATTCGTTGAGATCGATCAATCGAATGACCCGTTTTACGTCGGACTCTGCAAACCCCGCCGCGACAATTTGCTCAGGGCTTTGATCCTCTTCCACGTATCGCTCAATGATCTCGTCGAGCTCTTCGTAAGGCGGAAGGTTGTCCTGATCCGTCTGATCGGGAGCCAATTCAGCAGATGGTGGGCGATCGATAACTCGCTGGGGAATGCAGTAACCCAAGGTATTCCGGTAGCGCGCTAGCGCATAGACCAGAAGCTTCGGACAATCCTTGAGTGCGTCGAAACCACCAGCCATGTCGCCGTAAAGAGTGGAGTAACCCACGGCTAGCTCACTCTTGTTCCCCGTCGTTAACACCAGACGGTGTTTTTTATTAGAAATCGACATCAGAAGAACACCCCGGCAACGTGCCTGAAGATTCTCTTCGGTGGTATCGACGGACAATCCATCAAATTGATCAGTAAGCCCCGCCATAAAGGCCTCGTAAATGGGCTCAATGGAGATGACATCGTACTCAACCCCCATAATGGATGCCTGCTCCCCCGCATCCTCGACACTCATATCCGCCGTGTATTTAAAGGGCATCATCACAGCCTGCACGCGGTCCGCGCCCAACGCATCAACGGCTACCGCCAGTGTCACCGCGGAATCAATGCCGCCCGACAGCCCCAAGACAACGCCCGGAAATCCGTTCTTCTCGACGTAATCACGAACGCCAAGCACTAATGCCTGCCAGACAGCGGCAACGTCAGACAGTGCCGTTGCGGCGACCCCTTGCGCGATTTCAACACCACGGACTGTGCGTTCCACCGAGAGGTCAAAACAGCCTTCCTCGAAATCCGGTGCAACCACTGCCAGCTCGCCGTCGGCGTTCACCGCGAATGAACCGCCATCGAATACCAGCTCGTCCTGACCGCCCACCTGATTCACATAAATCATCGGAATAGACTGCTCAGTGGCTCTATCGGCCAATACCTGCCAGCGCTCCTTATGTTTGCCGCGATGGAATGGGCTCGCATTGAGGTTGATCAATAGCTCGGCACCCACGCGTCTCGCCGCATCTGCAGGCTCTTTGTGCCAGATATCCTCACAAATGGTGATACCAACTTTTATACCCGCCACATCAACGACACAGGGCGTATCACCCTCACTGAAATAGCGCTTCTCATCGAAAACTTGGTAGTTGGGCAACCGCTGCTTAAAGTACTCGCCAACCATCTGGCCACCGTGCAAAACACTGGCCGCGTTGTACAGTCTGCCGTCGCATCGCCTGGGGTATCCGACAACCACATAAAGGTGAGAGGGAAGCTCGCTTGCAAGTCGGGCCAGCGCGTCTTCAATCTGCGCCTGCAAACTGTCGCGCATCAGAAGATCTTCAGGGGGATAACCGGTCAGCGTCAGCTCAGGAAACACAACCAAGGTGTCCTGACCGGCAGTGTCAGCCTCGCGCGACACCTGAATGACTTTCTCAGTATTACCCCTGATGTCACCAACAAAGGTATTGAGCTGCCCCATGACAACTTTCATGCACTCACTCTCCTAACTAAGAGTCTCTTGCTCGATGATTAGTGACTGATATAGTGCATGGATCAGTCGCAAATCTGTGTACAAACGATGTCTGAAGACACGTCCGTGAGCGCTAAGGATAACATTGACCGCTCACAGGTCTTTGCTGTTTACAACGTTTACCGACTCGTCATTGGCTCGGTTCTCTTTGCCTTGACGCTTTCCTCGACAGGATCTGCACTGGTCGCAGATGAAATACCCGTGCAAATGCTCGTGGCGGGCATCCTGATCGTCAGCAGCCTTATTATCGCGACCTTAGGTCCACGTTCCAAGCTCACATCAGAAAGCGGCATTTTTAGTGCATCATGAAAGTACAGCACGAACCCGAAAATTAGGGACTGATTAAAAAGCGTAAAAATGAGCATACAAAACGTTCTAGAGAATATGTGGCGAGACTATTTGCTGTTGAACCCTGAAGCTCAACGAGTCGTTGATACTTTGCGTGCTGAAGGAGAGAGCATCGTTAACGATCACATTGCGCTAAGAACGTTTAATGTCGGAGTGGTCGCTCTGGACGAGTGTGCGAAACCTTTTCTTGCCATGGGTTACGAAGAAAAGGACGAGTATTGTTTTGAGGCTAAAAAGCTTAGTGCTAAACACTATGAATACAAGGCGGACCCGAGCGCGCCGAAAATCTTTATCAGTGAGTTATTGGTCAATGAATTCTCGAGTGACTTTCAAGCCATTGTGAACTCACTTGTGTCACACATCTCTGCCGATCAAGTTCAACAAATCGATTTCTTTCACTCGGGCCGCCCCTGGAATCTGAGCTTATCGCAATACGAAACCTTACTTAACGAAAGTGACTACGGCGCTTGGATGGCAGCTATCGGATATCGCCCTAATCACTTCACTATCTCTGTTAACAATCTGAAAAAGTACTCGGACATCCACACGCTGAATGACTTTTTAAAATCTAAAGGTTTTACACTGAATTCGAGCGGCGGAGAGGTTAAAGGAACCCCCCGCGTTTTTCTGGAGCAGTCTTCCACCCTCGCCAACATAGTAGAGGTTGAATTTACTGACGATAAGAAGGAAATTCCAAGTTGCTACTTCGAGTTCGCCAAACGCTATCCAATAGATTCGGGTGAGCTATACCAGGGCTTTATTGCTAAATCTGCTGACAAAATTTTTGAATCAACAAATACCGACCACGCCCCTCAATAACCGGGCGTGAAGGTTTGGCAATCGTTCTTCTGGACAATCTGAAGCTGAGGCCTTAATTCACTTCCACTGTTGGGATACGGAGCTCTTTGGGCAGCGAGAACGTAATGTTCTCGGGTCGTCCATCCAAGGATTCGACATTCGCATGTCCCTGACTTTGCAGCCACTGAACAACCCCCTCGACCAAATGCTCGGGCGCCGATGCCCCCGCGGTAACACCAACGGTATCGCCCTCACCCACCCAGCTCGGATCAATCATGTCAGCCGAATCGATCAGGTAAGCACTCGAACCGCAGCGCTCCGCCAATTCTTTTAGGCGGTTTGAGTTAGAGCTGTTGGGAGAACCAACAACGAGCACAACGTTCGCTTTTTCAGCCAGAGCCCTAACCGCATCCTGGCGATTTTGAGTCGCGTAGCAGATGTCGTCTTTACGAGGACCCTGGATATTGGGGAAGCGCTCGCGCAAGGCCTCAATGACCTTGGCTGTATCGTCGACGGACAGCGTCGTCTGAGTCACATACGCCAGATTGTCTGGATCCCGAACCTCCAGAGTAGCGGCCTGCTCCTCGTCTTCTACCAAATACATCACACCACCGTTGGACCTGTCGTACTGACCCATCGTACCCTCAACTTCAGGGTGTCCCTCGTGACCAATCAGAATGCATTCGCGCCCCGATCGACTAAACGCCGTTACTTCAACGTGTACTTTGGTCACTAGCGGGCAGGTTGCATCGAAGACCTGAAGACCGCGATTGGCCGCTTCATCCTGAACCGCCTTCGAGACTCCGTGGGCACTGAAAATAACAATCGCATCATCGGGAACTTCATGAAGCTCCTCTACAAAGACAGCGCCCCGGTTTCTGAGGTCATCCACCACCGTTTTGTTATGAACAACTTCGTGGCGAACGTAAATAGGACGTCCGAAGACTTCGAGGGCGCGGTTGACGATATCGATCGCGCGATCAACACCGGCACAAAACCCGCGCGGGTTGGCAAGCATCACTGTCATCAGTGCAACTCCGCTGGTTCCACGCGGTCGATTTTCACCTCAAACCTGAGGGTGCGTCCCGCGAGTGGGTGATTGAAGTTAACACGGACTGTGTCCTCATCAAAAGCATCAACCACGCCGGGTAACTCTCCCCCGGCCGCATCAGCAAACGAGAAAACCATGCCAATCGCTAATTCAGCATCGTTACTAAAGGTAAGTCTCGGAATATCCTGATAGTTCGCTTCTTGCGGCTCGCCAAACCCGTCTTCAGGTGAAATAGTGAAGGCCGCCTCATCGCCAGCCTTTAAACCAAGCAAACAAGCCTCAAAGCCCGGAAGTAGAGAACCATCACCCATAACAAAGCTGACCGGCGCGCGATCGAAATTTGTATCAACCACCTCGCCCGTTTCGAGCGTGATGGAAAAATTGAGGCTGACCTTTGTATTCGGCGTAATGTTGAGCTCGTTACTCATGCAGACTTCCCTGACTCGCTGGAAAAGCTATCCCAAAGCAGCAAGATTGCTCCGCAGAAAATAGCCGAGTCAGCAATATTAAACGCTGGCCAGTACCAGTTTTGGTAGTGCCATGAGATGAAATCAACGACGTAACCCAAGGTCACTCGATCGATAAGGTTGCCTAGGCCACCGCCCAATATGAGCCCCAGCGAAACGCCCAACACCCGCTGCTGAGGCTCCAGACGAGTCAGCCATACAGCCACAAACACACTGACCAGCATTGCCACTGCCGCTAGGAACCAACGCTGCCAGCCACCGGCACTTGCCAGAAAACTAAAGGCCGCACCCGTGTTATGCGCGAGCATCAAGTCAAACCAGGAAGTAATTTCGACAGGAACCCGATAGACCAGCTCATTGCTGGCCCACATTTTGGTGTACTGATCCAGGACGATCACCACCAGCGCCAGAATGAAACCCGCCCAAGGGTTACCCAGCGCTCTAGAGCCCATGGATACTGCCGAGGCTGAGTTGTGATCAGGCATAGTGCCTGACCTCACCCTCACCAGCGACATTCGTTACGCAGCGACCGCACAGCGTCGGATGCTCCTCGACCAAACCAATATCATCACGGCGATGCCAGCATCGCTCGCATTTCTCCGCGTCACTGGCGCTTACCAACACTTTCAGACCCTCGACTTCACCCGCCTGAGCTTCAGCAGGCGCGTACGTGATATCGGCAAGTTGAGCGCCTGACGTAATCAGCACAAAACGAAGTTCATCGCCCAGCATCTCCAGCATCTGACGTAGCTCGGATGTGACATACAAGACAGCATTTGCGTCTAGTGAACCGCGAATATTTCCCTGGGCGCGCTCGGCTTCCATGGCTTTATTTACGTCTTGTCGCACCGCCAGGCAGCAAGACCAAAAGGCGTCTCCCAAACCATCGGAAGCGTCCGAAGTAGGCAACTCGTACCACTCCGACAGGAACACAGACGCCGCATGCTCACCCGGAAGGTTCTCCCAGATTTCCTCAGCGGTGAAACTCAAGACGGGAGCGATCCAGCGGCTTAATGCTTCCGCCATATGGTAGAGCGCTGTTTGACAGGATCGGCGCGCTATTGAATTAGTTTGCGTGGTGTACTGACGATCTTTGATGACATCGAGGTAAAAACCACCTAGTTCGCCGCTGCAGAAGTTATGTACCTTGTGATAGACGTGATGGAACTGATAGGTCTCATACGCCTCAACCAACTCCGACTGTAGTTCCTGCGCCTTGGACACAATCCAACGATCTAGAGGAAGCATATCGTCACCCGATACGGCATCTCGTGCAGGCTCGAAACCAGCGAGATTAGCCAATAAGAATCGTGCGGTGTTGCGGATACGCCGGTAGGTATCGGACGTTCGCTTAAAGATTTCATCACTGGCAGCGATTTCATTGCGGTAATCGGCAGACGCAACCCACAGACGCAAGATATCCGCGCCCATGTCGTTCATCGCCTTTTTCGCAGGGATGATATTGCCGATCGACTTGGACATCTTTCGGCCTTCGCCATCGACCGTGAAGCCATGGGTTAACACCTGTCGATAGGGAGACTCGTCGTAAGCACCGATACCCGTCAACAAGGACGACTGGAACCAACCGCGATGCTGATCAGACCCCTCAAGGTAAAGGTCAGCAGGAGCTGAAAGACCGTGTCGCTCGCGTAACACGCAGGCATGGGTCACACCGGAGTCGAACCAAACATCCAGCGTATCGGTTACTTTCTCGTAAACATCGGCCTCGTCACCCAGGATGTCCGCAACGTCAAGATCAAACCAGGCATCAATGCCCTTCTGCTCGATGCGCAGCGCTACCTGCTCGATGAGGTCGACCGTATTTGGATGCAATGACCCATCAACCTTATTCACAAACAGTGTAATTGGGGCTCCCCAGGTTCGCTGACGGGAGATACACCAATCCGGACGACTCTCAAGCATGGCGTCAATGCGCGCACGTCCCCAATCGGGCACCCAGGAAACGGTTTCAACGGCCGCCTGAGCCTGAGTTAACAGGCCTTGCTTATCCATGGAGACAAACCACTGGGGCGTGGCCCGATAAATAATCGGTGTCTTATGGCGCCAGCAGTGTGGGTAGGAATGGGTAAAGGGACGATGACACAGTAGCCGGTTGCGAGCCCCCAATTCCTCGATGATCTCGTCGTTCGCTTTGAAGATGTGCTTGCCTTCGAACACCGGCGTCCCTTCCAGGTAGACGCCATTACCGCCAACAGGATTGTAGACCTCAAGATCATAGGTCTTACCGATGTGGAAATCTTCCAAACCGTGCGCAGGCGCTGTGTGAACACAGCCTGTTCCCGCGTCAGTGGTCACGTGATCACCGAGCATTAGCGGCACTGACTCATCAGAGAAGGGTGGGACTACGTGGACTCGATCAAGTGCCGAGCCTTTAACGCGAGCAAGGGTCTCGGGCGAATCAACCCCAAAGCGGCCCGCACACTCTTCGAGCAAGGCCTCAGCGACCAAGACAGCCTGCTCGCCAACACGCACCAGTACGTAATCTAAATCTGCAGCCACGCTGACGCCGCGGTTCGCAGCCAATGTCCACGGTGTCGTCGTCCAAATGGCGACGGATAACTCACCAACACCATTCACGCCCAAGAGCGCCTCGGCGGCCTGCTGGTCAGCAAACGGGAACGCCACATCAATGGCGGACGATACCTTGTCTTGGTATTCCACCTCGGCTTCAGCAAGGGCTGAGCCACAGTCAAGGCACCAGTGCACAGGTTTGAATCCCTGTTGGAGGTGTCCGTTATCGATAATCTTGCCGAGGGTGCGAACAATATTCGCCTCGAACGAGAAATTCATCGTCAGGTAAGGGTCATCCCAGTCACCAACAACACCCATGCGTTTGAAGTCGTCGCACTGGTTATTCACTTGTTTTGCCGCATATTCCCGACATTTCTGCCGAAACTCGCTGGCGGTCACCTTGTGGCCGGGCTTTCCAACCTTTTTCTCGACATTCAACTCAATTGGTAGCCCATGGCAGTCCCAACCGGGGACATAAGGCGAATCGAAGCCAGAGAGCGTTTTTGACTTAATGATGATGTCTTTGAGGATTTTGTTAACCGCGTGGCCAACGTGTAGCTCACCATTCGCGTAGGGAGGACCATCGTGCAGGATGAAGGTAGGCTTACCCTCGCCCGCTTCACGCATCTTTTGGTAAAGGCCCATCTCTTCCCACTGCTTGAGCCGCTGAGGCTCTCGCTGGGTGAGATTCGCTTTCATCGGAAAACCTGTCTCGGGCAGGTTCAAGGTGTTCTTATAATCGCTCATCGTACGTCTGAGTTCTCACACTACTAGGCTGGATTTGCTGCATGCCATTCGCGCGCTGATGCTTGATCGCACGCGATCGCTGCCTTGAGCGAATCCAACGAATCGAATTTCTTTTCATCTCGGAGCTTGGTCATGAACTCCACTTCCAAGCGCTCGCCATAGATATCCCGGGTGAAGTCAAACAAATGCACCTCGAGATTTGCGAGTGTTCCGTCGTTCACCGTTGGTCTAACCCCAACGTTGGCAACACCGGGGGCATCCATCATTCCCGCACCCTTCACTCGCACAGCGTAGACGCCGTGAAGGGGCGACTTTACACGCTTCAGCGCGATATTGGCGGTTGGAGAGCCAATTTGACGGCCCAATTGCTTACCTTTGAGGACTTTTCCCGAAAGTTTAAAGGGCCTTCCAAGAAGATCGGCGGCCGCATCAAAGTCAGCCTCGAGTAAAACGGAGCGAATACGCGTGCTACTCACGCGCTCGCCTGCAACGTCATAGGTCGATGTGGGCACCACCTCGTAGCCAAACTCACCCGCAAGTGATTCGGTAAAAGTAAGGTCGCCCGCGCGCTCTTTGCCGAAGCGAAAATCGTCACCAAAGGCGATGTACCGCGCGTTTAATCCGTCGACAAAAATGCGCTCTACAAAGGCTCTAGGCGACATAGTCCTCAGGTCATCATTAAAACGAAGACACAAAAGATGATCGATGCCCAGTGCTTCCAATGCGCGGAATTTCTCCCGGAATGTCATCAACCGGGGTGGCGCCTTCTCGGGAAACAGGAACTCGCCGGGCAAAGGTTCAAAGGTGATCACTGTTGTCGAGAGGCCACGCGCCTCGGCTTCCCGCTTTAAGTGGCCCAGCACCTCTTGATGACCTCGATGCACCCCATCGAAGGCACCGATGGTCACAGCGCTGCCGCCTGTATCTAAGCTCATAGAAAAGCTCGATAAATTGTGCTGTCCGCGGATAAGTCTCATGGTGCCTTGCACACTGATCTGACGCATAAAAGTATACAGGAGCCGCAGGCGACAATCGCCTGTTTAAGGTCAGAGCGCAGTGATGAAAGGGAATTGAGCGCCATCAATGTCGAGCGAAACAACGAGCCCGATCAAAGGAGCGATGTAAGAACTGCCTCACGGGCGATGACGGGCCTTACTCGGACCCTGACTACGATGAGGAAACGCGCGGCCCTCTCACCTCTTTAAGCCTGAAACCGAGAGCACCCAGCACGATGGCAAAGCTGGCAAGCCCAACTGCCACCAAGAACATCATTTGGCTTACGCGCCAGCTGAGATCAGCAGTAAGCCATAGCGGCACAGCAGGTGCTAGGGCGGATACAGCAAAACCCATGACCGATACGGCAACAACAAGCCTCAAAACGAACTTCGGTGCAAAGATGCCGACAAGAGAGATGCCACCCCGACTAAGTCCCAGGTATAACAGCCCAGCGTTAATCCACGCCGATGCGCTGGTGGCGAGCGCAAGACCCACATGACCCATTTCGTAGTACCACATCAAAGGGAATACAAAGACGACGTTCAGCACCATGTTGCTGACCATCGCAATGATGCCGATTTTCACCGGCGTCTTCATATCTTGGCGCGCGTAATAACCGGGAGCTAACACTTTAATGAGCATGAATCCGCCAAGGCCCAAGGTGTATGCACGCAGGCTGGCCGCCGCCATCGTGACATCGCGATCGGTAAAGGCACCGTATTGGAATAAGGTCGCCAAGATAGGTTCCGCCAGCAACCACAAGGCGACCGTCGCAGGTACTGCGATTAACAGAACATTTCGCGCGGCCCAGGCGAGCGTTTCAGAAAACTCTTCAGACTCAGCACGTGTGTTCAGTGCTGACAGGGTGGGTAGGACAACGGTCGCAATTGCGATGGCAAATACGCCGAGCGGCAGCTCAGTCAAGCGATCCGAGTAATACAGCCAGGCAACGCTACCGTCGGGCAATAAACTCGCCAGCACAGTATCAAACAAGAGATTAATCTGACTTACGGAGACGCCAAACAGCGCAGGCACCATGAGCACCAGTATCTTTCTAACGCCCTCGTCTTTGGTATCCCAAACAGGCCGCGGTGTTAGCTTTAAGGCATGCAGCGAGGGTAGCTGAAACAGCAGTTGCACAACCCCTGCCAACATCACGCCCATGGCCAAACCCAAGGCAGGTTCCGGCATGGTCGGCGCCCAGACGACGGCGGCGGTGATCAGTGAAAGATTCAGCAGCACAGGCGTGTAGGCAGGTACTGCAAATCGCCCGTAACTATTGAGAATGGCGCCACAAAATCCCGTAAGGCTGATAAGTAGCAAATAGGGAAAGGTCCAGACAATCAAGTCAGCGGTCAGTGCGAGCTTGGCGGCATCCCGACTAAAGCCAGGGGCAAAGATCAGCGCCACCCACGGAGCCATGACCATCGCCAGCGCTGTCAGTACGAACAGAGAGCCAGCCAGGACACCCGCCACACGGTCTACGAGGTGGCGCACTGCCTCGTGCGACCCACGCTCCCTGGTCTCAGTGAGCACCGGCACAAACGCTTGTGAGAACGCGCCTTCGGCAAACAATCGCCGCAAAAAGTTCGGAATTTTGAAAGCGACAAAAAAGGCGTCAGCATTCGGTGCTGCGCCCAGCAAGTTGGCCAATACGACATCACGCACCAAGCCCAGTACTCGAGATAGCATGGTGCCCATGCTGACGATAAAACTCGACCCCAGTAGCCCGCGCTTGGGTTGCGACACTGCGTCGGAATGTTCAGCAGACGGCTGCTGGGAGGGCTCTTTGTTATCTGTCTTGTTATCTGTCACCGGTCCAGCCACTCCGCTCTCAGGCTGTCGCCGTGCCGAGCAAGCCAATGAAGCGCGATGATGGTTAAGCCGTTGTTGATTTTCCCCGCATCCAGCAATGCTATTGCGTCACTGCGAGGCACAGAATGCACCAGAATATCCTCGTGCTCGGTTTCAACGCCCTTAACCTCACCCACAGCCGCTGATACCACGCGCCCCACGAATAAGCGGATTTGCTCAGAGCAGGCCCCTGGACTGGGGTAATACGAAACGACAGGAAGCAACGCATCCATGGTACAACCGGCTTCCTCTAAGGCTTCGCGATGCGCGACATCGCTGTCGCTTTCTCCAGGCTCAACCACGCCGGCAACCGCCTCAAGCATCCAGGGCGAGTCGTTACCGCGAATAGCCCCAGGTCTGAATTGCTCGATCAAAATGACGGTGTCAGATTCCACATGCCATGGAAGAACAGCAACCGCGTCGCCTCGCTCAAAAATCTCTCTGCGAATGCCCTCTGTCCAGCTACCATCGAATCGCCGATGACGCAGGGTCAGGGCATCCATCCGAAAGTAGCCTTTGAATAAGGTCTCGCGCTTGTCGACCTCTACATCACCTGAGCCATAGCTGAGTGAAAGCTCACTCAAAATCGACGCTCCGTGCTCCAGTTCACCGGCTTTGAGTAATCGTCAACCTGATCCGCAACATCAAGAATCAGTGCAAAGAGTGCCATTCGAACCAGCACACCGTTGTCGGATTGGCGGAAAATGGCGAGGTTCGGATCGTCGTTTAAGTCGTCGTCAAGCTCCTTCGCTCCCTCACGCGAGTCGCGAGGCAATGGGTGCATGATGACGGTGTTGGGCTCACAGAGCGCTGTATAAATGCTTTGATTGAGCCTAAATCGGCCCCGATAAAGATCGGCATCAGCCTGAGATTCAAAACGCTCTTCCTGAATCCGCGTTGAATACACAATGTCGACGTTGGCAATGCCCAACTCCAATTGATCCGTCTCAACCACGTCAATGCCGCTTTGGCGCATTTCTTCAACCAGCTCGCCGGGCATTTTGAGCTCAACAGGCGAGACCAGACTCACGCTGACATTCTTAAAACGTGTCAGTAAGCGAGATAGCGAGTGCACCGTTCGTCCAAAACGAAGGTCTCCAACCATGGCAATTCGCAAGCCATCAATGCCACGCTGCCTGCCCGCAAGTTCGCTTCGAATGGTATACAGGTCGAGCAGTGCCTGACTGGGGTGCTCATTCGCCCCGTCGCCCCCGTTGATGACTGGTACCCGACTGGCAGAAGCAAATTCACTGACGGATCCGGCCGTTGGGTGCCGCATAACAATGACGTCTGAATAGCCACTTAATACGCGCGCCGTGTCATAGAGCGACTCACCCTTCGCAATAGCGGTGCTCTCAAATCCGGTGGTTTCTCGAACATGCCCGCCGAGTAAATTGAAGGCGCTGCCAAAGCTGATACGGGTCCGAGTCGAAGGCTCGAAGAACAT
>DPGN01000007.1:20836-26524 GCA_003523185.1 Halieaceae bacterium
CTGATTCCCAAGATGTGGTGGCCGGCAAATTTCACAGCGCTTCCTTCTCCTCGCGCATCGAACTGTGCGCTTGGGCCCTTATTCTAAACCTAAGCACCGCTGACACCTAAAACTTTGGCATTTTCCGATACCCAACGTTCAAGATCGGCGAGCGCCGCGCGCTGTCTATCGCCTAAGTTGGGGGTTGACTGCTCTTCCGCCAAGGCCAGATGAAAGCCCTCGAGATTCAGATGATCACTACCGTGCCACTGCTCTCGACAGTGTTCTTGCCAGGTAGCGCGCTCTGTATCGGTCAGAATGTCTGGCCAATTTCGGGCGCGGTACCGGAACAGGAGCTCGGGTAATCGGCGATCGGTGAAAGCAAAGCGACGATCGCGCAGTTCGGCTGGTGAACTCTCCTGAACTTCTTGAATCAGCCGTCGATCCGAATTGGGTACGAAGGCACCGTACAGCGCCGTATCAGGGTTCGAGTCCATGGCCTTTGGCCCACCCTGGTAGACAGACTGCAGATGCTGAATGAACTCAGATCCACGATCCTCTCGCGCCTGTCTGAGTGTCGCCAGATTTCGGCGCAAACTGTCGCCATCAAGACCCAGTCGCGCCGCTATATCAGGGGAAATGTGCTGCATTGGCAGCAACACCGGCGCTTTATTGACCTTGATGGTCATGAGTCCCGGTCGATCACTGGGTGAAGCAAGTTTGTCGCCCTTGGCGAATAAGCGGGCTTGGGTTTCCTCCGGCGTCATTGCTAGGAAGTCGGGCTCGCGCGACAAGTCAGCGCAGATAATGTCCGACTTGTACTCAGGATGAACCGCAAGCGGGACAATGACACCAAGACAGGCGCGTTCGGTTCCCATGAGCCCCGACACATACACGAGCGGCGTCATGGCATTGGTATCAACCAATGCCTCCACACGCGCCTTGAATCGCATCGACAACAGCTCATCGAAAAGCGCCTCATCAGCTGAGCGCAGTGCTCTTGCCAGCGCCAAGGTTGCCGTGACATCGGACATAGCGTCATGGGCAGCACCGTGCTCCAGTCCATTCGTTGCCGTCAAATCTTCGAGCTTGAAACTCGGAGCGCCATCGGTGCGCTTGGGCCAATTCAAACTGTCGGGGCGCAGGGCATAAAAGCAGCGCACGACATCAATCAAATCCCAGCGACTGTTACCGCGGCTGTACTCGCGGGCGTAGGGATCGTAAAAATTGCGCCACAATGTGAAGCGGGTGACTTCATCATCAAATCGAAGCGAGTTGTAGCCCACGCCACAGGTGCCTGGTTGCGCAAGTTCATCATGAATACGCGCGATGAACCCTTGCTCAGAAAGTCCCTTTGCTTCAGCTTCAAATGGGGAAATACCCGTTATCCGGACCGCAGCTGGATGCGGCAATACATCCAGTGCGGGCTTTGCATAGACCGTCAGCGGATCGCCAATGATTTCAAGGTCGGTTGTGGTTCGAAGGCCGGCAAATTGCCAGGGCCGATCGATCGCAGGTGAAGCGCCTGAGGTCTCGTAGTCATGCCAGTAAAGCGTTTCTACGGACACACGCCCTCCTTCACCCAATGGCTCAACATTAGCGTTTAAAACAACTCAATGGCTTGCTCTTCGATGTTGGCCTGCCACAGTTTGGGTCCGGTAATGTGCACCGACGTACCTTGCGCGTCGACGGCGACGCTCACGGGCATGTCTTTAACCGTAAATGCGTATATGGCCTCCATTCCCAGGTCATCGAATGCAACCACTTTCGCGTCCGTGATTGCCTTGGAAACGAGGTAAGCCGCACCACCCACAGCCATAAGGTAAACCGCCTTGTGCTTGCGAATGGCATCGATGGCCACAGGACCACGCTCTGCTTTACCAATCATCCCCAGTAGGCCCGTGTGCTCGAGAATGTTATCGGTGAATTTATCCATGCGTGTAGACGTCGTTGGACCCGCAGGTCCCACCACTTCGTCTCTCACGGGATCAACCGGCCCTACGTAGTAAATGAACTTCCCCCTCAAGTCGACGGGTAGCTCTTCACCATCCGCGATCATCTGCGTCATACGCTTGTGCGCCGCGTCACGGCCTGTGTACATCGTCCCCGACAAGAGCACCGTGTCGCCTGGCTGCCAGCTGAGGGTCTCTTCCTGAGTCACCTTATCAAGATCAACTCGACGCACCGAATCTCCCGGCTCCCAGGTGACCTCGGGCCACGCATCGAGACTAGGCGCCTCCTGGAAGACTGGACCATTGCCGGTTAGTTCAAAGTGCGCGTGCCGCGTGGCCGCGCAATTGGGAATCATAGCCACAGGCAGTGAGGCGGCGTGAGTCGGGTAATCCATAACCTTCACGTCCAGCACGGTCGTGAGTCCACCTAGGCCTTGTGCGCCAATGCCGAGTTTGTTCACAGCCTCCATGATTTCAAGCCGTAACTCTTCGGCTCGTGTCGAGGGGCCACGTTCGCGGAGCTCGTGGATATCAACGGGGTCCATAAGTGATTCTTTGGCCATGACCATGGCTTTTTCGGCGGTACCGCCAATACCAATGCCTAGCATGCCCGGGGGGCACCAACCTGCACCCATGGTGGGGACCGTCTTCACGACCCAGTCAACAATGCTGTCCGATGGATTCAACATGGCCAGTTTTGATTTATTCTCCGAGCCACCGCCCTTAGCCGCAACACGAAAATCGACTGTGCTACCTGACACCATCCGGGTGTGAATAACCGCTGGTGTGTTGTCCTTAGTATTCTTACGAGTCCCAGCTGGATCTTCGAGGATCGACGCCCTCAACTTATTGTCCGGATGGAGATACGCCAAGGAAACGCCCTCATTAATCAGGTCTTCCAGTGGCTTTGATGTATCCCAGCGAACCTCCATACCAATATCGACAAACACGGTGACAATACCTGTGTCTTGGCAAATGGGTCGCTTGCCCATGGCACACATGCGGCTGTTGATGAGGATCTGAGCTAGGGCGTCTTTTGCCGCCTGACTTCGCTCCATTTCATAAGCACGATGAACGGCCTGTACGAAGTCGGTCGGGTGGTAATAGGAAATGAACTGGAGTGCATCTGCGACGCTTTCGACAACATCGCGGTCTGTAATTACGGTCATGAGCGTTCTCTATTATCTCACTTTGTATTTAGCCGCTTACGGAGCGGGCACCGGTGCAGGCGCTGGCGCCGATTCAACAGCTAAAGCATCGACCTTTGCTGATAACTGTCGAATATCAGCCCGCAGCTGATTCACGTTGGTATTGACCTGCTTCCTGAATCCATTGATTGAAGCAACCCATTCTTCATTTGCGGTAACTCGGTTACCCAATGAAGCGCGCTCCAAGTTGGCTCGATTCACGTCATCCGCCAATCGCTCGACATCGCTTTGAATCTGACGCGCTGATCCCGCCAAGCGCTCGATGTCAGCCGACAAGGTTTGCAGCGCCTTAAGGTCTGCCGTCAGTGCATCCAGTGTTTTCTTTTGACGAAAACCGTTGTCTTTCAGGGTTTGTAGCGTTGCCTCGTTGGCCTTATCGGCCTTCTCGAGATCGGATACCTTCCTGTTGGCTACTCGTCGCGCGTCCCAGAGCTTTCGAACCTCACTGTCCAGCAGATTCAATTGAGCCCCCATCGCTGCCGCCGATTTGGTAACGGTCTCATCGGTATCGGTCAACAGATTCTCGAGCCCCTGAACCTGTTTACCTGTCCGCGACTGATCCGCTGTCAGCTGACCGATCAGCTGATAGCTGTACCACGCGTAGGCAGACAAGGCGCACACAGCAATAAAGGACAGTGTTAGAAAAAATTGACCAGCACCGCTCAGTCCGGCGGATTCGCGAGTCCGGCTGGGTATGGCGTTGCGCGGCGCACTGTCGACTGCTTCGTCGCGCCGGGCGGCGAATGATGGAATCTCGGTTAAGTCATCCCGGGACATACGGTTCCTCCCCCTGTACCTGCACAGTATACCTTGCCTTGCAGCCTAGAGTGGCCGTGTTTTAGCCACAAAAAAGGCGGCCTGAGCCGCCTTTCTAAAAGTATATTTTTCTTACATGTAGTACAGCAACGCCCAGATAACGAGGGTGAGTAGTGCAGACATGTGAATGACGCCCTTGACCGATGTCATTGGACCCTGCTTGCCGGCCAATGCATTAATCTCGAGGAGAACAATTAAGCCCAGCGCTAGATAAAGGCCTGTCGATGCACCACCCAATGGCAATGCAAGATGCTTTGAACCCAGCATACCGAGCAGCATGGGGCCCGAGAACAAGGTATTAGTTCGGCTTGCGAGGCCCGCTTTTGCAGCACTGGTAGGCCCATCGCCTGGCTTCATGCCTAAAACGACTTGCTGGTTAGGCCAAATGATCAACCATACGTTGAGGAACATGAATGTTCCGGCAAGCGCACCCACCCAGATAGGCGCAAGGTCAAAATTAGTGAAGGCGCCAAGCTTGTGGAACAAATACAAACCAGTCACAAACGTAAGCGCAGCACCCCAACGGAACCACCAAAGCGCGCGCGGCGCCAACTTAGCCATCGCATCTTTCTTAGCGTCAGCTTCGGCTTCCTTGAAATATTCTGTTTGAACGAAATTGAAGTAGTACAGCATGCCGATCCAAGTAATACCGGCTAGCACGTGAAAGTAACGAAAAATAAAACCGATCGCGTTTTCCATTTATTGTTTCCCCTTATGAATACCAGCGCCGTCGACGCCCTGCCCGACTGCAAGTATATCCTTGTGCCAAAAAAAAAGAACCCGGCGTAAAGCCGGGTTCTTCGCTTTATTAGCAGGACTGCTTACATCATGCCGCCCATGCCACCCATGCCACCCATGTCAGGCATCGCAGGTGCTGCTTCATCTTTCGGTGCTTCAGCAATCATCACTTCCGTGGTGATCATCAAACCAGCAACCGAACCTGCAGCCTGTAGTGCAGTACGAGTTACTTTTGCCGGGTCAAGAATACCCATGGCAATCATGTCACCGTACTCACCAGTCGCCGCGTTGTAACCGAAGTTGCCTTCGCCCTGACGCACTTTATCGAGAACAACAGACGCCTCGTCACCTGCGTTGGATACGATCTGACGCAGTGGACCTTCCATGGCACGCAGCGCAGCTGCGATACCTGTGTTCTGGTCTTCGTTGTCACCTGTCAGACCTTCGACCGATGCGATAGCGCGAACGAGCGCCACACCACCACCAGCAACGACGCCTTCTTCAACCGCAGCGCGAGTAGCATGCAGCGCATCTTCGACACGTGCTTTCTTCTCTTTCATCTCGATTTCAGTGGCTGCGCCTACCTTGATAACGGCAACACCACCGGCGAGCTTCGCAACGCGCTCTTGAAGCTTTTCACGATCGTAGTCAGAAGACGTGTTCTCAATCTGAACACGAATTTCGCTGACGCGACCCTGGATAGCTTCTGCATCACCCGCACCATCAACGATCGTGGTGTTGTCCTTGTCCATGGTGATGCGCTTGGCATTACCAAGGTGCTCAAGGCTGGTGCTCTCGAGATCAAGGCCCACTTCCTCTGAAATAACCGTGCCGCCAGTCAGGATCGCGATGTCCTGAAGCATGGCCTTACGACGATCACCAAAACCAGGTGCCTTACATGCTGCAACCTTAACGATGCCGCGCATGTTGTTCACAACGAGAGTCGCGAGCGCTTCGCCTTCAACGTCTTCAGCAATGATGACGAGTGGGCGAGA
>DPGN01000007.1:26702-43371 GCA_003523185.1 Halieaceae bacterium
TGGTTGTTGATGAAGTAAGGCGAAAGATAACCGCGATCGAACTGCATACCTTCAACCACGTCGAGTTCGTTCTCTAGACCTGAACCTTCTTCGACGGTGATGACACCCTCTTTACCGACCTTCTCCATGGCTTCAGCAATGATTGCGCCAACAGATGTATCGCTGTTTGCTGAGATGGTACCGACCTGAGCAATCGCCGTGTTGTCTTCACACGGTGATGCCATGCCTGACACCGCTTCAACTGCTGCCGCTACTGCCTTATCAATGCCGCGCTTGAGATCCATGGGGTTCATGCCCGCAGCGACGGCCTTCAGACCTTCGTTCACGATAGATTGTGCGAGAACGGTTGCGGTGGTTGTACCGTCACCTGCGACGTCAGATGCTTGCGAAGCAACTTCCTTCACCATCTGCGCGCCCATGTTCTCAAAGCGATCCGCCAGTTCGATTTCTTTCGCTACTGAAACACCATCTTTGGTGACAGTCGGCGCACCGAATGACTTCTCGAGGATTACGTTACGGCCCTTAGGACCCAGTGTTGCTTTAACGGCATCTGCCAGTGTGTTTACACCAGTCAGCATGCGTTGGCGAGCGGGGTCACCAAAAAATACGTCTTTAGCTGCCATGTCTAAAATTCCTTTACTAACGTTGGACTGAAGTTATTAGTCGATTACGGCGTAAATTTCGCCTTCGCTCATCAGGATCAGCTCTTCACCATTTACTTCGATGGTGTTGCTCCCTGCGTACTGACCGAAAACGATCGTGTCGCCCACCTGAACTGTCAGAGGACGCTGCTCACCGTTGTCCAGCACTTTGCCGGCACCAACTGCAACCACTTCACCCTGATTAGGCTTTTCTTTCGCTGAACCCGGGAGGACGATGCCGCCAGCCGAGGTCTCTTCTTCTTCCTTACGACGAACGACAACTCGGTCGTACAACGGACGAATATTCATTGGTTTCAATCTCCAAAATGACGATTATGTTGTTCTTCCCACTAGGGCTTCCCACTAGGGGGTGAGGGAATAATGGGGACTCAAAAAACAATTTCAAGCCTTTTTTAGCACTCAATGGGAGAGAGTGCTAAATCTGACAAAAAAAAACACTTTTAAGCGTGATTTAGTCGTCGACTCGCGAAAAATCTCCCTCGAGCGTCACCGGTCCTCGATCATCTCGCTCAGCCGCACTCCGGTGGGGAATATCTCGCTCTTCAGTCATTGGATTATCTCGACGCCCGCCCGAGGCAGGGCCACCCAAGAGGGCGCGCAAGACAGCGCGAAGAAATACATAAAGCGCAATCAAATCTGAGATGAGCCCGGGAATCATCAGCAAGACGGCACCAAAAGCGACGCTGATCTCGCCAGCAAAAAGCTGACCACGGAGCGCGGCAGCTGATGGAAAGCGACCTGCCGTCAGCAAGGCCGAGCGGCCCGCGAGCTGCAACAACCAGTACCCGACAACGATCATAAGGAGTATGTAGGCAATGGTTGTCAGCGCACTCGTGCGAGCACTGAACTCTAGTAGAGACCAAAACTCAAGAAAAGGATATGCAATTAACAAAAATGGCATAGGGTTGTCCTCGCCCACGCATCCGTACCCAGTGTACGTCGTTCCTTTGCGCCGCGATACGTTAGTTGATGCGGGCTGCTGGTCCTCATTTCAAGGGAGACAACCGATGCAGGCCGTGAGCGCTTCTGTCGGGATTGAGAGACAGGATCCGTCCATCGTCTAGCAACCACACCTCGGCACATGACCAATCGGGCTGCGTTCCCGAATCAAATGTCACACATCGGAGATCATGTTCGGCACGCCACCAGCCCGTGACCTTTTTTACTGTACCGCTATCATTCGCATCACTTGCAGGATTTGCTTGGGTCCACCATCGGCTCACGAAGGTCCCGTCCGCATGCCAGTGGGTCTCCGCTGAAATACCCCGCTCATTCTGAACTTCACCGCGATCAATGACATCCGAAAATAGACGCGTAATCTCTGTGCTTGTCAGTCGTGTCTTGCCAACAAGATCACGCGTTGGGCCCTCTTCTTTGATCGACGCTGCCGCCGCGTCGAGTACTAAAGCCATACCGAAAAATGTGAAGCCGACACGGATCGAGGTCAGTTGTGACCATCGAAAAACGTGCCGTGTGTTGGAGAGAACGTCTTTCGTGTCCGCTTGCTTCCCGACACTTATCCCGAGCGTAATTTGGAACGGTGTATTGACGTCAGACCGTTTAGGGTCGCCCTCGACTGTGTCAATCAAACTCAAGCCCTGATCTCTTTCACGTAGCGGTTGACCGCCCAAATTAGAATGAGGACTGGTAAGCCCATCATGGATGAGATCAAAAAGAAGCTCTCATAACCCAAGGAATTGACAATGGAGCCCGAGTAACCACCCAGTAGCTTGGGAAATAAGGTCATCATCGAGCTAAACATGGCGTACTGCATCGCAGTAAACGAGAGATTGGTCAGACTCGAAAGGTAAGCAATGAAGGCAGCCGCCGCTAAGCCGGCGGTGATGTTGTCCGCGCCGATCACGACATAAAGCAGCGACAGATTTCCCGGGTTTTGGGCAACGGGGATGAACAATAAATTCGTGATGACCGTCATCGCCGCGCCTAACATTAAGACTTTGAGCACACCGAACCGGAGGGTGAGAAATCCCCCAACGAAACCGCCCAAAATGGTCATCCAAATACCAAACACTTTGGTGACCGTGGCAATTTCATTTTTGCTGAATCCCATATCCAGATAAAACACATTGGAAATGACGCCCAACACAATGTCCGAAACGCGGTAGAAACCAATGAGTAGCAACACCAAGACCGCCATCCTGCCATAGCGGCCAAAGAACTCTGCGATTGGATCGACATAGGTTTCCTGCAATGCGCGCTGATCAGCAATGTTTAGCATCACCAAGGCCCAGCCAGTCACCCCAGCAAGGCCAACAGCGGCCAGTAGTCGAGTAGCCTCAGCCGAAAATGAGGCCAATGACGCACCCACGCCAAGACCATCGAGTCCGCTTCGAATTTCAGCAATACCATCTCCAAGCCAAACGTAGGCAAAGACAAGCGCAGAGACAAAGCAGGCAAACAACAGTAAGAATCTGAGATAGTCACCGGTTGACTTGAGGAAACTTGATTCGCTGTGACTGCGGGGTTCCTCGATCATCAAGGTGGTGACGACACCAACGAGCATGGTGCCAGCCATTGCCACATAGGTGAGTTGCCATGACGAATACGCGTAGGCTTCCTTTGTCGTGCCCAGCCCCGCTGCGAGATACAGTGCGCCAGCACCTGCAACAATCATTCCGATCCGATAGCCCGCCACGTACGAAGCTGACATCAAGGCCTGTAAGGTCTCCTCCACCGCTTCAATGCGGTAAGCGTCGATGACGATATCCTGTGTAGCAGAGGAGAAGCCGAGAAAGACCGCTGCATACGCCATATACCGAAGACCATCGGTGCTCGCCGGATCGCTCGTAGCCATCCACAACATGGCTGAAATCACCATTAACTGTGATAGCAATAGCCAGCTTCGTCGCTTACCCAAAAACTGTTCCAGAAGCGGCAAAGGCAATTTATCAACGAGTGGCGCCCAAACGAACTTGAATGAATAGCCAAGCGCTGCCCAACTAAAATAGGTCACGGCACTCCGCTCTACGCCCGCCTCACTTAGCCAAATAGAGAGCGTTGAGAAAATGAGTAGCAGCGGCAGGCCTGCCGAAAATCCAAGAAACAGCATGGCGAGCACGCGGGGGTGCGCATACGCAGATATTGAGTCAAGAGAACCTTGCATCTGAACTATCCCGCTTGATCTGTCATTCCCGGTAAGAAGCCTCTGTCGAGTAGCACCCATGAAGTCAGAGTATTGAGCTTCAAGCGATGCACCTCGTCATAACAATGACTGTACCGACAAATAGGCGCAAACAAAAAGCCCCGCAAACGCGGGGCCTTTTTACGTGTGGTTTACCTACGCGGGAAACTGATAATCCTCGAACATTTCTCTGAGTTTCATCTTCTGGATTTTACCCGTCGCGGTGTGTGGCATTTCCTCGATGTACTGTACATCGTCCGGAATCCACCACTTTGCTATTTTCCCATCAAGGAAGGTCTTCAGCTCATCCGGTGTGACATCACCTTGGCCATTCTTGACGACGATCAAGAGCGGTCGCTCGCCCCACTTGGGATGCATGCGGCCAATAACCGCAGCCTCGGCCACCATGGGGTGCCCTGTGGCACAGTTTTCCACCTCAATCGATGAAATCCATTCACCACCCGACTTGATCACATCCTTCGTACGGTCAGTAATTGACACATTACCTCGAGCGTCGATAGTCGCAACGTCACCGGTCTCGAACCAGCCTTCTTCAGCATGCGCTGAGCTGCCTTCAAGTTTGAAGTAGCTGGAGCAGATCCAAGGACCACGAACTTTGAGTGCACCAAAGGCAACACCGTCCCAAGGAAGCTCGTTGTTGTCATCGTCGGTGATCTTCACTTCGACCCCAAAGATCGGCTGACCCACATTGGTCCGCATCGCAGCAAACGAATCGGCATCGTACTGATGGCGACGCGCACCAGATGAATTAGAGGTGCCAAGCGGGCTCATCTCTGTCATACCCCAGGCGTGGCGCGTATCGACGCCGTAAGTATCGAACTCCTCCATGACCGACAAGGGGCAAGCGGAACCACCCACGACCACTCGCTGCAGGGTCTCCACTCGCTCTCCGCTCGAGCGCAGGTGTGCCAGAAGGTTCAACCAAACGGTGGGTACACCGGCCGACATGGTGACGCCTTCCTCGTTGATTAATGTCGCCAACGTCGGGCCATCGCCCATTTTGTTGCCGGGCATAACCATCTTCGCGCCCGCTACAGGACAGGCATATGGGTTGCCCCAGGCGTTGACATGGAACATAGGGACAATCGGCAATACAACATCAGCCGATGAAATATTCATGGAGTCGGGCATCATTGTGGCGTAGGTATGCAGCACCGTTGAACGGTGGCTGTACATAACGCCTTTTGGATTCCCGGTCGTGCCCGACGTGTAGCACAATGCACAGGCGTCATTCTCATCGATTGCAGGCCACGCGTAGGTATCGGCCTGGCCTTCTAGTAACTGTTCGTAACAATGAACGTTAGCGACGCTGGTGTCAGGCATGTGCTCAGGCGTTGTCATGACAACCCAACCCTTCACCCCGGGACACTGAGGCGCAACCTGCTCTATCAGTGGCCAGAAATCCGGATCTAGGAAAACGTATTGGTCTTCCGCGTGGTTAATGATGTAAACGATTTGCTCAGGGAATAGGCGCGGGTTAATGGTGTGACAGACGTATCCCGAACAGGCGGATGCGTAATAGGTTTCAAAGTGGCGATAGTCGTTCCACGCGAGGGTGGCAATACGATCGCTCTGACTCAGCCCCCACCCATTCATTGCATTCGCCAGTTGGCGAACGCGAGCGAAAGAATCTGAGTACGTATAGCGATGGCGCGGGTTATCCCGCGTGACGGAGACGATCTCCTGTGCGCCATGAACACGCTCAGCATGTTCCATAATCGACGTAATCGTCAGTGGGAAATCCATCATCAAGCCTTGCATGATCTACCTCTCTATCTGGCTGTTATCGTTAGTATATTTGCGGTCTATGCCGCGAGTGACCAAATGCCGGCGTCTTGTTGCGCTCGGCCTTCAACTTCTAGTTTAAGCAGATGCGCCAGCAGCGACAGCTGCGCCCATCGGTGCATTGCTTCAGGGACATCATCGTATACGGATACCACTAGCGTTTCGATAGACACGGGACCGCCCCGCTCGAGATTGGCGACGACCTTGGCCTCACGCATTAGTCGATGACGCACGAGCTTTTCAACCTCATCGCGACAACCGGGAATGACTTCGCCGTGACCCGGTGCAATCGCGCTCACGTCGTAGTTCAACAGCCGCAGTAGCGATTCGATATAGGCTTTCATATTGCCACCGGGCGGAACGATAACCACGGTCGATCCATTCATGATGTGATCACCCGCGAAAACCATCCCCTCTTCCTCTAATAAAAAGCAGTAATGGTTATCGACATGCCCTGGGGTGTGGATGGCACGAATCGTCCAGTCGTTGCCAGTAAACACAGCATCCTGCGTGAGATGCACGTCGGGCTTAAAGGTCAAATCCTGATGCTGATCATCGGCCGTCACCGCACCAATCATGGGGACATTCAACTCACGCGCTAAGTGCGCCGCCGCCGGCGAGTGATCTGGGTGCGTGTGCGTGCATAAGATGTGGCTTATTCGACCATCGCCCACACGCATGATGTGCTCAATATGCTCATCAATCGCGGGGCCCGGATCGATCACTGCCACATCGTTAGTACCAATGAGGTAGGTGTTGGTCCCAGGGCCAGTCATCACACTCGGATTTGGCGCGACCAACCGTCGAATGCGTGGCGATACCTGAACTGCCTCATCGTAGCCTTGCATATCAGCTCACCAGCTGCGCGATGGTAACTGCGGGATCGACATCAGCGTCGTAATCGACGCCGTCGACTTCAAATCCGAACAACTGTAAAAACTCTTGTCGGTAACCCGCGAAATCGGACAAGTCATTCAGATTATCAGTGTCTATTTGATCCCATAGTCCAGCGACTTCTGCCTGTACTTCTGGCAGGAGCTCGAGATCATCCACGCGACAGCGACCCTCGTCGTCCTGCGGCTTGTCACCGTAGAGTGCCTCACGGAATAGCCTATCGATCTGCTCAATACACCCCTCGTGAGTGCCTTTTGCCTTCATCACTTTAAATAGAATGGCGAGGTATATCGGCATAGCGGGGATAGCGGCCGAAGCCTGGGTTACGACTGCTTTGAGAACGGAAACGCGCGCATCACCGCCCTTTGCCGCCAAGCGCTCTCGAATGGCGACGACCCGCTTATCAAGGTCTTTCTTTGCGGCGCCAATGGTGCCGTGCCAGTAAATGTCCCAGGTAATTTTCTCGCCGATATAGGTATAGGCCGTTGTCTTTGCGCCATCTGCCAAAACGCCCGCGTCGTCGAGCGCTTCAATCCACATCTGCCAGTCCTCACCGCCCATGACGGCCACCGTGTTGTCAATCTCCTCCTGAGACGCGGGCTCTAGGTGAAACTCCTGAATGGTTCCCTTGTCAGTATTGATCCCCTTTTGCACGGCTGCGGCTCCAATGGGCTTCAACGTTGATACGTGAACATCGCCTGTCACAGGATGCGTACGGCGCGGTGCAGCAAGACTGTAGACAACAAGATCAACCTGCCCTAAATCCTGTTTGATCAGATCGATAACGCTGTCTTTGATCTCCGCCGAAAAAGCATCGCCATTGATACTCTTGGCATACAGTCCGGCGTCTTCGGCATACCGATGAAAAGCAGCAGAGTTATACCAACCAGCCGTTCCCGGCTTCTTCTCGTTCCCCTCTTTTTCAAAAAAGACGCCAATGGTAGATGCACCAGAGCCAAAAGCCGTCGTAATCCGAGACGCCAGTCCATAACCCGTCGATGCGCCAAGCACGAGCACACGCTTGGGTCCACCGGCTACATCACCTTTCGATTTCACGTGTTCAATCTGACGACGGACGTTCTCATCGCACCCAACAGGATGGGTCGTGGTACATAGGAATCCGCGAACTTTAGGCTTGATAACCATGAACTTAACTCTCACTCGAAATATCGGTGCGAAAGTCTAGCATGCGAGCCGTGTTTCGTTAGAGACTAGTGATGCGGTCTATTCCGCACATCGAATAACGATAACGGAGATCAACTATGCAAGAATTCAACCCTATTTTGGGACCTGCGGCGCTACTCGCCACCTGGTCAGTCGTCATGTTCTTTATCTACGTCATCCGAGTGCTGGGCTCAGGTGCAAAGCTGGGCGAGCTGCCTCCCGGGTTTAGAGGCCCCGACGGCGAAGCTGACGCTCCCGACAAAATGAAGTGGACGCGCCACAACTACGAGCACCTGATGGAACAGCCTACGGCTTTCTATGCACTGGTGATTATCCTCGCCATGGTTGGTGACACGTCGACACCATCACTCTATGCGGCTTGGACGTATGCCATCGCTCGTATTCTTCACAGCTTCTGGCAAATGCAAGTGAACACTATTCCTGTTCGCTTTCTGCTCTTTATGATCGCGACCTTGGCGCTCGCCATGCTCGGCGTCCACGCGGTCATGTTTACGCTGCTTTGATAACGTAGATGCGTTGGCATCCAATGCCTTGGGACAAACTAAAGCCGGCTCGATCTTGAGCTGGCTTATTTTTCTGCCCCCTGCCGCTCGATAACGCTTCCCCCGAGAGACCGGCCCCAATGACTGGTAAACCTTTATTGGCAGCTATCGAAACCGGCGGTACCAAATGTATTGTTTCGGTGGGCAGAGACCCAAACGCCGGAACACGACACCGAATAAAAACTGACTCACCCAGCGAAACTGCAGCATCGATAGAACGCATCCTTCGCAAGGAAATAGGTCACACCAGTCTAGACGCTGTCGGTATCGCAAGCTTTGGCCCGCTTGATGTAGACACTGAGAGCCCTGATTACGGGCAAATAGGGCGAACGCCCAAACCTCACTGGGAGGGCTTCAATCTTAGATCGCATCTGCAGGGAGTATTTGATTGCCCTGTTATGTCGGAGTCGGACGTCAATGGTGCTGCGTTCGCTGAGGCACACTGGCAACTCGACCGTCCTATTCAGCACGTAGCCTATGTCACGGTAGGCACTGGAATAGGTGTAGGCGTTGTGCAAAACGGCAACATCATTAATGGACGATCGCACCCAGAAATTGGCCACATTCGCGTTGAAAAACACGTCTCTGACCAACCGTTTCCGGGCACCTGCCCCTTTCACGGTGCCTGTCTGGAAGGACTTGCGTCTGGCGCCGCGATTCATGAGCGTTGGGGAGCCTCACTGTCTGAGCTCGGCACCGATCATCCGGGTCTCGCGCTCGAAGCATTTTACCTTGGTCAGCTTGCTGTAAGCCTCATTCTTCATCATCGACCCAAGGTCATTATCTTTGGTGGTGGTGTCTCGCAGACGCCCATGCTCCTCGAAAAGACAAGGGAAGAGTGCCTAAGACTCCTCGGGGATTATCTACCCGAACTGGCTTCCGCCGATTCGATAGAGAAACTGCTTAGGCCCCCAAGACTAGGCAATGACTCGGGCATACTGGGGGCCTTTATGATGGCCCAGCGAGCGTTTTTAGGAGCCAACAATTCGTAATAAAATTACATAAATTTGGGTTTAATCCGTTTTTAATCGCCAAATATGTATTTTTATTACATAATAGGCGCCTCTTAATTATAAGGTTCTACAGGCTATGCACGCCGATATTTTGCGCGTAACCCGCGCGATTGAAGAGCGCAGCAAAGACTTGCGTGACGACTACTTGAGTGACGTTGACGCGATGCGTTTGGGCGCACCGGATCGCAAGCAGCTCAGTTGCGGCAACCTCGCCCACGGTATGGCCGCCTGCTCCAGTGATGACAAGTCCGTTATCAAGCTCATGGACGCGGCTAATATTGGCATTGTGACCGCACATAACGACATGTTGTCGGCCCATGAGCCCTACAAAGATTATCCAGAACGAATCAAAGCAGCGGCCCGACGAATGGGCAGCACCGCGCAAATTGCCGGTGGTGTCCCCGCCATGTGTGATGGGGTAACGCAAGGCCAGTCAGGCATGGAGTTAAGCCTGTTCAGCCGCGATATCATCGCGCAGGCGACTGCAGTCTCGCTGTCTCATCAGATGTTTGACGCGGCGTTGCTTCTGGGCGTCTGTGACAAAATCATTCCGGGATTATTGATTGGTGCGCTGCAATTTGGACACCTTCCCGTCATGACTGTACCCGCGGGACCGATGACATCAGGTCTGTCTAACAAAGAAAAAGTTCGGATCCGACAATTGTTTGCTGAGGGCAAGATTGGCCGCGATGAACTACTCGAAGCGGAAAGCCAGTCCTATCACTCGCCAGGTACCTGCACTTTCTATGGCACAGCAAATAGTAATCAGGTCATGGTCGAAGCCATGGGTCTGCAGCTTCCAGGAAGCTCGTTCGTCAATCCGGGCACGCCACTTCGCGACGCACTGACGGATTTTGCCGCCGAACACATCACACGCATCACCGCACAAAGCCGAGACTATCGCCCCATGGCGGAGGTAGTTGATGCTCGCGCGCTCGTCAATGCCCTGGTCGCCCTCCTTGCATCAGGGGGCTCTACCAATCACTGCATTCACTTAATTGCGATTGCGCGAGCCGCTGGCTATCGCATGAACTGGTCCGATTTCGATTCGATCTCATCGGTAACTCCGCTCATTGCACGCGTTTATCCAAACGGATCAGCGGATGTGAATCACTTCCATGCCGCGGGTGGTACAGGCGCACTCTTCTCCGCATTGTTAGATACGGGCCTGATGCACGCCGATGCTAAAACCTGCTTTGGTAATGGGTTTGGTGACTTCTGTCAGGAGCCAACCCTAATTGATGGTCAAATCGAATGGCGCTCAGCCGCGGCAACCAGCCTTGACCCTGAAATCCTTACAACACCGGCCACGCCGTTTGCACCCAATGGTGGCGTAAAGCTACTTGAGGGCAATCTGGGCCGCAGCGTCATCAAGACATCAGCGGTTCAGGAGCAACACCACATTGTGGAGGCGCCAGCCGTTGTTATTGATGATCAGGACGATCTAAAGCCTCTGTTTGAAGCAGGCGAACTCGACAAGGATTGTGTCGTCGTTGTGCGCTTCCAGGGTCCTGCGGCAAATGGTATGCCCGAGCTCCACAAGCTCACGCCGATGCTTGGCGTATTGCAGGATAAAGGCCACAAAGTAGCCTTGGTGACCGATGGGCGTATGAGTGGCGCATCAGGTAAAGTTCCGGCAGCTATTCACTTGGTTCCTGAAGCATCGCAAGGGGGTCCGCTTGCTAAAATTCAGACCGGTGATGTGATTCGACTGGATGCCACAACCGGCGAGCTGTCGGCGCAAATCGATGAAACAGAAATAAAAAGCAGGACAGAAGCACAGGCACCCAAGGTGCCAAGGACAGTCGGTCGCGGGTTGTTTAGCAATAATCGACTGGCTGTCAGCAGCGCCGAGGAAGGCGCATCGTCACTGTTTATTTGAGGGAAGGTATGTCAGACGCGAGCATTGGTGCTAAGCCCCACTACCTAGTCGGTGATATCGGCGGTACCAATGCGCGCTTTGCCTATGTAACGCCCGAGCAGGCTCAACCGCAGTCGCTCGCCAAATATCGGGTGGCCGACTTTCAGAACTTTGATGAAGTCATGGCAAGGCTCATTAGCGACTGGCAGGCGCTTGGATTACCCGGGGCGGGGCCCGAAAAAACCTGTTTGGCAGTCGCTGCGCCACCTCACTTGGAGACCATCAGTTTTACCAACAGCCCCTGGCGATTCGACCGTGCTCTGCTCACGCGCTACCTCACCAACTCCTCCATCGAGATCATCAACGACTTTGCGGCCGTCGCACGCGCGCTGCCAGCGCTCTCGGCTGGAGATGTAGAGCAGATTGGCGTCGGGGTTGTTGAGGCGGGACAACCGATGGTGTCCATTGGTCCGGGAACGGGTACGGGTGTTGCCTCAGTGATTTTCGATAAGACAGGAACGCCACTTGTCCTTCAAGGCGAGGGCGGTCATGTGGACTTCGCCCCGATCACCGACATGGAGTTTGAGGTGCTAAAGCGACTTCGAGCCCGGTACGGACGTGTCTCTATCGAGCGCCTGCTATGCGGCGCAGGCATCGTTAATATCTATCAAGCACTTGCCGAAATTCGAGGGGTTCAACCCGAATTCTCAACACCTGGTGATATCGGCGCCGCAGCCCAACAAGAGTGGCCTCTAGCCTCCGAGACAATGGCCATGTTTTTTGCGGTACTCGGCTCCTCGGCGGGCAACTTGGCACTGACCACGGGCGCCATGGGCGGCGTCTACATTGCTGGTGGTATCGCCCCACGCTATATCGACTTGCTGCGCAAAAGCGACTTTCGCGCGCGCTTTTTAGCCAAAGGTCGGTTTGCCGACTACAACACTAATATTGGCACCTTCGTCATTACTCATGACGACCCGGGACTGCTTGGTGCAGCCCTGTGCCTTGGAGATAAGCGGTAAATGAACTCTGTGGCTTACGCATTTTTAGACAATGCACCCGTGATCCCCGTGATCGCAATCCAAAAGCTGGAACACGCTGTGCCTCTGGCTGAAGCGCTGGTAGCCGGTGGCATTATGAACCTTGAGGTGACGCTGAGAACCGAGCACGGACTCAAGGCGATCACCTTGATAAGAGATCAGGTAAAAGGCGCTAACGTTGGAGTGGGTACCGTATGCAACGCAACTGAATTCGATGCGGCCATCGACGCCGGCGCCAACTTTGTTGTATCGCCCGGTCAATCCGATGCGCTATTTGAGCGCGCATTACTGGCAAACATCCCGTTTTTGCCCGGCGCGGTGACAGCCACCGAAGTCATGGCAGCAAAGGAAGCCGGTTTCAACGTATTGAAGTTTTTCCCTGCAAGCACCTCAGGCGGTGCCGCCGCTATCAAAGCATTTGCAGGGCCATTTGCAGATCTGCAGTTCGTCCCAACTGGGGGCATCAATTTAGACAATGCTGGCAGTTATCTATCGCTTTCCAATGTTCGGGCGGTAGGTGGATCATGGTTGACACCAGCGGACGCAATCCAAAACGGACAGTGGGAACACATTACACAAATAGCACGCGAAGCGTCGCAGTTAGGCGCATAGCTGGGGGAGCCACCACATGGCAGCGGTTGATTTAATTATTTTTGGGGCGTCGGGCGATCTGTCGGCGCGAAAACTGTTTCCTGCTCTACTCCAGTTAGAGCGACTCAACCTTTTGGAATCGGATCTGAGAATCGCCGCGGTCGCGCGAAGAGAGCAGTCTCTTGACGAATTCCTGCCGTTACTGAAGCAGAAGATGTCTTCTTACATGGGCAGCGACGCGCCGTCCGATAAAGAGTGGGAAAGCTTCACGTCTCGGTTCAGCTACGTAACGGTCAATTTTTCTGAGCCCGATCAATACGGTGAACTGCGCGAGTGGCTAGACGATGATCGCACTAGCCTATTTTACTTTGCGACGCCGCCTTCACTATTTGCGCCCATCTGCGAACACCTGAGCAATACTAATTGCCTCGCAGGCGACTGCCGCATTGTGGTTGAGAAACCCATTGGCGAAAACCTCGAGTCATCGGTCAAGGTCAACGAAACACTCGCTAAGTATTTCGATGAAAAGTCGATTTATCGAATCGATCACTACTTGGGAAAGGAAACCGTACAGAACCTGCTGGTACTTCGATTCGCCAATAGCTTTATCAACAGCCAGTGGGACAACACCTGCATTGATCACGTGCAAATTACGGTCGGTGAAATGGTGGGTATCGAAGGTCGCTGGACCTATTACGACCAGGTCGGTCAGTTGCGCGACATGGTACAGAACCATTTGATGCAGCTCATGTGCTTGGTCGCCATGGAGCCACCCAACTCATTAAAAGCCGAGAGCATTCGAGATGAAAAAGTGAAAATCGTCCGAGCGCTGCGAAGAATCGACTCGCAGTCTGTTAACGAAAAAGTGGTTCGCGGTCAGTACATCAACGGTTGGATTCGCGGCACAGCGGTTCCTGGCTACCTAGACGAAGACGGCTGCGAAATGGACGCCAGTAATACGGAGACCTACATCGCCATTAAGGCTCATATTGATAACTGGCGCTGGTCGGGTGTCCCATTCTACCTAAGGACGGGAAAGCGCTTGCCCGAGAAAGTCACTGAAATTGTTATTCAATACAAGAACTTGCCACACAATATTTTCGGCGAGGGCGCCAACATCCCTAACAAGCTGGTTATTCGCTTGCAGCCCAACGAGGGCATTGAACTCAGCATGGTCTCGAAGAAACAGAGCCTCAAAGAGCGTATGTCGCTGCAATCGCATCTACTCGATCTGGACTTCAGGGAAGGCAGCGATATGGACCGCATTCCGGATGCGTACGAGCGACTCTTCCTTGATGCCATCCAAGGCGATCAATCCCTTTTCGTCGGCAGAGAGGAAATTGAGGAAAGCTGGCGCTGGTGCGATAAGTTGATTGACGCCTGTCAAAGCCAAAACGTACCTGCCCTTCCTTACCAGGCAGGCTCGTGGGGTCCTGCCAAAGCAGAGGTGCTGATCGAGAAGGATTTCCGGAGCTGGCATGTCTGAGCAACATCGCTATGACAGCCGCGATAAGCTCGATGCGGCCCTGACTGAAACGATTGCATCTCAGCTCGAGCAAGGTATTGCGTCTCGGGGATCCGCGAGCCTCGTTGTCTCAGGTGGCAGCACACCCAAGGGTCTATTTAAAACACTGTCATCAACCGATCTCGATTGGGAAAAGGTGACTGTCTTATTAGCCGATGAGCGGTGGGTGCCCGAAACTCATGCGGACAGTAACTCAGCGATGGTCAAGTCGCTTCTGCTTCAAGGCAAGGCAGCGGCGGCAAACTGGATTGATTTTGGTGCCGGGCAGGAAGACACGGATGCAGAAGTCGCGCGTATCGCCGAGATCCTGTCTGCGATGGATTCATTTGACGTAGTCATCCTTGGTATGGGCGGCGATTCCCACACAGCATCACTGTTTCCCTGCTCTATCGAATTGCCTGAGGGCTTGAGCACGACGGCGCCAGTCCTCATGACCCAGCCGACGACCGCGCCTCATAGACGTATCAGTCTCTCGAAGGAACGCTTACTCAAGACGGAGCTAGGCATCATCCACTTGGTGGGCGAGAGCAAGCTCGAAGTCTATGAAAAGGCAACGGCACAGGCCGACGAGGACATGCACCCCATCAGTCACTTCGCGCATCACGACCAGTTCTCGCTCTGGTTTGCGCCCTAGCGCCATGGTTGATCAGATGCCGGATCTCCGGCGGCTGCTTGAACTGTTATCTCGCTGATGATTTTTAGCCATCCGCAGCCAATCGCTGTAGCTCGTCTCTAGAACGAAAACGTAAAAAAAGGGGGCGCTAAGGCCCCCAAACACTCACACTCAAAAACTGTTACGCGGCGTTGCTAACGTCCACCGATGCAGCGGCCATCAAACAACCGGTATCCAACATACGATTAGAGAAACCCCACTCGTTGTCGTACCAAGAAAGCACCTTAACCAAACGTCCGCTCACACGCGTGTGATTAGCGTCGAAGTTGCTCGAATATGCGTTGTGATTGAAATCGGCAGACACCAAAGGCTGTGTATTGCAGGCAAGCACACCGTAAGGATCCGCTTTCGCCGCTGCTGCCAGAATGTCGTTAATTTCCTCAACCGTTGTGTCGCGAGACGCTGTGAAGGTCAAATCAACGAGCGAAACATTGATTGTAGGTACGCGCACGGCTAATCCATCCAACCGACCTTTCAGTTCAGGGAGAACAAGGCCAATGGCTGCAGCTGCCCCTGTCTTTGTGGGGATCATGCTGTGTGTAGCCGATCGCGCTCTGTAAAGGTCCGAGTGGTAAACGTCACTCAAATTCTGATCGTTCGTGTAAGCGTGCACCGTGGTCATCAAGCCGTTCTCTACGCCCACGGTCTTGTGGAGCGGTGCAACGATGGGCGCGAGACAATTAGTCGTGCATGACGCGTTTGAAACGATGACCGCATCATCTGTAAGCACATCCTGATTCACACCATAAACCACGGTCGCATCAGCGTCGCCCGAAGGCGCCGAAATCAGTACTTTGCGAGCACCAGCGCGCAAGTGAGCCGATGCCTTGTCTCGCGACGTGAAGATGCCGGTGCACTCAAACACCACGTCAATTTTGAGATCACCCCAAGGCAGGTCTTCTGGATTACGCTCAGCAAACACCGCTATGCGATGACCATTAATGTTGAGTGCACCATCTTCGACCGCAACAGTGGCACCAAAGCGACCATGCGTCGTATCGAATTGAAGAAGGTGTGCGTTGATTTCGGGAGTTCCCAGGTCGTTAATGGCGACAACACGAAGTCGTGAAGCGACATCGGGGCGCTCATACAGCGCGCGGAGAATATTTCTACCGATCCGACCAAATCCGTTGATTGCTACGTTAATCATAACGTCCCCCTTTGATGCACTCATTATGTAGTAAATTTACAAATATTCAAATTAATTTGCCTGGAAATACTGATTTTTTTAGTTTTATTACAGATATTGGCGATAAAATTACAGAATTACGGTGCCACCGCCCAAAAACTGAGGCATCATTCGTAATATTCTTACCAAATGCGGAATGCGTGATGACGTCCGAACCCAATCTGCTGGCCGTTATTCAGCGACAGCTGAATGAGCTCAATAAGTCCGAAGCGAAAGTGGCACAAGCCATTTTGAACGCACCGGAAGAAGCCACGCGTTCAAGCATTGCGTCTCTCGCAGCCGCGGCAGGCGTGAGCGAACCCAGCGTGAATCGTTTTTGTAAGCGCTTTGGCGCCACGGGTTTCCCGGACTTCAAACTACAGCTAGCAACATCCTTGGCCTCCGGCGTGCGCTACGTTAGTCGGGCAGTTGAGTTCTCTGACGACATCAACACGTTCCCAACCAAGCTCTTCGATAACGCGATCAACGCACTAATGACGGCGAAAGAAGAACTGCCGTTAAAAGCCATCGCCCGGGCTGTTGATCAGATAGCGCAAGCGCGGCGGG
>DPGN01000007.1:43509-45217 GCA_003523185.1 Halieaceae bacterium
ATTTACCCACGAAGATCCGCTGATGCAGCGAATGCTTGCCGCATCTGCTGGAGTGGGCGATCTATTCTTTTTTATCTCCCACACCGGGAGAACAAAAGTATTGGTAGAAGCGGCTGAGATCGCTCGCCAAACAGAGGCCACCATTGTGTCTCTGACCTCGGAAGGCTCGCCTCTCGCGGATCAAAGCCATTGCTGCATCAATGTAAAAGTAGAAGAAGACACTGAGCAATATTTGCCCATGACGTCTCGGCTGGTGCAGCTGGTCATTCTTGATGTCCTCGCCGCCGGTGTAACCTTACGCCGAGGAGAAGGCTTCACTCCTCACCTCGCTCGAATCAAAGACAGCCTTAAAGACACTAGATTCCAAACGAGCTAACTGATGACATATGACCATGTACTGGACACATCACCCCTTCGACAAAATGTACGCCTACTGGGAGACACCCTAGGCGAAATTATTCGAACAACGGTTGGGGAGGATCTTTTTCAAAGCATTGAATCCATCCGCCAAGCGTCAAAACTCGCCACCGAGGCGGAGCAAACCGCTGCGCTTTTTGACCAGCTCAAACGCCTGGATGCTGAGCAACTCTTGCTCATCTCACGCGGTTTTGCGCAGTTCCTGAACCTTGCAAATATCGCGGATCAACACTTCACGACCACTAAGTCAGTAAGTAGTCGCTTCGGCGCATACGACCGCATTGTGGGCGCCATTAACGAACTGAGCGCGACAGCAAGCAAGGCTGAGTTGGCCAGCGCCATAGCCAACTTACACATGGATCTCGTGCTCACGGCGCACCCGACTGAAATTACTCGGCGAACACTCATACACAAACATGGAGAGATTCATGATTGTCTGACGTGGCTCGACTCAGGTCAGGCTGACGAAGCCAAGGTACAACGACGCCTGGCCGACTTGATCGCACAGATCTGGCATACGGAGGAGTTTCTCGAGCAGCGACCGACACCTATCGACGAGGCGCGCTGGAGTTTTGCCGTCATCGAAAACTCGCTATGGGATGCGGTGCCCGAGTTCATACGCGACTTAGACGCTATTGCCGATAAATTTGCGTTGGATATCCCACCGCGCTCGAAACCGGTCGTTCGACTCTCGAGCTGGATTGGCGGTGATCGAGACGGAAACCCCAACGTCACGGCTAAGGTCACTTTCCGTGCCATGATTATCAGTCGCTGGCAGGCGGCCGATCTAATTCTGCGAAACCTCGAAGAAATTTATGAGGAACTGTCAGTTACTAAGGCAACTGACGCGCTATGTCAGATGACAAACGGCGCTAGAGAGCCCTATCGTGCTATTTTGAGACCCGTGCGAGACGCAGTTCGCAAGCAGCGGGACGGCTTGGGGGCCTACATTCAAGACGGCTCTCTGAACCCACCCGCGTACTTACCAACAAACACCATTACTGACAGCCTGGAGCTCTGCCGCCAATCGCTATTAACGATGGGTCTCGATGCAATAGCTGACGGAAAACTCCTCGATTTGCTGCGACGCTTGGAGACCTTTGGCTCTCACCTAGTAACGCTCGATATTCGTCAGGAAAGCACTCGTCACAGCGATGTGATCGGTGAAATTACAGAAGCATTGGGGCTGGGTGATTATCAGACATGGTCCGAACTCGAAAAGCAGGCTTTTCTTGAAGCCGAAATCGCCAATCCACGTCCCCTATTGCCAATCAACTTCGAAGCATCAGAA
>DPGN01000036.1:0-2054 GCA_003523185.1 Halieaceae bacterium
CTCGCTGAGCCCCTACTGCTACACAAGATTGTCGATCGTGCGGGGCTTGATGCGGCCATCAGAGAACTCATGGATAACGTGGGCCTAGCGCGAGGGTTTGCCAAGAAATACCCTCACGAATTCTCGGGCGGTCAGCGACAGCGCATTGCCATTGGTCGAGCGCTGGCGACAAAGCCGGAGTTTATTGTTGCGGACGAACCCGTTTCGGCACTCGATGTCACCATTCAGGCGCAGATCCTCGACTTACTAAAAGACCTGAAGGACGATTATGGACTCACCATGCTGTTTGTCTCGCACGATCTTGCTGTTATTCGGCAAATTGCTGACCGTGTAGCGGTGCTTTATCGAGGAAAACTCGAGGAAGTGGGAAATACCAGCGACGTATTCAACTCGCCTCAAAGCGATTACACCCAGCGCTTACTGGCCGCAATACCAGGGAAATCTGCTGCTTAACAATCACCTTGCGGAGCCACCACGGTGGCTCAGCTGAAGGCTCTATCACCGGCTTTACAAACGATCGGCGTGCTCTCCGCAACGGAGTACTGACTCTCAAGAATAGTCGATACAAAACGCCAGGTAGAGGTCACTTGCGTTGGTGTGAACTCAACAACTGTCCAGCCACGTCGGGATGTATCGAGATCATGGAGTTCAGCGCTGCTGCTGAGTAATGCCTCACGCATCATCTCTGGCGGCGCCGGCAAATAAGCCTCCATTCCTGGGCTTGTGATACCGGGTGTACCAATTTCGACACCCACGGCATCGCCTGAGCCATTCCGCATATTGAACGCCCAGGCATTGTGCGTATCGCCGGCAAGTACTACCGGATTTTTGGCAAACTCCGTGAATAGACCGTGAATACGCTCACGACAGGCGGGGTAGCCATCCCAAGCGTCGAGGTTCATGGGCAGTTTCGCCTGGGCGATTTGTTGAAGCCCCTGTAGCCGCTGGCTGTATTGCTCGGGCAGCTCCATCTTGTCGATGGTGTCCTGAGGGATCAATGGCGTGGTGAGCTTACCCATCAACACCTGCTGACCAATGACCTGCCAGACACTGCCGCGATCATGGCTCGCCGCTAATTGCGAACCCAGCCAATTCTCCTGATCGGCGCCCAGGATCGTCCGCTCAGGATTCATGAGCTGCTCTTTAACAAATGCCTCTGCACCCCCAAATTTCTCGAGGTCACGCTGGTAGATAAACTGCTCGTCACGGCCGTGAAGTCGCGTATCCAACATGAGCAGGTCCGCCAACTGCCCTATTTCAAAGGCACGATAGATGGGTGCCTGATCGGTTTGCGCCGCCGTTCGAATGGGCATCCACTCGTGATACACCTTGCGTGCAGTCGCGATGCGCTCGTCAAAATCACCCTCACCTTCGTTGTGATTTTCCGCCCCCTCTTTCCAGGTGTTATTGGTCAATTCGTGATCATCCCAAACACAGATCCATGGATGCGCTGCATGAGCGGCTTGTAGGTCCCTATCTGAACGGTAGACCGCATATCGCTCTCTATAGTCAGCGAGCGATACAATCTCGTTGACGGGTGTTACAGCGCGTCCGAGCGTTTCTTCTGCAATGGGGTTTACGTAGCGGCCCCGGGCGTATTCATAAAGGTAGTCACCAAGGTGAAGCACCACGTCAAGGTCGCTCTTTGCGATATCGTCATAGGCGTGAAAGTAACCTTGTGGGTAATTTGAACAGGACGCGACGCCCATGCGGAATTGTCCAACAGCGCCTTTAGGTAACGTTTTAGTGCTTCCGATATCAGAGCGTTGTCCATTGACCACGAAGCGATAGAAGAACCTGCGACCGGGCTTCAAACCTGTGGCATCAACCTTGATAGTGAAGTCTCGCTCCGCAGACGTTTTTGTGACCCCACTCGCAGCAATGTCACCGAAGGAGCGATCGTACGCTACTTGCCAAATAATATTATCGACGCGGTCGCTACCAGTCGCAGGGACATACCTTGACCAGATAATCACGCGATCAGCCAGTGGGTCTCCTGACGCAACACCGTGAGTAAAGCCTGATACTGAACCACTGTCAGCCGCCACGCTTCG
>DPGN01000036.1:2227-20312 GCA_003523185.1 Halieaceae bacterium
ATTGTTGCTTTGAAAAGAGGCTAATCTGTCCAACGCTCACTATGTGACAATATCGTAATGAATGATTCGAGCAAGCCAAAGATAAACAGCCCATGGCGTTTTAGTACAGCGCCCTGCATGGACTGGAGCGACCGGCACTGCCGGTATTTTTGGCGCCTCATGACTCGGCATACCCGCGTTTACACCGAAATGGTCACCACAGGTGCGTTAATTCATGGTGACAGCGACAGGCACCTTCGATTCAACGAGGAAGAACATCCGGTTGCCCTGCAATTAGGTGGGTCAATCCCAGCCGACCTTGCCGTCGCAGCCAAAATGGGTGCGAGCTATGGCTACGATGAGATCAGTCTCAACTGCGGATGCCCGTCAGATCGTGTTCAGAACGGTGCCTTTGGTGCCTGCTTGATGCGTGAGCCCGAGCTCGTTCGCGACTGCGTTGCGACAATGAATGAGGCCGTCGAGTTGCCAGTAACCGTAAAACACAGGCTGGGCATCGATGATGACAATAGCTACGACATTGTCCGCGATTTTTGCGGGACCGTAGCTGAGGGCGGCTGTGAGGTCTTCATTGCGCACGCACGCAACGCCTGGTTACAGGGACTATCGCCCAAAGAGAATAGAGAAGTCCCACCGCTTAGATACGAGTGGGTATACCAGCTAAAACGCGACTTTCCCGACCTCACCATTGTGTTGAACGGTGGCATTACCTCGCTCGATGACTGTCAGGCGCATCTCAATCATGTGGATGGCGTCATGTTGGGGCGCGAGCCCTATCAGAACCCATGGTTGCTATCTCAAGTAGACGCTCAGCTGTTTGACGACACTGACGGGGATATGTCTCGCTACGATGTCGCCTTGGCATTGATACCTTACTTGGAGACTGTCCTCGCGCAAGGTGGTCGAGTGAACCATGTGCTTCGTCACGTGTTGGGTTTGTATCAGCGACAACCGGGTGGAAAGTTGTTTCGCAGACTGCTGAGCGAGGGTATGCACAAGACGGGCGCAGATGCGGCACTCTTTAAAGAAGCGGTGGATGCTACTGAGGCACTAATCGCCCGCCGTAGCGCTTAAAAGTCCTCGTCCCACTCGTCTTCTTCGAAATCAGAGAACTTATCTTCGACCACACCATCATTCACCAAGGCCTCGCGGTTCTGTAGGTAAGCATCGCGAATAAAGACATAGCGATCACCCGTGATGAGATCCTCAGCCTCCAGAAGGTCCGCTCGGTACTCTAATGCCCGCCACCCTCTTGACCCCCAGGTAATAAGGTCATCATCAAATACGTAGTCGTTGGCTGACATAAAGCTGTCAGTGATATCGCCAATACCGGACCGGAATGTTCTAGGCCCGAGAAATGGCACCATGACGTACGGTCCCTCCGGAGCACCCCAGCGAGCAAGGGTATGACCGAAGTCAGTCTCATAGGATTCAATCCCCATATCACTGGCGACATCGATGACGCCCAGCAAACCGAGCGTCGAATTAATCAGCACTCGTCCCGTATTTTTTACGGCATAGCCAGGCCTACCTTGCAGCAGGGCATTCACCGCAGCGTTCACGTCGGTTAGATTATCGTAGGCGTTCATCAATCCGCGCCGGATAGGCTTGGGGACACTTTCATCGTAGGCAACCGCAATCGGTCTTAGGATCGCTGCATCAGCGGCATCGTTGAATTCGAGAATCTCACGATTGAGTGACTCAAAGGGGTCGTCATTCGCCATGGCAGGCGCCACAGCAACCGCGAGCCAGATCGCTAGGACTATCGACGTTACTAGATTAGATGCTGATGACACTCTGAATTTCTCGCTTGTACATGTCGTTATTTTAACAAAAAGTATGAATATCAACGCGGATTATTTGTCATCCACCCCTCAACAGATAGCCACTGCTGATCAAGGCGCTTTGCCGAGACGGGTAATTTCGTACCCAGCTGCTGAGCGAATAAGGACACGCGAAACTCCTCTAGCATCCAGCGGAAGCGAACTGCCTCAGGACACAGAACGTCGAGCCCGGGATACCGTTTCTTGCCATCATTCAATCGCTGGACTTGCGGCAACAACATCGCCATGGACTTGTCGTCCTTACCGCCCTGCGCTGGTAGACGCTCGGCACGATTTGCGATCGCCTTGAGGTATCGCGGGTAATAGGTTATCCACTCTGAGGGGGTCTCGATCAGGCTTTTCGGACTGAACAGCATCTGCAATTGCTGCTCCATATCTGCCCGCGCCTCCGCGTATTCATTCGCGCCGTAGCGCGAGAGTACAGTCCACGTGTCAGACGCAACCTTAATCGCTTGCGCCAAGTGGTTTCCCATCTCCAGCACATGGGGCACCCACTGTGCAGTAACGGCTCGTTGAACAGACGTAAACTCATCCTGCGATCTAGGTAGCTTCACGCCGTCGAGTAGCTGCCATAAACCACTTTCGATGATGGCATCCACCAACGACTCGCGCTCCAACCGAGCACCGGCAAGAGATAGTTTTGACATGTTATCGACAAATAGCTGCTTTTTTAGGTATTTCGCCGTCTTTAGGTCACTTTGAAGTAGAAGCCCTGCCACGCCGAGGCGGTGCTGGCGGTCCGCCTCCACCGGGTAATCGAGGAGACGAACGGACAGCTGCCCCGAACCCTCCTTAATCACCGCGGGGTAGGCCAATACCTCGGCGCCTGCTGACCTGCCGCGCCACTCAGTCGGTAAATCATCGAAATCCCAGCGCGTTACATTGACCCGCTCGACGTTGTTCCGAGTGGTGACCACCTCAACCGGTGAATTGCTGCGGAACTCGGACACCAGCGCAGCGAGATCACGACCTTCTGCTAGTAGTTTTTTACGATCATCGACTACGCGAATATTCATCAAATAGAACGACTCGATATCGACTTGCGCCCAATCGCTGGCAGAAACACTGACGGAGCGAAGGGCCTTAATTTCTCGAGTCAGCGAATGGGACAGTGGTTCGTCGGCTGCTGTCAGACGCTCCAGCAATGCGTCTGCAACGTCCGGTGCGGGCACAAGTTGCTTGCGCAGCTGTTTCGGCAAACCCTTGATCATGGCAATCAACTTGTCCCTCAAAAGGCCGGGGACCAACCATTCAAAACGATATCGCGGTACACGGTTCATCAGCGCGCGGGGAATAGTGACCGTGACACCGTCCCGATTACCCCCGGGCTCGAACTGATAACTCAACTGAAAGCTAATGTCGCCTAACGTCAGTGTTTTCGGGAACTGCGCCTCAACTTCACCACCCGGGTCACGTGTCAGCACTTGTTCTCGGTTCATCCTGAGGCTTTGCGCAGCGGCCTCGTCACGACGCAACCACTTATCAAGCGCTACCCCGCTCGCACAGTCCGCTGGCAGTCGCTCATCATAGAACCGGACCATCGACTCCTCGTCGACCAAGAGGTCACGCCGCCGAGTCCTCGACTCAAGCTCCATGACATCGTTAACGAGTTTTAAATTGTGCTTCAAGAAAACCGGTGGCTGGCGGTAATTTCCAGAAACCAGACCGTCACGGATCATGATGGATCTTGATGTTTTCGGATCGATACCCGCGTAATGCACCCTTTGCCCGTCACTGATAGTTAAACCAAACAGTGACACCCGCTCTTTGGCCATGACACGACTCGACCGCGCGTTCCAGGCTGGCTCGTAGTGATGGCGCTTGAGAAGCGCCGGGTTGGTCTCGAGAAGCCAGCTGGGCTCGATGGCAGCGCATTGGCGAGCGAAGACCTGTGAGGTCTCCACCAGTTCGGCTGCAACCAACCATTTGGGCGGCTTTTTGTACTGTCCCGACGCCGGAAACACCTGTGCCTTTCGGTTGCGAGCAGCATTGAACCGACGACCCTCATCTTGCTGAGCAATATTCCCCAATAAGCCCGACAACAGCGCACGATGAATGGCCTCGTATTTATCCTCGTAGGATTTTAGTTCGGTAACCCGAAACTTCATCTGACGACACGAGACCACCAGCTGGTAGTGAACCTCGCGCCATTCCTTGATACGCAAGTAGGAGAGAAACTCCCGATCGCACAGCTTACGAAACTGATTTTGGCTCAGGGCCTGCCGCTGTTCCTCCAAGTATTGCCATAGATTGAGCCAGGCAATGAAATCTGACTGGGGATTGTTGAATCTTGCGTGCTGCTGATCAGACTGCGCACGCTTCTCTTGGGGTCGTTCGCGTGGGTCCTGAACCGACAGAGCACTGATGATGACCAGTGCCTCATTCAGGCAGTCACGGCTCGCTGCATCCAACAAAATACGGCTCAATTTTGGGTCGACCGGTAGCTTCGCCATGGCCCGACCTAGGGGCGTGAGCTTGGCATTACCATCGACGGCACCCAACTCTGTCAGCAGTCGAAAACCATCGCGAACCATTTTGGGGTCGGGCGGATCGACAAAAGGAAACTGCCGCACGTCCCCCAATCCCAGCTCCAGCATTCTCAGAATCACCGACGCAAGATTCGTGCGTAAAATCTCGGCGTCAGTAAACTCAGGACGCGCGGCAAAGTCCTGCTCAGAATAAAGCCTAAAGCACACCCCTGCAGCCACTCGACCGCAGCGGCCCTTTCGCTGGTTAGCACTCGCCTGTGAAATAGATTCAATTGGCAACCGCTGAAGACCAGATCGGTGACTGTAACGACTGATGCGCGCATCACCCGGGTCAATGACATACCGGATACCGGGTACCGTCAGCGATGTCTCCGCCACGTTGGTTGCAAGGACGACGCGCATACCTGCACCGGTACGGTTAAAGACACGGTTCTGCTCGGCATTACTGAGGCGAGCGTAGAGAGGTAATACCTGAATCCGATCACGACCCCGGAGTTCTTTGGCAAGGTCACGTATCTGCCGCTCACCCGGACAGAAAACCAGCACATCTCCACGAGGACCGTACCGCTCCGCCTCAATTTCATCGACAAGCTGAGATACCTGCCGCTGCAATCCTCGGTCACGATCCTCAACACTGTCGAGATAGTGGACGTCCACAGGGTAAGCACGGCCCGAGACCTCGATAACAGGGGCATCATGAAAGTGCTGACTGAATCGCTCTACGTCAATCGTTGCCGACGTGATGATGACTTTCAGATCAGGGCGTTTGGGCAGCAGTCGCTTCAAATACCCAAGAATAAAATCGATATTGAGGCTGCGCTCGTGCGCCTCATCAATGATCAGCGTGTCATACGCCTGAAGCTGACGATCTCGCGATAACTCCGTCAATAAAATACCGTCGGTCATCACTTTTACGGCGGTTTGCTCGGTCACATCGTCATTGAAGCGCACCTGATAACCGACCAGACCACCCACGGTGGTGTTTAGCTCTTCAGCAATGCGGCTTGAAACGGCGCGAGCGGCAATACGGCGAGGCTGAGTGTGCCCTATTCGCTTCTCGCGGCCACGGCCCAGTTCGAGACACATCTTAGGCAGTTGCGTAGTCTTACCGGAGCCTGTCTCACCCGCGATCACGACGACCTGATTCTCGGCGATAGCGCGCATGATTTCGTCTTTGCGCGCAACAACCGGGAGTTGCTCGGGATATGAAATGTGTTGAGGAACTAGCCGCTCGATGCGGCCCTCATGACTTTTACTCACGCGTTCCTCAATTCAACACATGTTTGATGTCAACCTTGGGTAGCGAGGTCTCTCAGCTCCCGACGAAGGATTTTACCCACATTGGTTTTGGGCAGATCATCCTGGAAAACAATCGACTTTGGCACTTTGTAGGCAGTCACCTGCTCGCGCATATACGCGATCACCTCATCCTCGGTAAGCGCATCATTAGCCTTCACAACATACAGGCGAATTGACTCTCCTGTCGCCTCTGATGGCAAGCCAACCGCGGCGCATTCGAGCACGCCCGGATGCTTGGCGCAGACGTCTTCCAGCTCGTTGGGATACACATTGAATCCAGAAACGATGATCATGTCCTTAATGCGATCGACGATCTTTATGTAACCATCGGGCTGAATTACCGCGACGTCACCTGTCGAAAACCAACCCTCAGAATCAAGTACATCCGCTGTCGCTTCGGGACGCTGCCAGTAACCCTGCATTACCTGAGGCCCCTTAATGCACAGCTCTCCGGCCTCGCCAAAGCCCAGGGTTTCACCTGTATCACTCACCGTTTTAACGTAAGTCTGTGGCACAGGGATACCAATCGTACCCAACTGCCGGCCGTTACCCGGGTTCGTTGTGGCCGTTGGCGAGGTCTCGGTCAATCCGTAGCCCTCATAAACATTGCAACCGGTGACTTCTGCCCATCGCTCGGCAGCGGCCTGCGTTAGCGCCATACCACCGGACATGGTCAGTTGCAGATTTTCAAAGGTGATATTTCTAAATCGCTCGTCGTTACAAAGCGCTACGAACAAGGTGTTAAGACCTGCAAACACGGTGGGCTTATATTTTTCGAATGCGTCTACAACTGAGCCTAAGTCCCGAGGATTTGGAATAAATAGCGTGTGCGCCCCCTTACGAAGCGAATACATGGATACGGTGAAGGCGTAGATGTGATAGACGGGCAGCGGCTGCATAAACACACTGCCCTTGGCATCGATTCCAAAGGTCTCAAAGAATCCATCAATCTGCATAACATTGGCGACAATGTTGCCGTGGGACAGCATGGCCCCCTTCGCGACCCCCGTCGTACCGCCTGTGTACTGCAACATCGCTAGATCATCGAGGCTTAGCTCTACCGGTGTGAACTGGCCCTGAGCGCCTCGTTTCAGTGCATCATTGAACTTGATGACATTGGGCAAACTGACCTTGGGAACCATTTTTTTAATGTACTTAACAGCGGCATTCAACAGCCAGCGCTTGGGCGCTGGATGAAGATCCGCGATTTCGGTCAGCACAATTTTCTCAATGCCTGTTTTGGCAACGACATTGGCAGCTGTTTCCGCCACATTCGCTTGTAAAACCAAAATGCGAGCGCCTGAGTCGTTCAGCTGATGCTCGAGTTCTCGCTCTGTGTAGAGAGGGTTGGTGTTTACCACGACCATACCCGCTCGGAGCGTTCCCAAGCAGGCGACCAAATACTGAATCAGATTGGGCATCTGTATCGCGACGCGATCACCACGGGCCAGCCCTGACTCATTCTGTAACCAGCTCGCAAAATTAGCCGATAAGCTGTCTAACTCAGCATAGGAGAGCGCATGCCCTACGCTCGAACACGCTGGCATATCCGCGAAGTCGGTCATTGCCTCCTCGAACAAAGCAACAATCGACGGATACGCTGTCACGTCAACATTCCATTCGATGTTGAGATCATCATAGCGCGCGGCAATGGCCGCAGAAATATCGGCTTGCATTCAGTTAACCCCGTTTTTTTGATTATGGTATTTTTGAACGACTCAACAGCCGTTTCCGCGAGGTACCCCCATGGACATCACTAACATAACGTTTGACGAACTCGCGATCGGAGATGGTATCGAAGTTAGCCGCTTAGTCACAGCGCGAGATGTCGAACTTTTTGCCGTAGTGTCGGGCGATCACAACCCTCTGCACCTCGATCCCGAGTACGCAGCTACGACACAGTTCGGCGAGTGTATTGGTCATGGCATGCTGATTGGTGCTTTTGTGAGCGCGGTGATTGGACTTGAGTTCATGGGACCGGGCACCGTCTATCTGGGCCAGAACCTCGAGTTTCGGTCGCCCATTTTTCTCGGAGACACCCTCAGCATTGGCTTAACCGTAAGCGACAAACACGCACGAAAGCCATGGGTCACCATGGCGCTGTCCGTGAAGAATCAGGATGGAAAAGAAGTCTGTCGGGGTGAATCTCGAGTGATTGCACCGACTGAGAAGAAAACCGTAACAGTCGTACCCCCACCTTCGGTCGAACTGTTAGATCACGACTCGCCACGCTTGGCTGACACGAACTGATCAGGATCCATATACATCAACTCGACGACAATCTTGGGCTCACTTTTAGACGGTGTCATAGCCACCATAAGCACGTTGATGTCCTCACCGTGCTGCGTTGGGCCCGACGCACCGAGCAGGCGTGTATCGGTTGCGACACCATTCGCGTCGTTGGCCGTGAACGTTTTCAGCGCACCCTCTTTACTGAGGACTGTCAGCAGCTCCTTAAGCAAAGCGACCAAGCCGTCTCTAAAACGGGTGTAGTTGATGTCACCACGGTAGGCAGACATGTCAAGCTTCATGTTGAGCTGAACGGTTTCGTCGCCCTCAAATTCGAGTTGGGTAATGGCGACTACTTCGCCGTCAACGAGGCGCCGAAACACGCCTTTAGATACAGTACGTGTCGTCTCGAAGAACGCTTTGTTCAACAAGTGAGCCGTTAGCTGGCCCAACTGGTCGTATGTCATCGTAGAATTACCCAATGCCATGATTACTTCCCAACAATTAGATCGAAAAATGAATAGTCTAGACGCACCGCTGTCTTATAGTTTCCGTATGGAAGTGTGGGCGCTACTCCGGAGAGAGAGCTTATCAGTATGATCGAGCGTGGCAACAAAGATTGGCGCCTAATGTCCCGCCCGCGTCTCGATTTTACAAAGGAAACACCTCGATCTAGCGAATTCGATGACGATTATTACTCCCCGGAAGACGGTCTAGCTGAGAGCACCTACGTCTTCATCGAGGGTGGCGACGTGATCAACCGCATGCAGACCCTACAAGCTGGGGAAACACTCACAATCGGTGAACTGGGCCTGGGAACCGCGCTCAATCTGGCGCTCATTCTGCAGGCTTGGTCGGAGCACGGCCCTGCGGGGGCACGCTGCCACGTCATTACCATTGAAAAACACCCACTTTCAAGGTCTCAGCTGCGCGCAGCTAGCGCTCGATGGAGGTCGCTAAGTCAGGAGTTTTCAACCATTTGCCAGCGCTGGCCATCACCAATTCCCGGCTGCCACCGAAGAGCTGAGTTAATTGATGGCCTAACCGTCGATTTTTGGTGGGAGGATGTCTCGGATGCACTGGGTGATCTCGAGTCCTACGGAAACCGCTGGGTTAACGTGTGGTTTCTCGACGGTTTCACACCCTCGAGAAATGAAGCCATGTGGACGAAGGACGTGCTGCGCGGTGTGGCAACCCTAAGTTGCGATGCGGCCCATGTGGCCACCTTTACGGCCTCGAGCGATGTGCGTCGATCGCTCGAGCGTGTTGGCTTCAAGGTATCAAAACGGCCTGGCTTTGGTCGAAAGCGGGAGTGCCTAGGCGGCGTTTTAGACCTCACCCAGATATCAAATGATGAACACATAGCGCCTGTAAGACCCACGGCCTGGGATCAACCCGCCTGCACCGAAAAGCCACAGCAATGCCTAGTATTGGGTGCGGGTCTCGCGGGTAGTCACATTGCACGAAGACTCGCTGAGCGTAACTGCAAGGTAACCGTACTCGAACGGGGCACCATTGGCTCGGGAGGCTCAACACAACCGCAAGGCGTCATTTACACTCGACCCTCCCATAAACACAGCAAGTTGGCCGATTTTTCGCTGACCGCCTATGAGTTTTCAGTTGATCACCATCAGCGTAAGTTTCGCGAGGGTTCACTTGAGGAGGGCATCGACGGTGCGCTATCAGGCTACCTTCAATTAGCGTCGGACGAGGTGCTCGAGCGATTAGCCAGTGCGTTCGATGATGAGGACAGTCCGCTCAAGGTCGTAAGTCGTGAGGCGGCATCATCTATCGCGGGAATAGCTCTAACTCAGGGCGCGCAGCATTACCCCAGCTCGGGCTGGCTTCATCCGCGCGCCATTTGTACCGAACTTCTCGATCATCCAAATATCACGGTTATTGAAGGTCTTGGCGATACGACGCTGCGCCAAGGTGATGATGACCAGTGGTTTGCCATCGCCGCTACTGGAGACTGTGTTGCCACTGGTGATACGTCTGTTATCACAACGGCATGGGAGGCGGTAGAGGACGCCTGGCTCGAGTGGTTGCCGCTGCAACCGATTCGAGGGCAAACCACCTTGCTCCCATCTCAAGGCGTACTGAAGGATTTGAAGTGCACGGTCTGTCATGCGGGATACACACCACCCGCTAAAGGTAATGTGCATTGTATTGGCGCTACCTATGGGCTCAACGAAACCTCGACGGAAGAGCGAGCAGCCGATCACGAGACCAATATCCAACAACTGCTGTCAAACGTTCCCTCTCTGGACTCCGCGATTGGCTCTGAACGCCCTGCAGGGCAAGCAGCTGTCCGCTGCGCTACGGCTGATTACCTGCCCATTGCAGGCCCCGTTCCCAATGAAACCGAATTCATGACTACCTACGAGCAGCTTCGGCACGACCGAAAGCGCCTCATCAATAAGAAGCAGCCAAACATCAAAGGCCTGTATGTTCTGACGGGGCTGGGGTCTCGTGGTTTGACGTCTGCGCCGCTACTGTCCGAACTTCTGGTGTCTCAGATGTTGGACGCCCCTCCTCCTGTGACCCGCTACCTTCACCAGGCTGTCTCACCAGCGCGATTTTTGAAGCGACGTCTGGTGAAGGGCTAGCGCAAATGAAAAACGTCAGACCTCATAGCGTTATCGCACTAGTGGCCTGCCTGGCAATAGCCTCGACGGCAACTGCTAACCCACCGCAGATATTCGACTACGTTGCCAAAGAGACTCGCGCTATTGACCGCGATCATTTCACTCAGGGTTTATTGATCTGGGGTGACGCGCTCTGGGTGAGTTCCGGCCTCTACGGTGAATCCTTCATTGCTCGCTACGATTGGCCCTCCATGGCGAACCGCAAGGTCACTCAATTACCCGATCAGTATTTTGCCGAGGGACTCGCTGAACTTAATGGCAGGATCTATGTACTCACCTGGCGATCTCAGGACTTATTGGTATTGGATCCCAATTCGATGGACATCATCGAAACCCATCCCCTTTTAGGAGAGGGCTGGGGCGTTACCAGCGATGGTAGCCAACTCTGGATCTCGGATGGCACTCACCGGCTAGCTGTTTGGGAAGACGGTAAGGTGAAAAGAACGATTGAGGTGACTTATGACAGTAAGCGTGTCTCTCGCCTGAATGAGCTCGAGTGGATCAACGGGGAAATCTGGGCAAATGTGTGGCTGACAGACCAGATCGTTCGAATAGACCCCACTTCAGGCATAATCACCAGTATTATTGATCTTCGTGGATTACTTCCCCGCGATGAACGGCGACGTGATACAGACGTCTTGAACGGCATTGCGGTAGATCCCAGAACAGGTGCGATTTGGTTGGGCGGCAAACGCTGGCCCTCCCTCTTCAACATTGAGCTCATTGAGCGCATAACCCGGTAACTTCAGGACATATCATGAACGCAGTCGTAACACCTTCCACCCACCCAGCATTTGAGCTGACGCGTCGTGTGCCTATCGAGTCACTCGGTTTGGAAGTTCAGGAATACGTCCACAAAGCCACTGGCGCGCGCCACCTTCATATGGCGACGAACTCGGACGAGAATGTCTTCATGGTGGCTCTAAAGACCGTACCAGAGGACTCAACGGGGGTTGCCCACATATTGGAGCACACCGTTCTATGTGGCAGCGAAAAGTATCCCGTACGCGATCCCTTTTTCATGATGCTTCGTCGATCGCTTAACACCTTCATGAATGCCTTCACGAGCTCAGATTGGACGGCCTATCCCTTTGCGACACAGAATCCTAAGGATTTCGACAACCTACTGTCGGTGTATCTCGACGCTGTTTTCTTTTCTCGACTCGATCCTCTCGATTTCGCTCAAGAAGGTCACCGGGTAGAGCTGGCCTCCGAGGAGGCCGACGCACCTCTGGTCTACAAAGGGGTTGTTTTTAATGAGATGAAAGGGGCGATGTCGTCTATTTCGTCTGTGTTGTGGGACCGATTGTGTTTCGAACTCTTCCCCACCAGCACTTACCACTACAACAGCGGTGGTGACCCCGAGGCGATACCGGATCTCAGCTATGATCAGCTGATGGCCTTCTACAAGGGTCATTACCATCCGAGTAACGCCATTTTACTGACCTTCGGTAATCTGCCGGTGTCGCAGCACCATGATGTCTTTGAACGGGAGGCCTTGAGCCGATTTGAGCGCTCAGATGAGCTTATCGAGGTCACACTCGAGCAGGCCTTCGACGCACCCAGACGCGCTGTACATCACTATGCGTTAGAAGACGCCGATACCGACAACAAAACCCACCTCATCATGGGCTGGAAACTGGGCGAGAGCGCTGACCTTGATGCAATGCTGGAAGCGCAGTTGTTGTCATCTGTTCTCATGGAAAATAGCGCCTCGCCATTAATGCAATGGCTAGAGACCAACGACTTGGGTTCGGCACCCTCGCCGCTCTGTGGCCTTGAAGACTCAATGCGCGAAATGGTGCTCTGTTGTGGCATCGAGGGCAGCAACCAGAACTGTGTGGATGACTTTGAAACGCAGGTACTCGAGGTCATTCGTGGCACAGCTGAGGAAGGCGTGAGCTTGGATCGCTTGGAAGCCATTCTTCATCAAATTGAGCTCCATCAAAGAGAAGTAACCGGCGATGGTATGCCGTATGGCCTCAACCTCATGCTTCGAGCACTGGGGGCGGCCACACATAACGGTGACGCCGTTGCTGCCCTCGATTTGAGTCCCGCTGTCGAGCGATTGAGAGCAAAGATGCGTGAGCCGAATTTCATTAATGAAAGGCTGACTGCGCTGGTGCTCGATAATCCCCACCGAATCACGTTAACAGTGGCACCTAATCCTGATCTCGATCAACTCAGAAAGAGACGTGAGGCGCAACGACTCGCTGATATGCGAGCCAACCTAGACGAGGATGCGATTGCTAATGTACGCAAGCTCGCAAGGGATCTCGAGCAACGCCAAAATCAGATCGACGATGTCAGCATCCTACCTAAGGTGGGTCTCGCTGATATCCCCAAGGATGTCCTAACACCCCCCCTTGACTCAAAGCCATTGACCGAGGGCAAGCGACACATTGTGGGCAAAGCGGGAACCAACGGGCTGGTTTATCAGCAAATGGCGCTCGCCCTGCCAACCCTCACCGAGGAGCAGCAAAGCGAGCTGCCGCTATTGTGCGCTCTCGCTTCAGAGGTGGGTATCAACAATGCCTCCTACCTCGAAGTACAAGACCGACAATCGGCGACTGTAGGTAGTTTGGGCCTGAGCGTATCAACACGAGCGTCACGCACCGATAGCGATCAGGCGTCAGGTTTTCTTGTTGTCTCGTCAAAGGCACTCGCAAATCGGATGACTGAACAGTCAAATTTAATGATCGATACCTTGACGTCAGCCTCGTTTAACGAAGGTGGGCGCATCAAGGAGCTCATTAGTCAGATGCGCGCCCGCCGTGATCAAAGCATTAGCGGCGCGGGCCACAGCCTAGCCATGACGGCGGCGAGTGCCAGCATGAGCCCTCTCGCATCGCTCTATCACCGACAAAGTGGTCTGGAGGGAATCAAACGCTTGCGTCAAATCGACGATCGCCTCGCTGATGCCGGTGAGGTCGAGAAGTTGGGAGCCTCGCTGACAGCGCTGAGAGATCACTTACTTTCCGCGCACTCAATCAGTTTATTGTCGGTCGCCGACCCAAATCACATTGATGAGGCCATGCAGTGCTTATCTTCAGTCGCCAACCGCCTCTCAACCGACAGCTCGGTCGGTGCCTGGTCGCTAACGGAACGGGCCGGTAGGGATAATCAGATTTGGGCTGCAAACACACAGGTCAACTTCTGTGCGAAGGCGTACCCAACAGTACCAAGTGGTCATCCAGACGCACCTGCCCTAGCGGTTCTTGGGGCCTACTTGCGAAATGGATTTCTGCACCGAAGTATCAGGGAGCAAGGTGGTGCTTATGGTGGCGGCGCGAGTCACGACGCGAACGTGGGCGCCTTCCGGTTCTTCTCGTACCGAGATCCCCGCAATCTTGAGACTCTGGCCGATTTTGATGCATCCATAGACTGGTTACTGACTGCAAAACACGATGAGTTGGCACTTGAGGAAGCAATTCTGAGTGTTATGTCGAGCCTCGATAAACCTGCATCGCCCGCTGGGGAAGTGAAGAAAGCATTCTACGATGAACTTTATGGTCGAACCGCTGAGCACAAACGCCAGCTCAGAGATGCCATCATCTCGACGACGATTGATGACCTACAGCGCGTTGCGTCAATTTACTTGCGATCGGATGCGAACACCTCAGTAATCCTTACAGATGCGAAAACAGCAGCAAGCGATGCGCTGGTCGACTTGGGCTGGACACATCACGACCTTACTTAGCGCGATTACTCCAGCTCAAGGACAATGCCTTTCTTTTCCTGAAGCCACAGGCCGCGCCAAGTTTGAGGGGAAATCGCTAGGCGTCCTCGAGTCGGGTCTGCCAACGCTATTGATGTTGGTGTCACCTCCTCCACCAGCGTGAAATGGCCCCCGTTCCCGAGATCAATCCATGCGATTAAGGGGAATGACCTTTTGTAGAACGCCTCGAGTGTGAGATTTCGCGCCTGTAATGAGTGCGCGAATGCCTCTGCGAGCGTTTGTAATTCACTGACTGAGTAGCCTTCTTGTCGATGGCGCACCGTCGTAGGGTCAACCAAAACGGCAGCCAGATTATCCAAGGCGGAAACCGACGTTGTAATCGATGCCTTATCTCTCAGGAGCATTGCGAGCGCTGCAAGACCACAATCGACGGACGACGTTTGCCGAATAACGGGTAGGAGCAAAGGCTTCTTTGAACTAGCAACAGAGAGCGATGCCTGTCCAACTAATGTTGCAACCACAATCAAAGAAAGCCAACAGCGCGACGGTATGATCGTCGTAGCTAAGGTTCGACTCGCTACACTCAACCTGCGAGTACTTGGCATATCAGCGTGTAGACAGCGACTCGGATTGATACCAGACGGTGGTTATTTGCAGCGCATAGAGCGCGAGGATGCCGCTCAACCAGACCGCATCATCTGTCTGGGGCGTTTTCACGAGCAAATACGTCAGCCCGATGGCGCACGATGTCAATGACGGCTGAAGCATTCCCACCAAAAATAAGTGCTGACGCCGCCTTGTACGCAGGCCTTTAGCTAGTTTGTCATCCAGTCGCTGTTTGGACGTTGGTCTTGTTACTGCCATCGCCTATTTCTCCCGATTAGCCGCCCCAAGGGCGGCAGTGTATTAACGACCTAATTGCTGTTGAAGCTGATTGACCTCCATTCACTGTCCTCGGGTCTGGGGGACATAGACGCCGTAAAAGTAGGTTTGCAGCGCGAGGTCGACAGCGACGACACCAAGAATAAACGGCCAGAGCTGCCCTCGTAGCTCGGCAATATCCTGAGTAACGTCCTCATCCACAATCATCGCCTTATTGAGCTCAGCTGGGAGTAATAGCGTGTTGTTTATAAGGGCATCGGTGGGAGTAGCTGCTGCGGGAAATGCTGTTAGTGACGCCAGAATGATGGCGAGTGATTGACTGTAGTGACGCATAAAGACCCTCCTTGGTCTGGTTTGAAAAGTCCCGTCTGGGACTACACCAGCCTGTCAGAGGCTCACTTTGTGAGGAACATCAAAAAGCGTAACGCGCGGTCGCTAGGCGCCTAATGTCATCAAATGCATCGCCCTAGGACGCTACCGCCATCCTCAGCACCTGCCCATAGCCAGAAACCACAGGCACACCATCGAGAACACCTTTTTGCTTTAGCAACGATCGCAGTTTTGGCAAGTTGTAACAGGGAACACCCGCCATGAAATGGTGTTCCATGTGATAGTTAACGTTATTGGGTGCGAGCAGGAATCGCTGCCAAAATGGCGCTTCCACAGTACGCGTGTTCAGTCGGACATCGGGGTCATAAAGGTCTGTTACGACAGCATGCTCTCCTACCTGTCTTAAGCGCACTACCCACATGTAAGACGTCAGAAATGTGAACATCCAAACGAACCAAGTCCAACCAATACCGAGAGCTGACAAAGCCGCGATAAACACCCCATGCACGAGGATCTGTTTGACAACCAAGTGGCTGGACCCATGAGTCTCGCGACTCATCTGACTCGAGGTGCCACTTGCCAGCGCTCGCAACAGCTTCAATCCGGTCGTACCGAGTAAATCTCGACGCCATTTTCGATACAGACTGTCGCGCGAAATTGGGTAGGCCTGATAGTTGGGTAAATCCGGATCGTCATGACTGCCCGCAAACTTATGGTGCGCCGTGTGGCCCCGAGCATAGGAATGAAGGTCGCCTAATGTTGGCAATGCGCACAGCCACTGACCGGCCCATTGATTCAGAGCGCGGGTTTTAAAGAGACTGCCGTGCCCCGCTTCGTGCATGAGCACAGCAAGGCTTAGCTGGCGGCCGGGAAGCACCAGCCAGGCAAACAAAAAAGTCAGCACACCGGGATAGGCAGCGACCAACCAGAGAACCCCAAAAGTCAGCGTCCATGTCTGCAATACCATCAGCCACGCCTTGACGTCGCTACGCCGCAGTAACAGAACACGCTCTTGCGACGTTAGCACCTCGTTGGGTCTCATGGTTACTCCTCGTTATCTACGCTTGCTACTTGCGCTTACTACTACTGGCTACCGCGCAATGAAATGCTAACATACGCCTCCCTAACCTTAGGCTATCTAGTCACAATAAAACGCACGATGTCAGAGGTTGATCCGCCAATAAAATCGCAGCTAACCCTGCTCAGAGAGCAAAGCGATGTGCTCGAGCGGTCTCGTAAGGCCTGGCTGAACGATAGTCTTGGCGGGGCTCCCTTGTGGAAGCTCGATTACGCCGTCAGTGACATTTGCTATCTACTCGCCACGTTGGACGAGCCCGAGGCGATAAAGCAAGGCAAGCGATGGGTGAAGCTACAGCAAAAGCTGAGTGAGGGCATCGTTTGGTTGAGAACCATTGATCTCTTGAGAGACTCCCTGAGCAAGTCAGAGCTCAACAAAATCGCGAGCGCAGTTGCCAGACTGTCGTCAAGGCCCGTGAGTAAATGTCACAAACTCATGGCGAAGCCCGAATGGGTTCGTATCAGACGCTGGTGGTTCGGTTACCTTGAGTCATTATCGCCACGTGATCCGGCGGAAGTCCTGACCATCGCCATGACTGAGCGTGCTGAACATCGATTTCTAAAATTACGAAATCGCGTTCTTAAACATGATAACGACAGGGACTGGCTCAAACTGGAGGACGCGACGGGCGAGTTAAAAGCGATCCTGTCATTGCATGCAGCGTCAAACAGGGGCTATCAAGTGCGGGCGAGTCTGCTCAACGATATCGAATCTCACCTGCGACTCTGGCGTCAGGCGCATGCACGTCAACCGCTATTAAAACTTCTGTCTGAAACACCTGAGGTTGATGATCGTACACGCTTGGCTGAGAGCATCGCCGAAATCAGGCTTCAAGAACGGCTCAGCGCTCACCGGCGTAAAGAGCGCGTTAGGAAGTTACTCATCAAATCTAGCGACGACTGACGACAGCCAACTAAAAGTAAGTCAGATTCAGCATCGCCAAAATACCGACTGAATAAGCCAGCGAGATCGGAAAGCCAAACCGCAGGTAGTCGCCCCGGGTATAGCCACCAATGTTCTGAACGATCAAGTTCGTGGCATAGCCATAGGGAGTCAAAAACGATCCGCTCGCCGCAAACGCAACCGCGAGAACAAAGGGCATAACGTCCACCCCCAGGCTCTGGGCCAGCCCGTATCCGATGGGAAACATAAGCGCTGCGGCCGCGCTGTTGGTGACCAATTCTGTCAGTGCCAGGGTAAGGAAAAACATAATAATGAGCCCGATGAGTGGGGTCTGGTCCGCCAACATCGGCATGACCCATGACATACCAGTACTGATCAGTGCCGAATCCACCAGTGACTGGGCAAGCACCAGCGCCGAGGCAACCAAAATCCAGATATCGAATGGAAAACGTCGGCGTAAATCATCGACGCTGACAAGATCACTCAACCATAGACCGACGAGTAGAGCCAACAGACCAACCGACAAACTGAGACCACCTGTGGCCGACAGGCCAATGACCCCTGCCAAGGCGGCGGTCACCAGAAAGCCCTGTTTGGAGTCCATGAGTCGAACGTCAAGATCGTCTGACAATAAGTAAAAGTTTTTGCCGAGATTTTTCCTCTGAGTGAAATCCTCGCCGGTCGCTAAGACCAATAGGTCGCCCGCT
>DPGN01000036.1:20724-22475 GCA_003523185.1 Halieaceae bacterium
GCTCTACGACCGCTTCCAAAACGTATTCGCTTCGCTCTTCCTGAGCGACCGCTCGCTTGGGCAATCTCGACGACACCAGTACTAGGAGTACGCAGACACCGAGCACCACAGGTCCAGCAACCCACAGAAAATCGAAGAATGCCAGTCCAATGCCGCGTCGATCGGCCAAAAAGCTGCTGACAATTAGATTGGTCGAGGTGCCAATCAGGGTCAGCGTGCCACCGAGAATCGCGGCATAAGACAGAGGCAACAACAATTGTGAGGGCAAGTGGTAGCGGCTACGTCTCAGCACCTGTGCCAAAGCGGCGACGATGGCGGTATTATTCAAAAAAGCCGAGGTAGAGGCAGCCACAGCGGTAATCCGAGCCACCGCGAGATACCGGTTTGGCGAATCAATGCCTCGAGAGAGCAATCCCAACCATGGCAGACGCTCCAGCGCAACGGCGCACAGCATCAACAGCATGAGGGTCACCAACCCCTCATTAGTTGCTTTCGCCCAGAAGACATCAGGCTCAATCAGTCCAGAGAGCAAACAGGCGATAGCAGCCATCAAAAAAAGCACAGTGGCACTAAAACGCGAAACCACGAGCCCAATAAAAAGCGCTGCTAAAATTACACCTGCGTAAAACGTATCCATTACAGCCCCTATCCCACAGTCGGAGAATACCGCTAATTCCTCGAGCTGGACAATTGGGACACAGGGTTAGCGCTGCGCTCTAGTAAACACTAAAATCGAGCCTTCCATCGTAACGACTACCTGTCAAAACCTAAAAGGAATAAACCTATGTTGGCATACACCACGCTCGGCGCATCAGACCTTGAGGCCGCGGTCGAATTCTACGGTGCGCTCACAGAAACCATGGGCTGGAAAAAGATTATGGGAACAGATCGCATCGTCTTTTTCGGCTCCTTGATGAGCGAGGCCTGTCTCGCCATCTGCACGCCCTATGACGAGCAGGCGCCGACGTCAGGCAATGGTGTCATGGTTGCCTTTCACGGGGGCAGTAAGGAGGGTGTGGACGCGCTCTACGCCAAAGCGATTGCGCTGGGTGCCAGCTGTGATGGCGAACCGGGTCAGCGTATCCCCGATGTATTCTATGGGGCCTACGTGAGGGATGTCGAGGGGAACAAGCTCTGCTTCTGTCATTTTGGCTAGCCGAGGAGACGGCTGCCTAAGCTGAATCAGTGAGCAAGGCTCGAGGTGTCGCGTCCGCGAGTAGCTGATCAACAATCTCACCCACAGCGTTGGGCACCACCATGTGCGCCGCATACCACGTGTGGAAACAGCGGATTCGATCAGGCTCACTGATGCCACCGATACCCCGTTTGGACAGCGCAGACAGCCTGTTGGTGGATGCTAGGAGTTCACGCTCCTCATCGAGGAGATAACCATCGCGCAGGGCGATATGCGCAGCATGATCCTGCTGCATGCGCTGTCTGAAGTCGGCATTTATCGCGATCTCAGACTGTATTCGAGCTATCCACCCAGCAGCCTCTAAACGATCGATGTTAAGCGACAGTTCAGCATCAATTAGCCAATAAAGCGTAGGAAAAGGCTTTCCGTCGACAATTGAGCTAACACGAATACTGGCTGGTAAACCCTCGGCGTTAAATGCCGCGACGTCACGAAAACCCCTTGGTTCTCGCCCCAAACGCTCGGCAACAAAATCTCTCCACCGAGCAACACGCTCGCCACTTTTCTGTACTTCCATCATGCGCGCAACCCTAGCATAAAAGTTCATTGACGCGCC
>DPGN01000036.1:22800-31008 GCA_003523185.1 Halieaceae bacterium
ATGCAGACTCGTCTTTCACAAGTCATTTCCCGCATGGCAGTCGGCGTTTCCCTCGCCCTCAATCCAATTCCAACACTGGCTGAGACCCTTGAGGAAACCGTGATCGTTGCCGATCGCGTGGGTACCTCCAGTCAGTCACTGGCGGTCTCTGTCAATATCATCGATCGAGCGTTAATGGAGGCCCTGGGCTCGGCAACCCTACCTCAGCTACTCAAAACACAGGTTGGCATCTCAACCACTCAAACAGGCGGTCTCGGCGCAGTAAGCGGTATTCGGGTTCGCGGTCAGGACGGTTTCAGAACCAAGGTGTTATTAGATGGCGTCGATATTAGCGATCCTTCGTCACCGCAAATTGGCCCTCGCATGGAGCACGTGCTCTCGGGCTCGCTCGATCGCATTGAGGTGCTTCGTGGTACGCAAGGGCTACTCTGGGGTGCGGACGCCGGTGGCGTTATTTCACTAACCAGCCGCAGTGGCAGTACCGCGGCTTCATTGGATATTGACGTGGAGCGCGGCGGCTATGGTTTCGAGTCCGAGACGCTGACCGCCGCATCAGGCGAGACCTCAATGGGTGAGGCGACACTTCTGATGAACAAGGTCGCACTCGACGGATTTAACGCACGCCTTGATGACACCGTACTTGCCGACCGCGATGGCTACGACAACGACAGTTATCATCTCAGCTACACATCACCTGAGTGGCAAGGATGGTCAGCAACACTGATTGCACGTGAAGTCGATGCCCAGACTGATTATGACCTTTGCTACACAGCAGCCTTTGGTATCAGTAACGACTGCACTGATGACTACAAGAATGACAGCCAGACCGTCGTCATTAATCACAGTAATGACAGCAGCCAAACCCGCATCAGTTGGAGTGAAAGCACCAGTGAACGTGCCTATGCGACAGATGGGGCCGTTGGGTTTAGTACCCAAGGTCATAACGACCAGCTGACAGCCATGCACAGCCGACAGGTCGGTGAAGCGTATCGCGTGACGGTCGGTGTGGACCTTGACGAGCAAGGCTACGATGACGGGTTTGATCAGCGGAGTCGTGATAACACTGCGGCTTACGCCAACCTGCTGCGCGAGGGCAATAGCCTGATTGTCTCCGGTGGTATTCGCATCGATGACAACGATGACTTTGGCAGACACACCTCCTGGCGCTTGACTGCACTCGCGCCTACACCGCTAGAGGGTATTGCTGCGAAGGTGGCTGTTGGTACTGGCTTTCGAGCACCGTCACCTTACGAGATTGGCTATAACACTGGGCCTTGGGCTTTTAGCCCAGCGACGGACTCTCCGTTAAAAGAAGAACAAAGCGAGGGCTGGGAAATTGGCCTACGCGATGTGAAGGGCGCCGTGACCTGGGATCTGACCTACTTCAATCAACAAATTACCGACGCCATTATTTTTGACTTAGTGAGCTACAGTGGTTACGTCCAGATTACCGGCGAAAGTGAATTCACCGGCATTGAAGCAGCAGTGGACTGGCAGCTCGCGGAGCGTTTTTCAGTCGGCGGATTCGTGTCTCAACTGGATGCAGAAGACTCGCAGGGTGCACGGCTGCCCTATCGGCCAGAGCTCACGATGCAGCTTAACGCCAGGTATGACTCCGGCGACTCTAGCTGGATGCTGCTCGCTCGGCATACAGCGGATCGAGTAGACGAGTTTGGGTCGGCGCTGTCTGACTACACCGTGATGGACGCGACCTTTTCTCGCAAGGTGACTGACTCGATTGATCTGTCAGTGCGTGCAGAGAACCTGACTAATCAGGCCTACACTGACGTTGCAGGTTATCGAAGCCCACGTCGTGCGCTTTATGTCGGTATAAAACTAGCCATTTGAGGTATGACTATGGATAAAGATGCGAAGCACAAAGCGTCGATGGAAAAACAGAAGTCCAATGTCGATGCATCGATCGCTGCTGCTGATACAGAACAAAGCATTGTTTTACTGCTCACCGGCAACGGCAAAGGGAAGACCAGCTCAGCCTTCGGCATGGTGATGCGGGCCATGGGTTACGGTCAGCGCGTTGGCATTGTCCAATTCATCAAAGGTGAGCAACTATCTGGCGAGGAGCTGTTCGCCCGTGAACACCTTCCCGCATCTGATTTCTATCAGATGGGGACTGGGTTTACCTGGGATACACAAAACCGCCAGGGCGATATCGAGGCAGCTGAACGCACATGGGCCGAGGCGGCCCGAATGCTGCAAGATCCTGCGTATGACCTGGTGGTGCTCGATGAAATCACCTACATGCTCGCGTTTGAATACCTCGATGAAGCACAGGTCATCAAAACCGTTGAGGCGCGCCCCAACCATCAGAGTGTCGTCCTGACTGGACGTGGTGGCGGGAGTGGCTTACAAACACTGGCAGATACCGTCTCCGAGGTGAAAGAGGTCAAACACGCGTTTCGTGCCGGCATCAAGGCTAGAAAAGGCGTTGATTACTAAGTGCGCGACTCCATCCATCCTGCGCTACGATTAAAGCCCTTCGTCGCTTACAAGTCGATTAACGCGTTTTTCCAGGGAGTGTGGGGGACGGCTTATGTCGCACTCATGGCGCCTTTACCTCCTGAGGCCTTTTCGCTGGGCCCGCTCGCGTTCAGTTTGGGCCCTCTACTCGTGGCACTGGCCTACTCTCGACTCCTGAACCTACACTGGTTTTTCCGAATATCAGTGAGTGTCGAGGTCATTGCGCTACTGAGTGTCGTGGCCGTTTTGCTCTACCCGCAAAGCTTTTTACTGGCGGCCGGTGTCTACCTCGGCTTTCAGCTAGCGCTGATATTTGGCAACTATTTAGTCAGACTCGAGACGCTGGTCATTGCAACGGAGAACTTTAAACCCGTTGATATTGGTAAAACGCTCGGCGCTCTGGCCGGTGCACTCTTTGCACTGGGGTTTTATCACTGGGCCCGCACGTGGCTAGAGACCGAGGATACGCTCGTACTGATTCAGTACTTGCATTACCCCTTGCTGGTCGTGCAGCTGAGTAATTTATCGTTGCTCATCGCTTCGTTTGATCGCGACAAATTCGATCAGCCGCTCTAGCCGGCAAATGCTTGAGTTACTCAGTCTAGAAGGTCTGGCTGCTCACTGAGAATCACATCGAATAACGGCTGACCACTGAACCAACCCGACAAGGTGCTTCCGACCTGCTTTTGCGTATGAACCGCCATCTCGTGTGGGATTGGTTTTGGCTCCCCAGCTGCCTCCGCAAGCAGCTGCGCCTGGCAGGTTCGCTCCATAGTGACGTACCACCAGGTAGCCTCTTCAACGGATTGGCCGACTGTCAGGTGTCCGTGATTTTTTAAGATAATCGCTTTCTTATCACCCAAGGTCTGAGCGAGTCGTTCGCCCTCATCCATATCAACGACAACACCGGTGTAATCATCCAACAGCGCGTGATCACCATAGAATGAGCAAGCATCCTGAGTGAGCGGATCCAGTAGACGACCCAGGGAAGCCCACGCTTTGCCGTAGATAGAGTGCGCGTGTGCCGCTGCCGTGACATCGGGACGCGCTGCATGAATCTGGCTATGAATCGTAAACGCGGCACCATTGAGAATGCCGCTGCCCTCAACAATATTTCCGTCGTGATCTACGCGAATCAAATCGGACACGCGCATCATTTTGAATGACCGCCCCATGGGATTAACCCAGAAGGTCTCAGGGTCAAGTGGGTCTCGAACGGTAATGTGCCCCGCCACCCCCTCATCGAACCCAAATCGGCCGAAAATCCGCAGAGCAGCGGCCAAGCGCTGCTTGCGAAACAGCTGTTCATCCATAGGACTGCGTTCTACCTGTCCCATGTTCTCATCGGCATTCATGATCAGATTGTTGACTTGCTGGTTCATAAGCTCGGTTCCTATCGCGTCCTTGTTTTTCGGTATTCGCCTGCGCGTTTCGGTAATTCAGCATCACTGGGTATGGGTAATCCGTGATTTTTTAAGTGTGACACATATTGGGTGAGTTCGGTTCCCAGTTTCGCTGAGACCTCTTCAGGCTTTAGGGCCTCACCACACTCGCTACACGCCGTTATGGGCTCACAGTGCTGTGCACAACGACTGTGCCAATAAGTCATGGGTGGTCCATTTTCGTCTGCCAACCATTGATCACCCCATTGACTCAAACTCATCAAAACAGGGTAAAGACCCAGTCCTTTGCGAGTTAAACGATATTCGAAGCGCTCTGGATTACGACTATAGGGCACTTTGGTCATCACACCGGACTCGACCAAGGAATTGAGTCGTTCGGTGAGTCGGTGGCGAGTCACACCCAGATTCTTGTGGAATCCCTCGAAGCGGCGGGTCCCCTTGAAGGCATCTCTGATGATGAGGAGCGTCCAGCGCTCTCCCACAATAGAGAGTGCCCGAGCCACGGAACATACTTGTTCGTCTATATTTTCCCATTTCATTTTGGAACTGTGCTTTGGCTTGGCGAGTTTGGCAAGTCGAGGCGCAAAAAAAAGCCCAGTCGGGTGACTGGGCTTTGCGAACTAATGGGCGTGATTATCCAAATTGATTCATGGTGTTGTCAGTGCCGCCGGCTTTTAGTGCCGCATCACCGGAGAAGTACTCCTTGTGGTCATCGCCCATATCGGAACCAGCCATGTTCTGGTGCTTAACACAGGCGATACCCTGACGAATCTCTTTACGCTGTACGCCTGCGACGTAACCAAGCATACCGGGCTCACCAAAGTACTCTTTGGCTAGGTTATCGGTCGACAGTGCTGCTGTGTGGTAAGTCGGCAGGGTAATCAAATGATGGAAGATACCCGCCTCACGCGCCGCATCGGCCTGGAACGACTGAATTCTGCGGTCGGCTTCGATCGCTAAATCAGTCTCATCGTACTCGGCTGACATCAGCTCATCGCGAGCGTAGCCAGACACATTCTGCCCTTCTTCAGCCCATGAGTCGAAAACCTGCTGACGGAAGTTGAGCGTCCAGTTAAATGAGGGGCTGTTGTTGTAAACCAGCTTCGCATTGGGAACGACCTCGCGAATACGATTAACCATGCCTGCAATCTGACCAACATGCGGCTTCTCGGTCTCAATCCACAGCAGGTCGGCGCCATTCTGTAGCGAGGTAATGCAGTCGAGCACAACACGGTCTTCTCCCGTATTAGGCTTGAATCGGAACAAACCTGATGCGAGACGCTTGGGACGCAGCAGCTGACCATTGGCCTTCACAACGACATCGCCATTTGCCAAATCATCAGCAGTTTGAACGACGTCACCGTCAAGGAAGCTATTGTACTGATCACCCAAATCGCCTGGCTCGTTGGTCACAGCAATCTGCTTAGTAAGGCCGGCACCCAGTGAGTCTGTGCGAGCGACAATAATGCCGTTCTCTACGCCCAACTCGATGAACGCGTAGCGCACGGCGCGGATTTTAGCGAGGAAGTCAGCGTGTGGAACAGTAACTTTGCCGTCCTGGTGGCCGCACTGCTTCTCGTCAGATACCTGGTTTTCGATCTGAATAGCGCAGGCACCCGCTTCAATCATTTTCTTGGCAAGAAGGTAGGTTGCTTCCTCATTACCAAAGCCGGCATCAATGTCGGCAATGATGGGAACCACGTGTGTCTGGAAATGATCGATCTGGTTGATGATCGCTCGCTCTTGAACATCATTGTTAGCCGCCCGTGCCGCATCGAGTTGACGGAAAAGACCACCCATCTCGCGCGCATCAGCTTGACGCAAGAACGTGTATAGCTCCTCAATCAGTGCAGGCACAGAGGTCTTCTCATGCATCGATTGATCTGGCAGAGGACCAAACTCTGAGCGCAGGGCAGCGATCATCCAGCCAGAGAGGTACAAGTAGCGTCGGTTGGTGTCGCCAAAATGCTTTTTGATGGCAATCATCTTCTGCTGACCAATAAATCCATGCCAGCAGCCCAGCGACTGAGTGTACTGCGAGGTATCTACCTCGTAGTTCTCAATATCGCGGCGCATGATGTCCGCCGTGTACTTCGCCACGTCGAGACCGGTTTTAAACTGGTTCTGCAGGCGCATGCGAACCGCATGCTCAGCATTAACCCCATTGGCAGCCGTTGCCAAACCCTGCAGTTTTTCAACCTGCTCTAGATAATTACTCATGGTTCATCCCCGCTCTATACGGTGTCATCGTTGATGACCGAACTATGGGTTACTTACTGATATTTGTGAAATAGATGGTTTGTATCTCGCTCATAATTTATTTGAATATATGTGCGAGTGTCAGACCAGCTCTGGGGTTATTGCGTTTTCTTTTGCTTACGCTTCTTCTCGGACTTCTTGATGTGAGACATCATGCGGCGTCGACGCTGGACCTGACGCTCTGTGAGCTTGTTACGGCGCTCCGCGTAGGGGTTATCGCCGGTTCGTAACTCAATGCGTATCGGCGTACCTGATAAATCTAGATGCCGACGAAACGAGTTCTCAAGATACCGAACATAGCTCTGCGGCAGGTTATCGGTCGAGTTGCCGTGAATGACGATGCGCGGTGGGTTATGTCCCCCCATGTGTGCGTAACGAAGCTTCACACGTCGGCCACGGACAACGGGCGGTGGGTGGCTAGAGACAATATCCTCGAGTAGCTGGGTCAAGCGTGGCGTCGTCAGTTTCCGCGTCGCCGACTCGTACGCACCATGTATCGAGTCATAAAGGTGCCCCACACCTGTCCCGTGCAGCGCCGATATAAAGTGGATATCGGCATAGTCGACAAATTGCAGGCGGCGCTGTAGTTCAACCTTCACCCGCTCGCGTTCATCGGACTCCATGCCATCCCATTTATTGAGCGCAACCACTAGGCCCCTACCCGCCTCAATACATTGACCGAGCAGATGCAGATCCTGTTCGACCACGCCTTCATGAGCATCCATCAATAAAATGACAACGTTTGCTTGGTCGATGGCCTTGAGGGTTTTGACGATCGAAAATTTCTCTACTGTCTCTTTGACGTTCTTACGCCGCCGTACCCCAGCCGTGTCAATTAGGGTATAGGCATGTCCGTGGCGTTCGTACTCAATGAAAACACTATCACGCGTTGTTCCCGGCTGATCGAAGACCACCACTCTGTCCTCGCCCAACAAGCGATTGACCAAGGTCGACTTTCCCACATTGGGCCTGCCTACCACCGCAACGCGAATGCCTGATCCGCCCTCATCTATTTCGGAATCGGTATCACCAAAGGGCGCCATCACCTCGGAGATCATTGTCCGCACACCGCGGTTGTGGGTGGCAGCGATGGTGTGCAGCTTGGCTAGACCTAAGCTGTGAAAATCACTGGCGGCAACATCTTCACCCACGCCATCAATTTTATTGACCACAAGTTCGAAGGGTTTATTGCGCTCTCGGAGCAACCGGACGAGGCTTTGATCACCTACCTGCAAGCCTGCGCGACCATCAACCATGAGTAAAACGACGTCAGCTTCGTCAATTGCGGCCAACGACTGAGCCGCCATCGCAGCATCAATACCCTCTTCCTCGCCGGTGATACCACCCGTATCAATGACCATAAAGCGCTGCTCATCACAGCGCCCTTCACCGTACTTTCGATCTCGGGTAAGTCCAGAATAGTCCGCAACGAGCGCATCACGGGTCTTAGTGAGCTGATTGAACAGCGAAGACTTCCCTACATTGGGGCGTCCTACCAACGCAATGACGGGAAGCATGGGATTTAGTCCAGGGTCTCTAGCTCATAGGCGAGCAACTGGCCGTTATCGGCGAAGATAATCAGACGCCCACTATCGGCAATCATGTCGGCCCGCGCCGCATCGCCTCCGATCTTGGCGCGACCTACAATTTGTCCATCGACTTGCGAGAGAAGATGCAGATACCCATCGAAGTCTACCGTTGCTACATAGCTGCTGACGGGAGTCGGCCTCGACAACTGCCGGTAACCGAGCTCAATGTTTTGCCACCTCACACCTTGACCGGTTCGCAGGAACGCACTCAGCGTACCGTCCACGTCGGCCACATAGACGTTACCAAAGCCCACGTGTGTACCCGTGACTGACGAAACGTTCTGCTGCCAGAGTTTACGCCCGGTTCGGCTATCTAGCGCAGCGACACGCCCTTGATAACTGGCAACAAAAAGCTCAATACCCTGCTGAGTCATCGCACCGTCAATGTCGACAATACGGTCGATTTCTGAACTACCCTGCGGGACGCCAATGCGTGACTCCCACGAGACGTTTCCGGAGTTGACGTCTACAGCGACAAC
>DPGN01000036.1:31240-39405 GCA_003523185.1 Halieaceae bacterium
AGTAATTTGCCGTCATAGGTCTGCACAATGACCCAGTCATCTGAGACCGCGGGTGCCGCAAGCACCTCACCCGACACAGCGGCTTCCCATTCCACGACACCATCCTCAGCCGACACCTGCAACACAGAGCCATCAGCGCCACCGAGATACAGACTTCGATCGTGATAACCAACGCCACCTGAGAGCGGACGCGCCAACTCAACTCGCCAGAGCCGATCGCCGTCAGCGGCGCTGATCGCCGCGACCTCACCATCACTGGAGGCAACGTAGAGCACCCCGTCGACCAAGGTGGGCGTTATCTTGTAGAAGCCGTCACCCTGACCATCGCCAATCTTGATCGACCACTGTTTTTTGAGTTTGACCTTTGTATCAACTCGCTCAAGCTCGACAGGTGCGGTTGTGTCCTCTTCCTCAGAGCCAAACCACTCCTGAAACGTGCTACATCCGCTGATAAGGAGCAGTAATAAGCTAGTGGTCAGGAACCGAAACAACTTCATTACTGCGAATCCTCTATTGAATCTTCAGCATCGCGAAGCGATAGTCCGCTCACTTTGAGATCCACAAGGCCCAGCTGACCGCCAAGCGCCAGGGATTCGGTCTGGGCAGACTGATAGGCCAGTAACGCCTCCGACTCTCGTCCCGCCGCTAAATGGATATCGCCAAGCGCCTGCGCATAGCTTGCAGGAAACGAACTGCTGCCCTGCTCAAGAATCGCTACGGCCGCAGCTTCGTCACCTGAGGCTGCCATGACACGAGCCAGTCTCAACTGCACTAGCTGCCCCAAAGTTGAATCTAACTCTGCAGTTGCCATGACTGACTCAAGCTCAGCACGAGCTAGCATCAAATCGCCAGCTTCGACAGCCGCTGCAGCCACCTGTAGCGAGGCAAACTCTGCGAAAGCCTCGCCGTCATGGGTCTCTCGCAAGCCAGCGCTGATCAGCGCCAGCTCTTCTGCAGACTCACCTGATTCTCTTTCCTGTAGAAGAGCATCGTACGCATTCGCCGCGGCGACCGCCTTGTCGCTGGTGTAGTCCTCGTACTGCGACCAACCAATGGTGCCCCCCAAAGTCAGTGCAACCAAGGCAATGATCGACGTGCGGTTCTCTTGCCACCACTGGGAAATTGCCTCTAACTGTTCTTCTTCTTGAAGATGATCAGCCACTACCTACTCCTCAATACTCATTCGTCAGCTGTTCCAACTGACCCAAAAACACGTCCAACTCCTCTCGCGAGAGAGTCATTTGCTCTTCATTAGCCCGTAAAGGTTTCAAGGTCACCTTGCCGGAGACCATCTCCTCTGCACCAAACACCATGGCCCACGCGGCACCACTTTTGTCAGCTCGCTTAAACTGACTTTTGAAGCTGCCACCGCCCAGGTGTTGGACAACACCCAGCCCGGGAAATTCAGCGCGTATTCTATCCGCCTCGAGCATCGCTTGGCCAAAGGCATTTTCGTCAGAACTCGCAATGTAGAGATCGGGTGCAGCGATCGCATCAAGATTGAGCGTTTGCATCAGTAGGATGAGCCGCTCCAGTCCCGCTGCAAATCCTGACGCAGGTGTCGCTTTGCCACCAAACTGACCCACCATCATGTCGTACCGCCCACCACCACAGACGGTTGCCTGTGCTCCCAGCTTATCGGTTGTCCACTCAAAGACTGTCTTGTTGTAGTAATCGAGCCCGCGAACTAGACGAGGATTGACGGTGTAGGTCAATCCAGCCATATCCAGCAGCTGACACAGCCGCTCGTGATGTCGCTGGGATTCCTCATCCAAGTACTCCGCCATGGTGGGAGCATCGTCTAGGATGGCCTGGGTGGTCACCGACTTACTATCCAAAATCCGTAACGGATTGGTGTCTAAACGGCGCTGACTGTCCTCGTCCAAGGAATCAAAATGGTCCCGGAGGTAGTCTGTTAGTGCGTCTTTGTAGGAAGCACGCGCCTCGGGACTTCCAATGGTATTCAGCTCAAGGGTCAACACATCGTTGATGCCAAGTCGCGTCCACCACTGTCGGCACATCAGTAGCAGCTCTGCATCTTGCTCCGGGCCCGCAACACCAAACGTCTCTACGCCCAGTTGATGAAACTGGCGCTGCCGACCTTTCTGTGGACGCTCATACCGGAACATGGGGCCCATGTACCAGACACGCTGGGGCGATTGAATTAGGTTGTGCTGAACAGCCGCACGAACTGTGCTCGCGGTACCTTCAGGTCGCAGCGAAAGACTGTCGTCATTCCTGTCGGGAAACGAGTACATCTCTTTCTCGACAATGTCGGTCACTTCCCCAATGGACCGAGCAAACAGCTCCGTACTTTCAACGATCGGGGTGCGGATCTCGGCATAACCGTGCGCAGCCAATACATCACGGGCAGTTTGCTCGAGCATCTGCCACAACGGTGTCTCATCGGGTAGAACATCAACCATTCCCCGAATAGCGCGGTACTGACTCATTGACTGTTTGTCCTAGTGACTGCTGGAAATAATCTCAGCTTCTTCTCGAGCACGCTGGGCTTCCAGGTTCTCGGCTCGCTTACGGATGACCGACTCTAAGTGATCAACGAAATCAGTGTTACTGACTTTGTGATCAGGTTCGCCATCGAGGTAAATCAAATTACTGGGGGTTGCCCCGGTCAAACCGACGTCAGCTTCCTTAGCTTCTCCCGGTCCGTTCACGATGCAGCCAATAACGGCCACATCCATTGGCGTCCGGATATCCTCCAATCGCCGCTCCAGTTCGTTCATTGTACCGATAACATCAAAGTTTTGGCGCGAACAACTGGGACATGCGACAAAATTAATACCGTTTGTACGCAATTTCAGGCTTTTCAGGATCTCAAAGCCGACCTTGACCTCTTCAACCGGGTCAGCTGCCAGCGAGACCCTCATGGTATCCCCGATACCTTCCATCAGAAGCATGCCCAGACCAACGGCTGACTTGACGGTCCCACCGCGCAAAGCCCCCGCCTCAGTGATGCCTAGGTGCAGCGGCTGCTCAATTTGCTGCGCTAGACCGCGATAGGCCGCCACGGCCATAAAGACCTCGGACGCCTTTACACTGACTTTGAAATCCGGGAAGTTGTGACGATCGAGAATATCGACGTTTTTCAGCGCGGACTCGATCAATGCTTCTGAATTGGGTTCGGGATACTTTCGCATCAGTTCTTTTCCGAGCGAACCGGCGTTTACACCGATGCGAATGGGGATTCCCTTATCCTTACAGGCAGCAATAACTTCACGAACTTTTTGCTCTTTGCCGATATTGCCCGGGTTAATTCGAAGACAATCGACACCGTACTCAGCCACTTTGAGCGCAATCTTGTGATCAAAATGAATGTCGGCAACGAGTGGTACCGGTGACTGCTGGCGGATTAACTTGAAAGCTTCAGCTGCGTCCATGCTGGGCACTGAGACTCTCACGATATCGGCGCCCGCCTCAGCGATGGCGTTGATTTGCACCAGGGTAGCGTCGACATCACGCGTTTCGGTGTTAGTCATACTTTGAACACTGATGGGGGCGTCACCACCCACTGGCACAGTGCCAACCATAATCTGACGGCTCTTGCGGCGCTTGATGGGTGAAACCTGACTCATTGAGAGTTCCCCTAAATCGTTCTTATCGTATTAACGCTGCTCCTTTTGGGCAGCTGTCCACGCCTTATAAATCGGCGTTTCGGCGTATAAATTGCGCAGTGCCAGCATATTACTGGCCTCCATATTCGCATCGCCATTAAGACCCGCAATTTCCACACCAAGAATCAGTGCACGCGCTGTCTGTCCGCGCCCGCCCGCTCTGTACCGCTCATAATACCCACTCGCGGCCGCTACATCACCCTCGGTGAGTTCGATTTGGGTTAGTTCAAGAAGTGCGGTGCTGTTTCGAGGCTCCATTAATAGGGCTCGACTGAATGCAGACTTTGCCTCGGGGGTCTCCTGAGTCTGCAGCAAGGCCAATCCGAGATTTACGAATGCTCTTGGCCTCCCGCTATACAACGTATCCGTGGTCACTTCACGAAAAGCCGCTGCCGCCTCGAGGTAACGACCCTGCGCGTATAAAAATGCCGCGTAATTATTGCGTGCCCGCGATCCGGCACCGGCATCAAGCGCTTCTTTGAAATTGGACTCGGCGAGTTCGAACTCGCCTGTACTTTGATATACCAGTGCAAACGCCTCGAGTACATCAGCATTGTCAGCATCAATCGCTGCCGCTAGTTCCAGATTACGTTTGGCGTTCTCCCAATCGCCGGCACCAATGTATTGACGGGCAAGACTCACACGCTGCTCTAGTGCCTGTGTTGGGTCGACTGGCGCCGGCTCCGGGCCGCTGGTCTCGACAACGCAGCCCACAAGAAAAGCAGTAATCACCAATGAGCAAAGATGTTTCACAGGGATACTTACCCCTCGACTGTGTCTATTTCTTCGTATTGTGCACGATATCGAGCCGAGCGTTTGGTTCGGTCGTTCACCTCACCAACCAGCTGCCCACAAGCCGCATCGATATCGTCACCGCGTGTTGTCCGTACTGTGACGATGAATCCCGCTTCCATCAAGACTTTCCAAAAGCGAGAGACAGCATTACCACTCGGACGTTTAAAGCCCGAGTTAGGAAAATCGTTGAAGGGAATAAGGTTAATTTTACAGGGGTAGCCATCCAGTAACTGAGCAAGCTCATGGGCGTGCTCAACCTGATCATTTACACCGGCTAGTAAGGTGTACTCAATAGTTACAACCCGCTTTTTGTCGGTCTGTGCATCAATATAGGCACGCGCCGAGGACAGTAACTTTGCAATGGGGTATCGCTTATTAATGGGAACAATTTGATCGCGAATTGCATCATTGGGCGCGTGTAGCGAAATTGCCAAACTGACATCAGACAGATCGGCGAGCTGGTCCAAAGCAGGCACGACACCAGAGGTAGACAGCGTCACTTTTCGCTTGGACAGCCCATAAGCAAGGTCGTCACACATCAGCTCCATAGACGATACGACGTTATCAAAATTGAGCAATGGCTCACCCATGCCCATCATCACGACATTGGTTACCACACGGCCTTTTCCAGCCTGCCAGCCGTCGTAGGAGTCGATGGCTAACCACACCTGGCCAATGATTTCCGCGGCCGTTAAGTCGCGCTGAAACCCCTGTTTGCCCGTGGAGCAAAACTTGCAATCAAGGCTGCAGCCGACCTGAGACGACACGCACAAGGTGGCACGATCTCCCTCGGGGATTAGCACAGCTTCTACCAACGCACCGCCCGCAACTTTAATGGCCCACTTGCGGGTCCCGTCTGCTGAATCTTGCTGACTGTCGATAATCGGAGGCGTGATTTCTGCCGTCTGGGAGAGTCGATCACGGAGCGCCTTTCCAAGATTAGTCATCTCCTGGAAATCGCGCACACCCTGATGGTGGATCCATTTCATCACCTGTTGGGCGCGAAACTTCTTCTCACCAATCTCAGTAAAAAACGATTCTAGCTGGGCACGTGTCATGCCCAGCAGATTGACCTTGCTGGCCGGAGCGGTTGTTGCAATGAGCGCGTCCGGCATAAGAATCAGTCTTTATTACTTATCGACTGCAAAGGTCGCTGGAAGCGAAGAAATACGCAATCTCACGCGCAGCTGAGGCCGGTGAATCTGATCCGTGAACGGCGTTAGCATCAATTGACTTTGCAAAGTCTGCACGAATCGTTCCCGCATCAGCTTCAGCTGGGTTAGTAGCACCCATCAGCTCACGGTTCTTGAGAATGGCACCCTCGCCCTCAAGGACCTGAACAACGACGGGGCCTGACGTCATGAACGCGACAAGATCGGGATAGAAAGGTCGCTCCTTGTGCTCGGCGTAAAATCCGCCGGCAAGCTCATCAGACAAACGAAGCATCTTTTGGGCAACGATCTGCAGTCCCGCTGCTTCAAAGCGCGAGTTGATTTGACCTGTGACGTTTTTTGCAACGGCATCGGGCTTGATGATCGAAAGCGTTTGTTCAACCGACATGACTGTCTCCTGATGATGAATAAGTAATGATCGACGGGCTACCTGTAGGGTCTACCCGTTGTCGGGCGCGGAGTATAAGGCCTTTAACTCAGCCTGTCATGGCAACAAAAGTGTGCTTTTTAATGCTTCTCTGAGGCGTGATTGATCGTGTACTTCGGGATTTCAACGACGAGCGGCTCATCACCAACGATAGCCTGGCACGACAATCGTGACTCCGGCTCCAAGCCCCACGCTTTATCAAGATAGTCCTCTTCCAGTTCGTCTGCCTCGTTTAACGAGTCAAATCCCTCTCGGATGATGACGTGACAGGTCGTGCAAGCACAAGACATCTCACAGGCGTGCTCGATGTCTATGTCATTGGCTAACAGCACTTCGCAGACGCTCTCACCGCTGCTGGCCTCTACCGCCGCGCCCTCAGGGCATATTTCGTGATGAGGAAGAACAATTATCTGGGGCATGAGCTCGTCTCTAGTCTTCGGCGTCCAGCTCTGACACGGCAACACCGCGCAAAGCACTTTTAATACTACGATCCATACGTCGTTCAGCAAACGTCAGCGACGCCTGACCTAACTGGTCGGTGACCGCACGGATAATATCGGTGTTGTCAGATTCAAGCGCAGTCACCAGCACTCCCGCCTCATTTTCGAGATCGGCTCGCTCCTGATCACTAAGAAGATAACCATCAGCTTCAAGCGCACCGGCCAAACCGTGAAGTAGCGATTCCGCCTCAACCTTAGCCTCTCTGAGTTGTCGTGCCTGAATATCTTCGGCCGCATTGGTCTGACTCGCGCGCAACATGGCAGCCACCTCGTCGTCGCTCAGACCAAACGAGGGTTTTACGACCAACACCGCCTCAGTACCGGTAATTTCCTCGCGGGCAGAGACCTCCAATAAACCATCGGCGTCCACCTTAAAAGTCACTAAAATACGTGCCGCACCAGCGACCATCGGGGGTATGCCCTTCAACTCGAAGCGGGCCAAGGAGCGACAATCCTCTACACGCTCTCGCTCCCCTTGAAGGACATGGACGACGAGACCGGTTTGTCCGTCTTTCGCTGTCGTAAATTCCTGCGCTTTCGCGAGTGGGAGAACGGAGTTGCGTGGGATGATTTTTTCAATCAAACCACCATAGGTCTCCAAACCCAGCGACAGCGGAATGACATCAAGCAATAATGCCTCATCACCATCGCCATTACCTACTAAGATATCGGCCTGAAGTGCAGCCCCCAAGGCAACGACCTCATCGGGGTTAATAGAGCATAGTGGCTCGCGATCGAAGTGTTGGGCTACGGCGTCACGAACGACGGGCATCCGCGTCGAGCCACCCACCAGCACCAGATGCGCAACCTCCGTCACGCCAGCATCATCAAGCGCCTGATCACAGGCACTCAGTGTCCTTTGAATAAGACCCTCCGAGAGCGAAACGAAGATTTCTCGGGTCACGGACAGGTCTTCAAGATGCGCAAACTCACCCGACGCTTCAATGGCTACCTCAGACGACTCTGACAGTCGCTCTTTGATCGCTCTTGCCATCACGGTAAGTCGTCTTTGTTGATCTCGTGTGGGGTCTACAAGACCCCACTGATCAACCATCCAGCTAACAATGACTTCGTCAAAATCGTCACCACCTAGAGCGCTGTCACCACCGGTTGCTAATACCCGCAGAAGACCGCGCTCCATTCGCAAGATGGAAATATCAAACGTTCCGCCGCCAAGGTCATACACTGCAACGACACTCGATTCAGTAATTGTCTCGTCAAGTCCGTAAGCAACGGCCGCAGCCGTGGGCTCATTCAACAGGCGAAGCACGTTCAGACCGGCCAGCTCAGCCGCTTGCCGTGTCGCCTGCCGTTGCCTGTCGTCGAAATACGCGGGTACCGTAATAACCACGCCGTCTTCCTGCTCTTCAAGACTGTCCCGTGCTCGCGCTGCGAGCGCACGCAGGATTTCACTGGAAACCTCAACCGGCGTCTTCGGGCCATCGCCCGTATCAAAGGCCAGCGGATCGGAGGCTGCTAGTCCAAGTAGTTGCAACTCGCTAAAATCATCACGAGATCTCCCCATGAAGCGCTTGGCAGAGAGAACCGTGTTTCGGACATCTGAAACAGCCAACTCAAGTGCCGCCGCACCTACCGTTACGCCGCCCTTGAAGTTAACTACGGAAGGTAAAAGTCTTGC
>DPGN01000036.1:39585-43307 GCA_003523185.1 Halieaceae bacterium
CGTTGCGCCCTGACCAACTCATCGAGCAGCTTCTGCTGAAAGTGGAACTCAACCCACTTGGCACAGGCACCACTGATATCATCCCGGTCATAATGCGCAACAAAAGCATTTTGCGTTTCGCTGTAGGCAGCTTCGATGTCCGCTACCAATGCGCTTGCTTCACTGCTGGTCAATGAGTCGAAATCCTGAACCCGCTCACGAAACATCATTTGCTCAAAGAGAAAATCGGGCGATGCAGGTTGTCTTTCCAGCTCCTGAAGGTCCACGCCGTGTAATTCGAGCAAATGTCCTGCTCGTCTGACGGCATGCCGCAGGACACCATAGGCTTCGTTCACATCAGCGGCTCGCTTGGCTGCTGCTCGCTGCTCGAACGTTGCCGCGCCTGCAAACTTGTCAGGGTGGCAAAGCACCATGAGTTGCTCATATCGAGCCTCGAGCGCCGCCTGGTCAATGGCAAAGTTCGGTGTCAGATCAAAGGACTGAAAATAATTGGTCACGTGACCTCACAAACGTTTCTTGAATGACGTCTTAGACAGTGAAGCTCTCGCCGCAGCCGCATTCGCCCGCGACATTTGGATTCCTGAACTCTAGCCCCTCGTTGAGGCCCTCTTTCGCAAAATCGACAATCGTGCCATCGAGATAGACCAGGCTCTTGGGATCAACAAACACCCGCACACCGTCGGTCTCAAACAGCGTGTCTTCTGGATCCTGTGAGTCGACAAACTCCAAGACATAGGCGAGCCCGGAGCAGCCTGAGGTTTTCACACCAATTCGGATGCCTTCACCTCGACCTCGTGCTTGTAGCTGTTTACTGACGTGCTCAGCCGCTGCAGACGTGACGCTAATGGCCATTACTCGCCCCGTTTTTCCCGAATGTTCTTGACCGCCGCTTTGATCGCGTCTTCCGCCAGCACCGAGCAGTGAATCTTAACCGGTGGTAGCGCTAACTCTTGGGCGATCTCCGTGTTTTTAATGGCCTCTGCTTCTTCCAGCTTCTTGCCTTTTACCCACTCGGTTAGAAGCGAGCTTGACGCAATGGCAGAACCGCAACCATAGGTCTTGAACTTGGCGTCTTCAATGATGCCCTCATCGTTAACCTGAATTTGCAGACGCATGACATCGCCACAAGCCGGCGCTCCCACCATACCTGTGCCCACGTTGTCACTGTCCGCATCGAGCTTGCCGACGTTGCGGGGGTTTTCGTAGTGATCAATTACTTTATCGCTGTAAGCCATAACCTACTCCTTTGGGCGCATTGCGCCGTTTAATGCGCTGCCCATTCAATTGTGTCGAGGTCAATACCGTCCTGATACATATCCCAAAGCGGTGACAGTTCTCTTAGCTTATCCACCGCGTGGCGGACACTTGTTGCGGCACGATCCACGTTCTCTTCGGTTGTAAAACGACCAAAGCTGAATCGCAGAGAGCTATGTGCCAGCTCGTCGTTCAGCCCGAGCGCTCGCAGAACATAGGAGGGCTCAAGACTAGCCGAGGTGCACGCAGACCCACTCGAAACAGCCAGATCCTTCAGCGACATCAGCAATGATTCGCCTTCAACAAACGCAAAGCTGACGTTAAGTGCGCCCGGCAGACGATGGTCTCGCGAACCATTGATATGAACCTCTGGAATATCGTTGATAGCGTCCCAAAATCGCTGACGTAGCGCACGGAGCCGCTCACCCTCGGCTTGCATTTCCTCATTGGCGATGCGCGCAGCCTCACCCAAACCAACAATTTGATGGGTTGCGAGCGTTCCTGATCGCATACCGCGTTCGTGCCCACCACCATGCATCTGAGCTTCGATTCGAACGCGTGGCTTGCGACGAACGTAAAGAGCGCCAATACCCTTAGGACCGTACATTTTATGCGCTGATATTGAGAGTAAATCGACCTTCAAGGTCTCCATATCGAGCGGAAGCTTACCGGTGCTCTGTGCAGCATCAACGTGGTAGATCACACCCCGTTCCCGACACACCTCACCGATGCCTGCAATGTCATTCACGACACCAATTTCGTTGTTGGCGTGCATGACGCTCACAACACTGGTGTCCTCTCGGATGGCATCCGCAATCATTCCAGGGGTCGTCAGGCCATCCGTGTTGGGTTCTAGGTAAGTCACCTCGAATCCCTCGCGCTCGAGCTGACGACAGGTATCAAGCACCGCTTTGTGCTCTATTTTCGAGGTGATGATGTGCTTGCCTTTGCGCTGATAGAAATGGGCAGCGCCTTTGATCGCCAGGTTATCTGACTCGGTCGCTCCTGACGTCCACACAATCTCACGAGGGTCCGCGTTGATTAACTCGGCGACCTGACAGCGGGCGTTTTCAATCGCCTCTTCCGCTTTCCAGCCATACTGGTGAGAGCGCGATGCAGGGTTTCCGAACACACCATCCATCGACAGACACTGCGTCATTGCTTCGACAACGCGCGGGTCAACAGGTGTCGTCGACAGGTAGTCCAGATAGATTGGCACGTTGATCACTTCTGCCTTTCCCATAAAATTTTCCTCAGACCGCTCGGTCTACATGTCTCTTAGCGTGAGTGGCTGAGACTCAACCAAACCCGCCATATAACTGCCTTTCCGGTAACCGCCACGGTTGACCAGATCTTCCAAACTTATGCCACTCAGAAAGCCGTGAATCTGATCTGACAAATCCTGCCAAAGGTGATGGGTCAAACAGACCTCACCATGGTTACAGTCGCCGCGCCCCTGGCAGTTTGTTGCGTCGATCGATTCATCGACCGCATCGATAATCTGGGCAACAAAAATTCGGTCATACCCTCTCGCGAGCTGATAGCCACCACCCGGACCTCTAATACTCCGAACCAAGTCTTCCCGCCGCAACTTGGAGAACAGTTGCTCGAGATACGACAGAGAGATTTCCTGACGCGCCGAAATGTCGGCCAGTGTAATGGGATCCTCACCACCGTGAATGGCGAGATCCAACATCGCTGTCACCGCATAGCGGCCTCGTGTGGTCAATTTCATCAGCGCACGACGTCAATAGCTCAAATACCCGACTAGTTTAGTCAAGAATTATGGATTTGGCCATCGGTATCGACTATTTATCGCTACTTTCGCGCACTACACGGCGGGTTTCTTTCAAAATACCTCTCAGAATCTGGACTTCCATTTCATCGAGGCGAACACGGCTGTAGAGCCGTCGCAATCGCGTCATCAACTGCCGCGGCGCTGCCGGGTTGAGAAATTCCAGATCAACCAGGGTTTCCTCCAGGTGCTGGTAGAAATATTCCATGTCCTGGGACGTAGCAAATTCATTCTCCCAGTGCGCATCTTCTTCTTGGGGCAGCGTGCCTTCAAGCTCGGCCATACGAATCTCATAGCAGACGATCTGAACAGCCATTGATAGATTGAGTGACTCGTAGTCTGGGTGAGTTGGTATGTGGCAATGCAAATTACAGCGACGCAGCTCATCATTATTGAGCCCACTGTCCTCACGTCCAAATAGAATCGATACCTTATCGGTTGACGAATGTTGAACAATGCGACTTGCCGTGAGGCGCGCATCCTGAACAGGCCAGGGAATCCGCCGCTCTCGGGCACTAGTCCCCACGACAAATTGACTGTCGGCAATCGCCTCATCCAAAGTCTCCACGACGCGCGCTGCCTGAATGATGTCCAACGCACTCGCCGCACGCCACTCAGCTTCGGGATCGGGAAACTTGCGCGGGTCCACTAATACCAGCTGCCGCAAGCCCAT
>DPGN01000032.1:0-4865 GCA_003523185.1 Halieaceae bacterium
CTGCGGCAGTGATACACCAAAACTACTTCCCAGCTCCTCTAGTAATAACTGCTGAGGGGTTATCGGTGTTCCAAAGCGCTTGGCATCGTAATCCTCCACCTGGGCAAGCGCAGCCGCGGAGGCAATGGCGTCGTCAAGACTGCCCAGCTGATCTACGAGACCAATCTCCTTGGCTTGACGCCCAATCCAGACCTTTCCTCCCGCGATCGCGTCGACTTCTTCAACCGTCATATGTCGCGCGGTGGCCACCAAGTTCAGGAACTCTCGGTAGATTCCGTCAACAACCGCCTGGAAAATCCGCTCCGAGTTCTCATCGAGTGGACGCGAGGGATCTAAACTGCCTGCCATCGTTGTGGTGCCAATGCCGTCAACCGTAGCGCCAACGTAATCAAACACACCTTCAAAGGTGGGAAACGCCGAGAAGACACCAATGCTGCCTGTGATCGTAGATGGCATCGCCCAGATCTCATCTGCAGCTGCCGCGATCCAGTAACCGCCGGATGCGGCGGCACCACCCATAGAAACCACGATAGGCACACCGTCAGCTGCGATAGCGTCGACCTTGGCTCGGATCACCTCTGACGCAAATACGCTGCCACCACCCGAGTTGATGCGAAGCACGATAGCAACCGCATCAGCCTCATCAGCCCGCTCTAACTGCTCTACCACGGTATCGCTACCTGCCGATCCTTGAACACTGTCGCCGGGAACCAATGTGCCCTCGATTGGGATAACGGCAATGAGCGGTTGCTCTTCACTCTCAAACGGATCTCGAATGTCGCTCACGTAGCGCTTGAGACTCACAAGCTGGATATCGCCATCTTCATCACGTGCATCGACGATCTCTGTTACCCGCTCTTCGAGTTCATCGCCATAAACTAGCTCATCGACATAGCCTTCTTGCAAAAAGACCTCCGCCAGATCGCCACCATTTGCCTCAAGCCTTCCCGGGAAATCGTTGACAAAGTCCGTCACTTCGCCCGGAGATTTATTGCGCCCTTTTTCAACAAGCGCGGTGTAATCGTCCCACAAGCTGTTCAGCCACTTACCGACAACTTCGCGCTCCTGCGGTGACATGTCGTCTCGCATGAAGGGCTCCACCGCCGATTTATTTTCGCCCGCTCGGAAAATATGAAAATTGACCTTTATGTTTTGGAGAAATTGCTTCAGATAGGTGCGGTAAACACCAAAACCCATCAGGCTGATACCGCCCTCTGGATGCAGAAATATAGTGTCGGCTTGTGATGCGAGGAGGTACTGGGATTGGGTGAAGTAGTCTCCGATCGCAACGATGGGCTTACCGGTCTCTGAAAAACGATCCAGAGCCTCGATAATTTCCATCGCCTGACTCGTGGAAGGGCCGGCAAGATTTTCGAGATCGAGAACGATCGACGTGATGCGATCATCATCCGCTGCCGCATCGATACCCTCTATCACGGTTGAGAGTAAGGTTTCGCCTGCAAGTTGATCGGCGAACAATGCATCAAGCGGTTCCAGCGGTGTGCGATCCTCGACCAATCGCCCGGTCGGCGCTATTAACAGCCCAGCGCTCTCAGGCAGTGGCTTGGGTACATTTTCAGAAACGCTTATTGATAGCGCTGCGACGAAAATCACGACAAACAGTAGCGGTACCAAGACCGTAATGACCTTACTGATAGCAGCCAGAATGCGCCAAATGGCTCTAAGTAAATCCATAGTCTACTCCTCGATGGCTTGGGCAGTGCGTCGCTCACGACCCCTAAACCGAATGTAGGCAGTGCAAACGGAAAACAGTAGGACAATGATGACGAGTCCACTGACGACAACTAAGTTATTGGGGCGAGCGAAGACATCTTCAACCGCGCTGACGAAATAGAATAGCAAGAGCAGGCAATACCAGATAATCCATTGCAAATTATCTCGTGACACCCCAAACAAAAATAGAATGATCGGCGTCACCGAGGCGAGCCACAACGGCCAGCGCCCTCCCAACTCGATGACCTCAAACGCACCCTGACCAATCAGCGCCACGCTTAAAACCCACAAAGACAACCAGAGATTTCCCGTGACTTGCCCTCTCTCTACCGACTGCTCACTCACGCCGGCACCTCCGCCTTAGCAAATCGGGCCAAGCGGCGTCCCAGTGTCTGACAAAGAGCTACCTCGTGTTCGGAAAGCTCGCCATCCGCATTACCACCCTCAGCCCAATGACTTGGTCCATACGGCGTTCCGCCCGTCCGCGTGGCTTGAAGCTCAGGGGCAGAGTAAGGCAACCCGACATAAATCATGCCGTGGTGAATCAGTGGTAGCGCCATCGAGAGCAGTGTCGCCTCCTGGCCGCCATGCAGTGACGCAGTAGACGTGAACACACCAGCCGGCTTATCCACCAAAGCCCCACTAATCCACAGTGGCGATGTACCATCGATGAAGTATTTCAGTGGCGCTGCCATATTGCCGAATCGTGTGGGACTGCCCAGTGCCAATGCGGCACAATCACGTAAATCGTCCTCATCGCAGTAGACGGGTCCTTCATCGGGCACATCCGGCATTACGGGACGATCAACCTCTGCACTCACCGGAGGCACGGTGCGCAACCGAGCTTCCACGCCCTCAACCTGCGCCACGCCCCGCGCGATCTGCCGCGCCATGGCTTCAGTCGACCCGTGACGGGAGTAATACAAAATCAGTACGTAGGGATCAGCCACGTGCTACCTCTTAAAAACTGTACATCCCTGACACATTAGCATGCCCACAGGCTGGTTGAGAGCACGCTATACTGCGCCTCCAAATAAAGGTGGGTCAAAATGCGGTTAGCGCTGGTTTTTGTTTCAGGTCTCGTACTCCTCGGCTGTTCTAGCGAGCCGACCGGCAGTGTGCCAAGCCAATGGAATGTCATCAATTACTGGGCCATTTGGTGCAAACCCTGTCGAGAAGAGATCCCTGAGCTAAATCAACTGAATCAAATTGAAAATGTGGTGGTCCTCGGCGTGAACTTTGATGGCAAAGTCGGCGAGGCACTGGCCTCGGACGCCGGTGATCTCGGAATTGCCTTTGACATCATTGGTGATCCCGCGGCTAACTTGAATATCTCGCGTCCGTCCGTTCTCCCCACCACCCTCGTTTTGTCTCCCGAGGGCACGCTCGTCGCGACGCTGGTTGGGCCGCAGACAGCGGAATCAATCATGGCGTACATCGACTCGGATAAAAGACCAAAATAGAGGCAAAAAAAACGCCGACTAAAAAGCCGGCGAATTAAAGGAGCCACTCAAATCGGGAGATGATGTCTCATCTGACCCTCAGATGTTTCCCTCGCGCTACCCCCGCCGCAACGCCATCTGCTGGATAATTAGTAAGAACCTATCCAAATCGAAAAGTTCAAAAAAAATGTGAATTTTTTTGTTTTTTTATTCAGCAGTCCAAATGGCAGACCCAGCTTGGCCGCTGCCCGAAGAAACCGTCAACTCAACCTCGACCAGATCTGGGTCATTTTCGGCAGTTAGCAGCTCGTTGAGCAACAGATGGGAGAGCTCCTCAACCGTGACGTTGGCGATGGGCAGGACCCAGGTTTCATCCGCAGGAAATTTCATTACCTTGCCGGCAAATGTAGCGTGAATCTCGTCTTCTACCACTTCAAGCGTTTGAAAAGGTGAAAACTCAGGCAGCAGCATGTACTCATCGTACTTATCGCAAAGTGCCTTTATGCGGCGCTTATAAACGTTGTAGTCAGCGGAAAATCCGTTATTGCCCATCTTGGCAACGATACGCGCGGATACGAAGTAATTGTGACCATGCAACCGCTCGCGCTCCGTCGCGGAGAAGATGGTGTAGTGCGCAGAAGAAAATTTGTGCGCCTCTTTTTCAATATGAAGCGTCGTCAATCTTGTCACTCAAATACCCTTTGTCTACTAACTTGCTGACTCATACGCGGCAGCGTCACCGCCAGACTCAGTGCTAGCACTCTCAGCTTGCAATCCTAGCCGATTAGACCCGCGTAGGATAACCTGCGCCTAAACAAGAGGTTCCTATCACCAGCATGCAAAAAACAGCCATCATAACGGGCGCGAGCTCGGGAATCGGTGCTGCAACTGCCGAACAATTTTTAGCTCGCGGTTACTCCGTGATCAATATCGCTCGACGGCCCAGCCCAGTTCAGGGCGTCATCAACATAGCCGCCGATCTCAGCACCGATGACGGAGCCGTGAATGCGGCACAGGCCTGCGTCGCACAGTTACCGGCTGAATCCAGTGAGGTGGCACTTATCCACAACGCATCATTGATGCTGAAAGACAGCGCGCAGTCCTGTGAGACAGAAGCGATTATGCGCGTCCTCGCTGTTAATGTCCTTGCAGTGAATACCTTGAATCGCCGGTTGATGACCCACATGGCAGCAGGCTCTAGCGTAATTTTCGTCGGATCGACATTGTCAGAAAAAGCCGTCGCAGGAGCTTACAGCTATGTCGTCAGTAAGCATGCGCAACTCGGGCAAATGCGGGCAACCTGCCAGGATTTAATTGGATCTGGCATTCACACGGCCATGGTTTGCCCCGGGTTTACTGATACTGAAATGCTGAAACAGCATTTAGGTGGCGATACCGATCTCATGGTTGAAATAGGCTCGCAAAATGGCTTTGGGCGCCTCATCAAGCCCGAGGAGATAGCGGACGTTGTGACCTGGGCTCACGAGAGCCCCGTCGTGAATGGGTCGGTTATTCACGCAAATTTAGGGCAGATAGAACATTGAGTACCGTCGTGGATGCTGCGCTCACCGAGCGTCGGGAGCGTGTTTTTTTAGTACTCGCTGGTGTCTTCCTGTCAGCCATGACATTGCTCAATGTCATCGGCATCACAAAATTTATACAGCTCGGCCCCTTCGCCCTGGCTGTTGG
>DPGN01000032.1:5138-37961 GCA_003523185.1 Halieaceae bacterium
GCCCGTAGCCCTACCTCAGGGTGGCAGCCTAGAGGGCAACGTCGAACTCTTTTCAGTGATGTACGCCATGACGAGTGGTGCAGTCACCGCGTCGATGGTTGCTTACATCACCGCGCAATACTGCGACGTGCAGCTGTTCCATTTCTGGAAACGTGTCACCAAAGGTAAGCACCTTTGGATTCGGAATAACTTCAGCACGCTTTTGAGTCAGTTGGTCGACTCCGTCATGGTGGTTACCGTGACGTTTGGCGCCGTGTTCTATCGAGGTGAGATTACGCTATCCACACTCCTTGTATTGGTCGCTAGCAACTACGGTTTTAAGGCGACTGTGGCACTGCTGGATACAATTCCGCTCTACATTCTCGTTGCTAGACTTCGCAGCTACCTTCAACTCGGCCCCGACGAAATTGCCGCAGCCGAATAAGCGCTGCGTCGTCGGTCAAAGACCGAGGAGCTTCAAAAACGGAATAGTAGGCGATCGTTTTTCCACCAGCGTCGACTCGTCAATGGTAGCAATCACATTCACCGCATCCAGGGGTCGACGCTGAATTCGCATCGTAAGGTAGCGCGCAACATCATCGCTAAGTAGCAAACCGCGATCATGTGCCAAATGACCAAGCAGTCGCTCAAAATCGTCCAATTCCCAGGCAGGCAGTTTGAAGGTGGTCAACAACGAGAGTCTCGATTGCAGATCAGCAAACACGTTCTTCAAGCCAGCGGGCGACTGAGTTGCAGATGCAAGAAATGGTGTACCTGTCTCTGCACATCGGTTGTAACAATGGAACAACGCCTCTTGCCACGAACGATGCCCATCGATGAGGTGAATATCATCGACAACCACCATGGTGTCGTTCTCCGCATGTTCCAGTACCGCCTCGGGTGGGTACTCGAGCAAGGATTCCATGGGCAGATAACGCGCACTGGGCTTGGTGGCACAGCAAGCTTGTAGAAAATGACTCTTTCCTTGCCCCTCGGACGCCCACAGGAAGAAACCGGTTCCACCCTGATCCAGCAGTGCCCTAGCGAAGCTCTCGACCTGACCAGTTACCTCGCGAGATACCCAATGACTCCAGGTGGCGCCAGGATTCGCCGATATAGGCAGGACCAACTGCGCTGATCGATCACTCATAAATCAGACTTAGTCCGCGTTGTAGACGTCAGTAGAAAGATAGGCGTCAACAAGACGTCGACCAAATACGAGCAAGACGGCTGCCACAGGGAGTGCAACCAATACACCCGTGAAGCCCGCTAACTGCCCGCCAGCCATCAGCGCGAAAATCACGGCGACAGGATGGAGCCCTATTCGGTCCCCAATCAAGATAGGCGTGAGAAGAAAGCTCTCAATCAGCTGACCGATGACAAAGACGAACGCCACCAAACCCAGCGCTAGCGGATCGAGTCCGAACTGGAAGTACCCCACAATCATTGCACTACCAATGCCAATCACCGCGCCTGCGTAAGGAATCAGGGCAGCCACCCCTGCCATTAAGCCCAGCAGAACAGCGTAATTCAGTCCTACCAGCCAGAGACCAAAGCTATACATGAGCGCCTGTGCGCCCATAACGACGAACTGTCCACGAACGAATGCCTCGAGCACACCGTGGGCCTCGGCGACAGATTCCGTCACTTTGGTCACCCATGCGCGCGGTACAAGCTTTAGAAGGCCCGCCATCATGAGGTCCCAATCGCGCATTAGATAAAAGGCCACAACGGGAATGAGCGCGAGATTGAGAATGCCGGCGATCAGCGACAGGCTAGACGTCGTCACTTTCTGAACAACCCCGCCGGTTACTTGCCCGACGGACTGCCAGTGCTCGGACAGGCTGGTTTGCCAATCGATGCTCGGTAATGCAACTGGACTCAGATTCAGCCGAGACTGTAATTTCGGTACGGCAACTTCAGAGACCCACCGATATGCATCGGGAATCGCGGCTGCCAATTGGGATAACTGCTGTATGAGAGCCGGAATCACGACCGCGGCGATAATGACAAGGATCGCCATTAACAACGCAAACACCAAAGCAACGCCGCTGGTGCGGGTGAAGCCGCGTGCCTCAAGCCGGTCTACAAGAGGATCACCCAAGTAGGCAATCAGCGCACCGACCACAAAGGGCATCAGGATGTCTCTCAGCTGTACGAATAGGAGTAGCACCAACACAACGGCGACGAGTACGGGTAACCATCGCAAAGTGCTGGACTGCGCAGTCGGTTGGTCTGTCACTGAATGCTCTCCCATGTAAGGTCTAGTTGTGCTCGATTAGTTGCTGATTGCACACGCAACCCTGATCGACTTGGAATCAGTCGAGCAACCTCCTCGGCTGAAGAGACCCCGACAACGCGGTAGGTCAGCGTGTTCTGGCCCACTGAGTCAATGCGCAGTTCAACCAACTCTGCCAACTGTTTGAATACGGTTGATACTGCCCGGTAGTCAGCAAACGAGCTGACCCCGCGCACCGTAACGGCAATGGCATCTGATACTTCGAACTGCTGCAGTGTCACAGCTAATGAGTCGCGCATAGCATCAACAGCAAGATCGACACCCTCATCCCAGATGCCGTCCAAGTCACTGAGGCGCATCTGTTTGTGTATCTCGCCATCGGGCCCAACGTAATACCAATCAACGAGTTTGCTGCCGTCGCTTAAATCGATCCAACGACCCACCAGTGAATGCTCAGAACCATAGCGAAGTGACCCTTGCCGAATCTGGTCGAAATCTCGAGTCCAAAGCGCGTTAACGGGCACTGTTGCCGCATCGGTCAGATCCAGCAGCGGGAATCGCGCTTCAACCCCGCGGGCCTCGAAGCGCTCGATGGACGGCACCAGTAAATCCACATCATCGGAGCGCGCAGCGAACCGCCGCGAGAAGGGCTCATCCAACGCCACCCACACCACCACGGGTGGTCTGCGTTGCTCCCAGTACGGAACCGATTCATCCCTAAACAGGCTTCGAACGAATGCGTCATCGAACTCGAGGAAGACGACATCGCCTTCCTCGTCCTCACGATAGCTATAGAGCAGCACATGTTCTTGCGCACTACCCACAGCCTCTCGGAATGCTGCCTCATCGAGAATAGCCTCATTGCCAGAAACTTTTATCAACAGCCGCGTCAATCCCTCCCGAGCTGCACGCGATAGCTCAGCACTTCCTCTATCTGCAACGGCAACCTGCTCAGAGAAAAAACTATCTTGAGCCGCTGCTGTTACAGGCAGCGCCAGCCACCCGAAAACCAGCGCAAGAGGAAAAAACTGTCTATAAAAAAGTCTCATATAACGAGTTTAACAGCGAAAGTTGTCTCGGTCGCTTTCCTCTCACTTTGCCAGCGAGTAACCTTCTCTCCGTGACGAGAGGCCAGCTATGACAGACGAACAAACATCCCCTGGTTTGACCTATAAAGATGCAGGCGTTGATATCGACGCCGGGAATGCATTGGTCGATCGCATCAAGCACATTTCAAAAGCGACCCGACGGCCTGAAGTCTTAGGAGGGTTGGGAGGATTTGGTGCACTTTGTGAGATCCCAGAGGGCTACCGAAGCCCTGTCTTGGTATCCGGTACTGACGGGGTTGGCACTAAACTCCGTCTTGCCATGCAGCTCGGCAGGCACAACACCATCGGCATCGACCTTGTCGCCATGTGCAGTAACGATATTGCCGTGGTGGGCGCCGAACCGCTGCTTTTCCTCGACTATTACGCCACCGGTAAATTGAACGTTGATGTAGCGGCCGATGTCATCGAGGGCATTGGTAAAGGGTGTGAGCTCGCGGGTGCAGCGCTTGTCGGCGGTGAAACAGCTGAAATGCCGGGCATGTATGAAGGCGACGACTACGACCTTGCCGGATTTTGCGTTGGTGTCGTGGAAAAAAATCAGATTATCGACGGTCACAAAGTTGCACCGGGTGACAAGATCATTGCGATTGCCTCATCAGGACCGCATTCAAACGGGTATTCGTTGATCCGTAAGATTATTGAGGTGTCCGGTGCTGACCTGTCAGCGCCCTGCGGTGAAACGACCTTGGCTGATGCGCTGATGGCTCCTACAGAGATTTACAACAAACCTCTTCTTGCACTTCAGCGGGAAATAAAACCGCATGCATTAGCGCACATTACGGGAGGTGGTCTGTTGGAAAATATTCCTCGCGTGCTGCCTCACGGTTGCTCGGCCATCCTCGATAAACAAACCTGGGCCCTTCCCCCTGTCTTCCAGTGGCTGGCCACAGCGGGTGGTGTTGCTGAAGAAGAAATGCATCGAACCTTCAACTGCGGCATTGGCATGACCGTCATAGTCGGTCCCAGCAAGGCGGAGGCTGCCCTTCAGTTACTCTCAGGTCAGGGTTTCAACTGTTGGGAGCTCGGTACCATCGCTGAAGGTAACGGTGTCGTGGAGTTCACTTCTTGAGTCTGATCTCCGATAAGCGGATTTCGATTCTCATTTCGGGGCGCGGCTCCAACATGGGGGCTTTCCTCAAAGCTGAGCGCCGCGGAGCGCTGAGCGGGCAGGTGGTGCGGGTAATTAGTAACCGTCCGGACGCAGCCGGCCTCGCAACCGCATCGGACGCAGGCGTAGCCACCACCGTTGTTGATCACACCTTGTATGAATCGAGGGAGGCCTTTGACGCAGCGCTTGCAGAGGCGGTCAAGAAAGACAATCCCGATGTGGTCGTTCTAGCCGGCTTCATGCGCATCCTTACGCCGGTATTCATCGATGCCTTTATGGGAAAGCTGATGAACGTTCACCCATCTCTGTTGCCTAACTACCCAGGACTGAACACGCATCAGCGCGCCATCGATAATGGTGACAGGGAAGCAGGAGCGACAGTCCATTACGTAACCAATGAGCTCGACGGGGGACCACCCATTTTGCAGGTCAGCGTGCCGATCGAATCCGGTGATGATGCAGACTCACTTGCCGCTCGAATATTGGACTTCGAGCACGTTATTTTTCCGGAGGCGGTCAATTGGCACCTGCAAGGTCGGTTAGCCCACGAGGCAGACGGCGCCTATCTTGACGGCAAAAAACTGCCCCCAACCGGCACGCTCTGGAAATGGCAGGCATGAGTTCGCGGTTCTTCCATACCACCGTAGCAGGGCGGGTTGCAGGTCTGTTTTTATGTTGCCTCGTCAATGGTCTGGCATGGGCCACGGAATCTAATTTCTCAGAGACGACGACGGATAAGACGCAGGCCGTATCGTCGCTACGAACCTTCGATGCGCTTTATAAAACCTCAGCCCTCGGCATGACCCTCGATCTGAGACGATCTCTGACTCAGGAGGGTGACACCTACACACTAAGCAGCCGCGGTAAAAACATGCTGATCAACATGAACGAATCTGCCGATTTTCGAATCGTTGACGGCGCAATTGAGGGCATTCGCTTCGACTCTAAAGTCAAATCACTCAAAACGAACAAACGAGCTGTTCGCTTCGACCAGTCGGCTGGGGTTATCGATAGCATGAAGCGCGGCGACTGGACTCAGCATCCATGGGAGCCCGGCGTCTTGGACCGTTTTTCGCAGCAGCAACAGCTCCGCCTTACCCTACTTGGTGAGGAGGAACCGCCCGAGACATTGGAATTTAGGGTGGTTGACGGCCCCAAAGTGAGCGACAAACGCTGGCAACGACTGCCTGATGAAGTAATCGAAACACCCTTAGGTCAAATCAACACAGTCAAATACCGAGCGGTTCACACTAACCCCGACAAGCGAGCTTCAGAAATATGGCTTGCACCCGAGCTTGATTACCTGATGGTGAAGACCATTCATGTCGAGCGATCTTCAACGGTGAAGGTGATGATTAAGTCTCTAAACTGGCTAGACGGCGCGTAAGTATCCGCGTAGCTTTCTATAAACGCTCGCTGAAGACGCTCGTTATCCTAGGTCTTTGGCAAGGTAACGCCGGTTTGCCCCTGGTACTTACCACCGCGATCGGCGTAGCTGGTCTCACAAACCTCATCGGATTCGAAGAACAACATTTGAGCAACGCCTTCGTTAGCGTAGATCTTCGCTGGCAGTGTTGTGGTGTTCGAAAACTCGAGCGTTACATGACCTTCCCACTCCGGCTCAAGCGGTGTCACGTTAACGATGATGCCGCAGCGCGCGTAGGTGGACTTGCCGAGACAAACCGTCAACACATTTCGTGGAATTCGAAAGTATTCAACGGTCCGCGCCAAAGCGAATGAGTTGGGTGGTATCACGCAAACATCACTTTCAACGTCAACAAACGAATCGTTGTCGAACGCCTTGGGATCAACCGTTGCCGAATTGATATTCGTGAAGACCTTGAACTCACGCGAGCATCGGACATCGTAGCCGTAACTTGATGTCCCGTAGGAGATCAACTTCTCACCGTCTTTGTGCCTGACCTGCCCTGCCTCATAGGGCTCGATCATTTTGTGTTGCTCCGCCATACGACGAATCCAGAGGTCTGATTTGATGCTCACATTTGCTCCTAAATCGCTTTTTCTAACGACCTACTCAGTCATACTAATTGTGGGGGCTCTCGGCGCCTCGCTCCCGCTCAGCGTCGCCATAACAGCTGCTGCTGCTTCACGATACGCAGCTGCGACCGAACCGTCCTTATCGACCGCGGATATCGGCGCTCCAGCGTCACTGGTTTCCCGAATGACACGCGACAAGGGAAGATTCGCAAGAACCGGTGCTTCGTATTCATTTGCCAGAGCTTGGCCACCATCACTGCCAAAAACAGGGTCTTCATGGCCGCAATTACTGCAAATATGAGTCGCCATGTTTTGGACCATACCGACGATCGGCACCGACACTTTCTGAAACATCTCGATCGCTCGGCGCGCATCAATAAGGGCTATATCCTGCGGCGTGGTCACAACAACTGCACCCGCCAGACGAGTTCGCTGAGAGAGCGTAAGCTGAATATCGCCCGTACCCGGTGGCATATCGACAAACAAGACATCGAGCTCACCCCAGCGCGTCGACTCAATCATCTGCTGTAAGGCACCACTCGCCATCGGTCCGCGCCACACCATGGGTGTTTTTTCTCTAGTGAGAAATGCCATCGACATGGCACTGACACCATGCGCTTCAATGGGAATAAAAATCTTCTCTTCGATAACGTCGGGCATGACACCGTCGGCAATGCCCAGTAGGCGCGCCTGACTCGGGCCATAGATGTCCGCATCAAGGAGACCTACCTGGTACCCAAGCTGAGCTGTAGCCACAGCGAGGTTCGCTGAGACAGTCGATTTGCCGACACCGCCCTTACCAGAAGCGACCGCGACAATGTATTTGACTGCGCCTACGCCTTGACTCACTGCTATTCCCCGCCGAAAAGCGGCGAGTATATCTCAGCCTTACGCCGACAGGGACACAAGACAGGCACACAGACCAACCTTCGTACTGAAAAGACTGTGAACAAATGACAAGCGCTGTTCCGACATGACGGGGGAAGCTACAATGGCGCCCGATTCATCATCGGACCACCGTTTTATGTCGGCGCGCAAAATCTTGGTTACCTCAGCACTACCCTATGCAAACGCTCCGTTGCACTTGGGGCATATGCTCGAGCAGGTACAAACCGATATATGGGTCCGGTTTCAGCGCTCGCGAGGCCATCATTGCCGATACGTCTGCGCCGATGACGCGCATGGCACAGCGATCATGTTGTCCGCTGAAAAACAGGGCGTAACACCCGAGACTCATATTGCCAATATCAAGGCACTGCACGAGGCCGACTCAGCGGGATTCCATATCTCATTCGACAATTATCACTCGACGCATTCGCCTGAAAACCAAACTTGGTCGGAGACCATTTTCAAACGGCTTGAGGCCAATGATCACATCGCGATCCGCAGTGTGGTGCAAGCCTACGACGAAGCCAAAGGGCTGTTTTTGGCTGACCGATTTATCAAAGGCACCTGTCCCAAATGCAAAACACCCGATCAGTACGGCGATAACTGTGAGGCCTGCGGCGCCACCTATGCACCGACTGACGTGATCGACCCTGTCTCAGCGCTTTCTGGGACAACGCCGGTAGAGAAAGCCTCTGATCACTTGTTTTTCCAGTTGAGCCAATTTCAAGATCTACTCGCTGATTGGGTCAGTGGAGACCAGCTACAAACACCCATCGCGAACAAGCTTCGAGAGTGGATTGATGCAGGTCTGCAGGATTGGGACATATCACGTGACGCGCCCTACTTTGGCTTCGAGATTCCCGGTCACCCCGAGAAATATTTTTATGTCTGGCTCGATGCACCCATTGGGTACATTGCCAGCCACCAGAATCTCTGCGACCGCATTGGTGAGGACTTCGATAGCTATTGGGAGCCAGGCGGTGACACCGAGCTCTACCATTTTATTGGCAAGGACATCATCAACTTCCATGGTCTGTTCTGGCCAGCCATGCTCGCAAGTGCCGGACTGCGGCAGCCTTCAGCAATATTCGCACATGGATTCCTGACGGTAGATGGTACAAAGATGTCGAAGAGCCGTGGCACCTTCATCATGGCCTCGACGTATCTAGAGCATTTGGATGCTGAGTACCTACGGTATTACTTTGCGGCAAAGCTGAGCTCCAGCGTCGATGACATGGATCTCAATCTCGAAGATTTTGTTCAGCGAGTGAACTCTGACCTCGTCGGGAAGGTAGTCAACATTGCCAGCCGATGTGCTGGCTTCTTGCGCAAGCGATTCGATAACCAGCTCAGTGATACCTGCAGCGAACCGGAGCTCCTAGGAGACCTGATTGCCGCGGGTGACAAGATTGCCAGTCTTTACGAAGCCCGAGATTTCCAGCGTGCCATGCGCGAAATCATTGCCGTTGCCGATCGCGCTAACCAGTTCATCGATGATAAAAAGCCATGGGTCATGGCAAAGGAAGAGGGACGAGAACATGAAGTTCAAGACGCCTGTTCCGTGGGCATCAACTGTTTTCGCGTACTCATGACTTATTTGAAGCCAGTACTGCCTGTGATGGCAGAGAAGAGCGAGGCGTTTTTGGGTCTGTCACTTGACTGGACGGAGCTGAATGCACCTCTCGAAGGCCACACGATCAACAATTTTTCACCGCTCATTCAGCGAATTGACCCAGATGCGGTTGCTGCGATGGTCGAGGCAAGTAAAGCGTAAGACAATCTTTACACACTGTCAGATTGCCTCGATATTCCTTACTATAGGGAACGGATGAATGAGACAGGCAAAAAAGCCTGCAGGAGCAACATGCTAGGGGACTTCGCGGTACTGCTAATCGCCGCCGTACTGGTCAATAATTTTGTTTTAGTTCAGTTCCTGGGCTTATGCCCATTTATGGGTGTGTCTAACAAACTGGACACAGCCATCGGCATGTCCGCGGCTACGACTTTCGTATTAACGCTCGCTTCTGTATGTAGCTTCCTAACGTATCGCTATTTGCTTGAGCCACTTGATTTAACCTACCTACGCACACTGTCATTCATCCTTGTGATTGCCGTCGTTGTGCAGTTCACTGAAATGGTTGTTCGAAAAACAAGTCCGCTACTGCATCGCGTACTCGGCGTATATTTGCCGCTAATCACAACCAACTGCGCCGTATTGGGCGTGGCACTCCTCAACATCAATCAAGCGCACAACTTCATGGAAAGTCTTATCTATGGACTGGGCGCTGCACTGGGCTTTTCCCTGGTACTCGTATTGTTCGCGGCTATGCGCGAGCGACTCGTGGTAGCTGATGTACCAGAGCCATTCCAGGGCGCAGCGATCGGTATGATCACGGCGGGACTGGCATCGCTCGCCTTCATGGGCTTCGCAGGACTGGTTTGATGCTCGACGTCATCCTTGGCAATCCCATTCTTCTCGCATTGGCTGCCCTGGTCGGCATGGCCATTGCGTTTGGTGCCTTGCTCGGATTTGCTGCCGTTCGCTTCGAGGTGGAGGGCAACCCGCTTTCTGATCAAATCAATGCGATTTTGCCCCAGACGCAATGTGGTCAGTGCGGCTACCCGGGATGCAGGCCTTACGCCGAGGCGATTGCCGACGGTGACTCTATCAATAAGTGCCCTCCCGGCGGTGAAGACACGATTCAGGCGCTGGCCAATTTACTCGACATTGAACCAGAGCCACTGGACGCGGAACACGGTGTCGAAGCCGAGCCCACTGTTGCGTATATTCGCGAGGACGAGTGCATCGGCTGCACCAAATGCATTCAAGCCTGTCCTGTGGATGCCATTCTCGGTGCAGCGAAGCTCATGCACACCGTGATTATCGATGAGTGCACTGGCTGCGATCTTTGCGTTGAGCCGTGTCCCGTCGACTGCATCGACATGGTCCCCAGAAAAGGTGGCATCCAGCACTGGTACTGGCCTCTACCTGATGGACAAACTCGAGAGAACCTCATTGCGACTGATCGCGGCTCTGAGCAGGCGGCCGCATGAGACAGATATTTGATATTCACGGTGGCATCCATCCGCCTGAGCGAAAAGACATGTCGAACCCCGGATGGGTCAGCGACTGTGATATGCCCAGCAAACTGGTTCTACCGGTGACACAGCATATTGGCGCTCCAGCCCGACCCGTTGTCGAAGTGGGCGACACCGTTCTCGGGGGACAAATGATTGCCGAGGCACAGGGGTCGGTCAGTGTGCCCGTCCATGCGCCGAGCTCCGGTACAGTGACAGCTATTGAAGCGCGTGCGGTGCCTCACGCATCAGGTTTAACCGATACCTGTATTGAAATTTCACTCGATGGTAAAGATGAATGGATTGGCTGCGAGGGGCTGGATAACTGGCGCGATGAAACCAAAGCCGCACTACTCGAACGCGTGCGCCTTGCCGGGATTGCGGGTCTAGGCGGTGCAGGTTTCCCCACCGCGATAAAACTTGCCTCAGATAGAGACGGCGGTATCCACACGCTCATTATCAACGGCACCGAGTGTGAGCCGTATATCACAGCCGACGACACCGTCATGCAATGTTTTGCTCAACAAATTGTTGAAGGCGCCGAGATTCTTGCGCACATGGTCGGTGCTGAAACCGTGTTGTTGGCGGTTGAGGACAACAAGCCCGAGGCGGCAGATGCTATGCGGCAGGCCGCCGCGGCGCTCGAGATTGCCGAAGTGGTGACTTTCCCGACCAAGTACCCGTCCGGCGGTGAAAAACAGCTCATTGAGATCCTACTCAACACGCAAGTGCCCTCGGGTGGTATCCCCGCTGATATTGGCGTGTTATGCCAAAACCCGAGTACCGCCATTGCGGTGCGCGATGCGCTGATTGACGGAAAACCGGTCACGCACCGCATCACCACCGTGACAGGCATGTCGCTGAAAGATCCGGGAAACCGCCGCGTCATGTTGGGTACTCCCATTAGAGAGCTACTCGAAACTGCGGGTTTCAATGCCGACAGCGCAGATCGGGTCATTCATGGCGGCCCCATGATGGGCTTTGCTGTCACCGACCTCGATATGCCGGTGGTGAAGATCACCAATTGCGTCCTTGCACCGACACGAACCGAGATTCCGCCACCTCAGCCTCAGCAAGCCTGTATTCGCTGTGGAATGTGTGCGGAAGCCTGTCCGGCCTCATTGCTGCCGCAGCAGCTCTACTGGTATGCGCGGGCAAAGGATCAGGAGCAGCTCGAGCGTCATAATCTGATGGATTGCATCGAGTGTGGTGCCTGCGCCTACGTCTGTCCAAGCCATATTCCGCTTGTTCAGTACTATCGATCGGCAAAAGGCTCACTCAGGGAAGCAGCGAAAGAGAAAGTACGCTCGGATAACTCACGCTCGCGATTTGAGGCGCGTCAGGAGCGCCTGGAGCGAGAGGCGGCGGCCAGAGAAGCGAAGCGGGCAGCGCGTAAAGCCGCAGCTGAAGCCAGAGCACAAGCGGGCGATGACCCTGTGCAAGCAGCCATCGAACGTGCAAAAGCGAAAAAAGTACAGCAGGAGGCGGGGCAATGAGTTTGATGCACGTCTCGTCACCACACGTCCACAAGCCTGTCTCTTCAGTTGAGCAGGTAATGAAGCAGGTCTTGCTCGCCACAATTCCCGGCGTTTTGGTGCTGACATGGTTTTTCGGACCGGGCACCATTATCAATATTGTCTTTGGTTCGGCACTGGCACTGGCCTTTGAGGCCTGGGCACTCTGGCTGAGGGGGAAAGACTATAAAACGCCGCTGAGAGATCACAGCGTGATCGTCACGGCAACGTTACTCTGCATTGCATTACCCCCCTATGCACCGTGGTGGCTAATCGCTGTCGGTGTTGGTGTCTCGGTTCTCCTCGGCAAACACGTATTCGGGGGCTTGGGGTACAACCCGTTCAACCCCGCCATGGTGGGCTACGTCGTGTTACTCGTCTCGTTTCCACTACAGATGAGTTCATGGACGGAGCCGCGAGGTATCGGCGAGGTGCCAGGCATCGTCGATGCCTTCACAGCCTTGTTTGCTGCCTCAAGTTATGACGCCGTTACAGCGGCCACACCACTGGATCTGTTCAGACAGAACTCCGGCATGTTGTTTGACGACCTCATGCAATCCAAAGCAGAGCTCACAGGCCCCATTGCGGGCTTGGGTTGGGATTGGGTCAACCTCACTTTTCTTGCGGGTGGTATCTGGCTGCTGAGGCAGCGCATTTTTACCTGGCATGCGCCGGTGGGCATGCTGACCGCTCTCACGATCTGTGCGGCACTTGGTTACGATGAGGGCAGCTCTACGGGCGGTGGTTCGGTGCTATTCCACCTGTTTAGTGGCGCCACCATGTTCGGTGCATTTTTCATCATTACAGACCCCGTGAGTTCAGCGGTGTCAAACAAAGGCCGCCTCATCTTTGGCGCGATGGTCGGCATACTCGTCTACTTGATCCGAGTCCATGGAAACTACCCTGATGCCGTCGCTTTCGGGGTCCTCCTCCTGAACTTTGCTGCGCCGCTCATCGATCAGTACACGCAGCCAACGGTGTACGGCACTAAAAAAGTGGAGGCGGACGAATGAGAGTCGTCATCTCTAGCCTCGTTGGTGCCAGCCTATTGGCCGCGTTTGCCGCCGTTGGTTCGGGTTTGATCAGTGGCGTCCATGAGCAAACCAAAGAGCCGATTGCTGCCGCCGAGCGCGCGGCCGAAGCCAAACAGTTGCTCGAGATATTCCCTCGCGAATCCCACGACAACGAGCTCATCGATGACGGCTTTTTTGTCGACGCAGAAGACCCACTCCTCGCTTTGAGGGAACGCGGCACGGGTTATCGCGCACGACGCGACAACGAAGTTACCGGTATCATTTTGCCGGCAACGGCGCGCGATGGTTACAGCGGTGACATTCGTTTGTTGGTAGGCATTGGGCGCGACGGTGCTGTTGCTGGCGTGCGTGTTCTGAGCCACAGAGAGACGCCCGGGCTCGGTGACAAGATCGAATTAAAAAAGTCCGACTGGATACTGTCATTTGATAACAAAACGCTCGTTGATCCAGCACCAGAAAAATGGGCTGTGATCAAGGATGGTGGTGAGTTCGATGCCTTCACGGGTGCAACCGTCACGCCCCGCGCCGTCGTTGCGGCGGTCAAGAGCGCGATGGAGTACAGTCAGAATAACCGAAGCGCGTTGTTTGAAATCGAAGAGGCGAACGAATCATGAGCACTCCGTCTTATGGTCAGATAACCCACAATGGTCTGTGGAAGAACAACCCCGCCTTGGTGCAGCTTCTCGGTTTGTGTCCATTGCTCGCTGTAACCGCGAGCGTGGTTAACGCACTGGGGCTAGCCATCGCAACGTTGTTTGTCCTGGTTACCTCAAATCTTTGTGTCTCACTTATTCGAAACGTCGTCACGGATTCCATTCGACTCCCCGCCTTCGTTCTCATCATCGCAGCTGCCGTGACGGGCACCGAACTATTGATGCAAGCCTATGCCTACGAGTTGTATCAGATCCTCGGTATTTTTCTTCCGCTCATCACAACTAACTGCGTCATTCTGGGCCGCGCGGATGCGTTTGCCGCCAAGAATCCATTGATGCCAGCTCTGGCTGACGGCGTCATGATGGGGCTGGGTTTTGGTCTGGTACTGTTGGTGCTCGGCGCTATCCGCGAGCTATTAGGCACCGGCGCCGTCATGGCGAATATGGAGTTACTACTGGGACCCATGGCGAAAGACTGGGTGTTCGTGGTGGCGTCAGACTACACCGGTCTCCTGCTGGCCATATTGCCGCCGGGCGCCTTCATCATTACGGGTCTTTTAATAGCCGCCAAAAACGTGATTGATGCGCGTATTGAAAGGGCAAATAAAGCTGAGGTTGAGGTGCAAACGGGCAGCAAACGTGTCCGGGTCACAGGCGAGATCGCCTAAGCGGCCTGAGAGTCCCCGACAACCAGCGTTCCCAAGAGCTCATCCACTGAGGAATCATCGAGACCTTCGTCCTCTTCAGCGCAGACATAGGTGACATAAAGCAGCAGGCTCTCAGACCCGAGATACCACTCACGAACCGACGCACCGTCCTCGCGATATACCCCAGTTACACCCTCAAACCCGCCAGCCCGTGCTTGATGCCATTGAGTGATCTCAGGCGATCCCTCTGACGCCATTGCGGCCACATCGGAAGCATTCACTCTGCCCGACTGTTTGTGCAATGTGGTGATTTCAATTTCACCGACATCGTCCTGATCAACAATACGAATGACGTCATCGTCATTCTCGGCGTGCCACTCCTCGGGGAGCATCATGCACCAATGGTCCGTCTCTAAAATATTCACTACTTCGAACTCCAATTACCAATCGCAGCGCATCATTAGGGCGTCCTCGCGCCCCGCTGCCGTCTCATAATATTTTTCCCGACGCCCCATCATTGTAAAGCCCAGCTTTGCGTACAAAGCCAAAGCGGCGGTATTACTAGAGCTTACTTCAAGGAAAACCGATCGGATTTCGGACAAACGCAATTTCTCAAAAGACTGTGTCAATAACGACTCACCAATGCCAATCCGCCGAAAGGCCTCGCCCACTCGAATATCAATAATCTCAGCCTCGTCCTGAACAACCGAAAACCAGACTACGGCTTGAATACCCTGCACCCCTGAAATGGCCCAGGCCCTGCCCGCGGGTTTAGCCAATAATCGCGTGAGTGCATCGAGTGACGGGGGTTGATCGCTGTCGTACAGACCATCGAGCGAGAGGTTTACTACCTGCTCCGAGCTAATCTCTTTTAATTTACCCAAGGCTGAGCGACTTAAGCGGTTTTAGTGCCTCCCAAGCGACTCGTTTGAGAGCCGGCTCGGAGAGCATCGCCATGGTCGATGGAATCCGCACCCCTGACTGAACAATCCGGTCAGGTAAGTAGTGACAGTCGCCCATAAGAATGACTCGTTTGGCATCGACTTCCCGCGCCATTCGTTGAATAAGCCCGTGTAAGGCCTGCTTTGCGGACTCCGTATCACCCGACAATGCGCTGTTGCCGGCGACGGGCCAGTCAAACTGCTGCTGTATTAGCTTCGTGGTAGGCGTCGAAATCGCACGCGCCATCGCATTAATAAGGCCCAACTGATCTTGTCTAATCAGCCCATCGCCCAGTTCTTCAAGCCACAGAAATGGTCCTGCTGAGGCCAACAACATAGAGAACGAAACGGACTCGGGCCCAGACGCTCTCGATTGTGAAACCGGCACACGAGAAGCTGGGTCACTGGTGGTCATCTGAGGCATTTGCGGTACAGGTGTGCTGGGGGTTTCAATCCGTGGCTCGACCGATCTGCTCACGACCGCGGGTTCATTGACCTCAGGCACGGGAACTGCAAAACGCTGGGCTTTCGCGGCCCCGGGGAAATCAAATCGTGAGCTATAAACACTGATACCCATGGTCGATAGTGCCTGTCGGCGCGCCATTTCGGCGACGATGACGTCGGGGCTGGCAGTGGCTGTGTCAGGAGTATCGGACATGGTGCAAGTGTCTCACGAGTGCACTGGTTATGACAGAACCACGCGTGCTGATAACCACGGAGAACGACTCCATACAGATGTCACTTGAGCTCACTGTCTTTGGATGCGTTCTTTAAGCGCTCACTTTTGCGGATAGTTTGAGCCAACAGATCAGAGACGGCCGATCGTGACTGCGGTATTCTTTTGGTCTCTGGGAAGAAAACAATAAACAAGGTGACGCTATGTCTCTCATACCGGCTGATCAGCACTTTGCTCTCATCGCAGCTATCTTATTTTTATCAGCCATTGCATTTGCGTCGGAGCGAACGGTTCTCGGACAGAAGATTACCGGTACTGTCGTCGTCATCTTGCTCGCCATTGTTGCGGCCAATATTGGCGTCATTCCTCACTCGGCTCCCGCGTACGGCTTCATCTTCACTTACATCGTCCCAATGCTGATCCCCTTGTTTCTGTTTCAGGCAGATATCCGCCGACTGGCGCGAGAAGCGTCGCGAACAACCGCTGCCTTCCTTATTGCCACCCTAGGCACCGTCGCAGGTGTCATTGTCGCGGCCATGCTCCTCGATTTAAGCCAGTTAGGGACGGCCTCCGACTTGGCTGCCGATCGTCGCGAGGCGGGCGTCGTCGGTCTATTCGCGTCGACCTATATTGGTGGCTCGGTTAATTACGCGGCGCTCGCAGAGATCACAGGCTTGAGCGCTGACGCCTCATTTTTTTCTGCGGCCACCGCAGCGGACAACCTCTTCTCAGCCGTATTTTTGAGCATAATCGCGCTGATTCCGGGTGCGCACTGGATTGCCAGCCGCTTCGTTGCGCACGGTGATAGCAGTGCGAGCAAAATGGCTGAGACGACGGTCACCGCATCAAGCATCAGTTATGCGCTTGCCGCATCCGCCGGTATTGTGGCCATCACCGACTTGCTATGCTGGTGGCTGGATATTCCTAGCTGGCGATACGCCATAATGACTCTGATCACCGTTAGTCTCGCCACCGCGGTTCCGCAAATTCGTGACTGGTTTGCCGGCGCGTTTGAGGTGGGTGTTGCCCTTTCATTCACTTTTTTTGCCGCCATCGCAGCCGGCGCTGATATCAGGGCAATGATCAGTGTTGCACCGTTACTCATTGTGTTGGTGGCCATTCTATTGAGTGTTCACCTTGCGGTACTCCTGATAGTAGGTCGCCAGTTTGGATTGACCATTCCGGAGCTGCTGACAGCCAGCAACGCCGCTGTTCTAGGAGCAACGACAGCCCCGGCCATGGCGGCAGCCAAAGGCTGGCATGATCAGGTCACGCCGGGCGTTCTCGTCGGCGTCCTTGGTTACGCCTTGGGCACCTTTATTGGCACCGCGCTTTTCCAAATTTGGTAACCACCACTGGAATGGAATAACGAGAGCAACTAAACTCGCGCTGGTCTTAAGTCGATAAAAAAGCGTATGACGGTTAAGCGGACCGGTACTGCAGACAAGAATGCACATGACAGACACTCCAGCTATTAATGACCCTCGCTTCCTACCCGACGTGGACCCCATGTTCGAGTACTACCTGGTGGATAAGCCGCAGCTTACCTACGAGTCGCCCGAGGATGGCCCGCTAACACGCGCCTTTGTGCGTGTCCTTGAGGGTTTTCTGGGTCGTCATGAAATGGAGGGACATTACCAGGCGCTGAAAGCCCAAGATATCGACTCGAAGATGTTCTTCCGGGAAGCCTTTAAGCTGACCAATATCACGCTTGATGGGGATACCAGCCCTCTTGCTGACATCCCTAAAGATCGCCCGGTTCTGTTCATAGCGAACCACCCGTTCGGTGTTATCGACGGCTTGATCATGTGCAATATGGCCTTGGACTACGCTAATGACTTCCAGGTCGTTATCAACTCATTGCTCTGTCAGGACCGCGATTTGGTCCCGCATTTCCTACCCATCGATTTTTCAGAAACTAAAGAAGCCGCAAAGCGGAATGTGCGCTCCAAGCAGCTCGCCGGCAAAGCCCTCGCGAATGGGGTGCCATTGATTTTGTTTCCTTCCGGTCATGTATCGACAGCCGATGCGCCCGGGTTCGGTGATGTGGTTGATGCACCTTGGACCACGTTTATCGCAAAGCTGGTCATGCAGTATCAGCCCACGGTAGTTCCTGTCTTTTTCCACGGGCAGAACACACGTCTCTTCCACGTAGCTTCAAATATTGCCGAGCCGTTTCGTATGGCCATGCATATGCGCGAGGCACTCAAGCGCTTCGGCACCACCGTCTCGCTGGATGTCGGTAAGCATCACTCTCCGGAAGACTACAGTCATATTACGAGTCGTCAGGAGATGACGACGCATTTCTATAATATTGTGCAGGCGACGCGTCGCCCTCGCGATTGAGCCACCGCGATCTAAATCAGGACAAGAAGCGCAACCGCACCTAGCCAGAGTAGAAAGCTTCGCTCGAGTAGATGAAAGACGGCAGATAGTCGGTCATAGACAGATGCATCTGCCGGCAAAGTAACGGCCGCATCCGTTGCATCCTCCAGAAAGTCACCCGTATCGACGTCTAACGTCATGCCCTTGCCCGTGAGGTGCTCGATGGATTTATCGAAATCGCCGAATACGGAAAAGCTCAGCACCAGCAAACGAGAGGGTAGCCATTCAAGCAGCCGCATCAGGGAGTCACTTAGGGGCGTCTTTGTCTCTTTCGTCAAATGCGCCAGGCGATACGCCACTGCGCCAATGGGACCTAAGAGTAAGAAGTAGATCACGGGGCCAAACCACCGCTGCAACGCCATCACACTAAAAAACGAGGCCGCGACATCACCGTAGTCGTCAACATCATCCGCCGAGCTGTCACCGCCGGCAGACTCGATCACCATCGCCGCTCCCTCGTTGTCGCCCACGCGGGCTCTCGCAAGAAACCGTTGCGTCAAAGTGGGGAAATCCTCGCGACCAAACGCAAAAAACAGCGCCGCTGTTCCGAGCAAAAGCATGGCAGCACCGCCGAAAACACCCTCTACCAAGATATACACAAGTGCGAAAACGACCGACGGTGCAACAACCAGAATCAACGCCGAACGCGTTGACGAGCCTTCTTCTTCCTCGCTGATCTGCGCGCGAAAGACGGAGAGAAAATCGATGGAGTGCAAAGGCCCGCTCGGGCCCATCAGCCAGTACAGGCCGGTCGCCACGATGAACGATAAAAACGCCAGATAACTCAAGCTAACTCCCCCTCAACTCACGCTAGCTGCGCGGCAGCGATTCAACCCCCAATCGGGTTTGTAATTCCTGCCAGTCAAAGCTCTCTCCCGGATCTGTTTTGCGCCCGGGTGCAATATCACTGTGTCCAACAATAGCATCCTCTTCAATGTCTGGATGCGCAGCACGGCACTTTAGGATGATCTCCTCCAGCCGCGAATACTGTTCCTTCGTGTATAGATGGGTATCAGTACCCTCAAGTTCAATACCAAGACTGAATTCATTGCATTTTTCACGATCGCGCCATTGAGAGACACCTGCATGCCAAGCCATGTCTTTTGTCGAGACAAACTGCATCACGTGACCGTCTCGACGAATCAAAAAATGCGCGGATACACGAAGGTCAGCGATCTCCTCAAAATACGGATGTCCCTGCGGGTCGAGCGTATTTGTAAAGAGTTCCGCAACGTGAGGCCCACCAAATTCGCCCGGGGGCAGCGATATATTGTGGACCACGACGAGCTCAACCGTCGCGCCCACTGGCCTCTCCCCGTAATTAGGTGACGGGATGTGCTCGCAGCCCTGGAGCCAACCTTCAGAAATTTGACCGTATTTATTGTCACTCACTTGAAAAACGTTGCTTCGGCTGTGTTTCAATATCGCATCATATCAGGCACCACTATCCACCAGACACAACTACCTATCAGGCACTGCTATCTATCAGGCACTTCCACCCATCAGGGACAACGACGAGGATATCGAAACGTGTTGACGCAAAGTGACATAGCGCCCCTTGTGGCTCTCGCGCTAGCCGAAGATGTCGGCAGTGGTGATATTACCGCGGGCTTAGTCGGCGCGGAGGAGCAGGCGCTGGCGACTGTGATCACGCGGGAGTCAGGCGTCTTGTGCGGCACGCAATTCGTCGACGCGGTCTTCGCCGCCGTCGATGCGTCGCTCGAGGTCATCTGGCAAAAGTCTGACGGTGACACACTCCTGCCGGATGACACGCTGTTTACGGTGTCGGGCGCCGCGCGCAGTATTTTGTCAGCTGAGCGTGCCGCGCTGAATTTTCTACAAATGCTGTCCGGTACCGCCAGCTACAGTGCGAAACTCGCCTCACTGGTCGAGGGGACATCGACGCGCCTACTGGATACCCGAAAAACAATTCCCGGCTTCCGTATGGCACAGAAGTACGCTGTGACCTGCGGTGGCTGTCATAACCATCGCATCGGTTTATACGACGCGTTCCTCATCAAGGAAAACCATATTGCGGCTTGCGGCGGTATTCGCGAGGCCATAGAAACTGCGCGCGTCAATGCGCCAGGAAAACCGGTAGAGGTCGAGGTGGAAAGTTTGGATGAGCTGTCGCAAGCGTTGGACGCTGGCGCAGATCGCATCATGCTCGATAATTTTTCGTTGGATGACATGCGTCAGGCGGTGACTTTGAACAAGGGTCGAGCTGAGCTTGAGGCATCCGGTAATGTGACAGAGGCAACCCTTCCGGGTATTGCCGACACCGGCGTCGATTTCATATCGATTGGCGCGCTGACCAAAGTCGTCATGCCGCTGGATTTGTCCATGCGACTGTCTTGAATCGACAGGTTTGAACACCCGCACAAAGATGCTGAACGCTAAGCCTCTAGAAAGGGCTCTCGGCTTATCAACACTCCGTTCTCATCGCCCGCTAGATAGTCGCCCTCACTGACATTCACACCGCCCAAGGAGAGAACAACGCCGCGCTCGCCACGACCCAGTTTCTCGGTTTTCATGGGTGTGGTCCCCAGGGCCATGACACAAAAGTCGAAGGTGTTGATGACTTCGACATCGCGCGCAGCGCCAATAATCACCATGCCTGCCCAGCCGTTATCCATCGCAGACTTAGCGACCAGATCACCCGTCAACGCTTTCGCAAGTGAGCCACCACCATCGATGAGTAACACCCTGCCCTCACCGGGCTCGACAACCGCCTCTTTGACTCGCGAGTTGTCCTCAAAGCAGGCAATGGTTGAAACAGGACCGAAGAGCGAGCTTCGCAAACCGAACCCACGAAATTGAAATGGCAATACGCGCGCGTCCGGGTTCAGATCGGACAGGTCGGGTGTACTCAGCATTGAAGCGCCAACTACAGCCAATCGGCCGCGTACCCATCCAGCTGACTGACGGGCGATAAAATCGCGTCCGCGTGTGCACTGGCGCGAGGCATTAGACGATGAAGATAGAACTCGGTCGTCGCTATTTTTCGCTGACAGAACAGCGTTTTCTCTTCGCGAGCGAGCAGGTCAATGGCCACGAGAGAACTTGCCGCTAGATGCCAACCGCCAAACAGGTAGCCGGTCTGCATCATGTAGTCGAATGACGCAGCCATCGCGGCATTCTTGTCGACTTTGAACATTTCCAAAATGGTTTGCGTGGACATCACATGTGCTGCGAGGGCATCAGACAAAGCCGTACCCATAGCTGCCAAGCGATCATCGCTAGAGCCAATCAGCGCATCGGCAACGCCGCGGATTTCATCGTGTACCGTTTCCATCATGGCGCCGCCGTCCCGGGCGAGCTTCCGATTAACAAGGTCAGCCGCTTGAATGCCGTTAGTGCCCTCGTAGATAGGCGTAATTCGCACATCGCGGAAGAACTGCGCTGCACCGGTCTCCTCGACATAGCCCATACCGCCGTGAATCTGCACGCCGAGTGACGTGACTTCCTGGCCCACTTCAGTCATCCAGCCCTTAATCACTGGAATCATGAGATCGAGGCGTGACTTCCATTGACCACGCTCATCCGCTGGCGCGCCATGGGAGAGATCCATCGTGAGTGACTCAATGTAGGCAAGCGCACGCATGGCTTCATTGAGCGCACGCATCGTCATCAACATCCGCTTCACATCTGCGTGCTCGATGATCGGTACGCCTCCTTGAACGCGCTCGCGCGCATAGGCGACCGCCTTCTGATAGGCGCCTTCGCTGGCACCCAGACCCTGAAGGCCGACTTTCAGGCGCGCCTCGTTCATCATAGTGAACATGCACGCCAGCCCGTTGTTTTCCTCACCGACGAGATAGCCGATTGCTCCGCCATTATCGCCGTAGGCCATGACACAGGTGGGGCTGCCATGAATACCGAGCTTATGCTCGACCGATACAGGGTAGGCATCATTTCGCTCACCCAAGCTTCCATCGTCATTGACCAGAAACTTGGGAACGATGAACAGCGAGATGCCTTTGCTTCCTGCAGGAGCATCGGGCAAACGGGCTAACACCAAGTGAATAATATTTTCCGTGGCGTCATGATCACCCCAGGTAATGTAGATCTTCTGCCCAAAAATCTTGTAGTGATCGCCGTGACGCTCCGCGCGGGTTTTCATAGGACCCAGATCGGAGCCAGCACCAGACTCGGTGAGGTTCATGGTGCCTGACCAGATGCCCGTGTTGATATTAGGTAGGTACTTATCCTTGAGCTCGGGACTTGCATGCGCTGAAATCGCAAGCGCAGCACCTGTACTCAAAAAGGGCTCCAGCGCGAACGCCATATCGGCTGAATTCCACATTTCGCAGGCGGCCGTACCGTAGAGCTCCGGTAGCCCTTGGCCTCCATGAGATGCCTCAGCCGAAATACCTACCCAACCACCTTCGCCGAGTGCTTTGATGGCATCGCCGTAACCCGGAGGAATGGTCACAGCACCATCTGAACAGCGCGATGGTTGCTGATCACCGACGCGACGGAGCGGTGAAACCATGTCCGCTGCTAGCTTGCCTGCCTCTTCAAGAAGCGCCGTGGTCAAATCCGCACCCACGTCCAAGCCCTCAAAGCGCGGCAAATTTCCCAGTCGCTCACCCGCCCGACAGACGTCGTCGATCAGAAACTGCATATCATCTAACGGTGCGTTGTACATAAGCCCTCCAAAACGTGTCGCTATTGTAGCTGTTCATCCGTTCAGACCAAGAATTTCTATTCTTCACCCTAGAAGATGTATTATTCATATGGTGAATAGTACGTCCCTTAGGAGAACCCACTAAATGAGTCGCCTTGGTCGCGTTGATTTAAACCTCCTCGTCTACCTCGATGCGCTGCTTCGCGAGCGCAACGTTACACAAGCCGCGCATAGCCTCGGTCTATCTCAGCCCGCTATGAGTAACGGACTCAAGCGATTGCGTGAGGTCTTTAACGATCCACTCCTGATTCGAACCTCGGATGGCATGACACCAACCGCAAAGGCAGAAGAGCTAGAGCCCCAGCTACGCGAGATTCTGACGAACGTCGACCGCGCACTGCAGCCCACCGAAGAGTTTGTCCCCGAGACTGAGAATCGTGTGGTTCGACTCATGGCCAGTGACTACGCCGAGTCAACCTTGCTCCCCTACGTACTGAAAGAGCTGCGTGAGCAAGCGCCCGGCATCACGCTTGATATCATGAACCCCTCGGACGTCAGCTTTCTCGACGTGGAGCGAGGCAAAGTCGATTTGGTCATTAACCGATTTGCTCAGATGCCGCAGTCGTTCCACCAAATCACGTTGTGGCAGGACACCTTCTCCTGCCTGTTGAGCCCCGAGAACCCCATTCTCGAGGACTTCACCCTCGATCACTATCTTGCTGCCGATCACATTTGGGTCAGTAAGACCGGTATGGGCGTCGGAGTCGGTGTAAACCCCGATGATGTTCAGCGCCTCGGCTGGGTTGACTCTACGCTCGGGGAGCTCGGTAAGAAGCGCCGTATCCGCGTATTCACACGACACTACCAAGCGGCCATGACCCTGGCTGAGCAAAACGATCTCATTGTGACACTGCCCACGCGAGCAACGCAGTTAAAACGCGATAATCCGCGGGTGGTTGTGCGTGATGTCCCCTTCGACATTCCGCCACTGGAGCTCAAAATGGCATGGAGCCCACTGCTACAGCACAATCCGGGGCACCGTTGGATCCGACAGCTCATCACGAAGATAGCGCGCTCCATCTAGTGTCATAAGGGAAACTGATACTGCGCGACGACAGTCGAGATCCAGAAGATAGACCATAGGTTGAGTCAATGAGCGATACGATTCAGTTAAAAAGCGAATACGAGGGAGCTGAGGTCTTCTCAAGCGAACCTCTTGTAGCTGTTCGCAATAACGTTATCTCGCCCATTGAGTGCGCCTACCTGATTGAACTTGCCAAACCGCATATTAAACGCGCAGGCGTGGTACTGGAGGAGGGTTTCAAACCCAGTGAGGGTCGAACCGGCTCCAACCATTGGCTCAAGTACGACGAAGATGATGTGGTCAAATCGATTGGCCAGCGAATCGCCGATATCGTTGGCCTGCCTCTAGAAAACGCCGAATCGATGCAAATTATCCACTACGGCCCCGAGCAGGAATACCGGCCGCATTTCGACGCCTTCAACCTGTCGCTCGCTCGAGGACAAAAAGCGGCGCAGTGGGGCGGGCAGCGGCTGGTTACCGCCTTGGTTTATCTAAATAAAGTCGAGGGTGGCGGTGCGACGCAGTTCCCAAAGTTGGGCATTACCGTCCCTGCCTCTCCCGGCCGGATGGTGATCTTTCACAACACCACGGAAGACATCAGTGGTCCCCACCCGCTCAGCCTTCACGCTGGCATGCCGGTGGAGGCGGGCGAGAAATGGGCCTTCAATCTGTGGTTCCGTCACCACGACACTCGGGAAATGTTCGACAAAGACAAAGCGCTACCTTCAGTCGCCTTTGATGCGGCAACCAGCACGGTCTCGGGTAGCGGAACGACAGACTCGCAAGCGGCTATTGATGGTGCTAAGGCCACTAGCCTGGAAAAAACCGCACCTACACGATCAGACGCTGCCGACAACGTCGTATCAATTCAAGGCGAGAGCCTCAGGGTGCTGGCTAACCGGGCGGATGTCTTATGGCAGAAAGCCGTTAAAACACTGAAAGCGCGCGACAACCACTTCCCCGCAGTACACCTGAGCTACTGGGATAGCTACGGCAATAAGCCTCAACCGTCCGCACCCAATGGGTGGTCGGGTCCTCGTTTTAAAACGGTAGAGCGGAGCGTTCTCAACCCGCTGTCCGATGTGGGTAAGGTCGCGACAAAGATGAATGAACTTGGGTTTGCTCATCGCGTACCCAAGACCTATGCCTCGGTTCAGGATGCTCTCAATGAGCGACCCCAGGCCGACGAGCTATGGTTTATTCGCAGTCAGTTCCGCGGGGCCAATGACAAAACGCTTTGCCTACCCACGCCCATCATGGCGGCGGCGACGGTGCCCGGCGGACATATCTTACAAAAAGCCGTGGATGGGCTCGAGCTCATCGATCAGCACAAATTTACAGCGCGCTTCTATATGGTTGCGGTGGGTGGTCAGTTAATGTGCTACGAAGACAGCGTCGTGTTTGTACACGGTGCGGCCTATGCGTCCAATGATGCTAATCATGCATCGCAGGTGGATAACCGCAGCTACCGAGATGCGGGCTCCCATATCAAGTTAGTCCCCGGAAGCCAAACAATACATGCTGGCGGGCTTAACGAAGCGGCTAAAGCACTCGCTGCGGATATGACCGAGTTGTTGGACGAGGTGCTCAAGGCATCTGACGCAGGGGCCTCCGAGGAAAGCCCGTCCGAAGCCATCGCGTTCGCTGTACTTGCAATCGATACACTGCTTACGAAGTCGGGTGACCTCAAACTCCTGCGGATTCATACTTTCCCGAACTTCATCACCACAGCGCAAATAGACGCCGATGTTCACGTCCCCCTCTTCGAGGACGTCCTGCGCGTCATGGCAGGCATGCCGAGCCGCAAGCTGGTAACTATCACTAAATAAAATCATTTTATGTACCACCATCATTATTTTTTATGATGGTCATAAATCAGTCCGCTTCCACTCGACGTAACAACCAAACGAGAATGGCGATTCGTTAATACGCCGACTTTATTGGGAGCACATCATGTCAGCACGTATCGAATGCGCGGGACTTCAGGTCGATTCGGAAATCCACGCACTCCTTGAGAAGGAGATACTGCCTGGCACGGGCGTAGAACCCGCTGCTTTTTGGAGGGCCTTGGCGGATATTGTCAAAACATTCACGCCACGCAATCGCGAGCTTCTCGCTGTCCGCGATGAGATGCAGGCCAAGATCAGCGCTTGGCATAAAGCGAACCCCGGCGCGGATTATGACCGAGCGACCTACAAAGCCATGCTCGAAGACATTGGCTATTTGTTACCACAACCTGCTCCTTTCAAAATCGCAACCCAAAACGTAGACCCTGAAATTGCAGAGATCGCAGGACCACAGCTTGTCGTCCCTGTGATGAACGCACGCTACGCGCTCAACGCGGCCAATGCTCGCTGGGGCTCTCTCTACGATGCGCTTTATGGCACCGACGTAATCTCCGAAGAAGACGGCGCTGTCCGCGCCGGCGCTTACAACCCGGTTCGTGGTCACAAAGTCATCGAGTGGGCACGCGGCTTCCTCGACGCACACTTCCCGCTCAATCAGGGCAGTCATAAGCAAGCCGCCCACTACACCATCGTTGACGGCGATCTGCTGATTAACCAGATTGATGGCAGCCTAAGCATGCTCGCCCAGCCCGATCAGTTTGTTGGTTTCACCGGTGATGCAGACGATCCCTCCGGTGTGCTGCTTAAGCACAATGGACTGCATGCGGAGATACAAATTGACCGCGAACATGCAGTAGGAAGTACCGATGCCGCAGGCGTCAAAGATATTTGCCTTGAGTCGGCGCTTACGACCATTCAGGACTGTGAGGACTCAGTCGCAGCGGTTGACGCGGAAGACAAGACCGTTGTTTACCGCAACTGGCTCGGTTTAATGCGTGGTGACTTGAGCGAAAGCTTCAACAAAGGCGGCCAAACACTGACACGAAGCCTCAATGCCGACCGTGTGTTCACATCACCCAACGGGGAGAGCTTCAGCCTACCGGGCCGCAGCCTCATGTTCGTGCGCAACGTCGGGCATTTGATGACCAACCCTGCCATTTTGGATAGCGAGGGCAACGAAATCTTCGAGGGCATCATGGATGCGCTGTTCACTACAGCTTGCTCGCTTCACGACCTCAGAGGCGCCAGTAAAGGCGGCAACTCTCGAACCGGCTCCATGTACATCGTGAAGCCGAAGATGCACGGGCCCGATGAAGTCAGCATGACGGTCGACCTGTTTGCCGCGGTTGAAGACGCTTTTGGCCTGCCACGCAACACCCTCAAAGTAGGCATCATGGATGAGGAGCGTCGGACAAGCGTGAACCTTGCGGAATGCATCCGCCGCGCCTCGGAACGTGTGGTGTTCATCAACACGGGATTCCTTGATCGCACCGGCGACGAAATCCATACCAGCATGGAAGCAGGCCCCATGGTGGCTAAGACCGACATGAAAGGTGAGCTGTGGATTAATGCCTACGAGGATTGGAACGTCGACACCGGCCTCAACTGTGGACTCCGCGGTAAAGCGCAGATCGGTAAAGGCATGTGGGCCATGCCCGACCTTATGCAAGCGATGATCGACACCAAACTTGGGCACCCCAAAGCCGGCGCTAACTGTGCCTGGGTACCCTCGCCTACCGCAGCGACGCTTCATGCGACGCACTATCACGATGTTTCAGTCAGTAAGATTCAAGCAGAGCTTGAGGGAACCCAGCGCCGCAGTGTCGATGACATCCTCACCATCCCATTAGGCGACTGCAGTAAATTGTCATCCGAAGAAATCCAGCGAGAGCTCGATAACAACGTTCAGGGCATGTTGGGCTATGTGGTTCGTTGGGTCGACCAAGGCGTGGGCTGTTCCAAAGTCCCCGACATCAACAACGTGGGACTGATGGAAGACAGAGCAACACTCAGAATTTCAAGCCAGCACATTGCCAACTGGTTACACCACGGGGTGATCACCGAGGATCAGTTCAAAGAATCAATGCTGAGGATGGCGGGTGTGGTAGACAGCCAGAATGCGGCAGATCCCAGCTATAAGCCGATGGTGGTTGACGGTCAGCCACAGGGCAATGCGTTTCATGCGGCTTGCAGGCTCGTTCACGACGGGGGTTCAGAGCCCAGCGGATATACCGAGCCGCGACTTCATACATCTCGAAGACTTTCAAAATAAAGTTTTGTCTCCGCATCTTTATGCTCGACTGGGTGATGTAATATCACCCAATGGATCCACTTGAAGAACTTATCCGAGCCCAACCGGGCTTAAGCATCTCGCTCACTATCCTCGGTTTTGTTGTCGGTAGCTTTTTAAACGTCGTCATTTACCGGCTCCCAAAAATGATGGAAGCGCAGTGGCAGCGAGACTATGCCCAATTCAGTGGTGAAGTATCGGAAGTGTCAGAAAAGCTCTCCCTCGCGTTCCCGGGGTCGCGCTGTCCACACTGCGGTGCGGCAATAAAAGCAACGCAGAATATTCCCGTAATAAGTTACCTTGCACTAGGCGGGAAGTGCGCCTCCTGCAAAGCGCCGATTTCGGTTCGCTACCCAGTCGTGGAGGCACTTACTGCCCTTCTTTGGGTGCTATGCGGTCTCCAGTTTGGAGTGAGTAATGCCTTGGCGGGCGCCATGCTTCTTACGTCCGTTCTCGTTGTTCTCACCGCCATTGATCTCGATCATCAGCTTCTTCCCGATAGCCTCACATTACCCCTAGTGTGGATAGGACTGCTGCTCAACATTGATAACACCTTTGTATCACTTGAGAGCGCTGTCCTAGGCGCTGTCTTTGGTTACCTATGTCTGTGGTCGGTTTTTTGGCTCTTCAAAATTGCCACTGGTAAGGAGGGCATGGGCCATGGGGACTTCAAGTTGCTCGCTGCATTGGGTGCGTGGTTCGGTTTGGCCGCCTTGCCTACCATCGTTTTACTATCTTCAGTCGTTGGTGCCCTTCTGGGTGTCGCCTTGATTGTCACGGGTAAGCAAGACCGCGAGACACCGATGCCATTTGGACCCTTCCTTGCGGGTGCAGGGCTCATTCATTTGTTTTATCCCAATGTGCTTCTTACTTGGGTAACAGGGGCCTAGCCGCATGTTCGTGGTAGGCATTACGGGGGGCATCGGTAGCGGCAAGTCTGCGGTAACCGATCATCTCGAAACATTAGGGATTGCTGTTGTCGACGCGGATAAGGTTGCGCGTGTGGTGGTTGAACCGGGCACTAGCGGGCTGGCGGCCATTGCCGATCACTTTGGTACGGACATATTGCTCGCGGACGGTAGTCTCGACCGTGCTGCTCTAAGAAAAATTGTCTTCGACAATCCCGACGAGAGAAAGGTGCTGGAGGGCATCACTCACCCTCGCATTCGAGAGGAAATCGCAAGACAGCTGATGGAAGCGAGCTCTTCCTACGTGGTTCTGTCGTCACCACTCCTATTGGAGAGTGGCCAGAACACATTCGCGGACTACGTTGTCGTCGTAGACGTACCTGAAGAGGTCCAGCTGAAGAGAACCATGGCGCGCGACGACAACACCGAGGCACTGGTAAAGCAAATAATGGCAGCGCAGCTCGATCGGCAAACACGCCTATCACGGGCAGATACTTCGATTATGAATGATGGGAGCCTAGAAGCGCTTTATGAGCGTGTTGAAAAACTGCACGACGACTTACTGGCAAGAGCCAGGGCGGCGTTAGGCGAGTAGCGCTTTTACCCGCAACATAATCTCCGCGTTCGCTTCAGGCACCTGAAACTCATCGAGCGAGCCGGCATCCACCCAGGCTAACGGCTGCCCTTCTGCACCATGGGGCTCTCCGTTCCAGTCTTTCACTTGGTGTACATCGAGCAAGACCTGCTTTTCCCCGTAGTCATGGCTCACGGTCATAAGCGGAACCGTCTCACCAATGCGGGTACCAAGCTCTTCCTCAAGCTCACGCGCCAGTGCGGTTTGCACGGACTCCCCTACTTCCACTTTGCCTCCGGGAAATTCCCAGTAGCCCGCAAGATGGGTACCTTTCAGGCGCCGCGTAAGGAGCACGCAGCCTTTTGAATCAATCAGTACACCGACCGCCACATGGATGCGACTCGCCATCAGGTGCGGTACTCGGCGTTTATCTTGACGTAGTCGTAGGAGAAGTCAGTCGTCCAGATCGTCGCAGTCTCATTGCCACGGGCCAGGTTAATTGAAATCAGTAGATCCTCAGGTGCCATGGCGGCAACGCCGGCCTGCTCGGTATAACTCTCAGCCCGGGCACCGTTCTCGGCAATCAGCACCCCGTTGATGGAGAGCGAGACCGCATCAACATCCAGGTCCTCTAGCCCAGCACGTCCAATGGCAGCGAGGATGCGTCCCCAGTTAGGGTCTGAAGCAAACAGCGCTGTCTTCACCAAGGGAGAATGCGCGACTGTCCGTGCTACCGAATCCGCCTCTGCGACGCTTGTTGCACCTGAGACCTCAATGGCAACAAACTTCGTCGCTCCCTCACCATCGCGCACAATGTCCTGTGCTAACTCAGTCGCCAGCTCAGTCAGCGCTGACTGAAAGGCTTGTGCCTCGTCAGCCGTGGTGGGCGAAATCATAAACTCAGAGTGGCCAGTGGCCGTTAAAGTCACCGCATCGTTCGTGCTGGTATCACCATCAACCGTAATCCGGTTAAAGCTAAGATTGACCGCGGCGCGCAACATGCCGTCCAGCATTGTCGGTGGGACGGCGGCGTCCGTTGCGATAAACCCCAGCATGGTCGCCATGTTGGGCTGAATCATCCCCGACCCCTTACTCATCCCTACAATCCGGCAGGATTGGCCATTCACCTCAACTGTTTTCACTCGCAGTTTTGGTCGCGTATCAGTGGTCATGATGGCCCGAGCGGCACGCCCCCAATTTACCTCGGACAAATCAGCCATGGCCTCAGGTAAAGCAACTTCAATCTTTTCTACTGGCAGTAACTCACCAATCACACCGGTGGAGAAAGGCAATACACGAGTGGGAACGTCATTAGCCAGTTTGGCAACCGCGGCGCAGCTCGCCTCACAGGCGTCCATACCAGGCTTACCGGTACCGGCGTTGGCATTGCCTGAATTGATGAGGATGTAACGCGCGTCCTGACTAACGTTATTGCGCTCCGCGACCACCACGGGTGCCGCGCGAAACGCATTTAAGGTAAAGACCGCCGCCGTCGAACTTCCCTCGGCGAACTCGATCAGCGTCAGATCATCACGGCCTTCATATTTGATGCCCGCTTGCGCAACCCCGAGCCGAACGCCCGGGATAGAAAACTCGCTCATACTTAATTAAGCGCTCCGTGACACTGCTTGTACTTCTTACCACTGCCACAGGGACACGGATCATTACGGCCCACCTTGGGTGCATCGCGCACCATCGGTTGCTGCGGCGCCTCCGCCTGCTGGCCTGATTCCTGCTCAGTCACCGGCAATGCCGACGCCTGCGCGTGCTGGAAGGCCAACTGCTGACGCTCCGCTTCCTCACGCCGCTTTTGCTCAATCAGCTCAGCCTCATCCTGTCGCTTGATCTGAAGATGGCTCAAGACACGCACCACTTCTTGCTTCAAGCGCTCGAGTAAGGCCTCGAATAACTCGAAGGCCTCACGCTTGTACTCCTGCTTGGGGTTCTTATTCGCATAGGCTCGCAGATGAATGCCCTGTCGGAGCTGATCCATGGTTTGGAGATGATCCTTCCACAGCCCATCCAACACCTGCAGCATGACCTGCTTCTCAATCTGACGCATGGCATCGCCAATGAGCGAGCCCTTCTCGTCATAGGTTGATTGCACTGACTCGATAATACGTTCGCGTAGCGTCTCCTCGTGAAGGTTGGTGTCTTCCTCTAGCCAACTGGCCACAGGAAGCTCCTGCGCAAACTCGGTTTTGAGATACTGCTCAAGACCCGGGATGTCCCACTGCTCTTCAACGCTCATCGGTGGGATGAAGCGATCGATACCGGTGTGGATAACGTCCGCGCGGATATTCGTGATCATCTCCGCAACATCGTCCCCATCCAGTAATTGATCACGCTGGGAGTAGATAATCTGGCGTTGGTCATTCGCAACGTCATCGTATTCGAGCAACTGCTTACGAATATCGAAGTTACGTCCCTCAACCTTACGCTGTGCCCGCTCGATCGAGTTGGTCACCATGCCACTCTCGATCGCTTCACCAGGCTCCATGCCAACCTTCTGCATAATGCCAGCCATGTTGCCCATGAAGATACGCATTAGATTGTCGTCGAGTGATATGAAAAAGCGCGATGCACCAGGGTCACCCTGACGCCCTGCACGACCACGGAGCTGGTTATCAATACGGCGAGACTCGTGACGCTCGGTACCCACAATGTGAAGACCACCGGCATCAAGGACGGTCTGATGGCGTTCTTCCCATGCCGCGCGCGCTGCTTCCTTCGCTGCCTCGCCGTCGAGTCCTGCAAGCTCGGCCTCAAGGTTCCCGCCCAGCACAATATCGGTACCACGACCCGCCATATTAGTAGCGATAGTGACCACGCCTGGCCGCCCCGCCTGAGCAATAATCTCCGCTTCCTGCTCGTGGTATTTCGCGTTCAGTACCTTGTGCTCAATACCTGCCTGTTTGAAGTACTCCGATAGCTCCTCCGAGGTCTCAACCGAGGCTGTACCCACTAAAACAGGTGCTTTGTTCTCGATAATGCGGCGGGTCTCCTCGACGATCGCCTCAAGCTTCTCCTCTTTCGACATGAAGACTAGGTCGTTCATATCCTTACGCTTCATCGGGATGTTGGTGGGAATAACCACACACTCGAGGCCATAAATTTGGCGGAACTCAAAGGCCTCGGTGTCCGCTGTACCCGTCATACCACTCAGTTTGTCGTAGAGGCGGAAGTAATTCTGGAAAGTGGTCGAGGCCATGGTCTGGCTCTCGGCCTGAATGTTCACATT
>DPGN01000032.1:38149-40481 GCA_003523185.1 Halieaceae bacterium
AGCGCTGCATTAACGTGGTGTAACAAGCCCAGGTTCGTTGACGCATAAAGTGAATCATCGGATGCAAGCAGACCCTCATCGATCAACATGGTCTCAATCTGCTCGTGCCCGTCTTCGGTCAACTCTACCGTCCGCTGCTTCTCGTCAATAACAAAGTCGCCGTCTTCCGCTTCTTCACCACTTCGGGGCGCGAGCTTGGGGATGAGCTTATTGATCTTGCGGTAAAGCTCGGAGCTATCTTCAGCTGCACCTGAGATAATCAGCGGCGTCCGCGCTTCATCGATGAGAATCGAGTCCACCTCGTCAACAATGGCAAAGGCCAGTTGCCCTTGCATCTTATCCGCCATGCTGAAGGCCATATTGTCGCGAAGGTAGTCAAAACCGAACTCGTTGTTAGTGCCATAGACGATATCCGCCGAGTAAGCGGTGCGCTTTTCTTCTTGCGACTGGCCTGCCTTAACCACACCGACCTCAAGGCCGAGGAAGTTGTAAAGCTTGCCCATCCACGCCGCATCACGAGACGCGAGGTAATCGTTAACGGTAATCAGATGAACACTGTTGCCAGATAAGGCGTTGAGATACGCGGGCAGCGTGGCAACCAGCGTTTTGCCTTCACCGGTCCGCATCTCTGCAACATTACCTTCGTGAAGTACAACACCACCGATTAACTGAACGTCAAAATGGCGCATGCCCATGGCGCGGACGCCACCTTCGCGCACAACAGCGAACGCTTCCGGCAGCAGGTCATCGAGTGACTCGCCCGCTTGGTAGCGATCGCGAAACTCCTGTGTCTTTGCGCGTATTGCGTCGTTGTCGAGCGCCTGTATGTCCTCTTCAAGCGCGTTGATCTTTTTGACTGTTTTCTTGATCCGCCGCAAAACACGATCGTTTCGCGAGCCGAATATCATCTTCAGCGGATTTGCCATGGTGTTTCCAATACTAAGTGTTAGGGTCTTGCGCAGTCTGCGCCTTCAATTGAACCGGTGAACATCACCGGAGATCATGAGCGACCTTAGTTAGGCGTGCGCCGTAAATAGCTGGCTGGGTCGACCGGACGGCCGTTTTTATGTACTTCAAAGTGAACATGCGGGCCAGTAGAACGACCACTGTTCCCCATGAGGGCAACGATGTCACCACGACGCACCATATCGCCCACTTTGACGAGGTTCTCTTGGTTGTGTGCATACCGGGTGATGACACCATCACCATGGGCAACTTCAACCATCTTGCCGTAGCCATAGCGTTCACCACTCCAGCTAACGACGCCGCTAGCGACAGCGACAATGTTTGAGCCTGCTTTACCGGCAAAATCGACGCCTTCGTGCCACGCCTTCTTGCCACTGAACGGATCAATCCGCGTCCCGTAACGCGACGACAGCCAGCCCGACAAAATGGGGCGGCCCGACGGTGTTGCATCGCTCTTAACCTGCTCGCCCTGGATAAGCTCAGACAGGATGTCGAGCTGAACCTCACGATCGTCAAGCGCCGTGCTCAAGGCAAAAAGCTCACCTTCCAGCGCCGGAATAAGCTCGCGCGCGTCTTCCTGCGAGGTCATCAACGGACCACCGAGGGCAGGCGCCATATCAAAGTTGAACTCGCCGGGCTCGAGCCCTGCGCTTTGAGTCAGGTTCATGCCGACAGCGTCGAGGCGTGTTACCCGACTCTGCAGCTCAGCAAGCAGCAGTGTCATGGACTCTAGTCGACGCTCCGCCTCTACAGCCATATCCGCCAGCGCTTCCGCGCGCTCGCGCGCTTCCTCAGCCGCCAGAGTCTCCTCGGCGGCTTGCGCTCTCGCCACACCTTTCTTCATACCGAACTCATAACTGAGCCCCGCCAGCGAGACGGGCAATCCAATCAAAAATGCCGAGACAACCACGCGCGTCCACCGTCCAATTTCGACGGTTTTCGAGGGTCCCTCATTGTTGATCAGAATGAATTTCACAGGTGTTGCGAACGTCTATTTCGATGGCGTCACTATGCCAGAGTTACAGGCCCTGTGAAAGCGGAGATGTGACGACTGTGAACCACCGCGCGATTACGCGGGAGCGTAGGTAAGGAACGGTTGCTGATAGGAAATTGGCGCGTCTGCGATGTCTTCGAAGGTCACCATTTCCCAAGCTTCTTTGTCGGCAATCAGAGTGCGCAATGCCAGGTTGTTCAACGCGTGACCCGACTTGAAAGCGCGATACTCACCAATGAGGCTGTAGCCGAGGAGATACAGGTCACCAATCGCATCGAGCACCTTATGTTTAACGAACTCATCGTCATACCTGAGGCCGCCATTGTTAAGGACCTTGTAGTCATCAATAACAATCGCATTATCCATGCTGCC
>DPGN01000060.1:0-5798 GCA_003523185.1 Halieaceae bacterium
CGAAATTTGAACGTACAAATCGCCGTGGGGACCACCCGCCGGATCTGCCTCACCCTCTCCACTGAGCCGTATGCGGTCTCCCGTATCAACACCTGGAGGAACTTTGACGGAGAGCGTCTTGGTTTTCTCGACCAGCCCCTGACCACGACAGCTACCGCAAGGGTCATCAATGCTCTGACCACGGCCTCGACACGTTGGGCAGGTCTGTTGAACCTGGAAGAAGCCCTGTTGCATGCGAACCTGACCACTGCCACCGCAGCTGTTACAGGTGGTTGGGCTGGTACCGGGTTTCGCGCCACTTCCGTCACAGGTATCGCAGTGTTGAAGCGAAGGCACCTTAATTTCAGCGGTTTTACCGCGAACTGCATCCTCAAGCGTTACCTCGAGGGTGTACCGTAAATCAGAGCCTCGCTGAGGCCCCTGACGTCGACCACCGCCGCCACCAAAAATATCGCCAAAGACATCACCGAAAATATCGCTGAAGCTGCCACCCTGGAAGCCACCGCCACCCATTTGTGGATCAACGCCCGCGTGACCGTACTGATCGTAGGCCTGGCGCTTCTCACCATCACTGAGAATTTCATAGGCCTCGGAGGCCTCTTTGAATTTCTCGTCAGCATTGGCGCCATCCGGATTACGGTCCGGGTGATACTTCATCGCAATGCGCCGATAGGCCTTTTTAATGTCCTGTGCCGATGCTGACTTCTCAACACCCAGCACTTCATAGTAATCACGCTTTGACATAATGCTTCCTGCTGCCGATACCCGGGCAGCCTATTTAAAAAAAAACGGATTCCAACCTCAGCCGGAATCCGTACAGCGTTTAAAGTGTCACAAACCTGCGCGGCTCAAACCGCCCTGATCAACGCTTGTCGTCTTCACGAACCTCTTCAAATTCAGCATCGACGACATCGCCATCGACTGCATCTTCCTCCGGAGCCTGCTCAGCACCCGCCTCACCCGCTTCTGCTTGTGCGGCATACATCTTCTGAGCAACACCACTGGTTGCCTCAGTTAAGGCAGTAGTTGCCGCCTCGATTGCATCCTTGTCGTCGGTCTTAACGGCATCTTCCGTTGCCGTAATGGCAGCTTCGATAGCTGAACGCTCGTCATCCGTCGCGTGCTCACCCGCTTCTTCAAGCGTCTTCTTGGCGGCATTGATCATGCCATCCGCCGTGTTACGCGCAATGACTAACTCCTCGAACTTCTGGTCTGCCTCAGCATTCGCTTCGGCGTCCGCAACCATCTGCTGAATATCGTCCTCAGACAGACCACCGGATGCAGTGATTCGAATTGACTGCTCTTTGCCGGTGGCTTTGTCTTTCGCCGAAACGTTCAGGATACCGTTCGCGTCGAGGTCAAATGTCACCTCAATTTGTGGCATACCGCGTGGCGCAGGTGGAATGTCGGCCAAATCGAACCGGCCCAGCGACTTATTCGATGCAGCCTGCTTACGCTCACCCTGAACGACGTGAATCGTTACCGCTGTCTGGTTGTCTTCCGCTGTCGAGAACACCTGCGACTTCTTCGTGGGAATAGTCGTGTTCTTCTCAATCAGTGGTGTCGCAACTCCACCCATGGTTTCGATACCCAGTGTCAGAGGCGTTACGTCGAGCAGAAGTACGTCCTTGACGTCACCGGCTAGTACCGCACCCTGAATCGATGCACCCATGGCGACCGCCTCGTCAGGGTTGACGTCCTTGCGTGGCTCTTTGCCAAAGAAATCAGCAACGGTTTGCTGAACCATTGGCATACGCGTCTGACCGCCGACCAAAATAACGTCGTCAATCTCGCTCGCCGAGAGACCGGAGTCCTTTAGCGCAACCTTCAAAGGCTCAAGCGAGCGAGTCACCAATTCCTGTACCAACGACTCGAGCTTTGCACGCGTGAGCTTGACCACCAAGTGCTTGGGTCCTGTGGCATCAGCAGTGATATAGGGTAAGTTAACTTCTGTCTGCTGCGAGCTAGAAAGCTCGATCTTGGCCTTTTCTGCTGCTTCCTTCAGGCGCTGCAGCGCCAGCGGATCGTTGTGCAGATCGATACCGTTTTCATTCTTGAACTCATCCGCGAGGAACTCGATCAACCGCAGGTCGAAGTCTTCTCCACCGAGGAAGGTATCGCCGTTGGTCGCAAGTACTTCGAACTGGTGCTCGCCGTCAACTTCTGCAATTTCAATAATCGAGATATCAAACGTACCACCACCTAGGTCATAAACCGCAACAGTGCGATCACCCTGCGCTTTGTCCATGCCGTAGGCCAGTGCAGCCGCAGTTGGCTCGTTGATGATTCGCTTCACCTCGAGACCCGCAATACGACCCGCGTCCTTGGTTGCCTGACGCTGAGAGTCGTTGAAGTAGGCAGGCACAGTGATGACAGCTTCTGTGACCGACTCGCCGAGGTACTCTTCGGCTGTCTTCTTCATCTTACGAAGTACTTCAGCCGAAACCTGAGGCGGAGCCATTGACTCGCCTTTTGCCTCAACCCATGCGTCGCCGTTGTCGGCCTTGACGATCTTGTAAGGCACCATCTTGATGTCTTTCTGAACAACGTCGTCTTCAAATCTACGGCCGATCAAACGCTTAACCGCAAACAAGGTGTTTGTCGGGTTAGTGACGGCCTGACGCTTTGCAGATTGACCAACCAATACCTCGTTGTCATCTGCGTAAGCCACGATTGAAGGCGTTGTGCGACCGCCCTCAGCGTTCTCGATGACGCGAGGCTTGCCGCCCTCAAGGACCGACACACAGCTGTTCGTCGTTCCGAGGTCAATACCAATAATCTTTCCCATGTCTTTTTCTCCTACGGCCAGGTGATCCCGGCGCCTAATCTTGTCTTTGTAGATGGGTCGCTCTGTCTAAATTTCAAGCGCCCTGATAAAAAAATTCTGTCTTTATTTACGATGCGGCTTTGGACACCATCACCATTGCGGGGCGCAGCAACCGGTCTTTCAGCAAGTAACCCTTCTGCATCACAGCAATCACGGTGTTGGGTTCAACATCGGGGTTTTCGATCATGCTCATCGCCTGCGCGACCTGCGGGTCAAAGGGCTCACCATGAGGATCGACAGGCGTGACGCCATTCTTCGCCAGCACATCGACCAAGCTCTTAAGCGTTAACTCAACACCTTCAACGACCGAAGCAATACCCTCAGCATCCGACCCGGCAGACGCCTCTAAAGCGCGCTCGAGATTATCAACGACGGGCAACAAGTCATTTGCGAATCGCTCGAGAGCGAACTTTCGCGCTTTTTCGACGTCGAGCTCTGCCCGGCGCTGCGCGTTAATCGCATCGGCCTGAGCACGAAGCGCAGCCTCCTTGGCCATCGCAACTTCTTCTTGAAGTGCTTCCACCTCTGAAAGCTCATCGGTCTCAACATCGACAGATTCCATTTCAGCACCATCGCTTTCCTGAGTAGCCTGGGCCTCTACTTCGTTCTCTGGAAGGTCGTTATTTTCACTCGACATGCGTCATCTCCCGCACCGTAATTTGTCCAATATGGGTGAGATGGGGAGTCGATTTATATTTTCAAGGCAATAACCTTGAAGTTTCGGGGATATTTACGTTTTTTGTCGGCGTATTAGCGAGATAAGGCCGCCGTTAGCAGTCTTGCGGTGATATCAACAAGAGGTATCACCCGTTCGTAGGCCATGCGCGTGGGCCCAATGACACCCAGAACACCGACTGGCTGGGTACCCTGAGCATAGGGCGCAGTAATGACACTGTAGTCACCCAGCACCTCATAACCGGCCTCCTCACCGATGAAGATTTGGACCCCATCAGCACGGGAACACCGATCGAGAAGCTCCAAGAGGTCACGCTTGCGCTCGAAGGCGTCGAACAACTCCCGCAGCTTGTCCATGTCATTGGCACTCGCCTGCTGAATCAGCCGGCTCTCACCCGCGACAACGTATTCCTCCTGCGACTCCTGGACATCCATCGCCTCTTTGGCAACCTGCAGCGCAGCTTCCATCTGCTCGTCAATACGCGCTCTCGCCTCGGCCATTTCAGTCACAAGCAATTCTTTCACCTGAGTCAAATCGTTACCGGCGTAGCGTTGATTGATGAAATCGGCAGCTGACTTCAGCTGAGCCTCGGTCAGTGGCCGCGATAGCTCAATAACGCGGTTCTGCACTTCGCGCTCATTGACCACCAAGATGACAAGGACCCTCGAATCGGAGAGGGGAAGGAACTCAATTTGCCGTAGCTGCACAGCAGTCGGTCGAGGGACAGTAACAATGCCCGCCTGTGCCGTCACTTGTGTCAACAAGTTTGACGCCGATGCAATGAGGTCTGACGAGGGTCGGCTCGGGTTCAGCTCGTGTTTCAAGGCCTGAATCGCGGCTTCATCGATGGGACTGGTCTGCAACAAGCTGTCCACAAACAAGCGATAGCCCTGCGAGGTAGGCACTCGACCGGCCGAAGTGTGAGGTGAAGACAAAAAGCCACGATCTTCGAGGTCTGACATGACATTGCGAATCGTCGCGGGACTCACTGACATACCGCTCTCGACGTGCAATGCCTTCGAGCCCACGGGCTGACCTTCGCGTATGTGCATATCCACCAAAGTTCGCAACAAAGACGCTGCGCGCGGTGAAAGACCGTCCGATGACATGTTGTTCTCCTAGGACTCGAGTTGTAGCACAGACCTCTCGGACCGCAAAGCGCGAAAATGATGTGCGGTTTATCCAAAACTGGTGTTCCGAATCGGAGACACCTGAGCTATAACGGGGCTATTATCAAGACACGGTCGTCTAACAAGACACGGTCGTCTAACAAGAAACGGTCACAATGCTTACAGATCTCTCCATCCGCGATTACGCCATTGTTCAGCGCCTCGATATCGAGCTACATGCTGGAATGACCTGCGTTACCGGCGAGACTGGAGCGGGTAAGTCGATTATGCTCGATGCGCTCGGTCTGTGTATCGGCGACCGAGCTGATGCGAAAGCGGTGAGAGCTGGTGCTGACCGTGCCGAAATTTCCGCCCTCTTTTCGGTAGAGCGTCTTCCGGAGGCGCAGGCTTGGCTTGATAGAGCAGCCCTACTCGAGGGCCACGAGTGTTTGATCCGCCGCACCGTCACCTCTGACGGTCGATCCAGAGCCTTCATCAACGGCAGTCCGGCGACGCTAGCTCAATGCAAAGAACTGGGCGAGCTCTTGGTTGACTTGCACAGTCAGCACGCACACCAGTCCCTTCTCCGCCGCTCCGTGCAACGCGAGTTACTCGATGAATTTTCTGGAGCCAGCGAGGACGCCTCAGCAGTTGCAGAGGAGGCAGCGAGCATTCGCGCATTGAAGCTCGAGTTGGAGACCTTGCGTTCTTCAAGCAATGAAATCGCCGAGCGCAGGGATCTGCTCAACTACCAGATCGATGAATTAGCCGCACTGAGTTTTGGCGACACCGAGCTTGAGGCATTGGAGTCCGACCAAAAGGTTTTGAGCAACGCGACGTGGATCATGGAGACGGTGCATGCGATTGCCGAGCAGTGTGCGAGCCTGAGCGATCAGTTGCGATCCTCTGTCTCGCAACTTAGCGATGATCGACTAGGTACTAAAATTGACGAAAGCCGTGAGCTAGTGGCCTCTTCACAGATTCAACTGGACGAGGCGGCATCCGAATTACGACGCTTTCTTGATGGAGTTGAGCTCGACCCGGAGCGTTTAGGCGAAGTAGAGAGCCGACTCGATACTGCCTACAGCTTGGCTAGAAAGCACCGTATTCGACCCGAGGAGCTTGCGGGACACCTTGAGACCCTGAGCACGGAGCTCGAAAACCTTGAGCACGGTAGTCAGCGGCT
>DPGN01000060.1:5902-7791 GCA_003523185.1 Halieaceae bacterium
CGATTGGCAGAGCGAGCCATGGAGTTGCTGGCACAGCTTGCCATGGAGCGCTGTGAGGTCGACATTGGCTTTATCGATATTGATGCTGAAAAGCTTGACCCGCGCGGATTGGAAGAAATAGAAATCTGGATTGCGACCAATCCCGGTAGCCAGCCAGGCCCCCTCAACAAAGTTGCCTCAGGCGGCGAGCTGTCTCGCATCTCCCTCGCCTTGCAAGTAGCGGTGGCTGACAAGGCAACAGCGCCTACCATGATTTTCGACGAGGTCGATGTGGGTGTTGGTGGAGCCGTGGCTGATGTCGTTGGCAGGTTACTCAGGACACTGGCGGACAACGTACAGGTCTTGTGCGTCACCCACCTGCCGCAAGTCGCAGCGAAAGGTCATCAACACATTCAGGTCAGCAAGGCAGGTGATCATCTTGTCACAACCAGCCTGCAGTACCTGTCTGATGAAGAGCGTGTTGAAGAGCTGAGCCGCATGCTAGGCGGCGCCGTGGTGACCGATGCGACCAGGGAGAACGCGCGCGAGCTACTCGCTGCGACTTAAAGACGGTCTATCGCTTTTTGCGAACGTACAACACCAATGAGTGATCAATAATTTCGTAGCCCTGCTCGGCAGCGATGGCATGTTGTCTCGCCTCAATCTCCTCGTCGACGAACTCAATGATCTCATTATTGTCCACGTCTACCATGTGATCGTGGTGATCATCGGTCGCAAGTTCAAAAACCGAGTGCCCAGATTCGAAGTTATGCCGCTCGACCAACCCTGCCGTCTCAAACTGCGTTAAAACACGGTATACGGTGGCCAAACCCACATCGTCACCGGCATCGCGGAGACGCTGGTAAACATCCTCAGCACTCAAATGCGCACCTTCATCGGCCGACTCACTCAAGATCGACAAAATATTGAGACGGGGAAGAGTGACTTTTAAGCCCGCTCGCTTCAAATCGACATTTTGATTCGTCACAGTATTTCCTCGAAGACGGTGATTGAGGGTATGATGCCAGCCGGTCACACAACAGGAAAGTCTGCCTTGCAATCTCGATCGCGTCTCACACTCAGTTTGTCTCTTTTACTGTCGCTCGCCACACTCGGAGCTTGCAGTGGTATTGGCTTCCCCGGCGTTTACCGAATTAACGTTGAACAGGGCAACATTGTGGACCAAGAGATGGTCGACCAACTCAAGCCGCAGATGACGCGACGCCAGGTTCGCTTTGTGTTGGGCACACCCATCATTGAAGATACGTTTAACGCCGATCGTTGGGATTACGTGCATGTGGTCCGCCTCGGCAACGAAAATCTATCTCGCTCCCAGCTCACCGTGGTTTTCGAGGGTGACGTACTGGTTGATGTCGAAGGCGATCTTGTCAGCGAAAACTGGCCAGAAAAAGAGGCAGAGACAGAAGGCTCTTAAAGGGAGTCTCCCGAGACCGATGGTTAAGCCCGTTCGGCTTTCGCCTTTTCCGCTCTGGCTCGCCTAACCGCTTTTGGATCGACCAAAAGCTCTCTATAAACTTCTACTCGTTCACCCTCTGAAAGCTCGTGAGTGGCTGGCACCACTTTACCGAACACACCCAACTTCGCCGTCGATAGAGCCGGCAAGTCATCAAAGAAGCGTCCCATATTGGCCTGTTCAACCGCCTCCAGAGCAGTCGTCCCCGCAGCGACAGATAGCTTTTCGATGCGCTGCTTGTCGGGCAACGCGTAGGCCACTTCGACGTTAATCATCTCGGACATAAACTACTTATAACCCTTCTTATAACCCTACATCGGTTGCAGAGAGCCGTCGCTTCTCTACTGCTGACTCAGTTGATTGGCACGTTTCACCATCGCATCGACCATATCATTTGCCACGCTTTCGAAGAGCCGACTCGCCGCCATCTTAAGCA
>DPGN01000060.1:8028-29922 GCA_003523185.1 Halieaceae bacterium
GTCTGTGCTGAGTGCATGAGTAATGCCGTCTTTTGAATGGTGGTTGCCACGATATCTCTTTCTTAGCCGTTAAATTGTCTCGCCGGGGTTCCTTCGCTAGCCCAAATTTCAAGCGTTCCCTGAAGCGAGACTTAACTACAGGGCAACCCGCATGATCGCGAAAATGCTCAGCGCGAAACACAGCACGGGCGTAACCCAACGTGTAATGATGAACCAAAGATAAAACACGGTAAAACGCTCGCGGTACTTCTCGCCACGGAGAATAGGCCTCGGCACCCGCCAGGCGGTAAATACCGCGGTCAAGCCCAGCACCATGGGCACCATGACCGGCACCAACCAGGAATCGATAGTGAGGCGCGCGACGGGGTTTGCGAGAGCAAATGAAGCGGACAACCACAGCGCAAAAGCAACGACGGCCATGCCAATAGGCCTGGGCACATCCATTTCTCGCCGCAAAATCGACACCATGGGCTCGATCAGGGCTATCAAGGCAGCAAGGCTCGCCAACATGATGGACATCATGACCAATAGCCCAAAGAGCTCCCCTGTGGGTAGATTCGCGAAGGCATAGGGAATAGAAACCACCAGAAGCGCCAATCCTTGAGTCATTTCGACATCCACGGCGGCAGTGACTGCAACAACGATAATGGCCAGCAACAGCATGGCCGCCGTATCCAAAATGCCGACGGCGATGACGGAGCGAACCAAAGGCAACCCTGCTGGCGATCGACTCCCGAAAACTAAACCCACACCTACGCCGACACCCAGACTCGACAAGGCAGCTAATGCCGCTGTCACCGCTCCTGACTGGGTCAGCTGCTCGGGTCGATACTTAAAGATCCATTCGTTCGCCGCTGAGATATCCCCGACCTCAAAGGCATAACCCAATGCCGAGTAGGTCATCAGCAGAATGAGTGGCATGAGAATCCAGCCCGCCAGCAAAAGAACCACCTGTGGTCCCGGTAACGCAGCGACGATAACAAGCGCGATCAACACACCCAGTACCCGCAGGTGGTCGGCATTCTCAATCGCTGAGAGCGTGTTAATGATCCCGCTCGCGCTCGCAGAGCCCCAGTCACCTTTGTAAAGATAGAAGCTGGCCTCCGCGCCTAGCACCAGTGGTACCAACAACAACGTCGCAATCATGAAGGCCAAGACTGCCTGCAGTGCACCAATCCAGCGCCAGCGCGTGTCGCGACCTGCAAGCGATGCAACCCACTGAATGGAGCCCATTGGCGAACTTCGACCGATGCTACCCATGGTCAGCTCAGCAATAAGAACAGGCCCCACAACAAGGGCTAGGACAGTGACATAGACCAGCAAAAACGCGCCACCACCCTGCTCGCCGATGACATAGGGCAGACGCAACACATTACCAAGCCCTAACGATACCGCGAGCAGAGCAAAGATAAGCGTAGTCCGTCCTCGCCAGGGTTGTTGAACGTTACTGTCCACGACTGTCTTCCACTGATAACTCTTGCCACCAAAACATCAGACACTGATAAACCCGATGCGTATAATGCGGCGATGGGTAAAGGCAAAACGAAAAAACCATCGGACAACACCATAGCGCAAAACAAGCGTGCACGGTTCGAATATCACCTGCTCGATACATTCGAAGCGGGAGTGTCACTTATGGGCTGGGAAGTGAAAGCGCTGCGCGCTGGCCGTGTTCAGCTCACTGACTCCTTTGTCGTGATGACAAAAGGTGAAGCCTTCCTCCTCGGATCTCAGATCTCACCGCTCGATACGGTATCCACGCACTATGTTGTGGAGAAAACGCGATCAAGAAAACTGCTGTTACATAAAAAAGAGCTCGCCAAAATCAATCAAGCACTCACGCAGAAAGGTCAGACCTGCGTCTGCACCGCGCTTTACTGGAAGGGGCATCTGGTGAAAGCAAAAGTGGCGATTGCTCAGGGTAAGAAGCAACACGACAAGCGTGACACGGAAAAACAGCGCGACTGGCAGCGCGATAAAGCGCGGATTGTTCGAGAAAACGTGAAGCAGTAGCGCTACTGCAATCCCGCGTACGTATTCCAACCACCTAACGCCAGCGCGACAACCAGTGCGACGGGACGGTATGCATTGCCCCCGAACCGGTGGAACGCCCGGTGCCCCAACTGATCTCCGATAAAACTCATTGGGAAAGCGAGCAGTAACAGTAGCAAGGGCGTTGCCGTCACCATGTCCGCAATCGTGAACATGACCACGGCAAGAACGTTCGACGCGAAAAAGAACGCCATCAGAAATGCCCGCGCCGCGCCTGGGTCTGTGATGACAGCCATCGCGTACACCACGACGGGTGGTCCGGGAATCGCAAAAGCCCCGTTCATGAGTCCCGAGGCGATACCTGTTCCTGCAGTCACCGACTGGGGCACTGACACTTTGTTAGATGGCCTCAACAGCGCTGTCGCGAGTGTGGCAACGATGACGGACAGGCCAATCCACAGCTGAAACTCGGACTGGGACATGCCGCTGAGGAGGTACACCCCGACGGCCGTACCAGCCAGCGATCCCAAGATCATGGGCGTGAACTGGTCGACAGGGAACTTGCCCCACCACTCTTTGTAGCTCGTGGAACTAACGGCGATCGTTAAGGTTGCGGCCAGCACCACGGCCTCATTCGGCAAGAGTAGGAGAGAAAAAACCGGAACCGCAATCATGGCGAAACCAAAGCCCGTGAAGGCCCTCAACAGTGCTGCGGCCAACGCGGTACCACCCACAGCAACGAGCTGTAGTGGTGACAATAATTCAAGCAACGAGTCCATGAGCGCGCCTCTCCCTAGGGCGTCACTATGGTAGGGGAATGAGCCCGCGTACTCATCCATAAATTTTATGGTAATAGTATCTTTGAGTGAGAACTCTTAGCCCTCAGGTATGACTGCCGCGTCTCAGTGCCTGTATCTAATGGTTACTGTTACCTATCTCTCTTTATGGATAGCTCTCTATTTATCTAGTCTTCTTGCACCTGTGGCCTTTGAGGACGCATGCCTCCCTCGTCTTGCCCACCCTGCCTCGCGCTACCTTGCCGGCCAGGCTGCTTGAAGAGATAAGGCGCCGCTTTCATTCGCTGCTTGGCATCGAGCGACAACAAGACCTCAATACCCACCTCGTGAATGAGCTCATGATAATCAGCTGTCGAGCGCCGCATGTTAGCAAGGCCTACCTCTAGCTCTTCGCGCGTTAGGTTCTCGGACTGAAGCAACTTTCTCAGCGCACGCTCTGACTGGCGAACGTCTCGTCGAGCCGCTGTGACCTCGCGTGAGTGCTCTCGCAAGATCGGCCTGGCTTTTTCCCGTACACCCTTAGGCACGTCTTTAAAGGCCCAGGCCAACGGAGGTGGACTATGCTGCCCTTCCCGAAGCATATGGCCACCAATCAAACCCGCTAACAGTAAATTCAGGGCAATCGATACGACAACCAGGCCAATCAATGCTCTATGACTCATCTGAATACTCCTCGCCCACAACCGTGAAGCTGTATTGCTCTGCCTGCGACCAGTCCTCCACCGGCTCGTACGTTGTCGACCCGACAGCGATACCCGCACTCAAGGTCAGACTTGCGGCGAGTGTCGGTTTCCAGATATCTGACGACAATGACTCCGCAACAACTTCGAGGCCTCTACTTAGCCGCTGAGACAGCGTCAGCTGCTGCGGTAAACCACGGGCAATCTGTTGTGCAACTTGGGTAGCGTCTAGTGTCGCCACCCGATTGGATTGCTGGAGAAGGCTGTCCAGGGACGCTTCCTCACTGAGTCTTTGCCGCAGCTCATCACTCGATTGCAAAGCATCGAGCATTGCCGCCCGCTCTGCTTCGGGCCATGCACTCTGCTCAGCTCCGTAGGCAGTGATTATGTCCGTTGCCCGCTTCTGGGGTTTGTCGTCTGGGTTCATTGCTGTGTCTCCAGCTGTTTTTTCAAATTACCGCGCGCCCTAACCAATAGGGACTCCAAGGCACGGACCGATGAATTCATGATCTCCGCCACTTCTCGGTTCGATAGGTTTTGATAGTAAGTCAGCACCAAGGCGGTTCTCTGACTCTCGGGCAATCGCATTAAAGCGACATCGATGGGCAGCTGCTCTCTCGGAGCATCAGGCTCGGTGAGGGGATGCTCGGACTCCAATGGGTCCCAGCTGACCTCGCGCTGGCGCTTTCGCATGATGTCGATACACCGGTTGTGGGCAATGCGGTGCAACCACGTTGTCAGCCGCGCCTTGTTCGGATTGAAATCACTCGATCGTTGCCAAAGCACCACCATGACATCCTGCGCGATGTCCTGCGCGAGGGTGTCGTCATTAACAATGCGTTTCGCGTAGACCTCTATCGCAGGAAGGTGTCGCTCGACGAGTTCCGAATAAGCACGTTGGTCACCCTTGCGAACAAGGGCAACCAAGCGAGTTTCATCTAACTGCATTACCTTAGGTGGTTAGGTTCAGTAACGGAGTACGTTAATTCGACCCTGACTGTCCCTTAACCATCCCCTTGCGCTCACCCTCGCCGAGACCTCGGTGGCCGCCCCGCTCTTGCATCATACGGCGACGGTCTTTACGTGCCTCTCTGAACTCGCTTTTGGTTATCTGACCATCACCATCGCCATCCATGCGATCAAAGGCAGCGCGCCGTCGCTCACTTTGCGTAACGACACCGTCGCCATCAGCATCCAGTGCATCGAAATGAGTAAGAGCCTCTTCGGTACGCTGAGTCGCTGCCTGACTGACTTCATCGCGCGTTATTTCGCCATCGCCATTCGCGTCCATGCGCATTTCAGGCGCATCGCGACCCTCGGGCATTCGAAACTCTTCAAAGCTAATAGCGCCATCGTTATTGGCATCCATCTGCTTCACCGCATTTTTCATTCGCTCACCACCCTTACGGTGGTCTCCATGACCGTCGGCCATAGCCGGCATTGCAACTGCACCCGCGATCAAAAACATCATTGAATAAAGTCGATTCATCCCATTTTCCTTAGCGCCCAAAAGCGTCTTTTTATCCATTCAGCAGTGATACGGAACGGTATATCAAATCCCGTCGGTACCGTGGATGAGAATTTTTTCGCAAATTGCGAATTTTATATTGCAAAAGCAATTGCATTTTGCGAATATCACTCTCGAGCGGTAAGCAAGTGCGCTCAGTCATTGTGACTTTTTCTGGGTTGGGCTCAGTAGTACGGGCCCTTTTTTCCAAACCCTAAGCAGTGACCAACAGCAGTAAATGGTGATGAAAGCTATGACTTACAAAGTTTCTTGGTTCGAAAACACAACGCCTCAGAGTGTCTTCTTTCACTCACTGGGTCATGCAAAGTTTTTTGTTCAGCGTCTCCAGCGCGATAAAAATTGCCAAAAGATTTTTCTCGAGGAAACCGAGGCACAAGCCGCGTAAAATTTGCAATTTGCGAAAATTGGCCTTATGTGGCACGCAAAAATCTTAAACAATTATTGAGATTGATCGGCGATTAAGTCCTCAAGCTTCTGAGGTAGCTCGCAATCGAGGGGCGTGCTTGGGATCAGAGTAGATCCAACGCTATCCGCAGACCGTTCACAGTCTCGTGTAAGGCATCAGAATCATAAGGTACTGCATCACCCACTCCCCAAACGGGTTTCGGGAATGAAGCATCGTCCTCAAAACGGACAATGTGATGGATGTGAAGTTGTCGCACCATGTTACCGAGAGCCGCCACATTGAGCTTGTGTGGGGCGAACAGTTGATCCAACGCTTTAGAGAGTCGAACCGACTCGCCCAGTAGCAGGTGTTGCTGCTCTTCAGCCAACTCGTGGATCTCTGCTACGTCGGGGACTTTAGGAATCAGGATGACCCATGGGTAGCGACTGTCGTTCATGAGTCGCACCTGGCAAAGATGCCAGTCCGCTATGGGCACCGTATCTTTCTCTAGCTGCGGGTCGAGCTTAAATGCGTAGGGGTCGTCCATCAGTCCTCCAATGCCGGAAGCACTGAAATCTGATCGCCAATGGCAATGTCACCTGACTCAATAATCTTTGCGCACAGTCCCCCGTGACCGAGCATGGCTGCTACACCACCTTTTCCTAGATTCTCTTCCATGCGCGCGCAGGGATGACATAACTGAGTCGCTTCAAACACCGCCGAGCCAATGCGGAACCGCTGCCGACGCAGCGCATTGAGGTTGACACCCCTAACCACCAGATTGCGTCGAAGCAGCCCCGGGTCGATAGCATCACGCCCAAGGAAATTTGCTGCCTGTGCAATGAACTCTTCCGAAATGATAGACACCTGGCGACCGGAACCCGGTGTTTTGCCCATACGGTGATCGCCTTCGAGCCCCAGTGTCGCAACGGCCTTGGTTGTGGACACTGACTGCAGCGGTTCGCGACGCTTAGGTCGCACACCAATCCAGGTAAGCTCACCCGGTGCAATGTCGAGCGCGTAGCGATCCAGCGGATTTGGTCGCTTTGTCATAGCCTTTCCTCTTTTTTTACCCTCAGCCAAAGAGGCTGTTACTCGCAAAGAATACGACAAGCGCCGCCAACAAGCCGATCAATAAATCTTTTCGCCACAGCGTCACACCCGCCATCACAGTCAGTGTCAGGAACTCGATGGGACCCGCTTCCAGCTGACCTTCGGACCCTGTGAGGGTAGTGACAACCAGCGCAGCCATGACGGCAGGGCCTACGTGATCAAGAATACGAATGACACGATCGGGAAACGATACGCCCGACAGCAACAACACAAACGACGCGCGCATGGTATAGGCGCCGATGCCGGCCAACACAATGCCCCAGAACAGACTCACGCCCTTCTCCATTCGTTGATTGTGGCAACAACCAGCGAAACCAACACGGCAATGATGAGTCCCACCTGATTATCGAGATGGGCGAACCAGAGTGCGATGGCCGCGCTTACAACGGCGGTCACGACCTGACTTTTTCGCTTAATGGCCATGAGTAATAACCCCAGAAACATCAGGGTAATCGCAATCTCAATGCCGATGGACGCGGGAATAATGGGAGCGAGAATAATGCCCAGGCCCGTGAAAACAGCCCACATGAACCAGAAGGTAAAACCCGCCGCGAGGTAGTAGTGCCGGAAGTCAGTGTCATCTGACAGGTCTCGAACCTGCGTGAGCGCAAACACCTGATCAATCAACACATAGGGGCCCAACCAACGAAACCACCGAGGCTGCAACTGAAAGCGCGGCGCCAAGGTCACTGAGTAAAGAATATGACGGGCCGTTACGATCAGCGTTGTTGTTATTGCTGCGGAAACCGCAGCACCCTCTCCCACTAAGGTAATCAACGTCATTTGGGCTGAACCTCCGAACATGATGATGGAGCTGGACCAACCCAAGAGATGGGGCACACCAGACTCAACCACCATGACGCCAAAGAGCAGCGCAAACGGCAGGGCAGGCAAAAACAGCGGCAACATATCTTTGAAGGCCGCCCTGACAATGGGGGACAGAATTTTCATGCGCGGAGTGTACGCGAACTGTTTCGCTATGGCTCATCAGCGCTTGATGTATACTCAACACCTCGGGGGCGTTATGGATTCGACGACGGTCACGAAACCTGCGGTGCATGCCGTGATGACAGCCAATCACGTTAATCCAAAGCTGTTAACTAATAGTTGCCAACGACGACAACTACGCACTAGCGGCTTAAACCCCGTTAGCGGTCTATCCCAAGATGCCAGTATCGAGGGTGTGACTGTCACTTAGAACTGGACCGCGGTGGCTCATGTCTCGGGAGACACCGTCAAATTTTACGAGACTCGCGGTCTACGTCCTGACCGTTGGGCTGTTGACCGTTAAATTAATTAACGGAAACTAAGCATGTAGAGCCAAAGGCAGAGTACTGGCGGACGCGGGTTCAACTCCCGCCGCCTCCACCAAACGCGGAAAGGGTAGTCTGAGAAGACTGCCCTTTTTGCGTTTAATGGAACTGGTGAAAGACTGAACTCGCGCCGTTGCGGCGCGGGCGGCTGGAGCGAAGCGGAGGTCTGTCGAGCGATAGCGAAGACTCAAACTCCCGCCGCCTCCGCCAAAAACCGAACCCGAAATTAACTGATGACATGCCCCGTTTCTTTGGTAAGGTTTGGTGCACATAAATCCAACAACAAGCAGCACCAATACTGGGAACCCGCACATGACAGAGGCCACGGCGTCCAACAACGACGCGCAGACTGAGAACACGGGCTACGGCAGTAAGTCTTACCGAACCTATGTTCTCTCCGCCCTGACCCTCATCTACATTTTGAACTTCGTCGATCGGGGACTGCTCGCCGTGGTGGGTCCAGATCTTGTGCCTGAGCTTGGCATTTCAGATACCCAGTTTGGCTTGCTCACGGGTTTTGGCTTTGCCTTGCTGTACACCATTGTCGGTATTCCGCTCGCGCGCGTCGCAGACACGGCAAACCGCGTGTGGATTATGACTATCTGCATTGCGCTCTGGTCGCTTATGACCGCCCTGTGTGGTCTTGCTACCGAGGTCACCATTGGCTCCATCACCATCGGAGCGTTCTGGGTGCTGCTCATGTGTCGTGTGGGCGTCGGGGTTGGTGAAGCTGGGTGTACGCCCCCTGCGAATTCGTTGATTGCCGACTACTTCACACCGCGTGAGCGCTCCCAAGCCCTAGGCGTCTATGCCATGGGTGTCACATTAGGAAGTATGTTTGCCAACCTGATCGGCGGCTGGGTAACCGATGCATTTGACTGGCGAACGGCCTTTTTCGTTGTCGGCTTACCCGGGCTTCTCATCGCCGTTATCTTCAAAATGACTGTCAAGGAGCCGCCTCGAGGCTATACCGATCCGGTTGGGACGGAACCCAAGGAACGAGTGGAGCTTAGTGAGGCCATTCGCGAATTAACAACAAAACCCGCTTTCTGGCTGATGACCGCCGGCGCCACCATTGCCGCCTTCTGTGGCTACGGCATCTCCTCATTTCAGTCGATCTTTCTTGTGCGCGCTCACGGCATTACCACGGGTGAAGCGGCCATATGGATCAACACCCCGGTAGCCCTCGTTGCCGCGGGAGGCACCTTCGCTGCCGGCTGGCTGGCCACCAAGCTCTACAAGAAATACCCGGGCGCCATTGCGTGGGTGCCCGCTATTGGTTTGGCACTATCGGTGCCGTTTTACCTCATTGCCTTTACGACCGAAAACCTGCTCTACGCGGGCATTTGTCTGGGTATTGGTGGCTTCGCAAAGTATGGCTACCTCGCCGCCCAGTACACCATTGGCCAAGGGGTGGTGAGCATGCGCGTACGTGCAACTGCCACGGCGGTACTGCTCTTCGTCGTTAACCTCATTGGCTATGGCTTAGGTCCGCTGTTTATCGGCGCCATCTCTGACATCTTCTTCGTGAACGGAATAATGGAAATGGGCGTCGCCGCCGAGGAGCTGGTGAGAAGTCAGTGTCATCCTCGTGTCATTGGTGAGCTCAGCGAACCACTTCAAAATGTCTGCGGCTCGATCTACGCGGGCAGCCTGAGATCGGCAATGTTGATTACCGCGAGTTTATACGCCGCCTGTGCTTTCTTCTTCCTGTTGACCTGGCGCCGTCTAGACAAGGACATGATAGACCGCAATCCTGGGTAGCGATTGGTCGAGGTGCGGGTAATTAGTCGTCGAGCGCTTGCATCAAGCGCTCGATCTCACCTCTACCCATGCGCGTCAAAGTCTCTATATTCCGCTGTGGTATACGCTCGGGGTTCGCGTAGGTTTCCAGTTCGGTAGTCACCATGTCTTCGCGTAAAAAGTGAATCAAGGGATAGGGTGCACGGTTCGTGAAATTACCTAGTGAGTCAGGTGACTCCCCCTCGAACTGGTAGCGGGGATGGAAGCTGGCAAGCTGTATCAACCCGCTCAGCCCCATCTCCGCAAGTAATTCCTCGGCATCGTCGATAAAGTCGAGATACGCGTCAAACTCGTCGAGGGCGTGCGGTAACACCAACAAGGAGGTGGCAATATCGGACTCTGAGGCTCGACTAATGAGGGCGAGCTCAGTAACGAAGGCCTCGGCAATCGCCTCACGCTGCTCCGCCTCACAGACGACAATACGCAGGGCATCGGAGGTCACCAGCGGGCGAGCAAATGGGCATAAATTCAGGTCAACGACAAAACGAGCCAGCCAGGAGCGAACGCGATACTCCACTACCTCGGACACGGACCTGTCACTCGTCCGCATCGTCGATGGCCTCTTGCTGCTCGACCCACACTTCTTCCAGCGTCGTGATTTCAGTTTTAACCGCCCCTTCCTCTTTCACAATCTCAGATAGTCGCTGACGCTGTTCGGCTTCATACAGTTCGGGGTCGGCCAGTTCTGCCTGCAACTGAGCGAGTCTTTTCTGCAGCACCTCGAGCGCTTTCTCCGTTTTTTTAAGCGCCGTTTGCAGCGGTCGCAACCGAGCGCGTCGCTCTGCATTACTCTGCCGCTGGGCCTTTCCATGGCCTGCAGCACGAGCCCCTTGTGTGACCTCAGACGGCTCATCAGCCCCCGTGTCTCCAGCCAGCACCCAGTGCTCGTAGGCAGCAAGATCGCCCGCATACTCTGACACAGAGCCATCTTGTACCAACCACAACGTTTCAACGACATGACGCATGAGATGCCGATCGTGACTCACAAGGACGATGGCTCCCGTGTAGCCTTGCAGCGCCATCGCCAGTGCATGGCGCATGTCCAGATCAAGGTGGTTCGTAGGCTCGTCCAAAATCAGTACGTTGGGGTCTTGCCACACCACCATCGCTAGCGCCAAGCGGGCCTTTTCGCCACCGGAGAAGAGACGAATGGTTTCCCTGGCCTGATCACCCTTAAAGTTAAAGCCACCTAGAAAATCGAGGATCGTTTGCTCCCGTGTCGTGGGGGTCAACCGTTGCAGGTGGAGCAGTGGGCTCGCGTCGAGATCAAGCACCTCAAGTTGTTGCTGATCAAAATAACCGATCCGCAAGTGCGCACCGGGGACACGATCCCCTGTCCTCGGTGTCAACGCACCCGTCAGGCCCTTTAGGAAGGTCGACTTACCCGCACCATTTTTACCGAGCAGGCCTATGCGGTCTCCCGGATGCAAGGAAACAGACACCCCCGTCAGAATCTGGGTGTCGTCGTAACCGAGCGTCAGGTTATCGATGGTCAGCAGGGGGTCGCTGACTTTCCCTGGCTCTGGAAATTGAAATGAAAAGGGAGAGTCCACATGCGCGGGGGCAACGGCCTCCATGCGCTCCAGAGCTTTCAGTCGACTTTGCGCTTGTTTAGCCTTAGTTGCCTTGGCCCTAAACCGGCGCACAAAGTCTTCGATGTGCGCCACCTCGCGTTGCTGTCGGGCGAACTCAGCCTGTTGCTGTGCCATTCGCTCTGCGCGCTGAAGCTCATACGCAGAGTAGCCACCACGATAGGTCACGAGCTGTTGTTGCTCCAAACTCAACGTGCGCTCACAGACAGCGTCGATAAAATCACGGTCATGAGAAATCATGAGCAGGGTGCCGTCGTATCGACGCAGCCACTCTTGTAGCCACAGCATTGTGTCGAGATCGAGGTGGTTGGTTGGCTCATCGAGCAACAGGACATCGGACGGTGTCATTAACGCACGGGCTAAATTGAGGCGAACCCGCCAGCCTCCTGAAAAGTCAGTGACCGCGCTATGCACTTCCGCGCGCTTAAAGCCCAACCCCAGCAGTAACTGCTCTGCGCGCCGCTCAGCCCCGTAACCATCAACACCATCCAGCGCCTGATGCAGCGCGGCTGCGCGCTCGTAGTCTTCATTCTTCTCGGCAGAGGCGATGTCTCGAAGCAATCCGAATACGGCGTCATCACCCGCTATGACGAAGTTGATTGCACTCTCCTGACTCGCCTCTAATTCTTGCGCCATGTGGGCAATGCGCAGACCGGTCATCCCCCTGACATGACCGCTGTCGGCCGATAATTCACCCATTAACATGGCAAAGAAACTGGATTTGCCCGTTCCATTGGCACCGATAAGCGCAAGTTTCTGGCCGGGCTGAAGGGTTGCCGAACCCTGTTTTAGCAGCAGTTTCGGTCCACGACGCAGAGCAATGTCTTCTAAAATAATCACGCTTATCTGTAATCTCTTGGGGTGCCATCCCCTCGGCTGATACGGCAGATACGACCCGAGGGAACGTGTTTTGTTTCAACCGCACGGCGCCACCACCGGAAGGCTATTAGTGTCTCACATAAGGGTCGCTACCGAGCGATAGTGATACCTCAGAGGCCCTGATTAAGCGGCAGGTGATGGCTATTAGTGGCGCGGGGGGCGAAAACGAGACATGGATGCTGCAGCAACTGCAAATAAGACACAACTAACCACATACAGCCCACATCAATCGGTGGGCTACCCAGCACGCACCGAAGGTTCGCCAGATCGCGGTGATCTGGCATCCCAGCTGCGACGCAAACCATCTGCCATCAAGACGCCTAGTGGCGCTGAGGCCCAAATTGAAATGAGGAGCGACACAGTCTCCCACTCCCGAAACAGAGGGCCTGTCACCATAAGCAGTACCCTGAATAGCCAGAATGCGCCGTACATGGCACCGACAAACCGGATCATCCAGACGCGGTGCATCGCCCAGTCGCCCCGTCGGGCCATGCGCCAGCCCATGAGAGCGGCACCATAGACGCAAAGTGACATGGAGTAGAACCCCCACTCGGCCAAGGAGCCACCGTAGGACTGAACCGTATCGTGCTCACTGGCGAGATACAGGGCCGCAGCTGTGCCCAGCGTCAGGAAAAACAATGTCGCGCGACCAAGCGAGGCGTGCGCACTCGCTATGCCGGGTTTCCCCGCCCAGAGCAGTTGCGCGTGCATCAGTATGAACACAATGGAGTTGCAGCTGAGGTGTACATAAAGCGCGTTCGTGCGCAGGGATGGCGCATCAACAAAGCGGTCATAGAACGCGACACCCCAGGTTTGATGAAGCTCATAGGTTGTTCCCCAGAGGGAGCACGCGTTTTGCTGGCAGGTGCCCATAGCAGACGGAACTTCTCCCGCTGAGAGGCCCACATTATCAAAGAAGTCATAGAGGCTAATGAAAAAGGCAATGCCGGCAGGTGCGCCTTCGATGAGGTAACGAACATTCAAGAACAGAAGTAGAACCAGCCCAAAGCCTGCAATCAAAGGCCACTGCTTTGGCTTGAACGCACCGCGGGCAATCAGCACCGCCCACAGTACGACTGCTCCGTAGAATCCCAAAACGCTTATTGGCATCAGTGCCTCCAAACCCAGCCATTCTCTGGCTGTACTCATCCTATAGTGATCTAGCGATACTAAAGACTAGCGGTGCAGGACGCTAACTCGCTGCTTCTTCCGGTCCGCTCGCGTTTCAAATTATGGGGCTGGTGGTAGTGGGTGGCTGGATACTATCGATGTATAGACCGGATTAGCGTTACTGCTCAAACTTCTCCAGAATGCCCGCCATGGATGGTTTATTGTTAACAATCTCATCCTGGCTTAAGCCCTGCAGTTCATACGGCAGCACCAGCCACTCATCGACCTCATGAACGTAATAGTCAGGAGAGCGCCCGGTCTTGTTTCTGGCGGGTTTGAAATACGGGGTCGCAACTCGTACGTCAGATGGCATATTCAGTCGGAGCCTTTGCTGAAGCTCGGTAATGACAGCTTCGATGCTATAGCCCGAATTAAAGACATCATCGACCAACAACAAGCGATCATCCGCGTTAAGATTCTCGAGCAGGTACTGCAATCCGTGCACGCGAATACTCGTAGGGTCGTCGACCGTCTTATGGTATTCGGGCAATCCCGCGTAGGACGTACGAATGGCGATGTGATCGCTTTCAACACCCAGGAACTGCAGACATTCCTGTACGTAAATACCCACGGAGGAGCCACCGCGCCAAATGCCGACAATGAACGTGGGGGCAAAACCGCTTTCGTAGACGGATACGGCCATACGGAAGGCATCATTGAGTAGCGTCTCTTCCTCAACAAAGGTTTTTTTGATCATTTGATCCAAGGGCTGATTTCCTGAAAGTTGCTTGCTGATATCATGGGGTTTTAGCGGTTACCAAGATCACACTCATGAGCGCCACCAAAACATACCTGTCCGCTAATCAATTATTGAACGATTCGTTTCAATTGGGTACCCAAATCATTAATAGCGGCTTCAAACCTACCTTTATTGTGGGCATTTGGCGCGGCGGCGCACCGGTGGGGATCGCGGTACAGGAAATCCTTGCCTACGCGGGCGTTCCAACTGACAACATCGCCATCCGAACCTCATCCTACAAACAGGGTATCGATCAACAGAAAGGTCATGTTGAAGTCTACGGCTTGAGCTATCTGGTGAAGCGCCTTACACACGAGGACAAACTGCTGATTGTCGATGATGTCTTCGACACCGGCCGCACCATTGATGCGGTCATTGACCGGTTACACAAACTATTACGCCAGAACATCCCCCGGGATATTCGCGTTGCTACCCCCTACTACAAGCCCAGTCGGCGCAAGGTCGACCTAACACCTGATTACTATCTCTACGAAAACGAGGACTGGCTGGTGTATCCCTATGAGATACACGGGTTGACCGCCGACGAGCTTAGAGAAAACAAGCCTGCGCTTTTTGAGATCCTCAAGGACCACATCAAAACGTAGCTTTGTGGTTCCGCTGCGGGTCGCTTCAGAGCAGTGCGAATTTGATAACGAATAATCCGGCTATTACCAGCGCACCCCAACTCACTTTGCGGTCCTCGGACGCAAGCAGGCTCAGAGCGACATAGCTGATGAACCCGATGCCTATGCCATCTGCAATTGAGAATGTCAGAGGGATCATGATCATGATTAGCAAAGCAGGGATCAGGACAACCGGATTGTCCCAGCTTAAGCGTCCGAGCCCTGCGCACATGAGCAGCGCCACGTATATCAGCGCTCCCGAGACTGCAAAGCTAGGAATCATCATGGCTAGCGGCGAAAAGAAAATGGCCAAGAGGAAGAAGACGCCGACCGCACAGGCCGTCAGGCCGGTTCGACCACCGGCGGCAACGCCCGCCGCACTCTCAACATAAGACGTCACCGGCGAGTTACCGAGCAGAGCACCCAACACACTCGACGTGCTGTCCGCTTTTAACGCTTTGCTGAAGTTCTTGTAATTACCCTCTTCATCGACGAGGCCCGCATTGGAAGCAACGCCTACCAAGGTGCCGGTGGTGTCGAATAAATTCACGATTAAGATCGAAAAGATAACGCTAACCAGGGAAACGTTCAGCGCCGCCATGATGTCGATTTGACCAACCAGCGGTGCAATAGATGGGGGAGCCGACACGATGCCCTGATAGGCCACCTCACCCAATAAAATACCCAGCACGGTGACAACGAGAATACCGAGAATCAGGCCGCCCGCTGCCAATCGTGCCGACAAAATGGCGACGAGTAAAAAGCTAAGCGCGGCGAGCGCTGTGGGGATTTGACTGAAGTCACCCATGGTGACGAGTGTGGCCGGGTGATCGGCAATGATCCCGCCGTTCTGAAGACCAATGATGCCAATGAACAATCCAACACCCGCGGTCATGCCGATCTTCAAATCGTCAGGAATGCTCATGATGATCCACGCGCGGATTCGTGTGGTGCTGATGATCACAAAGAGCACACCTGCAATGAATACGGCGCCCAGTGCGGTTTGCCATGGGTAGCCCATGTCACCAACGATGGTATAGGCGAAAAGCGCATTCAGGCCCATACCAGGCGCTAAGCCCACTGGCCAATTAGCGTAGAGACCCATCAGAAGGCAGCTCAGCGCTGCGGCCAGACAGGTTGCAACAAAGCTCGCGCCCTGATCGATCCCCGCGATGGCCATGATCTGCGGATTGACAACAAGGATATAAGCCATGGCTGCGAATGTGGTCGCACCAGCCATGATCTCGCGTCCAACCGATGTACCATGCTCCCGCAGTTTAAAGAAATCGCTCATGCGCCCTACCCCAGTTAATTATTGTCGCGCCTCAGTCTGCCGATGAGCGCGATCGATTGCCACCCATCGGCGGCTCTTCCCATATCGAAAACGAAAAATGGCAGCCCAAGGCTGCCATTTTCAGTCAATAGGCCCAATTAGAAGGGCTCTTTTCCCCTGGTATCAAAAGGACATACCAACTCGCACACTTAATTGCCGTGGAGGAACAAACTGATCACCCGTTGCACCCACACCGAAAACATCCGTGAAACGCGCATTGATACCATCTTGGTCTGTCAAATTTTTTCCAATCAATTCCACCGTCCAAGGAGAGTTGTCAGGCGTCAGCTTCATCAACATATCAAAGGTCGTGTAACTGCCCACTTCGTCGGTCACCGGATTGTTAAAAATTCTGTGCTTGAACTCACCTCGGTATGTGACGCTGAGGCTTGTTTTAAGCTCCCCAAAACCTTCCAACAATGCCGTGTGTGTCAATGCAATATTACCTGTGAGATTGGGCGTCTTTGCTAACTCATTACCTTTGACATCAGTAATCTGCTCAGCCCGAGCCACTTCCACCTGAGGAGAGAACAGACCTATTCCTTGAGCCAGAAGTGCATTAGTTGCCGCTTCCGATTGCACATTGTCGAGTGCGAGGTGGCTAGCGGTTACCTCGGTCTCAAGCCACGCCAACCTTGCGTCAAACAGCAACGAGTCATTGAGGAAAGCACCGAACTCTAACTCTGCACCAAAAATCTCAGACTCTGGAATATTCCCTACGCCACCTTGAAAGACCTCGGGGTCTGTCGCTTGGTACTGAAGATTGTCGTATGCATACATGAACGCAGCAGCATTGATACGGACGCGGCCACCGTCCAAATCAGTCTTCAAACCGACTTCATATGCATCAATCGTTTCCTCCTCAAAGGTCGGAAGAACCACGATAGGCGACACTACACTCTCGCGACCAAAAGTGAGGTTAGAGCCACCGGGCTTGAAGCCACGAGTATACGACACGTAGCCGAGCGTCGTGTCGTTGATATCCCGCTCATACGCGAGTCGACCTGTCATTTTATTGCTATCGATTTCAAGGATATCCGTACCGCCTCGACCGTAAAAGTTGGTCACTGCACTGTAGACCTCATCACGTGTGTAGCGCAGACCACCAATCAATCTTGAGGTATCGGACAGCGCCCATGTGCCCTGTCCATAGATAGATGTCGACTCGCGCTCTGGCTTGGAGTTCGAAATAAAACCCGCGTCAGCCGGTGCGAAGGTAACGATATCCTCGACAGTAAAGGGATCAAACACTCCATCGAAGCCAAAGTCGAGCCGTTCGACGATCTCAATATCCACCTCCGTATCGAGGTAAAAAACACCAACAACCCAGTCTAGCTTTCCAAAGGCAGGCGACGCAGAAACCAAGTTGAACTCCTGCGTCATAGTCTTTTGCAAGTTGGTCTCGGGATCAAAATAGCTCTGCAATAAAAAGAAAGGTGGCAACACAGAGAAGTCATGTCGGTCATTGTCGCGAAGAATGCTGATATCGTCTTCTTGATAACTCGTTATCGACTTCAACGTGACATCAGTCAAATCCCATTCAACCGTAGCACTGTAAATTTCGGAGCTCAGCTCGTAGTGAGACAGAGAGTCTTGCGCAAGACGTCGAGCACCGGGTGTAGGATCGTAAATGCCTTTTTGCGCTTGACCATTTACGTCCTCATCGAAAATTTGCGCGCCAAAGCTCACACTAACCGTATCAGTTGGCTCCCAAAGCAACTTAATACGCGCAGACATACTGTCCGCATCATCAAGATCTTGGCCATTCGACACATTTCGGGTGTAACCATCGCGCTCGTTTGTTAATAGCGACACTCTCGCAGCGAGCGTGTCCGAAATTGGGATGTTAACGTTCGCGCGTGCGCGCACACTGCTGTATTGCCCCAAACTCACATCCGCTGAGCCGGCGAACTCCTCAAAAGAAGGGTCCGCAGTGATTACATTGATTGCACCGCCCGTCGAGTTTTGACCAAACAAAGTGCCTTGAGGACCGCGCAAAACCTCGATACGTTCGAGATCCAAAAAGTCGGTCTGTAGAGCGAAAGGGGAAGCAACATAAACACCGTCTAGGTGATACGAGACCGACGGATTGGCAATCGCGTTCTGGTTCGCCTCGTTACCGATACCACGGATGGTAATGACCGTCTTGAAGCCTTCGTTCTTCGCAACGTTCACACCAGGAGCGATAGCACTTAGATCAACAAAGGACGTCAGCTGACGGTCTTCTACATCAGCGGCTGTCAATGCCGTAACGGCCTGTGACAAGTCCTGCAGACTCTCTGATCGTTTCTCAGCAGTTACGATGACTTCTTCGAAGACAGGGCCCGACTGCGCGAGGGCGGTCGAGGCAAATAGGGTGGATGCAATGGATGCACTTAACAAAGCTATAGGGAAATGAGGCTTCACCGGAATAGGTCCTTTTCTGAATAAAAAATGGGTCCGATTCGAGATCGGATACATTGTCTTAGAGTTGTACGGATACCAAGCAGATTAGATGCCAAATACACAAAATTGATGCCTCACAAATAGCTAGGCTTTTTGTAAAGAAAACGTCTTACTACCGAAGCCGTATTTGACTCAAAAACTGCACCAAATGAGAGCAACGTCAAAGGTCATGGCACTCAATTTGTGCAATTCGCGCGGCATTATACGGCTAGCCACACACATTGCTACAACTGTGGCGCTCGTGTTTGCCGGAAAGCGATGACTTATCATGCCTGCGTCGTTATCGGTGCGAAGAAGTTGCATTGCGAGCAATACCGCAACAAAGGCTGCGACGAAAGGTGCAAAGCGAGCTCTGGAAGCTACTGTGCCGGCGAGACAGCCCCCCTGCGCTCGACCTCACGCCAGACTCGTAGAAAGTTACCTCCCCAAATTTTCCTGATCTGGGGCTCGGAATACCCACGTTGTAACAAGCCCAAAGTGACATTTAGCGAGTCACTCGCATCGATGTATCCCGGTATGCCGCTGCCGTGATTGAAATCCGTCCCAATGCCGACGTAGTCAACACCCACCAGCCCCACGATATGGTCAATATGATCCAGCATTGTGTCCAGTGAGATGGGCCCCAATAGGCCTCGAACACCGGTAAGAAATTCCGTTTTTACGGACGCATCGTCGATTTCCCAGTAAAGCTCAAAGGGATAAAGGTAGTCTTCGTCGATTCCGGCTTTTCGTCTCAGCGCACGGATACCTGCATCAATGTCGGGATTTTGCGAATCAAACAAGTAGCCCGCAAAGGGCGCCACATGAATAACGCCACCGCGTTGCGCTAATTTCTGGATTTCCGCATCACTCAAATTTCGACTGACGTTGGTTAATGCCCGAGCGTTCGAATGGCTCGCAATAACAGGTGCGCGCGACAAACTGATCACTTCAAGTGCGGCCTCGGTCGATAGTTGTGAAATATCGATAACGGCACCGAGTTCATTAAAGCGTTGGACCGCCGCCTTACCCTTCGGCGACAGGCCCCCGTGCTCAGATGGTGCCTCCCGCATGCCCGTATCGGCGTTAAAGAGCGGTCGCGATGAATCTGCAAACTCGTTATGCCCCATGTGAGTCAGAGCAAAAATCCGAACCCCTTGCGCATAAAAGTCATCGATGGCAGCCACGTCATCGCCAAAGATCAGCGCGTTCTGAAAGCTCAACACGATAGCCCGCTGACCATTACTCACCGCAGTGACTAATGCGTCACTGCTCTTGATCAACTGAATGGGCAGATCCGGATTCTCTGTGAGCGCGATTGCTGCGGCGAGTTTCTCATCGGCGATGCGCCGAGCCTCAGCAAAGCCTTCCTCGTTTCGCGGCAGCGGACCGACAGCCACCGCCATTGCGACCGCATCCAAGTCCCCTTGGCGCATCTTTTCTACAGCAACTTTTGATAACCCATCGGCACCCACGTACATCGAGGGCTTGCCCGAGATTTCAATATCGGCATGGGCGTCAAAGGTAAGAACACGCTGATGAATCGCCCGCGCCTCTGCAGGAAGATGTCCCTCCGCCTCGTCCTTCGGCTGACCATCGACGGCAGAAGCAGACGCCGCAAAGGCCAGCGTGCATGACCAAGCTAGCGCCCTTAAACAGACCCTAAGACGCGTTTGGGCGGTTGGACAGAGATCACTCACCGGCTGCTTTTTTGACCGCCAGTAAGTCCTCGTATTCAGGCTTTTCACCTTTAGCCTGCGCCACGAAGGTATTGCGAATAGCCTCACCGTCAAGCATGGAGGCGTTCCACGTCGCAATGTAGTCAAGACCGTCAGCCGTGCTGTGATCGCGCGCGTAATTCACCATACGCTTAGCGCCCGATACGGCGAGTGGCGCATGTGCTGCGATCTGACGTGCGATATTCATGACCGCTTCTAACATCTCCTCGGCAGACTCATAGACTTCATTGACCAGACCAATGTCTCGGGCTTTCTCTGCACTGACCCGCTCCGCGGTGTAAGACATCTGTCTCGCCCAACCCTCGGGAATAAGCTTTACCAGTCGTGGATAAGTGCCCACATCAGCTGTCATGCCAATCGCAGTCTCATGTACCGAGAAAAACGCGTCACGGGTCGCATACCGACAGTCGCAAGCGGTAATGAGGTCCATTGCGCCACCGACCGCCGCGCCTTGTATTGCCACCAGAACGGGCATACGCGCTTCTTCCAGACAGGTAAACGCATCTTGCAACGCCATGCAGTGATGGCGGAAGGCCTCGGCGCGAACAAAGCGACTGCCGCTGGCAGGTCCATCGAGACCACCTTCGGTAAAGACCGAAATATCCATGCCCGAGGAGAAATGGCGTCCTTCAGCCGACAGGACAATAACTCGCGCCGATGCGTCACGAGATAATTCGTTAATAACATTTGGTAGCTCAGTCCAGAACGATGGAATCATCGAGTTGGCTTTTTCAGGGCGATTAAAACGGATGTGGGCGATGCCCTCTGACAGCGTTAGTTCGAAACACTCGTAACTCATGACACGTCTCCTCGTTGTTTTTCCTATTGTTTTTTTAGTGACAGAACCACGGCATTCTGTCACATGGTGCAAGCGTAGTCGCTTTTCAGACAGAAAAAAGCCGCCCGAAGGCGGCCTACATTTCCAAGGCTCGCCCTTTAGGCGCCGGGTCGACCGAGCACCTGCTCAGTCATTACCGCCTCACCCGTGCAATCGGCCATCTGGTAGTAATCCATGCGACCACGCCAGCCGCCCTTGGCGAACCACTCCTGATGCTCCATGAGACCTGCCATGTCGGGATACACAACAATATGAGCGAACTCACCCGCAGCATCGGCGCCGCCAATATTCGGATAGAGGGTGAACCAACCGATATTTCCGAGTCCATCGGGGTTCTCCTCAATAAACGCCGCGTGCGCTTTGTTCAGGTCATCGTGTGTGACCCCGTCGCGCCGAGTGCACCAGTTCCAGGTGACGATTCGATCATTGTCTGTATTGATCGCCTCAACATCGGCCCACTGGGTGAATAGCGCTCCCATTTTGATGTGGCAGGTACCAACGTCCCCCCACTCTGCGGCAAGCTTCTGACCTGTTTTGGTGGTCATCCACTTATCCCAAGAGGTACCAGCGTTCTCAAAATCAGTGACTAAGAATTCTACAAAATCGGCAGGGTACCGATTGTTGGGGTTGTTGTGCGTCATCATGGGGAACTGACGAAACAGGGCAACTTCCGCATCATTTTTCTTCGCCCACTTTTTATATTCCTCTGTGACCTTGTTGTAATCACTGAGAGACACACCGTCATTCAAATTGCATATCTGCGCTTGAACTGACATGGGCTCTGCCGGGTCCATATCGCCCGCGAACATCTCATGATCGTCTGCCAATACACCCGCACTGGCGAACGTAAGGATTGAACCCAATACAACCTGACTAACTTTATTCATTGTTTTTCTCCGGTCTGTTTATGTTGAAAGTGCCGCACTCCCGCGAGAAGAACCCGAGG
>DPGN01000060.1:30147-34373 GCA_003523185.1 Halieaceae bacterium
CTGTCCAGCAATTGAGAACGACAAAGCTCATTCAGAAATTACCTTCTGATCTAGTTTTAGTAGAGTGTCGTCGCTAATTTAGAGTGCATTAAATAAGGTATCCATCATGACTTCGAAACCAAGGTCTCGCAGTTCCAAGGCGCTCATAGGTGTTGCAATGTTGACCGCCTGTGGTGGCGGTGGCACGGGCTATGGGAGCAGCCCTGAACCTATCGTAGCGCCGCCACCAGCACCCTTTGTCGTCTCTGGCACGGTGCCTACCTTTCTAGATCAGGGAACCGAAGTCTCCCTCAGTTTGTCGGGGGAGACATTCACTACAACAACCGATGCCCAAGGCAGATATGAGCTCACATTGAATGGAGATGTCGCAGATAGCGGCTTTGCTGTCATGAATGCGCAAGGTCAGGGTAGCCAGAGTTTCATTGAATTTAAGAGTGTTCTCGGACAGGTATCAGCACTGAAGGCGCTGGCTGGAAGTGACAATACGCTGACCGTGGACGAGTTCGCTGCCACACATATTTCGGAGATGACCACGGCAGCTGCGGGTCTCGCAATGATCGAGCGAAGCGGTGTCATGGCTGATTCCGGAGACGCGTGGCGCGCAAGTGCCTTAAACATCAATGCAGAGGAGCTGCTCATTGCGGCCTCTGCCATCCGCCTAGCCATCAAGAATCCCGATATGCGATTAGGGATGATTCCTAATGGGGAAACCACCATGGGCTTGGCCACTTCCACCGAGGCACTCTACAGCGCTGTCGAGATGATGAACGCCGCCGGAGACACCACGAAAGTCGACGCCAAAATGGAAACCATTCAGAGCGCCGCCGCAATCAAGCTTCAGCGGCCAGAGTCACTCGAGAATATATTCGTTTTTGAGCCGGGGTATCGGTCATCGGCTTACCAGTTCTTATCCGACGGCACGGGTAATCGCTTCAACAACAGTCGAAACGAAGTGAGGGAATTTGCCTGGACTGAAGCGGATAAAACCATCGAGTTTTATTACGACAACTGGGTTGTTGAGTCGAATACCGTGAAGATTGATATCGACGGCGATGGTATAGAGGAGGAAGTGCACGAGGAAGTTGTTCTTACAAAAACTGACTTGGTGTTTGTCTCCGAGCAAGCTGATTACGATGTGGTCAACATCACCGACTACTTCATCAAACGTTACCCAGATAACGCTGATACGCTTCCCGACGAGCCCTTCGATAAGTACGAGGACAAAAACGCCGGCCGCGGTGCCAAAGCGTTCTTTACCTCAACCGGTGGGTCTTTTAACCAACCGCAAAGCGATATTTCAGAGTGGATTTTACCCATACCGGGCCGATGGTCCGAGGAGTATCCCGATGGTCGTTTCTATCGTCGGGACATTACATTCGATTTCATGATCTTTGATCCGGCCAATGTTGGAGCCGGTGCGGAGATCGGTAGCTTTGACTGGCAGGTCAACTCAGATGGTCATCTGCTGATCACCACAGAGCATGGAACCTCACTGGAGTATCTGCAATTTGCAAATCGGGTGTGGGGCGTGATCGAACGCGACGATTCGGGTTCCGTGATCGGGATGAATGTAACCTTCGGCGGTGAGCGCGACTACGACGAGGTCAATGCAAACGCCTTTACGCCCGGCGTTTACACCCTCGAATGGAGCTGGTTAGACGACCGTAACTCTCAGTTCTGGATCGACATTAATCAGGATGGAAGCGCGCGCAGTGTTTGGACTACAGACCACAATGGGGATGGGATCGTTACCGTCAGTGAGTCGCAGATCAATACGGGTGACTGGAGTAACGAATTTGAGAACCTGATGATCAATTTCTACCGGAACAACGGGCCGGACAACTACGACCCATGTGCGTCAGATGAACTTGAGGGATGTGTCATCTACAACCGTCGATTTTGGGATATCTTTGCTGTCGATGGCGATCGCTTTTACGTGGGGCACAACCACAACTTCTTCGATTATCTAGACGACGTCCAAACTCGTTACATCCTCGATGCGAGGCATTGGGTCCGGCTCGATGCGGCTCCTATCGAACTTGTAGAGGACTAAGTCCTTACTGTTGTGGGGCGCTCACAGCGCCCGCATATCCCCCGCACTAACCGAGGGCTTGTACTGAGGCACTGGTGAACCAGTGCCCGTACGCTCGAACGCCAGCCCCACTGACAGCAGCAGCGCATCTGCATTGCGACCACTCATGAACGAGACGCCCACCGGCACCCCGGCAATGGTGCCCATGGGAACCGTGAGGTTGGGATAGCCGCTAATAGCAGCCATGGATCCCGCACCCGCCCATGCCGGCCAAACATCGCCATTGACGACGTCGGCTCGTGGCGACACCGGACCACTGGGACCCATTAAGACCTGAACCTCATGATCGCGAAGTAACGCGTCGATGCCATCTTCACGGGTCGTCTTACGGATTAGTGCCAATGCTTCCTGATAGGTATCGCTATCCATCGCGGGCGATTCGAGCGATGACTCAAGGATGTCCTGTCCAAAGATTGCCTGCTCAACCTCGGCGTTCGCGTTATTAAACGCAACCAGATCAGCCAGACTTCGAATGGGAATATCCGCGGGCGAGCCGCTCAGGTAGGCATCGAGGAATACTTTGAATTCTGAACCCAGCACCAGGCGCGAAGCCCTCCAGAACTCAGGAGGCGTATCGTTGCTTTCAATGCGCACAATTGTTGCTCCAGCGGCCTCCATTCGGGCGATCGCTGCGTCGAACTGTGCGTTTAAGCGAGGACTGTCATTACGGGCAAAATCGAGCACACCCACCCGCATTCCCTTCACGACGCTGGCATCCAACGACCCAGCGTAATCGTTCTGCCAGCCAGTCATCCCGTCGAGCATGAGTGCGGCGCCCGCTACCGATTTTGTAATGGGACCAGCCGTGTCCTGCGTCGCCGCGATGGGAACAATATGGTCAATCGGCAAAAGCCCGTGCGTAGGCTTCAGACCCACCACACCATTCACCTGAGACGGACAGATGATCGAGCCATTGGTCTCGGTCCCCACTGTGCCCGCCGCCAGACTCGCTGCCGTCGCGGCGGCAGAGCCTGAACTTGAACCGCAGGCTTGCCGATCGAGCACGTGCGGGTTTTTTACGAGCCCACCCACGGCTGACCAGCCCGATACCGAGTGCGATGAACGAAAGTTTGCCCACTGACTCAGATTCGCCTTGCCCAAAATAATGGCGCCAGAGTCACGAAGGCGTGCCACCAGCGGACTATCCCGACCTGTTACGTTATCGAGGAGTGCTGTCGAGCCTGCCGTCGTCGCCATGAGATCTTTTGACTCAATGTTGTCTTTGAGTAGAAATGGCACACCATCCAGTGGACTTTTTTCTTTGCCTTGTGCGCGTCGCATATCGCTTTTCTTTGCGAGCTTCATTGCGCTGGCGTTCAGCGAAATAATGGCGTTTAGCGTGGGTCCAGAGCGGTCAATGGTCTCTATGCGTTGAAGATAGGCGCGGGTCAGATCCTGCGAACTGAACTGACCGGTCTTCAACCCGCTGACAATCTCCGGAAGGGTCATTGCCACGACATTGACCGGGTCTTTCGTGGGCTTCTCCCCTGCATGATTGAGGGCTGAGACCTGAAGACTCATGACGGCAGATAACACGATGGCTGCCAGGGAATATTTTCTGCTGGGACTCATGTGTGGGGCTCCTTTCTCAACTCTGACTTAGCTCGGACTTCACTAGAAACAGTCACCCTAGAGAGCCTGGCGACTCGCTAATATCTCCAAAATACGTTTTCTAACACCGTCGACGGTGGCGGGCTCCGCGTTAATGACACGGGTACTTAGGCGCTCGCGATCAAACGGTGTCCACGCATCCTCGCCGGATGGGTTTGGATTTCCTGTTTTAGCAAAGTTTGTCCAATACGTAACCATCTGCTCAGAGACAAACTTGTCCTCATCAGTCCAGTCATACCCCACTTTGTCTAACGATCCAAACACCAAGGCCAGATCACCCGAGTGGTAGGCGCCACCACTTCGCGACCCGCCCTCCAGGTCCAAGTAAGGCTGCTCTGGCATGTAGAGATGAAACGCAGGTGGCACGTGGTCCATGAAGTAGAGGTATGTGGGTTTACCGGTAAGCGTGTGGTACTCAGCCCATCGCTGCATGCCAAAAGCCATGAAGATATCGGTCGATACCGCATGCTGAAGCTGACCTGGCATGAGGTTCCCGGTGTCGTACTCGCCCTTAAGCTCCTCG
>DPGN01000060.1:34477-37271 GCA_003523185.1 Halieaceae bacterium
GTTCACCTTCGTTGTCCAGAAATCCGAGTATTAATGGAATTTTAGCCTGACGACCTTCAGCATAGGTTTGGCTCGGCCACTCCACTAAGACATTGCCATCTATCACTATGCGACTACCGGCCTCCCAGCCTGAGTCAACCATCGCGGCCAGCAAGGCGTCAGGGTTAGCCGCCTGCAATGCCTCAAGGGAATCTGCACCCAGCGATTCAACCAGTGCCGAACCGCGTAAATGGCCGTTGGCATCGTCGACCGAGAGCGGATTGACGCAGGCTGCGGATTGACCAATAGCCTTATGAAAAAGACCTTGGGCCGAGGGAGACACCATTAACGAGCATACGCTTTGCGAACCGGCAGACTGACCAAAAATAGTGACGTTACTAGCATCACCACCCATGGCGAGCACGTTATCTCTGACCCATCTCAACGCAGCGATCTTATCCATCAGCCCGTAGTTTCCGGAGACGCCCGACTCGGACGCCTCGCTCAGCCACGGGTGCGCGAGAAAACCAAAGGGGCCCAGTCGATAATTTACCGTTACGACGACAACTCCCTGCTGAGCCAAAGACGTACCGTCAAAAATGAGTGAATGCCCCTGCCCGCTGGTGTGCGCACCACCGTGAAACCACACCATGACCGGCAGGTCTTCTGCATTGTCAGGGGCCCATACGTTTAGATAAAGGCAGTCCTCGGAAACAGGAAAGCCCTCCCGTCGCCAGACAAAATTTGAGGTGTGGCGCAGCTGAAAGCAGCTGTCTGCAAAGGTGTCCGCAATGCGAACGCCGTCCCAGCCCACGGCGGCCTGTGGTGGTTGCCACCGCAAATCACGGATCGGGGCTGCGGCGTAAGGTAGGCCTCGATAGACCGTAATCGCGTCATCATACGGTGAGGGAATACCTATCACCTCTCCCTGTGCAAGAGAGAGGGATGCGCCGGCTTTCATGTCATGATCAGGCGTCTCAGTACTGCAAGCAGCCAGTCCCGAAATGAAGACAGCTAAGACAACACGTTTGATACTCATAAAACGTCCGTTTTTTATTATTCAGTTTCAACCACAACCGATGGCTTCTAACACAGCCCCTCTAGCTCTGCGGCCTCGTGCCTGACGGCTTCAGGCGAACCCAGTAGCTGCCGGTTAAAGCCTATCCGCTTGAACCAGTAGTGCAGGCCAACCAGGTCAGTAAAGCCCATGCCGCCATGCACCTCGGTGCTGGTCTTAGCAACAAACTGCCCTACTTCGGCCATATGCGCCTTCGCGTGACAGGCGGTAAGTGCCGCATCGTCTGTCGACTCATCAAACGCATGCCCCGCATACCATGCGAAGGCGCGGCAAGGCTCGAGTTGCGATGCCATCTCAGCGCACATGTGTTTCACCGCTTGGAACGACCCAATCACCCGATTGAACTGCTTACGATCAAGTGAGTAAGCCACGGCCTGATCCAACATGTATTGCGCGGCGCCCAAGGTGTCGGCAGCTTGGATAGCGCGCCCTCGGTAGATCGTTTGCCACACAAGCTCTGAGCTACTCGATACAAGGCAGGCCGGCGACTGATCAAAGGACAGCTCACAAACACTTTGCGTGACGTCAATGGTTGACAACGAAGACCTCGTTAGTTCAGAGGCCTCGATCATAAAGACCCGGCCATCAGATAAACCAATTAGATAGGCATCAGCAGTGGCGTCGAGCGCGAATAGTGACTGCCCTGTCAGCTTGGAATCAGCCTCGGTAACTTGCCCTTTTCGCGAGCCAATAACATCGCTGAACGCGATACCTACCCGATAGTCACCTGAAGCCATGCGAGTCAGGGGGTCAGTGGCTCCAGCCGCGTTCAGCAAATAAGCCGACATGATCGCCGTGCTTAAAAACGGGCCCGGGCAAGCGGCATAGCCTAAAGCCTCGGCGATTGCTACAGCGTCCAGCATACCCAGCTCGGCACCACCGTGGGCCTCGGGGATAATCAGCCCCGCAAGCCCCATGTCGGCCAGCCCCTGCCAAACTGACGAATCATCAACCTCACCTGCGGCGAGCTGTCGTACTGTGTCTAGAGGCACTTCTGAGGCCAGAAACTTACGGACACTGTCGCCGAGCATTAGTTGGTCCTGTGATAGTCCAAACTCCATCTCAGGCCTCCTTAACTGGTTTTTCGGCTGATTTTTCAGCTGATTTTTCTGACGGGATCTTGGGTTCTTTTGGCATGCCCAAGCCGCGCTCACTAATAATGTTTTTCTGAATTTGCGACGTCCCACCGCCGATGATCAGGCCAAGGTAGAACATGTACTGATACTGCCAGCTTCCGTAGCCACGCACGTGAGGGTTGTCACCGTAACTCAGGCCAATTTCACCCATGACATCGATGCCCAAGCATTCGACTTCATGGCGAAGCTCTGTGCCTATGAGTTTCACGATCATGCCGGCGAGGCGGACGTCCTGATTCTTATTAATTTTGGCGGACAGCAAGCGCATATCGTTGTATTGCATGGCGAGCACGCGGCCCTCGAGCTTCATAAGGCGATCGCGAAATACCGGATTGGACATCATGGGCTCGCCATTGATGCTTTCCTCGCGCATCAGTCGCTTTACACCATTGAGTCTATTCATCGCCGCGTCGGGTGTGGCCAGGGAGCCACGCTCGTGTCCTAGAATGGCATTCGCCACCTGCCATCCCTGGCCGCGCTGACCGACGATTTGATGCTTCGGCACCCGCACATCGGTGAAGAAAACTTCATTGAAGTTAGCGTCTCCCGTCATATCCACCAGCGGCCTAATTTCAATCCCCGGGGTGTCCATGCGGAAGAG
>DPGN01000060.1:37340-44703 GCA_003523185.1 Halieaceae bacterium
CGGAAGAGTAGAAATGAAATGCCCAAGTGCTTCGGTGCATCGGGTTCGGTTCGAACAAGACAGAAAATCCAGTCCGCGTGGTGAGCGGTGCTGGTCCAAATCTTTTGCCCGTTAATCACCCACTCGTCACCATCGAGCTCCGCCTTCGTCGTGAGACTTGCCAAGTCACTGCCAGCACCGGGTTCCGAGTAGCCCTGACACCAAATCATCTCGGCTTTGATGGTGGGTTCGACAAAGGCCTTTTTCTGCTCCTCAGTACCCATCTCCAGCAGGACTGGGGCAAGCATAGTGACACCCTGGCCATTAAAGCCGCGATGCACCCGCTCAGCGCTAAATTCCTCTGCAATGATGCGCGACTTGATAATGTCGGGCTCCGCGCCATAACCACCGTACTCGCTAGCGATCGTTCGGCTGTGGTAGCCATGCTCGATGAGAAGACTTTGCCAATCACGCATGGCTTGGCTCTTGATGCCATCACCCGGTTTTGGCTGCTTGCGCTTATGGGAACGAATGAACGACCTCACTTCCTCGCGGAACGCGTCGTACTCACTACCGTATGACAGGTCCATTGCCGTACCTCTATTATTTTTCTTCGACAGTAGCACATCCTCAAGCCTGCAGGCGTGCCCCGTTTACTAACGCAAATAGGCGATCTGTCGTATCCTGCGCTCCACTAGACAACGAGTCATTCATCGCCGTGTACCTGATCGATCAATACCTGCCGCTGTGGATGTTTATCATCCTGATGGTGTCCACACCTGGACCCGCCAATATGCTGCTGATGACGGCCGGTGCACAGCAGGGTTTGGCTCGCACCTTGCCGTTTATTGCGGGGCTGACGGCAGGAAAACTGGCTCTGAATGTGGCGTTGGGACTGGGTCTCATGGGTTTACTTCAGGCCAATCCCACCATCACCACGCTATTTGTATATTGCTCCGCAGCCTACATGGCCTATTTAGCACTGCGCAATTGGACGCCACCCGAGCCCGGGAGTGCTAACGCTAGCTTTACGTTTCTCTCGGGTAGCATTGTCCACCCGCTCAGTCCGAAGACTTGGATGATGGCCACGCTGGCGATCACGCAATTCGCTGACAGCTTTGAATCAGCCGCGGAACGCCTATTGGTCGTTCCTCTCAGCTTTCTGGTCGCGCAGGTATTTTTTGCCGTTGTTTGGTGCGGCCTGGGTGTCATGATGAGTCGCGCCTTTGAGCAAAGCATTGTCATGCACCGAGCATTGATTTTATTGACGTTGGGCGTCATCGTTTGGGCTCTATTGCAGTGACGTATCATCACACGGCGCTTAGCCCTTCGCGTACTGACTAATAAAAACAGGCTTGTAAATACAAAAGGCTGCGAGCAGATACGATGTCCTCGACTTGGAAAACACCATCACGGCGACGACTCCTCAAGATATTGGCAGCGACCGCTGTTCTGCTGCCACAGGTGTCGCTATCTGCAGTGAAGCGGCTGCTACCCGCCAACAAAGCATCGAGTGACTTCATTGAACACAACGACCTACCGCTGGCGCTAGAGACGCTTCGCAGCGCCTTCGGACAGGGACCCATCACCGCTATCTCGCAGTTTTTTGTGCGCAATAACCTGCCCATGCCAGAATCGCAGATTATCGCTGACCGAGACCTCTGGACAGTCACCATCGAAGGGGCTGCACAGACAGCTGACCTTACAACCAGCCTGAGCCTTGCTGAGCTCAAGGCCTTGCCGACTACCACCATTGCTGGCGTGCTCCAGTGCTCGGGTAACGGACGCGCCTTTTTTGACCACTCACCCTCAGGCTCACCCTGGGGTGTTGGCGCTGCTGGGTGTGCGCTTTGGACTGGTGTCAAACTCTCTACCGTTTTTGAACATCTGGGTGGCGCGCGCACTGACGCACGCTTCATTACTGCTACAGGCGGCGAGCTGTTACCCGATGGAATCGAGCCGAGCTCAGTGGCTGTCGAACGATCGGTGCCCATTGATAAAGGGCTCGACGACTGTTTACTGGTATGGGAAATGAACGGCGAGCCCTTACCCCTCGTGCATGGCGGCCCTTTACGGCTACTTGTACCCGGCTATTTCGGCGTGAATAGCGTCAAGTGGGTGAAGCGGCTCACTGCCTCTGTCAATGAGTCAGGTAATAAGATCCAACAGTCTGGATACCGAATGCGCGCTATCGGCGAGAGCGGAAACGCGAGCCATCCATCGATGTACCGAATGCCTGTGAAATCTTGGCTCAACGGACCAGGTGCGGATTTGAAGACACTGCCTCCGGGCAGACATCAGCTCTTTGGTGTGGCGTTCTCTGGCGAGCGCGGAATCGACCACGTTGATGTCTCGCTGGACGGTGGCGCAAGCTGGCAGCGCGCCAACCTGTACGGTCCTGACCTCGGGCCCAATGCCTGGCGGACATTTTCACTCGAGGCCAATCTTGCAGAAGGTAGCCATTTGCTCGTTAGCAAGGCCACCGATACGGCGGGTGAGAGCCAACCCGAGCACTTCCCCGCCAATCACCGCGGCTATGGCCATAACGGCTGGCGTGATCATGGACTAGCCATCGAAGTCAGCACACAAGTGATGGCCGAGCAACGTCCTGTCATTTCTAACACGGACACTAGCATCGTAGCGGCTGCCGGTGTTTCTAGCATGGAAATCGATAGGGTGAGCGACAAAGGCGGTTTAGGAAGGCGATTGTTTGTAGAGACAGCCAGTCCACCTTGCAGTGTCTGTCACAGCCTCGAAGCCGCCGGCGCCAAAGGTCTTATAGGACCTGATCTCGATACCCTCAAGCCCGACGCCCGTCGAATTCGAACGGCTATCGCTCAAGGGGTTGGGGCCATGCCTGCCTATGCCGAGCAACTCACCATCTCGGAAATCGAAGCGCTGGTAAAGTTCATTACACTTTGGGAGGGGTAATGAGCTGTCAGTATTGGCTAATAAACCCCCAGAACACATCCATAGCGGATTGAGGACGCACACTGGCATTGTCGGGACAAAGTGGTTGGCCAGGCAGAGAACCTGCTTGACTCTCGGTAACGCAGTTTGCAGGAATCCAGGGTATTCGTTGCTCTCCCAATTCATGGTGCTGATCCGGGTCTTTACAACTCACCACCTCGACTTTTTCACTCCCACAATCGCGATATACCGAGCATTCCCAACCAAACTTGTCGGAAAGATCCGATTGCCAAAGTTGCGGCGGGTTCTGGCACCCAACATGCTCAGCCCAAACTCGTGTGTTGTCGGCCGCCGATGAAAATATCCACCCGTCGCTCGTCGCCTCACCATCGTGCCCTACGTTGTCATCTAAACCCCCGTAGTAATGAAACATCGGCAGGGCTTTCGATGGACCACATGTATGTCCAGGTGGCATTTGAGAAATTAACAAAACAACCCCTGCAACGCGCGCACTATTTTCACACGCATAACGCTGCGCCATGGTCGCTCCGTTACTATTTCCCAGTAGATAAATTCGTTCCTTATCGATATTGGCACGCTGTGACAGCTCTTTGATAACGTCATCAACAAAGGTCAGGTCATCTCCGCAGGATGTCCAGCCGCAGTGATTGCATGAGCCACAATCTGGCGGACAAGGGTACGGTAGTCGATCTACCGTACAATGCGGTCCAGCCGCAGTGGGTGTAAGATTACTTGCTTCATCATTCCAACTGCTAACAAAGTGCAGTCCATCAGCCCAAGCTAGTGGCGCATAGAAATTCGAGCCCTGTAAGTAGGCTATGGCATAGCCATTCTTATCAGCATGATTGTTAAGCCCATAGATTCTTGAAAACCCGGTAGCTGTCGAACCCCAACCATGCAATGCGATAAGTAGCGGCAGCGGCGCACTCTCTCGGGTCTCTGGGGTGTGCAAAAAATACTCCCGCTCGACCCCATTTACAGTCAGTGCGTGGCGTTCCATTATCGGAAAGTCAAGCGCCAAAAAATCATCCACAATTGGTATCAGCTGGTCTTGGTAGCACTCGGGATTTGGCCCAAAATGACCGCAGTCACCAGGAAATTCGATGACCTCAAACCCAAGTATCGACGAAAAATCCCAATTAGGCTCGGGGTTCACTGCCATATCCTCTTCATACACAACGGCCAGCACTTTGCTTCCAGAAAGCGCTTTAACGGTATTTAAAAAGTCAGGTCGATCTCGACGGATATCGTGAGTGGCGATAGCTTCTCGATGTGACAGCGCATTTCTCAGATCGCTCAACGAAGGACTGCCTTCTAACGCTGAATAGGCTGCTTCGAAATCGCCATCCCCCATTTCACGGTTGAGATAATCTGGGGTCCAGTAAACCAGCCCCTTAAGCGCACCAACAATCGATTTAGCTGCCTCGAATTGCTTTGGATCCTCGAGATCGAGTTTGAGTGTTGCCAATAGAATTTGGTCACGTAGATAACCGTAAAAAGTAGTCCACGGCGTCCCTTCAATGGGGATAAAGCGATCCGCAAAGTCAGGGTACATTATCAACCACTCGTAGGTTTGATATGCGCCCATCGATGCTCCCACCACCGCATGAACACGCTCAAGCCCCATATGCTCGGTCACTAAGCGATATTGACTGGTGACCATGTCTCGAATAGAGATTGCTGGGAAGACATCTTGATCATAGTTTGATGGAGATGATGACGATCCGTTGCCGAGAGCGTCAATCGCGATGACCTGATATTTATTGGTATCTACGATACCGCCAGGTCCGAGGTAATTTGAGTCAGCCAGCGCTTGAGACGAGCCATTCACCCAGGTCGGCATTAGAACGATATTTGATGCGTCTGCATTGCGCTCACCAAAAACTCGATATGTAACAACGCAGTTGTTGATTTGCCCTCCGCTCTCCAATGAGCAGGTCCCGAGATTAGCCACTTGCAGTTCAGAGGTGTTTGCTGAAGTTTGCATTGTAAGAAACGTGCTCACGCCAAATGCGAGTAACGCTGAAAACAGCTTTACACCAAAGCTGACACGTCGCCGTTTAATAAATGGCATTCTCTTATAGCTCAACCACGACACAACCACGAACATCTCCACGTTCAATGAGTTCATGGGCCTGAACCCAGTTTCCCGCCGGCAAATAGTGAGCAACCCGGTGGGTAAGTTTATGGTCACGCAATACGTCCTGCGTATCCGCAACGGCTTTGGCCTTGGCGAACTCGGGCACATCATAGACAATAACAAGTCGTACCGTGAGGTCCATAAACATCATCGTTCGAAACGGTAGCATTGGCTCAGGATTTAGGCTGCTTGAGTCGGTCGCAACCGTACCTCCGATTCGAATGCAATTAAGCACCTCGGGAAGATTCTCACCAAATTCAACATCGATTACGCGATCAATAGCCTGACCTTGGGTGTAGTCGAGCAGCCGCTGAGACCACCCAGACTCTCGATGGTTCACCACACACTCAGCAGCGGCGTCGTGACAGGATTTATTGTCAACAGCATTACTCCCTGTCGCCAGTACCCAGGCGCCATCGCTGTGAGGAATCACTGGACCATTAGAAAGTAAATCCGGAAAAGCTCCCGCTCGCTTCTTTACATCGGAAGGGTTCCCGGCACTAATAGCCAAACGAACCAATACCTCGCCGGGCTTAGAATCAGGCGTAGCCACATTGCTAACAGTCAACACCTCATTTGCTGCACCGAATTGACTAAAAGTGACTGCGTTCATGGCCAACTCTCATCGTGCTCTTAAGTTTCTTACCTATCAAAAGCTACATAAGCTTAAGACCCTAGCCAGTTTGTCAGGGTCTCGGTGTGGCCATCGATTCCTATCGATTGACCAGAAATTCTTTGCCCACCGGGGCCCGCTAGATAGCAAACCATAGCGGAAATATCCTCGGCCCTCGTAAAGGTCCGAAGCGAACTCTGGCGCTGGTACACTTCTCGCACCGCCTCCGGCGTGATCCCCCGGGCTAGCGCGTCACGCTCAATCACACCATCAATTCTGGAGCCTCTGACACTGGCCGGACATAAGGCGTTGACTCGAATATTGAAAGACCCCAGTTCCATCGCCCAGGTTTTGGTCAGCCCGATCAAGCCCCACTTAGCCGCAACATAGGGTGAGCGATTGGGGCAACCCATTAGACCCGCGTTTGACGCAATGTTGATAATGGCACCTGATGACTGCGCCTTCATGATTGGCGCGACTGACCTTGTCACATTAAAGGCGCCAGTCAGGCCAACGTCTAAGGTCTTCTGCCACTCCGATGGATCCACGGCCTCGACAGGCGCCGTCGGGCCTGAGATCCCCGCATTGTTTACCAGCAGATCTATCCTGCCCACCACATGAAGTACGCCATCGATCTCAGTGGCGACTGCCAAAGCATCAGACACGTCACAAAATCGAGCGCGCGATAGCGGATGGCTCGCGTTGTAGTCATCGACGTGGTGCAGATCATTATCGAGCACGAATACGTCGTAATCCTCACCCATTAACGCGGTGGCAATGCCGAGCCCAATGCCCGATGCACCGCCGGTAACGATGGCAACCGGCTGATCGCTCATGCCCTCACCTGCGCCAGAGCGTATCCGGCGACGAGTGCCAAGCCCACATCCTTAGGTGGCTGATGGGTCCAGAACTTCACCGTGATCTTCCTTGAGTGATTTGAATAAAGAGATGCCCGACAACCAGAAAGTAAATACCAGAGGTAGTGACACCACCAGAACCACCGTCTGCGCAGTTTTAAGGCCGCCCGCGTACATGAGACCTATCGGCAAGATCGCAATGGCACAGGCCCAGAACACACGATGCCATCGAGCCGGATCTTCTGATGGCTTGAGCGACTGCGTCGCACTCGCTGACAACACATAAGAGGCACTGTCATAGGTCGTTGCCGTGAAAATACTGGTTAGGAAAATAAAGGCAACGATAAATAAAGTCGCACCCGGCAAGGCATCCAGTCCCGCGATAATCGCCTGATTGCCATCTGACTCGGCCATGACGCCAAGCACATCGACCTCGCCACTCAATTGAAGCCCGAGACTATGATTGCCAATAATGAGGTAGAACAACCAAACGCCCATTGAGCCCATGCCCAACATTCCAAGCACCACTTCGCGTAACGAACGGCCCTTAGAGATGCGCGTCACAAAGATCCCAATGTAGGGGCCGTAGGCCAGCCACCAGGCCCAGTAGAAAATGGTCCAGTCCTCGATGAAGCCCGTGTCGTTGATGGGATCGGTCCAGAACATCATGGCTACGGTGTTTTGCAATGTGTGCCCAATAGAGTTGATGGCCATTTTTAACAGGAAGACCGTATCGCTGGCGAGGAGAACGCACACCAAAATCACGAATGCCAGCACCATGTTGAAGTCACTGAGTCGTTTGATGCCTCGCTTGAGGCCCAGCCACACGCTGGTGCCAAACAT
>DPGN01000060.1:44823-55200 GCA_003523185.1 Halieaceae bacterium
AAGCTCCATCTCAAAGCTTACCGGTATGCCCGTTAATCTCGAGATGAGCGCAGCAATCATGGGCGTGGAAAACCCTAATGAGCTACCAATGCCACCCACCAAGGCAATCATGAAAAAGCTGTCCATGAGACGTGCGCCTATGGACGATTCACCACCCTTGATGAAGTGCGGCGCTGAGATGCTGTACTTGAGCTTGGACACCCCTCGCGCATAGTAGGGGTAAGCAATGGCGAGCGTTGGCAGGCAGTAAAACGACCAAGCAACCAATCCCCAGTGATGCAGACCAAAGGAAGACGCCCATACATAAGCTTCGGGCGATCGCGGCTCAGCACCAAACGGCGGCGCGTCGACATAAAACGCCCATTCGATGGATGCCCAGTACATCATGCCGGCACCAATACCGGCTGCGAACAGCATCGCAATCCAGCTGGCCGTACTGAACTCCGGTGTATCGTCGCCGAGCCGCACTCGCCCGTAGGGACCAAAGGCGAGGAAAAGGACAGCACCAAACGCAGCTATCGCCGTCAGTATGTACAACCATCCCAGCTCAGTGGCGAGAAACTTGTAGGCTGTTTGCAGCGCCAGGGCACTGGCCTCGGGGAAGAGCAGGAGCGGTATGGCCATGGCTAGCATGACGGAAAGGGTCAAAACGAAGTTAACGCGATCTACTGATTTTTCCATTAGGTCCTCAGTACAGTCACTGCCGATAGAGTTTTAGAGAATCAACAGGTGCGGTTAGTCTTACACACAACACAAGCAGCTCAAAAAAAAGGGCGCCGAAAAGACGCCCTGATGATGGTGTACTCCGTTCCCTATTTTATCGAAACAGGTTTTTCCTAGAACTTCTGTGAAAAACGAAGACCTATGGTTCGTGGTCTTGCGAGGACACCATAATTTTGCGAGCCACATGTCCCGGTCGCACATTGTGACGTGTAATACAAAGGCGCATCCTCGTTAGTCAAATTGCTGACGTAAAGCTCTACTGCATAGCTGTCATTTCGCAGACCTGCCGACACATCCATGAAGGTATTTGACGGAATCGTTCCTTTGATTGCGTTATCTCGGAGGCGCAAGTCAGAGTTTCGCTCGCCTTCGTAGGCGAGTGAACCCTGCATGTGCGCGTCGAATCCAGCCCATTCAAAGGAATACCGCGCGACCACGTTACCCTTGAAGTCAGCCGCTAGGGGTAAAGACGCACCGGCGGGAGCCCAAGCTCCACCATCCGACTCACACCCATCACAATAAGGATCCTTTAATTCGCTATCCAAACGCGTGAACGCCGCCGAAATCTCCAGGCCATCGGTTGGCAGCCATTGAATCTGACCTTCGATACCGTTGACGTCCGCAGTAGGGCCATTGTCGACCTGCGTGATCGCATTAGCTCCGACAAACGAAACCTGGAAGTCATCCCACTCTTGAAGGAAGACGGCTCCGTTAAATAGAAGCGTTCCATCAGCTAGTGTTGTCTTCCAACCAAACTCATAGTTGGTCAGGAAGTCCGACACATACTCGCCAGCGCTAGGCTTTCGATTGATACCGCCAGGGCGATAGCCCTCCGACCAAGTACCATAAACCATAACGTCGTCATTAACTTGATACGTCAGATTCGCTCTATAAACTTGATCGCTCTCGCTAATTCCTTTATCGACGTTTTTACAGGGCTTACCCTTCCAATCGTCCTGAGTTTCGCATTGAGCCTCCCCAGTGCCCGACCAAACGCCGTTGAAGCCGAGTCCGAAGCCGTAGAATCCCTCAACCGATACTTCCGGTTTGAAGTATCGAGCGCCGAACGTTGCTTCCAGATCATCGGTGACGTCAAAGCTCACGCTACCAAAAAACGCCTCGTCCTCGTCCGTACGGTATAGACTATTGACATACACGATGTCTTTGAATCGCTGATCCGTGCCTTGGTTAGGCCACATAGAAGGAGCCAGACCCTCGACCAGCCAGCGCTGGTGGAAATCATGTTCCTGCTTTTGATAAAAAGCCCCCACGAGTAACCGAACGCTGGCATCCTGCGGCGAGCTAATGCGAATCTCGTGACTCGTTTTCTCATAACCATCATCGTTGACGAATCGAGCACCAGGCATAATTCGAGTGCCCGCATCATCGAAGAATTGGTTCTCAACGGTTCGATCCCCACTACTTAGGAAGTGCAGATCGGCATAGTAGCCCGTGGTGTAGATCGTGTCGTACCAATAGGAGTAGTCAGAGTAGTCAAACGAGCCGTCCACGTCTCTATCGAGGTGTGCGCCCGAGTAGACAACGTCAAAATTACTGATCTTACCCTCGACCGTTAACGCGGCTTGGAACCACTCATCGTCTGTGAACTCTTCTTTGAAGTGCGTGACCTGCTGATCGCCACCAAAGTCACTGAGGTCTTCACCCCAGGAGCCCTCACCTTGCTGCTTTTGATATTGCAACTGCGGCGTGATCGTCCAATCCTCATTGAGGTCAATGAGAAGGGCCGCCCTAGCGCCGACCGTATCTACGGTATTGTAATTATCCTCAGCAACATCAGCATTATCGAGAATAATATCGTCGGCAGTTGTGGAGGCCACACCGGGGAACGTTCGTGTTCCTCTAGCATTGTCTATCCAACCACCATCGCGTCGGTTCCATGCAACGACGCGCAAAGCAGTGGAGTCGCTGAGCGGCATGTTAACAAAGCCTTCAAAGGTGTAGCCAGTGTCGTCACCGTCGACCACATTGCCATCGACCGCGTAGCCAGCTGCAAAAGCCGATGGATCAGGCTTGTTAGTGATGATTCGAATCGTACCTGACTGCGAGCTGGCACCGTAAAGTGTGCCCTGCGGTCCCGCCAGCGCCTCTACACGCGCTATGTCATACATATGAATATCCAAGTTGCCCTGGATTGTCGTGATGGGCTGCTCGTCGAGGTACATACCCACACTCGGCTGAGACGTGGTCGCCTGGCCATCTCGCCCGGTCGTTACTCCTCGCATGTAGACCTGAGTAAAACCTACTCCCGTTGCAGGAGTCGGCTGGAACTGCACGCTAGGCATCATGCGTGCGTAGTCTTGGAAATCTTGAATACCCAATTCAGCGATTGTGTCTGTGTTAAACGACTGCAAACTAATCGGTACATCTTGAAGGCTCTGTTCACGCTTCTGAGCGGTAACCATGACCTCTTCGATCTGGGCTTGGGCGGCTACGGCAGGCATCATCGCCAAAACGGCAACCGCCAACGGCTTCTTTGTTAAAAAAACATCTTGCTTGGATTTAGGTGAAAACGGCATCGGAATCCCCTTAATTGTTATCGATTTTCAATTTCTATCACAGTTCTAGTGAACAGCCTATAAAATATTGACAGCGAAGCGACCAACGGTATCAGCGGTCAAACGAAGGAGCTGACGGGTAGGTTTCCAGCACTGAGCCCAGCGCCTCCTTAAGAGGGTTTAAGTGGACCTCGAATGGCTTCCATTGCGCGATAGCATCACTGTAAATGGGTTGACGCACTTGCTCTGAACTCGCGGTTCGGACAGGCCGATCGTTCTCAAAAAAGCGCAGACACTCGGGCTCAAAATCAAGCCCGCAGTGGTCTAGCATCCTGCGAATCTGCGTTTCGGTATCCGCGACCATTTCCTCGTAGATCACGCGGTGGACCTTGCCGGGAAGGCCTCGATCGTAATGAGCCATGAGCTCGACATAATCCCTGTAAAAAGAGCCCATATCAGACAGCGAGTAACTGAAGCTTTGACCTTGCGCAAAATATTGCTTGAAATTAGAGAAACAACAGGCCAGAGGGTGCCTTCGAGCGTCAATGATTTTGGCGTTGGGTAAAGTGACTGCGATAAGCGCGATGTGCAAAAAATTATTCGGCATCTTGTCTATGAAGAAGGGCTTTTCTGTTTTCCTATGTATTTTTGTCCGTGCAAGGTAGGTCTCGCCAAGCTCCGCCAACTCGGAGGCGTTAAGTGAAGCAAGCACATTGTCGTAGGACCCAATCTCCTTTTCATCAGATCGCTCTCTGAGCTCTCGCGCCAAAGTCACGATGTCGGGCAACTCGGTTGTACCTTCCACTTTTGAATGGCTGGAGAGAATCTGTTCTAACAAGGTGGAGCCCGCTCGGGGCATACCCACAATAAAAATAGGGCTTGGATCTGGGCAGCCCAAAGACGCCCGCTGATCAAAAAACTCGCGGGTAAAACTGGACTTCATCCGAAGCATGCGCCGAGTGTTTTTCTCCGCACTGTAATTCAAGGTAGATGCGTGTAGTTCATTGCCCTGGCTGTAATGCTCAAAACACTGCTCGTGGTCTCCAGCGTCCTCTGCTGCCTTGCCTAGTGCAAAATGAAATTGCACTCGACTGTTGAGCTCAGTACCGGCGTCAAGAACTGACTGCCTCATGGTGTTTATGTCATCTTCTTCAAACCGAAACGTTTTCAGGTTAGCAAGACTCCAAAAAGCTTCACCAAAATTTGGCTGAAGCGCTATTGCTCGGCGATAGGCTGCCTCACACTCGCTCCGTTTGCCCTCAGTCTTAAGAACGTGGGCGTAGCTAAGCCAAATCTTGGGATTGTCTGGATAATCATCCACCAGTGATTCGTAGTAATCACTCGATCGCTCGTACTCGCCAATCCGGCTCAGAATGACCGCAATTAAATTACGATAACTGGGCTTCTCTGGGTCCTCCAAGAGTAACGCCTCGACCTGTGCGAGTGCCTCTGCGGGTTTATTCATTCTGTGCATGAGTACCGCGTAGTTGTAACGCGCACCAGAAAACTTCGGCGCCAAAGACAGACACCGGGACAGCAACTTCTCTGCGTCGCTATCTCTCCCAACCCTAACAGCCACCTCCGCCAGCATCCTCATCGCTGCCACGTCTGTTGGTACAGCCTTTAGGTACGACTTTAGTAAGCGCTCGGCACGAGGAATATCGTTCCTAATCATGGCCGCGCCAGCCTCGCGCAACTTTGGATTGCTCGCCGACGCCTCGATATGACGCAGCTGAGCCTCGCTCGCCGCGTCGAAATCTCCCTCTATAGAAAGGATCTCACTCAGTACGCGCCACGCGGAACGATGGAGAGGCTCCAGTGAAATAACGCGTCGAAGTGAGGCTACCGCAGGCCCCATCAACTTAAGTGATGCCTGCGATAAGGCGAGTTGAAAGTGCGCTTCGGTGATTGCGTCGTTAGTTTTAAGGACCTGCTCAAAGGTAACAAGAGCTTGCTGGTACTCGGCGATGCGATGGTGAGCGACACCCTTTAAAAAGAGGAGCTCCAAATGATGAGGAGTCTGTTCCAAGACTTCTTCAGCCTCGCTTAACGCAGCTTTGGGATCCTTATTCAATAACTCACGAACCCTTGCGACGGCCTGATCGTTTGCACGCGATACATCTAAAGACATGGCTGTTGTACTTCTGCTGTTTGCGCCTTCTGTTGGCAAATACTTGTTTTTATCTTCACTCGCACCCGAGAGGCATACTCAGTATAGCTAGCAACCTCGAATCGTTTTGCATAACCTGCCCCCGGGGCACAAACTACAGTGAATCATAATGAAAATAAAAGAACCCGCTAGAGATATTGAGGTTATCCACTCTACTGATGTCCTGGTTATCGGTAGCGGGCCTGCCGGACTTGCCGCTGCCATTGCTGCCGCACGGGCCGGTGTCAGCGTGACCTTGCTCGAGCGTTTTGGCTGTTTTGGTGGCAACATCACCGCAGTGGGTGTCGAGGGTTTCGCCTGGTATCGACACGAGCAGACCGTCGATAGTGAAGGCATTGGTATTGAGTTTGAAGAGCGTGCCAAGGCAGTGGGCGCCTCGGTGGCTGAACCACAATCCCACAGCCATGCCATCGATGGTGAGGCCTTCAAAGCGGTCGCAGACGACCTTGTCCTCGAGGCGGGAATCACACCCATGCTTCACCGCTTATTCGTCGCTCCCATCATGGACGGCAGTCGAATAACGGGTGCCATAGTCGAGAGTAAGGCAGGCCGGGAAGCCATCCTTGCGGAGCGCGTTATAGACGCGACAGGCGATGCAGACGTTGCGTACAGGGCCGGGGCGCCGACATTCAAGCAAGCCAAGCAGGACATGATTGGCGCCTCGGTCATGTTCTCGCTCTCGGGTGTCGACAAGACAAAGTTCATCGAGCACGTCAAAGCAGCGCCTCACACCTATGCAGACTGGGCCTACGGACAATGGACGATCGAAACCACCGGGAAGGAAGATGAGATGTTCTCGCCCTTCCTACGCAAGCCATTTGAGCGTGCGCGGGCCGAGGGGCTGATCCCACCCAACCTCGACACAATTTCAGGCACCTGGGGCGCACTTTACGATACGGGCGACCTCACCTACATGAACCTCGTCCACCTCCTCGGTTATGACGGCACCGACCCCGCCGATCTCACTCGTGGCGAAATGGAAGGTCGTAAGCAGGCGATGATGGCCGTAAAGGCGCTACAGGCATTCCAACCCGGCTGTGAGAACGCCAAGTTGCGAAACTTCGGAATGACCTTGGGTATTCGCGATACCCGGAAGATTGATTCAGCCTACAACATGACCGAACACGATGTGCGCGAGCAGGGAAGATTTGACGACTCAGTCGGGATTTTCCCCGAGTTCATCGATGGCTACGGCATTCTCATCCTGCCCACGACCGGCCGTTACTTCCATCTGCCCTATCGGACCCTGATTCCAAAAAATGTTGAAAACCTTATTTGCGCAGGACGGATTACTGGTGGTGATCGCGTCAGCCATGCCGCCACCCGCAATATGATGTGCTGTGCAGTGACCGGTCAGGCGGCGGGCACGGCTGCCGCTTTGTCGGTCAAACGAAACGAACGCTTTGAAGAGCTGTCTTTATCAGCGCTACAAGGCGAGCTCAAACGCCAGGGCGCACGCATACAGTAAGGGGTCTATACGCCAGGTGGCGTGGGCGCTTACGACGCTCCCTCAGTTAGCTCACCACGTCTGACAAAAACAAGGGCGTAAATCGCGACGTACAGGCCAATCACGATCATGCCGATCCATTCGATTTTGAGTGGCGTGAACTGATACAACACAACCAAGCCGGCAAGCAGGCCCGCATGGGTCAGCACGTAGCGGTACCGACCCAGCGCTTCCACGGTGAGATCCAGGTTCTGTGAATACAGTCGGGTTAAAGAGTCCAAGCTATTGATCACAAACAGGGTGCCAACAACAATCATGAGCAGCGTGATTGAGTCGCTTACGGGCATCCCACCTGCAAAGTAGCCAAAGAGCACCGAGAACCAGAGTGCGATGGGGACGGATGGCACAATCAATATCGCAATCAAGAGCTTCCATGCGGCCATACCGTTAACAAACCGAGCGACAAATTGACCGATCATGATTGACCAGGCAAACCACCAACTTAGGTAAAAACCGTGATATTCATTGATCGGTAGAATGAAGCGATCGAGGTTTGCCAGGTAGCCGCTCAGACCACTCATCGTCCCAAGAAGACCGCTAATACCGACACCCGACGCTAGCCACGCAGCCGCAATCAGAACGAAAAACAAGCCCGTAGAACTCAAGCTGAGCACCCGCAACACGGTGAGTCGCGTACTCGACACCACCGCAAGGACAATTACCGTACCCACCAGTAGGTAGGTTGCCATTGGACTGATGCCCTCAATGTAACTGGGTAGGTAAGCAAGAAAGAGATACGCGGTGAAAGCGCAGGTCGCTATGACCACCAGATTATGAATCCAGCGTATGGGCGCAAGCTCAAACAGTTTTAGTCGGGGCTCGATAGCGCAAAAATAAAGCGTTGTAAGGAAGTAAAACCCCCATACCAGGCCGCCCCAAAAACCAAACTCAATCACCAGAGGACTTGCGAAACCGTAATCGGTCTCAGTGGCATAGGTCTGAAAATCGATGAGCGGGAACATGATGAGTCCCACATCCAGGCCAGAGGTGAACAGAATGGCCAAAAAGGACAAGGTGGGTAAGGGAGTGTCGCCAATGCATTGGTAGGTAGGCCACCGCAACACCACAAAGACTGCAGACAGCAAGGCAACCACCATGGCAATCGAAAGGAGCGTCATCATGGGGCGGACCTTAAAAGGTCATCATTCATTGGCCTGACAGGCTCACCAACGCGCTGGGCGGTCTCCCAATCCTCGGCTATCCAAGTTGCCGCATTAGATATCTCCAGGGCCTCACCTCTGATCAGTGCAGCGGCACGCTCGGCCAGCATGATGGTAGGTGCGTTGAGATTACCGTTGGGGATACTCGGGAATATAGAGGAATCCACCACACGGAGACCCCAGACTCCGCGGACACGACACTCTGGATCAACCACCGCCATATCATCGTCCTCCGCACCCATCCGGCAACTGCAGGAGGGATGATAAGCAGTCTCCACATTGGCTCTGACCCAGGCATCCACGGCACTATCATCAGATAGGTCAATCGCAGGCTGGATTTCATCGCCTCTGAAATTATCAAGCGCCGGCTGACAAAGAATTTCGCGCGTAAGGCGAAGACAGATGCGCCAATCCTCACGATCTTTTTCGGTGGCTAGGTAATTGAAAACGATCCGCGGTGCGTCTGCAGGGTCGGCGCTTCGTATACGGACGTGACCGCGACTTTCGGGTTTGTTGGGCCCCACATGCACCTGAAAGCCATGGCCATTGAATGCTGCGTTGCCGTCGTAGCGAATCGCGCCGGGTAGAAAGTGGTACTGAATATCGGGCCACTCGACACCCGCTCTCGTGCGGATGAAGCCGCAAGACTCGAAATGATTACTCGCACCTAAGCCCGTTTTGGTAAGCACCCATTGCAGACCAATCTTGAACTTGCCCCACGGGTTCAAATGTCCGTTGATAGTAATGGGTTGGGTGCACCGGTATTGAAAGTAGACCTCCAAGTGATCGGTTAGATTTTCACCAACACCTGGCAGCTCATGAACCATCGCAACACCAGCATCTGATAGCACCTTGGCAGGCCCAATGCCTGAGCGCTGAAGAATACTGGGTGAGCCAATGCTACCGGCGCTCAACACCACTTCACGTCGGGTCGATACGACCTTCACAGCACCGGCCTTTTTAAAGACGACGCGCTTAGCAACGCCCTCTTCCAGTTCAATGCGGTCAACTTCGGCACCCGTCATTACCGTCAGGTTCGATCGACTTCGAACGGGCTCGAGATAGGATCTGCGGGTCGAGGAGCGAACACCAGCCTTCACGGTCATATGCATCGGACCGAAGCCCTCCTGCCTGTAACCGTTGTAGTCGTCAGTTAGACCATAGCCGGCTTCTTCACCCGCATCGATAAAGGCCTGATACAGGGGGTTTTTCCGATTGTTGCCGTTGGAGGTGCCCACAGGGCCATCTCCACCGCGATAATCATCGCCACCGTGCATCCAGGATTCGGCGCGCTGAAAATATGGCAGGCAGCTCCGATAGTTCCAGCCGATGGCACCCAGCGACTCCCACTCATCAAAATCACGCGCATGACCTCTGACGTAGACCATGCCGTTAATCGCTGAAGATCCACCCAACCCCCGACCGCGCGCCGCATCCATCGGTCGCCCGTCCAGTGCCGACTCGGGTTCGCTGAAATATCCCCAGTTGAAGACTTTCGACGCCATGGGTATGGCAAAGGCCGTTGGCATATCGACAAAGAGGCTGCGGCCGTGGCCGCCAGCCTCTAGCAATAGGACGGATATTGAAGAATCCTGTGACAGTCGATTGGCCAACACACAGCCGGCGGATCCGCCGCCTACAATGATGTAATCAAACTCCTCAGCCACCGTCAGCTCCTCACTGCGATAATAGCGATTGCCCTTCGAGTTGCGCAGCAACCTCATCGGGCATATCAAAGCGCATGTGCTCAACAATCGTCGGATAGATATCTACGATGGCCGCACTTCGCTCGGCCGGGGAAACCATACGCGGGCTATTACTTGCGATCCAGATTGTGCGCTCCCGGTCTGATTGCCCACCATGCCCCTTCCCGTTCGATGAGCTTCTACCATGATCGGTAGTGACGACGACTAGCCAGTCCTCGTTTGCGAAGTGCTGGCCTCTTGCCTGAACCGCGGACCAGAGCTCGGACACGCGCGCATCAACCCAGCGTACGGCAAGATCCATTGAGGGGCCGTCGCCATCGCGATGACCAATATCGTCTGTGTGCTGCAAGTAGACCCATGAGAGATCCGGGGCAGACTCAAGAAGTGTCTTGGCTGCCAAGGTCGTTACCTGCAGATCGACAGCCTGGATTCGCTCGACATCCTCAAGCCCGGGCGCGAACGCAGGATCCTTCTCATACCCGTCAGCTACGAAGTCAAACTTGTAGCCTCCCGCCGCTTCCAAGCCATCACCCATCAAGATGGTTCTATTGTCTGTCCATGTCGAGAAAAGACCAGTCGACACTGCCCTGGCTTG
>DPGN01000060.1:55373-95631 GCA_003523185.1 Halieaceae bacterium
TGCTTGTTTGACCAGGTCCCGGTTAACAAGCTCATGTAGCCTACCCCGGATACGGTTGGGCTCTCAGTTGGCATACCGAGTTCGCCTCCAACGTAGGCTCGCTGATACGAACCCTTCGAGGCGACAGCATCGATGCCTGGCGTGTTTACACGCTCAATAACGTCGGCGGGAATACCATCAACGACGACAAATAGGGTTTTTGGCGTCTTATTCACCTCAACCCCATCATCTGAAGTCCCGGGATCTGCAAAGGTCACCTGAGCCATGAGCACCCCCACGCTAAGCAGCACTGGCAACGGCAGTCTGGCATACGCCCAGAATCTATGTAAGCCTGCTAGCACTTGCATCTGCCGTGAGCCAAATAAGAACCAGGGGCGCGTCAGCGTAATCATCATAAAATCAGCCCACGCTCGTTGGCCGGGGACTGGCGCTTCGCGCCGTTCAATAGGTTTTTTCGACCTTACCCAAGTTGGCATAAATCGTTTTTGTTTGAGTAAAGTGCTCTATCGTTTGCAGCCCGTTTTCACGGCCAATACCTGACTCTTTGTAGCCACCGAACGGAATTTCGGCAGGGGTAATATTGTATTCGTTGATCCAGACAATACCAGCCTGCAAGGCATTCGCTACTCGATGAGCCAAGGAAAAATTTTGGCTAAAGACAGCGGCAGCAAGTCCTAGACGCGTTGCATTAGCACGATTGACCACGTCCGCTTCATCAGAGAATTTCAACACCGTCATTACCGGGCCAAACACCTCATCGGTAACCACCGAATGATCTTCATTGTCGGTCACCACCACGGCCGGTGAAACGTAATAGCCATCCGAGAACGCGGCATCAAAATCAGTGTCACCACCACACAAGAGACTTACGTCATCCGCGCTTCGAACCTCAGACAGGTAACCCGCGACCTTGTCCAATTGCTGCTGTGATACCAGTGGGCCCATCTGGGTTTCGGGATCAAAGGGGTCACCCACAACAATCGCGTTGGAACGCGCTACCACCTCCTCAACAAAGGCGTCGTAGATCGCTTCATGAACGAACACGCGGGTGCCATTCGAGCAAACCTGTCCTGTTGAGTAGAAGTTTCCCGCCAATGCCGCGTTCACGGCGCTATCGAAGTCGCAATCATCAAAGATCACAATGGGCGATTTACCGCCCAGCTCGAGGGTCACCTTCTTCAGTGTCTCTGATGCCATGGCAGCGACACGTTTCCCGGTGGCGACCGAGCCTGTCAGCGACACCTTCGCCACATCCGGATGCTGTACCAGCGCGCTACCTGTCTCACCAGCGCCCAGCACCACATTGAACACGCCCTTGGGCAAACCGGCCTCACGGTATATTTCCGCCAGCTTCAAGACGGTGAGAGGTGTCACCTCAGAGGGCTTGAACACCATAGTGTTACCACAGGCCAGTGCCGGTGCAGACTTCCACAAGGCAATCTGGATGGGGTAGTTCCACGCCCCAATCGCCGCACACACGCCAAGGGGTTCACGCCGCATGATCGCGAAGGCCTCAGGCGGAAGATCGATATGCGACCCTTGCAGGCTCTGCGCAACGCCCGCGTAGTACTCGAGCACCTCGACGCCACTGATGACGTCAATCAGGCTCGTTTCCTGAATGGCTTTGCCCGTATCAAGTGTCTCCAGTTCCGCGAGCTCCTGATTTCTCTCTCTCAGAAGCGCTGCCGCCCGTCGCAAAATAGCGCCGCGCTCAGCCGCGGGTGTTTCTGACCAGGCTGCAAACGCCGCATGGGCTGACGCCACGGCTGAGTCGACAAGACGATGATCGGCAACCTCGACATCGCAGATCACATGCCCTGTACCCGGGTGTCGCGTTTGAAATGTTTCCCCCGATGGGGATGAAACAAAATCTCCATTGATGAAGCTGCGCTGCCGCTCCAAGGTACTGGTTTTGTCATAAAACGGTGCGTTGGTCGTTGCGTCCATGGTGTGGCCATCACTTACTCTTCGAGTCTCGTGGCGCAATGATTGCACAGATCGACGGCAGCAGCCGAGCAGTCCTGGGCTTTTTATCGACCTTTGATGGCCCCTTAACCTACCCCGAGCACACCGGTTAAAACCCCTCGCCCATTGACCCGCGCGCCATCTCGCTATTAGATGAATGTCGATATGCGGGGCAGCATATTCACGATTCCGCTAATTCATCGCTAGCCGATGAGTGAACTAACAATAAAAGCCAAGACTGAGAGATCGAACAATGAGTAACACAACTGGGCAGGACCAGCAGCAGAACATGCGTCGGGTCGCGATGACCTCGCTCGCGGGAACCAGTATCGAATGGTATGACTTCTTCCTTTACGGCACGGCCGCTGCGGTGATTTTCCCCAAAGCGTTTTTCCCGCAGGAGCTGCCGACCATGGTCCTTCTGATCATAAGTTTCAGTACGCTTGCGGTCGGATTCTTGGCTCGTCCTCTGGGCGGAATTATCTTTGGTCACTTCGGTGATCGCATCGGTCGCAAACGCACCTTGGTGGTCGCATTAATGATGATGGGCGTTGCTACAACACTCATCGGCTTCCTTCCGACATATGCTTCCATCGGCATCGCCGCACCCCTCTTGCTGGTAGCTCTGCGCTTCATTCAGGGACTGGCCATTGGCGGTCAGTGGGGTGGCGCCATGTTGCTTGTGACAGAGAGTGCGCCGTCTGATCAGCGCGGCTGGTATGGGGCCTACGCGCAGGCTGGTGCCCCTATAGGCGTCATTCTCGCGAACCTGGCTTTCATTGGTGTCAGTAGCTCAATGAGCGACGAGGCATTTATGGATTGGGGCTGGCGACTACCGTTTATTGCAAGCATCGTGCTGATCGGTATTTCTATGTACATTCAGCTGAAAATTGAAGACACGGAAGCCTTCCGATCACTCAGCGATGCACAATCGGCTGACGATAAACCAGCAGCTGCGGTCGAGCGCTCACCGGTGGTTGAAGCGATTCGCAAATACCCCAAGCGCATCATGTTGGCGGCCGGCGCCTTCCTGTCGGTTCAGGTGACGTTCTATATCCTGATCGCCTTCGTGATTGCCTATGGCATGAACTCGCCCTCGGTTGAACTATCGCGCGACACGATGCTGACGGCCGTTCTGGTCGCCGCCGCCATCATGGTGCCAACGCAATTCTACTTCTCGGGATTGTCAGATCGGATTGGGCGCAAGAACGTTTATCGCTGGGGCGCCATCCTCACTGGTATCTGGGGCTTCATCTTGTTCCCACTTATCGACACGGGTGATCCCATGATGATTGGCTTTGCTATCACCATGGGGCTTCTGTTCCTCGGTATGCAATACGGACCTCAAGCAGCCTACTTCACCGAGCTATTCAGTACCGAAGTGCGCTATTCAGGCGCTTCTCTCGGCTATCAGATCGGCGCCATTCTTGGCGGCGCGCTCGCACCCACAATTGCTGTCTTGCTATGGAATGAATTCGGCATCTTCTACGTGTCCGTCTACATTGGGATTGCCGCGCTATTGACCCTCTGGTCGCTGTCACAGCTTGAGGAAACGAAGGGTAATAGCCTCTAGGCCCGAGTAGTCTCGGTACGCAGGTTGTTGCTGGCAACAACCTGTGACTTTGGGAGTCTTTAGAGCAGGCCGCAGGCTTCGAGCCGCGGCCACTCTTTAGCAGGGCATTTGTCGATAACGACAGTTAGCCCTTGATCCAGGGCCTTTTGTTCAGCCTCGGGGTGTCGCACGTCAAGCTGCGTCCACAGAGACGGGGCTCCTATCGCAATCGCTTCGTCGACCAGACCCGGTAAAACGCTGCCATCCCTAAAGATATCAACCAAGTCGACGGGAGCATCGATATCACTCAAAGAACCGACCACGGTCTGACCCTGAAGGGTTTGGCCCGCCAGACCCGGATTCACCGGCGTGACCCGATAGCCTTTCTCAAGGAGAAACGTCAGGACCTGATAACTCGGCCGCTCCGGTTTATGACTCGCACCCACCAGCGCAACATGGCGCACTGTCTTTAGCAGATTGGCAAGACCCTGATCGGTCTCAATCAGCACGCGATCATCCCCACTCTGGGGTGCGCTTCTCGAAGAACGCCTTCACACCCTGGCGCGATTCGTCGGAGGTCATTGCCTCAACCATGACTTGGTTGGCGTGCTCAAAGGCATCATTGAGAGGCATTTCAATCTGCGTGTAAAAAGCCGTCTTACCATCCCGGATACTTTGTGGCGAACGCGAGGCTATACGCGCCGCCAAGGCCTGGGTCTCGGCTACAACGTCGTCAGGCGATACGCAGCGATTGATCAGTCCAAATCGCTCTGCATCGGCCGCACAGAAAAATTCGCCGGTGAGTGCCATTTCAAGTGCGTGCTTTCTAGAGAGGTTACGACCAATACCTACCAAGGGTGTCGTGCAAAAGGCGCCCAGATTTACACCCGGCGTGCAGAAACGGGAATCACTAGCGGCAATCGCCATATCGCAAGCCGACACGAGCTGACAGCCCGCCGCTGTTGCGGTGCCCTGCACACAGGCAATGACTGCTTTGGGACCGTGGACAATGCGCTGCATCATCGCGGCACAGGCTTCAAGGATATCCATCACGCGACGCTTCCACGCCTCACTGGTCTCGTCTGTACGCCGTGCCATCTCGGTCAGATCGTGTCCTGCGGAAAAGACCGGACCGCGAGCCGCTATGACTATGCAGCGTATTTCGTCGTCGTCATACGCGGTCTCCAGTGATGAAGTGATCTCAGCCAGCATGGTGCTGGATAACGGATTTCGCTGATCAGCATTGTTTAGCGTCAGCCAGAGCACACCACGCTCCCGTGTTTTTTCGATTAATGGGTTTGCCATACAAACCTCCGCGTCATCGCGATTATTTCGATTAAACCCAACAATTTAATCGATAGCAAAGCCCTGCTATTGACCCTCACTTGCTGTAGCGATTGAATTTGCATCTTCCCAACGAGAAAACACCGTGATTAGAAACGCCACATCACATGATTGGCCCGCTATTTGGCCTATTTTTGAAGAAATCGTTCGCGCCGGCGATACCTATGCCTACCCCGCGGACACGGATATGCTGACGGCCGAAGTCCTCTGGATGACCAAGCCTGATCGCACCTTTGTGTTTGAGCACGATGGCAAGATCCTTGGAACCTATTACCTAAAAACCAACCAGGAAGGACCGGGTAAGCACGTTTGCAACTGCGGCTACATGGTGTCATCGGATGCCCGCGGCGTGGGTATTGCGCGACAAATGTGCGAGCACTCACAACACATAGCAGTTGCAATGGGTTTCAACGCAATGCAATTCAACTTCGTCGCCTCCAGTAATGACGTCGCCGTCGCACTCTGGAAAAAACTGGGCTTCGATGTTGTCGGAACCTTGCCGCGCGCCTTTAACCATCCGACACTGGGACTGGTCGATGCCTTTTTGATGTACAAATGGCTCGCTGACTAACATGCCAACAGTGGCCCTGAAGCGGAGAACACAATGATGACCGATCCCTATCTTTTTTCAGTGACCAACCACGTTGCGACCTTCAGTGTTAACGATGCTCCCTTCAATCTTATGCCGGTGAGTTACATCGATCGCTTGGAAGAGCAGCTACCCGAGGTGCTCGCTGACGACACCATTCGTGCTATCGTCTTCACGGCTGAGGGCCTTGCAAACTTCTCCGCTGGCATGAATCTCAGGCAAATCCCAGAGGGCATCAAGCGGGCAGGCAGTCCGGAAGCATTTTTCGCCCAACGCCATCGTGTTCTGGACATGATCGAAAACGGTGGGACACCCGCGATTGCCACCTTTTTCGGGTACTGCCTCGGTGCCGGACTGGAGTTACCGCTGGCCTGCCATTTCCGAATCGCAGCCAGTGAAGGCGCGAAAATTGGCCTGCCCGAGATGGATTTGGGCAGTGTGCCTGCCTGGGGCGGATCAGCCCGCCTTCCCCGCGTCGTGGGTCGGTCGCATGCACTCGATATGATTTTGCGTGCGCGTAAAATCGATGGAAACGAAGCACTGCGGATGGGTCTCGTGACGGAGGTAGCTCCACTGGAGCAGTTAAAAGCGCGGGCACAGGCACTCGGTGAAGAGCTCGCCGCGCAACCTCGCCTAGCCGTGAAAGCGGTGCTAGACACCATCGTCGGGTTTGAAACCAAAACCCTCGATGAATCCATTGAAGACGAAAAACGGGCTGTTGCTGCCACACTTGGGACGCCTGATTCGCAGGAGGGGATGGCTGCCTTCCTCGAGAAACGAAAACCTGTGTTTAATCAGTCTTAACGAGAGAGATTGCTGTACCTAGACTTATGACCGACGACCAAACTGACACATCACTATTGAGCCGCCGGCGCTTGCTCCGTGCCATGGGAGTATCAACAGCGGGCGTTGCTGCCGCAGGTGCCATTGCCGCAAGCCGCGAAAAAATCGTCGACGCGGGTGACACCGCGAAAGAAGAGCTGGCTGAGCTCAAAAAGCAGTTCGACGCGCTAGACAAGCGCTCGAAATTGATTCTTCGGCTTATTTTGGTGCTGAGTGGCCTGGATCTCTTCCTAGCGATCTAGCGACTCGATACCCGCGAGTCTAAGAGGTCGCGGAGCTTGTCTTCAATCGAGACACCTGATGCCGGAGGCATAAATACCTGAGTCATGATGACGCCAACACGCTCCTCGGTAGGATCAATCCAGTAACGGGTTCCCTCGTAACCACCGCCTGTCCAAATATCGGCGCGACCGTAGGTATCGTCAGGCCGTCGCCCGTTCGACAGCCAGAGCGCGTAACCCATCGCGCCCCAGCCACTGTCCGCATTACTTTGCGGACTGGTCATGGCAGTGAGCGATGCGTTCTCCAGTAGCGGCTCAACCCCGTTTGCATCGCTAAAGAACACGACGCGGAGAAACTTTGCGAATCCGGGTGCCGTCGCGACAAGGCCCTCACCACCCAGGAAAAGCGTCGTGTCACTACCGTAGGGCGGCTGGTGACCCCCAAAAATGTCGAGCTCCATGGGCGTGGCCAGACGAAGCTCACCGTCAATACCCGACACTCTAGGTGGCAAGACGGCGGACTCGGGGAGCAGGAAAGTTAAGCCTTCGATGTCGTAGGGCTCGAGTACACGCTCCTCTAGTAATGTCTGTAGTGACTTGCCTGTTGCCCGCTCCATCACAAAGCCGAGAACGGTGGTATTCAGTCCGTAGTAATAGCCCTCGTCAGGTGACTGTATGAGCGGCAGCGTTGAAATGCCCTGCATCCATTCGTCGCTCGACTTAGCAAGCGGCAACTCGAGTGCAGCTTGAGCTTCATCAAGGCAAGGCAGATTCGTCGTCGCGTAATAAAAGCCGGCCGTGTGGACCATCAAATCGCGGATCGTCATCGCGCGACTGGGTGATTCGAGTGAAAAGTCGCAGGCTGACTGTCCACGGTCTTCAGTGGCATTTAATTCATAGCTCTGCGCAGACGCCTCCGACAGGGTGCCACCCGACAGAGGTCGCGCCACCTTGAGTGCGGCGAGCTCCGCGAGGTAATTTGCGGCCTCGTCCTCGAGCGAAAACACACCGTCCTCGGCCAAATCGAGCGCGAGAACAATAGTCACCAACTTGCTCATTGACCAAATGCGCATCCAGTCGTCCACGCCCGGACCGTCGGCATATTTATAAAAATCAGGATTTACGACTGCCGATGAGACCAGAACCTCACCCTTTGCCGTCTCAACGTAGGCGGTCATGAAAGGGTATCGCTTGAGGGCAACAACCTCCTCCTCAAGGAGTGACGTGACTGCTTCATCGAGCGACGAAGACACACCGCAACCAAAGAGCGTCAGTAATGGAATGACAAGGCCAAAGCAGAGCACTCTAGGGCTTGGCATCACGTGTCTCCATGACGACAAAACTCTTTCCAAGATGCTTGTGTGCAATCAAACATGCCTAGCCGAAACGTAATATAAGGCGCCAGAGAACGGCGGCAGCTCACCATTAAATTCCTCCGCCGAATCGCCCTGTCCCACTATCATGATCGATCGTTCGATCTCAGTTTCAGGAACGACAACAGTCTCCTCGGAGAAATTAAAGACGGCTTGAACGCATTGACCGTCATGCGATCGCTGAAAGCGAAGTACGTCGCCGCTTCCGGAAATGTTATTGAGGTCTCCCCAACGAAGCTCAGGACAAGCATTTCTTATCGAAAGCAGTCGCTTTAGATGCTCGCGGAGCTCGGCGCCAGCCACCGAATCAACAGCACGTTGTTTATGACATTCCGGCACGGGTAACCATGGGGTTGAGACAGTGAACCCCCCATGCTCGGCGGCGCCGAGCCACGGCATGGGTGTTCGCGCGCCATCCCTACTCAACGTATGAGGCCAATTTCTCAGCGCCTCTGGATCTTTTAGTAAGTCAAAGGGAATTTCGACCTGCGGGAGACCAAGCTCCTCGCCCTGATAAATAAACAGATTGCCTCTTAGCGAGATAAGCAACAAAGCCAGAAGTTTGGCACGATGGATATCGTCCAGATGCTGCAACCACCGGCTATGTACCCTTGGCACATCATGGTTGGAGAAGGCCCAAGAGGGCCAACCCCGATCGGGGTCGTTAGACCATGAACCAATAATTTGGGCGAACCCCTCAACATCCAGCTCTGGAAGATAGAGGAATTCAAAGCCGTAAGCCGTATTCAGCCGAGTTTCCCCCCTGGTGTATTCCTGTCGAATGTTGAGTGTTTGGGATCCGCCCACCTCAGCCACTGTGAAGCGCGAACAATACTGATCGGTCAGCGCCCTGATTCGCTCGAGGAAAGTGGGGAGGTCTCGGTGGTTAGAGTTATTGATCGCCTTTTGCATGTCGACCGGCCGCAAACCACTCCAGTGACCGGGATCGGCCACTGGGTTATCCGGGAGTTCGACATTGTGCATGCCGTAATTAATGGCATCTAACCGGAACCCATCAACCCCGCGCTCTAGCCAGAACTTGGCAACTGACAGCAAAGCGTCTTGAACTTCAGGATTGTGAAGATTCAAGTCGGGCTGCGAACTCAAAAAGTTGTGCAGGTAGTACTGCTGTCTACGCGCATCCCACGTCCACGCTGGTCCGCCAAAGATAGACTGCCAGTTGTTAGGTGGCGACCCCTCGGGTCGCGCGTCGGCCCACACATACCAATCGGACTTGTCGTTATTGCGCGACGAGCGGCTGGAGACAAACCACGGGTGTTCAATGGAAGAGTGTGAATAGACTTGGTCGATGACAACCTTGAGACCCAGGTTATGGGCTCGATCTATCAGTGCATCAAAGTCGGTCAGATTCCCAAATGAGGGGTCCACGCTACAAAAATCTGAGACGTCGTATCCGAAGTCATGCATGGGCGACGTAAAAAAAGGCGAAATCCACACACCATCGACGCCCAAATCGGCAACATAGTGCAGTTTTTCGGTGATGCCCCTGAGATCACCCGTGCCATCTCCGCTGTAATCGAAAAAGCTTCTCGGATAAATCTGATACAGCGCGGCACCACGCCACCACTCGAACGAATTTGTACTTATCACCGCCAGGGGCCCCACCCAGATAGAACGGACTGTTTTCGAAGCGCTAGTGTAGAGCCCTTTGGCGTTGAGACGCTCGTACCCTGCCCGCACTTCTTTATTTGTGTTACAGCATAAAACCCAAGCTCGCGATACACCTCCAAAAATGGGTCGTTAACCTCTAGGAATTTAACGGTGAAATCGCATAAGGTAGGCAAAGGGGAGAAAATAATAAAAAAATTGGGGGGGTGCTGTCGTGCTGCCATTTTATGAGCGACTTGACGAGCAGAGTAAGAATCAATCGATAAGCGTGAGATCAATGACTCAAATGGGCAACCATGCCTATTGGCATTTTCACCAGGAAATCGAAATCTTTTACTCGGCCAAGGGTTCGGGAAAATGCATCGTCGGGGACTATGTGGGGCGCTATTCGCCCGGTCAGTTAGTTATCGCAGGGTCGTTTCTGCCTCACGACTTCAACTACGCGGATGACGACGACCAGACAAACAATATCCTTATTCACTTCAATCCACAGGTCCTAAATGGCTTCACCGAATTTGCGCCGATACGCCATCTTCTAGAGCAAGCACGGTATGGCCTATCGTTCAAAAAAGTCCCAGAGAAGACTCAATCATTACTGCGGAATCTTGAGCGCCTCGAGCCAGCGTCTAGAGCGATTGGCGTGTTAGAGGTGCTTGCCAGCTTATGCCAGCTGAATAGCCAGCCACAGCGACTTTCATCAATCGATTTCTCTCCCGAGAACATGGACGACCGGAGTGGTAAGCGTCTCAATACAGTCATTGAGCACATCACGCAAAATCAGAGTCGCCCCATTCATGTGGAGGAGATGGCGCAGATTTGTAATCTGTCGACACCGGCTTTTTGCCGATGGTTCAAGCAGGTCTTTAAATGCAGTTTCGTAACGTATATGACCGAGCGAAGAATAGAGACCGCCTGCCGTCTGTTGGAGACTTCGAATCTGGGAATCTCAATCATTGGCGACCGTGTGGGATTCGAAAGCTATAGCAACTTCAATAGAGCCTTCACGAAAGTCAAACAGATACCGCCACGAGAGTACCGACGCGTCCACCAGTAGTGGCTGTTAGGCGTGTAGGAACTTGGCGTGGAAGCGCAAGTGCTCCTCGATAAACGATGCGATGAAGAAATAGCTGTGGTCGAAGCCTTCATGCAATCGGTACGTCAGGGGAAATCCCGCTGCATCACAAGCAGCCTTGAGCGCATCCGGTTTTAGCTGGTCGTCAAGAAACGCATCCGCAGCCCCTTGATCGACTAACAGCGGCACCTGGGCGGCTCCGGAGCGAATCAAGGCAGTGGCGTCGTGTTGCTGCCATTCGGCTTGATCCTCACCGAGGTAGGCCGTGAATGCTTTGTGACCCCAAGGACAATCTGTCGGATTGCAAATCGGCGAAAAAGCGCTCACGGAACGGTAGGTTTCCGGATGCTTAAGCGCCAGAGTCATTGCCCCGTGTCCGCCCATTGAATGCCCGCAAATACTGACGCGACTGAGATCTAGACCCTCTACGCCACCGAGTAGACCAGGCAACTCCTCAACGATGAAGGTCTCCATCTGGTAGTGAGACGCCCAAGGCGACTGAGTCGCGTTGATATAGAAGCCGGCACCTAACCCCAAGTCGTAGGAGCCGTCAGGATCATCTGCCACATCATCGCCCCGGGGACTGGTATCGGGGAATACGACAGCAATACCCAGCTCACTGGCAACACGCTGCGCCCCGGCCTTAGTCACAGCATTTTCGTCTGTACAGGTCAGTCCCGACAGATAAATGAGGACTGGTACCGGATTAGATGAGGCAAAGTCGGGTATGAAGACAGAAAACACCGTATTGCCCGATAACGTTTCGGACGTTGCCTGATAGCGTTTCTGCTCTCCGGCAAAGCAACGGTTTGATGACAATAATTCCAACCCCATGACTATCGCCCCTGTTAAATGCCCCTAACGCTCGCCTTACTTACTTGCCTTACTAGTGCGACTTACAAGCGCGAATTACTAGAACGTCACGACGGATCGGATGCTCTTGCCCTCATGCATCAAATGAAACGCGTCATTGATCTGATTAAGCGGCATGGTGTGAGTGATCATCTCGTCGATATTGATTTTCCCTTCCATGTACCAGTCGACAATCTTGGGGACGTCCGTTCGACCGCGTGCACCACCGAATGCGGTACCGCGCCAAGACCTTCCGGTCACTAACTGGAAAGGTCGCGTGGAAATTTCCTGGCCTGCGCCGGCCACACCAATGATGCAGCTTTGCCCCCAACCCTTGTGACAGCACTCGAGCGCCTGGCGCATGACATTCACGTTGCCGATACACTCGAAACTGTAATCAACGCCGCCACCAGTCATTTGAATCAGATGGTCGACGACGTTTTCCACTTCGCTCGGATTAACAAAATCCGTCATACCGAACTGCCGCGCGAGCTCCGCCTTGGTTGGGTTCAAATCGACACCAATGATACGCGTTGCACCCACCATGCGAGCGCCTTGTATAACGTTGAGACCAATGCCACCGAGGCCGAAGACAGCGACTGTTGAGCCCGCTTCAACCTTCATTGTGAACGCCACGGCACCAATACCAGTCGTTACACCACAGCCGATGTAACAAATCTTGTCGAAGGGCGCGTCCTCGCGAACTTTTGCCACCGCAATCTCAGGTAGCACGGTGAAGTTGGAAAATGTCGAGCAACCCATGTAATGGAGAATTGGCTGGCCATCCAAAGTAAAACGACTCGAATGATCAGGCATTAAGCCCTGACCTTGAGTTTCGCGAATGGCTTGGCAGAGGTTCGTTTTGGGGTGCAGACAGAAATTACACTCTCGGCACTCGGGGGTATAAAGAGGAATAACGTGGTCACCGGGCTTTACTGATTTTACACCCTCGCCCACCTCAACAACGACGCCTGCGCCCTCATGGCCCAATATGGCTGGAAAAGCCCCCTCCGGATCATCACCTGACAACGTGAACGCGTCGGTATGACAAACGCCCGTTGCTTTGATTTCCACCATGACCTCACCGGGTCGTGGTCCCTGAACATCCACCTCTGCAATTTCCAAAGGCGCGCCAGCTTTAAAGGCAACCGCCGCTCTGCTCTTCATATCAACACCTTCAATTTATCGTTATTTCATGGGGTGGTGGCTAGATCCACGCAGTGGTCCCAGCCTACGCAAGGTGATTAGCATGGCACTCCTCAGAACCAGATTCCAGCCCATTTGACACATCAAGTTGTCACTATAATTTGCTGAAGATTTGCGTTGTATTTAATGCATGGCAGCGGCTCTCAGACCTCAGACATCGCAAAAATGAGCGGCAACCTCCAGCTTTTTAACACATCAAGATGCGGAACCTTGTACAGCCGTTTTAGCTGAGAGTAACCTGACGACAACGCAGCAGTGGTGCCGCTGTGAATAATTAAAAAACAGTAGTTTGCATAAACCATTCCATCTTTTGAGGGGACACAAAATGAAGAACACGACTTTCAACCGTTCGCGGTTGGCGAGTGCTGTATCTGTGGCTATCGCTGTCAGCGGCATGGCCGTTGCACTTCCTGCAGCAGCGCAGGAAGAAGCTGAGGTCATGGAGGAAGTAATCGTCACGGGTTATCGAAAAAGCCTGATGGACTCGATTGAGAATAAGCGCGAGAGTGGATCAATAATCGAGTCAATTTCTGCTGAGGACATCGGCAAACTTCCTGATTCGTCAATTGCAGAGTCGCTAGCTAGGCTTCCTGGGTTAGCTGCACAGCGGCTCGATGGTCGTGCTAGCCGGATCAGTATCCGGGGCTTCGGCGAAAACGAGAGTGCAACGACATTTAACGGACGTGAGCAGGTATCAATTTCTGATAACCGGGGCGTCGAGTTTGATTTGTACCCCTCTGAAATTATGGCGGGCGTTGACGTCTACAAGACACCAGATGCGAACCTTGAAGCCGAGGGGATCGCTGGCGTAATCGACATGCGAACGATCAAGCCCTTGGACACAAACAGCCGAATGTCCGTCCGTGCAGAATATGAACGAAATGATCTTGGACAGCTCAATCCGGATGCGGATGAGGCTGGCCTAAATGCTACATTCTCCTACATCGATCAGTTCGCAGATGGCACATTGGGTGTTGCGTTCGCTCACGCCATGCTTGACTCGCCCAACCAAGAGAATCGATGGAATGCTTGGGGCTATCTCCAGGGCTTCACTGACAGCAATGGCGCGCAGGGAGATCTTTTAGGCGGAGCAAAACCTTTCGTTCGGTCATCAACGCTCGAGCGCGACTCAACAATGCTGGTGGTCCAGTACGAGCCCAACGAGAGGGTCAGTATGACCGCTGATGCGCTGTATGTAGATTTCTCCGATCAAAAGATACTGAGAGGCGTAGAAATCCCCTTTGGATGGGGTCAGATGGGTCAGACGATCACAATTGATGACGTCTCATCTGACGGCATTGTGAGTCAGGCAACATCCGTAGGCCACAAAGTACTAGTGCGCAACGATTACGAAGAACGAAATGCGGAGTTGTCACAGTTTGGCTTTAACGTCGAAGTGAATGCGAGCGACAACACAAACGTTGTATTCGACGTCAGTCGCTCCGAAGTCGAGCGTGATATCTACTCAATGGAGAGCTACGCGGGCACGGGTCGAGGAACGTCGAGAGGTGCGGGCGATACCATTACTTACAATTTGGGTGGAGAAGCAGGCGCGACGTTTAGTACAGGTCTTGATTACACCGATCGCAACTTGATACAGCTAGGTGGTCAATTTAACTGGGGTGGAACAGAACTTAATGATGCGCTGGCCGCTCAATACGGCGATGACTTCATCGGCTTTGAAGGCCAAGGCCAAGATGGCTTCATCAACGTTCCAGAAATCGATGATGAACTGACCTCAATCAAAATCTCAGCAGAAACGATGATCGACAGCGATGTAATTTCGAGCATCGAGTATGGTGTGTCTGTGCGTGAGCGAGACAAAACCAAGCTATCTGCAGGGTTTTACATGACGCTCGGCGATTTCCCCAATACCGGAATGATCAGCGATCAATACCACTTGGGGTCCGTAGAGTTGGCCTTCCTGGGCATTCCTGGAATTGTTGCCTATGACTCACGAGCTATGGTGAATGGCGGTGTCTTCGATCTGATTCCAGAGACATCAAGCCACGCAACACGCTCATGGACCGTCTCGGAAGACCTAACCGCGGGCTTTGTCATGGCAAATATTGACTCAACGTTCGCAGGCAAGCCCATCTCTGGAAATGTCGGGTTCCGATATGTGCACACAGAGCAAAGCTCTTTGGGTAATGCAATCACGGCGGACGGCATCGTTAAACAAACTGTAAAGCACAGTTACGATAACATCCTGCCCAGTCTAAACCTGCGTTATGAGTTAACGGACAAGCAAGTGATTCGGTTCGGACTCGCCAAAACGATGTCACGCCCACGCATGGATGAGATGAATGCGTCTTTCAGCATCAATCTCAACAACACGCAGGATCAGTACGGTAACTACTGGTCGGCCAGTGGCGGCAATACCAACCTTGAGCCTAAAGAAGCCGTCGGTTTGGATTTGACCTACGAAAATTATTTTGCTGACGATGGGTACTTTGCACTAGCGTTGTACCAAAAGAACATCGAAAGCTGGATACATGGTGGTTCGGACGTCATTGACATCTCTAACTTCCTGGCCGCGGTCAATGAAACAGCACCGGATGGTAGTACAACGGCTACGATTGGCGGGCAGTCTAATGGTGGTGACGGTAAGATTCGGGGCTATGAGGTGTCGTTATCACTACCGCTCAATCAGGTGGCTGATGCGCTCGACGGTTTCGGTGTATTCCTCAGCCACACCCAAGTCTGGTCAAATCTCAACACACCCGGCGGCGGCAACTACGTACTGCCGGGTCTATCAGAAGAGATTCAACAGGCGACCGTTTACTATGAAAACGCAGGATTTGAAGCGCGTGTGAGCATGCGCAAGCGAGAGGATTTCAAAGGGGATCTCTACGGCCTTGGCTTCTCTGTGCAGCAATATGATATCTCTGGTGAGAGTATTTGGGATGCACAGCTGGGCTACAACTTTGAAAACTCGGGTATTGAGCAACTCCAAGGCTTGCGAGTTTATTTCCAGGGTATCAACCTAACAGACGAGCCATTTGTCTCGGGTCAAGGATGGCAGCAGTTCGTTCGTGACTATCAGGAGTACGGCGTGAACTACAGACTAGGGTTTAACTACAACTTCTAATCTGGAGCGCTAAACTACAACCTCTACGGCGTCAGTCGTAGAGGTTTTTTTTTGCAACGGCGGGTTCAAAAAGCGTGGATAACGTGACCAATAAAATAAACAAAATCGTAATCGTCGGCGGCGGCACCGCCGGTTGGAACGCTGCAGCATTTTTATCGAGGACGCTCGGCAAGGTCATAGACATAACGCTTGTTGAGTCCGACGAAATCGGAATTGTAGGCGTTGGAGAAGCCACCATTCCGCCCATCCTTGCCTTTAATAATGCGCTTGGTTTTGAAGAAACGGCGTTTCTCAAGAACACGCAAGGCAGCATTAAGCTGGGCATTCAATTCGAAAACTGGGGACAAGTTGGCGATAAATACATGCATGCCTTCGGCAATGTAGGTAAAGATTTCGCCTTCTGCAGCTTCCATAATTTTTGGCTGAGAGCAAAGAAGGAAGGAAGAAAGGAGGATTTCTGGGACTTTTCTCTAAATTTTCAAGCAGCGAAGTTGAATCGCTTTGCAAAGGTAAAACAGATCTCAGGCACTGACCTTCAAGGCATCGCCTACGCCTACCATTTCGATGCAGGTTTGTACGCAAAGCACCTTAGGAAATTCAGTGAAACCCGAGGTGTCAAACGTATCGAGGGCAAGATCAGCAACGTGAATCAATGCGCCCACACAGACTTCATCACAGACGTCGTGCTCGAATCGGGTCAGAAGGTTGAGGGGGACCTCTTTATTGACTGCTCTGGCTTCAGAGGCCTTTTAATCGAACAAGCATTAAAGACAGGCTATGAAAATTGGAGTCACTGGTTACCCTGCGATCGCGCCCTCGCTGTACCCACTAAGTCAGTAGGCCAGGTTAAGCCCTACACCCGATCTATCGCGCACAAAGCGGGTTGGCAGTGGAATATACCCTTGCAACACCGAACGGGTAACGGACATGTTTACTGCAGTGATTACATCTCCGACGAGGAAGCGAGAGAAACGCTGTTGGCCCACCTAGGGTCTGAACCTCTTGCGGAACCTAGAAGCATTCCATTTGTCACCGGGCGTCGAAAATTACAATGGAACAAAAATTGTGTTGCTTTCGGCCTCGCTAGTGGCTTTCTGGAGCCCCTCGAGTCGACCAGCATTCACCTCATACAGGTGGGCCTCAGACGCTTAGTTCAGCACTTCCCGCACCAGGGCATAAAACAAGCGGAAATTGACGAATTTAATCGACAATCGCAGCGGGAGATGGAGCACATCCGCGATTTTATTATTTTGCACTACAAGCTGAATCAACGCTCTGACAGTGAGTTTTGGGTCAACTGCCAAAACATGGATGTTCCTGACTCGTTAAAGCATCGGATGGAGCTCTTCAAGGCCTCGGCAAAAGTCTTTAAGGAAAGCGACGACTTATTCCACGAGATTGCATGGCAACAAGTCATGATAGGGCAAGGGCTGATACCCGATGACTATCATCCTATCGCCCACACGATTTCCTCGGATCAGTTAAATGGCCTTTTCAGAGATTTACAAACATTGATCGGTAAAACAGTCGCTGCAATGCCGAGCCACGATAAGTTCCTAGAGGCAGTTAGCTAGTGGCGCATCAAGTTGGTGTCCTAGGGCGTCATTGCAGCGGCTACTAAGAGCGATTTATCACGCAGAAAAAATCGACGATCTCCAGAAAATTAACATCGCGGTGATGAAAACAGACTCGGGATGTATGATCACTGAAAAAAATAATGGGGGTTGGGATGATTCGTGCGTTTGTCTTGAGTGTGGTCTGTGTGGCTCTGTTGTCGAGCTGTGCCAGAGACCCTGAGGTCTATACCCTTGCCGCACCAAACGGTGAGTTGGCGTTTCACATAAGCAGTGATGAGCTGGGACGAGTTTACTACTCCGTCAGCGACCAGGGCACACCCGTCATCAACGACAGCCGCCTCGGATTTGCCTTCGCAAACACGGCGAACTTCAGCGATGCACTGTCGGTCGTACCGGGTAAATCCAACTCTTCGGATTTGCTATGGGAGCAACCCTGGGGCGAGCGCCGTGTCGTCAGAGACCATCACAACGAACAGAATTTCACCATCAGTGACGGCAATCGAGAGCTTACCTTGCGCGTCCGAGTCTTCGATGAGGGCGTCGGCTTTCGTTTTGAATTTCCCGACAACTTCAAAGACGGCGAACTGCTTATTACAGATGAGCTGACCGAGTTTGATATCGCTAATCCAAGCGACAGAACATTCTGGAATCCCGCCTACAACAAAGACCGCTACGAGTACGAGTACTTCAAGACGGACGTAGCGAGCGTTAAAAGTGCACACACACCGCTGACTGTTCTCGATAGCACCGATCGCTACGTCACGATTCACGAAGCCTCGTTGATTGATTACTCAAGCATGGTGCTGCGAGGCACCCAAAGCAGCGTGCTGAAAGGCGAATTGGTCACCGGCTACGACGGTGTGAGAGTGCGAAGAAGCGGCGCGTTTGAAACGCCCTGGCGCACTATTCAGGTGACTGAGTCCGCGACCGAACTGTTGTCTTCCAACCTCATCCTCAATCTCAACGAACCCAACAAACTCGGTGATGTGTCCTGGGTAAAGCCCGGTATTTACATGGGCATTTGGTGGGGTATGCACGTAGGCGAAAACAGTTGGGCAACGGGCGACATACTCGGTGCAACGACGGCGGAAGCCAAACGCTATATCGACTTCATCTCAGAGCATGGCCTGGATGGTTTCCTCGTTGAGGGTTGGAATATCGGCTGGGATGGCGACTGGATCGCCAATGCTGATCTTTTCAGTTTCACTGAAGCACAACCCTTTTTCGATCTCCAGGCGGTGGCTGCCTACGCACAGGAGAAGAATGTCGATCTTGTTCTCCACAATGAAACGTCAGGCGGCATCAAGAACTATGAAGATCAAATGGAAGATGCGTACGCGCTCTACCAAGAGCTGGGCGTTAATCATCTGAAGACCGGCTATGTCGGCTTTTCAAATAGGTATCCACGTCACGACGTCCACGGCAGTGACAATGACAATGACCAGTTCCTGGTGTATGAGTGGAACCATGGCCAGTTCATGGTGAATCACTATCAGAAGTCGATCGAGCTGGCCGCCAAATACAAGATTGGCATCAACATGCACGAGCCCATCAAGCCCACAGGCCTGCGACGCACCTACCCCAACTTCATGACCCGTGAGGGCGTGCGCGGACAGGAATACAACGCCTGGTCCGAAGGAAATCAGCCAGCGCACACCACCATATTGCCCTTCACCCGCATGATGGGCGGGCCGCTCGATTTCACACCCGGCGTGTTTGATGTCACGTTTAAAGGGATGGACGTGAATGAACGTATTCGAACCACCATCGCCAAGCAGTTGGCATTGATGGTGGTCCTGTACAGCCCGCTACAGATGGCAGCCGATTTACCGCGTAATTACGCAGCCAAGCTTGATCTCTTTCAGTTCATTAAGGACGTACCCGCAGACTGGGAAGAGTCATTGCCGCTGGAAGGTGAAATTGGCGAATACGTAGTTTACGCGCGCCAGGAACGGGGCTCCAACAATTGGTTTATTGGCGGTATTACCAACGAAGATGCGCGGTCTGTGACCCTTGATTTCAGCTTTTTGGGCGAGGGCGCCTATACCGCCACCGTTTATCGGGACGGTCCCGAGGCAGATTGGGAGACCAATCCCTACGATGCAGTCATCGACACCATGACGGTCACCGCAGACTCAACCCTAGATGTGATGATGGCTAACGGCGGTGGTTTTGCTATCAGCCTAATCAAACAATAACGCAGGGACGGTCGTTAAAGACCCTACTGTTGCAGTTGGAGACAACGCCATGAATCTGAAGGCCACTGCTCTTTTCGGGCTATTAGTTAGCATTTCGAGCCAAACTGCCGGCGCCGCTGTCGATCGTGTAGATCCGCCTAACTGGTGGGTCGGCATGTCTGATCCCTCGCTTCAGTTAATGATGTACGGCAATGACATTGGCTCGGGCAGCCTCGTTAGTAAATCGGGTGATGTGACAATCAGCCAAGTGACCCGAGGAGATAGTCCAAACTACCTTTTCGTTGATCTGACGATCGATGCAGGCGCTGACCCGCAAACGGTAGAGTTCCTATATACCGCTCCAGATGGGGCCACCTCGGAAGTGTCTTACCTTCTCCAAGCGAGGCGTGAAAACTCGAGTGATCGACAAGGATTCAGTGCGAGGGATGCGGTCTATCTGATCATGCCCGATCGCTTCGCAAACGGTGACACCAGCAACGACACAGTAGATCACCTCCATGAGTCGGCGGATGGACAACATCCCTATGGCCGGCACGGTGGTGACTTGGCAGGGATCACAAAAAATCTCGACTACTTCACCGAGCTCGGAATGACACAGCTCTGGATGACACCCGTCTTGGAGAATAACCAGAAGGACAGCTCCTACCACGGTTACGCAGTTACCGACCTGTATCGTGTCGATGCGCGCTTAGGAAGCAACGCTGATTATGTCGAGCTGAGTCGTGGTGCGAGGAAGCGCAGGATAGGCATCATTCATGATTTTGTGCCAAACCATATCGGCTCCGAGCACCCATGGATGTATGACTTGCCGACCAACGACTGGATCAATCGTGATGCCGAGTTCTCACCGACTAACCATCGCCGGGAAGCTCACCAGGACCCGTATGCATCCGACTTCGATAAGGAAGAGATGATCACGGGTTGGTTCGTACCAACAATGCCCGACCTGAATCAGCAGAACCCGCTGTTAGCGACTTACCTTATTCAAAACATAATATGGTGGATCGAAACAGCGGATCTATCGGGTGTCCGAGTCGATACCTGGCCCTATAACGATCGTGCGTTTTTATCGGCCTTTACGGGGCGCGTACTCGCCGAGTATCCGAACATGAGTATCGTTGGTGAGGAATGGTCGATGAATCCGGCGACGATTTCCTATTGGCAAAAGGGAAAGCAAAATCACGACGGCTACGACTCGGGTGCGCCGCAGCTCATGGACTTCCCGTTGCAACAGGCAATCAGGGAAGCGGTCAATGAGGAAGAGCGCTGGGACAAGGGCTTGGTCAAGCTCTATCAAGTACTCGCCGACGATTTTTTGTATCCAGATCCCATGGGGCTAATGCTCATTGCTGACAACCACGATATGACGCGCCTGTACCCCGGGGTCGATGAAAATTTTGACCGCTACAAAATGGCAATGACGTTCCTCGCGACCACTCGCGGCATCCCCCAGATGCTTTACGGTACCGAACTGTTAATGAATGCCGGCCCCAATGGCGACCATGGTCGCTTGAGGGCCGACTTCCCCGGTGGTTGGTCAGGCGATCGTATCGATGCCTTTAAGGGTAAGGGGCTGAGTGACGATGTTGGAGCGGCTCAAGACTTTATTTCGAAACTATTTACCTGGCGCCGAGATGCCACCGCTATTCACAACGGTGAATTGCTCCACTTCGCTCCGCGAGATGGCATTTATGTTTACTTTAGATTCAACGAAGAGCAGCGCGTTATGGTCGTTATGAACAACGAACCAAACACAGTACATCTTGATAGCAGCCGCTACGCTCAGGGTCTCGCGGGTACAACGAGGGCGCGAAACGTGTTAACGGGAGACCGATATAAACTGGCCGATCGGATAAGAATACCAGCCAAAACGGCACAGGTATTTGAACTCGACTGAGGGTGCTGAGTGCCATGTTTAGAGTAAATAAACGGGTACTCGCCTCACTAACCCTAGTCTGGGGACTGGGGCTTTCCGCCGATGGTTTGGCTGGAGACAACTTCACGAATCCGATTATCTCAGGGGGCTATCCAGACCCGAGCATTTGTCGCGTAGGCGAGGATTTCTATATTGCCAATTCTTCATTTGAGTACTTTCCGGGCTTACCCATTCATCACTCGAAAGACCTAGTGAACTGGGAGCTTATTGGCCATGGGCTTCATCGGCGGGAGCAGGTGTCTGGATCGGTAAATCTTGTCGATGTTCAGTCGGATGGCGGTATTCATGCGCCCTCTCTACGTTGTCACAACAACAAGTTTTATCTCATCACGACCAATGTTTACTCGCCTACTGAACCCGGCAAAGACACGCAAATGGTCAATTTCGTTCTTACCGCAGACAATCCGGCCGGTCCGTGGTCAATGCCGAATGTTATCGATGGCGCGCCCGGGATAGATCCCGATTTATTTTTCGACGATGACGGAAGCGTCTGGTATGTCGGCAATCATGCGCCTGCAGACGCTAGGTACCCAGGTGAGGGTGAGATCTGGCTACAGCGCCTCGATCCGAACTCATGGGAACTGATTGGCGAGCGTCACTTCTTGTGGCGAGGCGCCCTCAAGCGCGCCATCTGGGCTGAAGGCCCGCATATTTACAAGCACGACGGCCGCTACTACTTATTAGTTGCTGAAGGAGGCACGTCCTTCAATCATGCAGTCACCATTGCCGTGAGCGATTTGCTTACTGGTCCTTACGAAGGCAACGAACGAAACCCCATATTGACGTCGCGGCACCTGAGCTATGACAACTGGGTTAATAGTACGGGCCATGCCGACCTTGTCGAACTGGAGGACGGTCGTTGGTACATGGTGGCACTGGGCATTCGTGGCGATGAGGAACGGCGATCAAACATGGGGCGTGAGACACACCTCATTGAGGTTGAGTGGGAGCGAGAGCCTTATTGGTGGAAGGAGAAAAAGTATCTGTGGCCTGTCGCCGCGCCGTCTACCGGTCGTGTAGAGCGCACGAGTCCACTCCCCTTCACTGATAGCCAACATAGCCCATCTCTGACCCTACGGGACGATTTTGAGCAAAGTGAGCTTGGATTAGCCTGGACCTTCAGACGAGCTCCCGAAGCAGACGCCTACAGCCTGAACAGTCGGCCCGGATTTTTGCGACTGTATTCGCAGAGCACCACACCTGCTGCCCGTGGGAGGGTTGCTCAGGTCGGAATAAAGCAAACAGAAAGTGACTTTCTGTTTACTGCGCGCACCCATTTCGAAAGCCAGACCATAAACAGTGAGGCAGGTGTTACCCTCTTCCAGAAAGACGACCACTTCCTCAATGCAGTGGTGAAAAGGCAGGAGACCGGCTACGAGCTTACTATCACCCTTGCCAATCGCGGCGCGCCGGCAATGCTTGCCTCAAAGGTTGTCCCCGAATACTCGGGTGTTATTGAGTGGCAGTTGGAGAGCTTGCGGAAACACTACGAGGTACGGTATCGGTTTACGCCTGAAAGTGAGTGGTCACTGCTACATGCAATGCCATCAAATCAGCTACTTAGCCAGTACTACACGGGGGCGCATGTTGGCTTTTACGCATCGAGTAATGGAACTTCGACCGCTGACTACATGGACATTGACTGGGCGGACTACCGAGCCAAACCAAGGCAATAGAACGCCATTTTTTTGATTCAGGACAGCCAGGCTTTTTGAAACTCGACATTCAGAAACCACGCACTTTGGAAAAAGGCATTTTGAAAAAAGGTGGACCCTACCGATGACCAAGCAACCCCAACTCAGCTTCTGGCAAATCTGGAACATGTGCTTTGGCTTCATGGGCATTCAATTTGGCTTTGCGCTACAAAACGCCAATGTCAGTCGAATATTTCAGACGCTTGGTGCGGACTACAACAACATGACCTTGCTCTGGGTTGCTGCACCGATCACAGGGCTGGTTGTTCAACCCATTGTTGGCTATTTCAGTGACCGTACCTGGGGAAAGCTCGGGCGTCGTCGGCCCTATTTTCTCTACGGCGCATTGCTGTCCACTGCCGCGCTGTTTGTCATGCCCAACTCACCCAGCTTATGGATTGCCGCCGGCACCCTGTGGATATTAGACGCCTCAATTAACGTATCGATGGAGCCTTTCCGAGCGCTAGTGGGTGATGTGTTACCGCCGGAGCAACGCGGTTTTGGCTACGCCATGCAGTCATTCTTTATTGGCATTGGAGCTGTTGTTGCATCGGCGTTACCGTGGATGATGACCAACTGGTTTGATGTATCGAACACCGCGGATGCGGGCGCCATCCCAGAGTCGGTAAAACTGTCCTTCTACGCCGGTGGACTCATCTTCTTGGCGGCCGTCTCGTGGACCGTATTTACAACCAAAGAATATGCACCTGAGGAAATGGCCTCGTTCTTTGAAGACAGTGCTGATGAATCAGCGACGAGTGATACGTCGCCTGCCGAGGCATCAACCTACACACGACGCGGTGTTACCTGGCTGTTAGTCGGCCTAATCGCGACCTTAGTCATCGACACTTTCTCGGACATCCTCGATCGGAATCTGTACATACTCAGCCTCGGCATAGCGGTCTTCGGTCTCTGTCAACTTGCTGCCTCTCGACTAATCACAGCGGGCAAGACTGATCACGGCTTTGTCACGGTGCTTCACGATCTATTCAATATGCCCGGACCCATGCGCAAACTCGCCGCCGTGCAGTTCTTCAGTTGGTTCCCACTCTTTGCCATGTGGACATCCACGACAGCGGCGGTCACCTCCTACCATTTCAATACGACAGACCCCACGAGCGGCGCCTACAACCAGGGCGCAGATTGGGTAGGGCTGCTCTTCTCGACCTACAATGTAGTCGCTATGTTGTTCGCCATTCTCATACCCATCATGGTGCGAAAAATGGGTTTGAAGCGATCACATATGGTGAATTTGTTCTGCGGCGGTCTTGGGTTTATCTCGTTCGTGATCATTCAGGACCCCTTCTTCCTACTAGTGAGTATGGTTGGGGTTGGTATGGCCTGGGCATCTATTTTATCGCTGCCCTACGCGCTTCTATCGACAGTGATCCCCTACCAGAAAATGGGCCTGTTCATGGGGATTTTCAATTTCTTTATTGTGCTGCCACAAATTCTTGCCGCGAGCATTCTGGGAATCATCGTGGGGCAGCTGTTCGGTGGTGAGCCGGTCTACGCCCTCGTTGTCGGGGGAGTCTCTATGCTCATCGCAGGCTTACTGACGATGAGGGTAGAGCAACCCGAGTAACGCGCACAAAAAACGGGGCTCACTGAAGCCCCGTTTTCTTATCTACATCGTGAAACTATTGTTTAAACAGCGATCTTGCGGCTCATCAAATTCCCTCTGGGATTATTTTGTGCGACTCAAACCACGGCAAAGCCACAATCTCTGCATCGACTAGCGTGCCCCGGATATCGAGCTGAACTTTGGTGCCCGGCTCTGACAACTCGGTTGGAACGTTCACCAGCGCAATGTTGTGCTCCAGTCGTGGTGAGTAGCAGCAGCGGGTAATGTGACCAACAACCGCGCCGTCGGAATAAACATCCCAGAACTTATCGTTGCCACCAATGGCCTCACCTCCAAAATTGGCCCCGACTAACTTGCGCGGTGTCCCTTCTTGTTCAATTCGCTTAAGCGCATCACGGCCAATAAACTCCGACGGTTTGTCGAGATCCATGAGTCGCTCAAGACCAATAGTGAATGGCGAATCACAGGGCGTAATATCCGAGCCGTGCGACAAAATCCCACCCTCGACACTGCGCATTAGCGATGGGCAAGCTGGCAGTATCCCAAACTCTCTCCCCGCCTCCATTATGATGTCCCAGAGCTCCGCGCCTCGCGTTTGGTCTAGAAGGTAAATCTCATAGCCCAGCTCCCCACTCCAGCCGGTCCGAGTGAGAACAACAGGAATATCGTTGAGCTCAAGCTCGACGCATTGGTAGTAACCAAGCGTGAGCGCAATCTCACCAAACAGCTTCTTTGCCACATGCGGTGAGACGGGACCCTGAAGCTGCAACGGCGATACATCGGGCTCGCTTACTTCAACATCGTAGCCCTTGCCCAGTGCGAGGCCTTGCGCCCACAAAATGACGTCACCGTCCCCGGGCGATAGCCAGAAACGATCTTCCGCCATACGGAAGAGTACAGCGTCATTGATAATGCCGCCTTCCTCGTCACAGAACACGACATAACGACCCTTACCGACCGCACATTTTGAGACATCTCTGGGTGTGAGCAACTGCGTCAGTTCGAGTGCGTCCGGCCCTGATATTTCTACCTGTCGCTGACAGGCGTGGTCAGCGAGAATCACACCGTTCACCATGCCCCAGTACTCGGCCAGCGGATCGCCAAAATGCACCGGCAGAAAGGTGTGATTGTAAATGGTGAATGCCTTTACACCAGCCTCGATTGTCGAATCGAAAAAAGCTGACTGGTGCACTCGGGGCCCGATAGCAATCGCGAGAGGGGTATCTGTGCTCATTGTGAGTGTGCTCCGGTCGTGCGCTTATTTAATGCGCTTTATTTGTTCTTGAGACCACTGAACCGTGTTGTCGATTTGGTTGAACGTAAACATGTAGAGACCTTCAATGGCCATACGCTCATCGTTCATCGCTGGTTTTAACTCTTTGAATAGCGAGTCAGGCTTGTACGTCGGGCTTCGAAGGAACATCCCGATAAGACCTTTTTGCTTCTTGGCGTACTTGGCCGACTGGCCCACACCAATGCGAAGCGATGTCTTGAATAGGCGCATGCGATCCATCACACCCGGCAGGCCAATCCAGACAGGCGTTGTGATGCCACGATCGCGCATCTCTGAAAGCCACTTAACGAGTACAGGCATGTCGAAGCACATCTGAGTCACCATGTGCGTCGCAATCCCTTGCTTGGCAGAGAGCGCCTCGAACAGGAGATCATCCGAGATAGCGGGGTGCCCCTCGGGATAGGAAGCCACACCAATACGCGTAAAGGGATGGTCCATTTCGGCGAGGTCGCGAAGTACCGCTGCGGAACTATCGTATTCACCCATGGGCTCATCAAGATCACCGCCGGGCACAAAGACGGAGGTGATCCCACTGTCTGTGAGCTGAGACACGATATCTTTGAGGTGCTGCTTGTTCATGACCTGACGTGCAGCTAGGTGAGGCGTCAGCGAGAAGCCGCGATCAGAGAGCTTGGCCACCGTGTCAAGCATGAACTGTAAACCCTGCTTTGGCGAACACGTAATTCCGACGCGATCGCCTGCTTTCAACACGTCGAGTTTCTCCTCCAAACCCTTCATCGGGATGACTTCGAAGTACAGCGATTCTAGTAACTTTTTAGCCGCGCTCATGATGCACCCCGACCGGAAAAACGCGACGTTAACTGCGTTTTTTTTCAAACGCAATAGGCGCGAATACGACTTCCCCTCGGGGGTTAGACAGGACCCTGACTAAAAAGCGGACAGGCGTTCGTCAGTATCAGAAATCTCGTAATTCAACGCCGTTTCGCCGGCCAAAGAGGGCCGAATGCCCTGCTCTGTTTCAGCGAGTCGATAGAGGTCTTTCATAGCCGAGACAGCCTCAGCACTATTGCCTGCAATTTGTGCACAAGTGGCCGCCAATGCCTCGTCGAGCTCTTCCGGTGTCTCGAAACTCGCATTGGCAACGCCCCATTCAAACGCTTGAGCTCCGGTGAAGATTCGAGCCGTGAAAGACAGTTCTCGGGCGCGTCTTTGACCGACAGCCCGCGACAGGGTTTGCGACATACCCCAGGTGGGTCGCAAGCCAAATTTAGTATGCGTGTCGCCAAACTTTGTTGTGTCTGTGGTATACACAAAATCGCAGTGAAGTGCGACTTCGAGGGCACCCGTAAAGCATGCGCCGACTGCCCGTGCGATAACGGGCACATTCGAGTCTCGAATCGCCGCGGCGAGACGCGCTGCGGGTTCATCAAAGACATTACCAATGATCCCGCCCTCTGGCTTGATGCCTTGCAACACCTTCAAATCGACGCCAGCCGAAAAGGCGCGACCAGCACCTCGCAAGACAATCACTTTCACCTCGGGATCATCACTCGCCTGCTCTATCAGACGAGCGGCCTCAGAGAGCATCTCGGGTCGCAGCGCATTGAGTGCATCAGGCCGATTGAATTCCACAGTCAGGCTATTCGCCTCAAGTACTGTATTGATAAGAGGTGTTGTCGATGCATAGCTCATGTCAGATGCTCCAGCTCGTTTATTATTTATCCCAGTCCCTACCTCAATAGTATGAAGCGAAGGCAGCCAAACAAAAACCGTTTCTCAGCAGTCGTGTTTTGATAGACGACGGCCGGAAATCGCTGTCGTAGCGAAATCACTTCAATCTAACTTCCGTTAGTAAAGAAGTCGTAAATCACTCGCACCGGTGGCAGGAACCAGCTCTCTGATCGTTTGAGCTAGTCTGCGGAAGAGAGGACGCGCGGGCGATCGACTTCGCCACGCTAACGCGTGATCACGATACATGTTGACCCCAAAGACGTCTGTCACGCGAAGCGGATCCGACTCCCTGATTTCGGAGGCCACATACAGCGAAGGCAGAAACGTAATACCCATCCCCATAACCACCATCTGTCGCAGCGTATCGAGAGACGTTCCCTCGAAGTCACGTCGTGTCGTGGCACCCAGGGTCTGGCACAGCTCTGTAACCTGACGGTGGTACAGGTGGTGCTCGTCAATCGTCAGTACCTCCTCTCCTACGAGGTCAGTACGGTTAATTACTTCCTTCTTGGCAAGCCGATGATCGAGAGGTAGAACCAATTTCAAGGGCTCCCTGAACAATGGACTGATCTCAAGACCCACGTCGGCAATCGGTTGCGTCGATAAAATGAGGTCGTGCTTTGCGCTCCTCAAATCCTGACTCAGCTCGGCGGGCACCCCCTCTCGCACAAAGAGGCGAAGCTCCTGAAAGCGTTCGTGTATCTCTGGCAGCACTTGAGGCAGTAAATAAGGACCCAAAGTGGGTGTAACGCCAATACGGTAGGTCCCCGTCTCCCCGCCCGTGAAGCCATGCGCGGTATCGACAAAGCTCTGCACCTCTTCCTGAATCCGGTTACAGACAGGCATTAGTTCTCTCGCTGCAACTGTAGGGGTGGCGCCAGACCGTGTTCGCTCAAACAGTTTAACGCCGAGGGAATCCTCAAGGGTCGCTATCTGAGCCGTCAACGTCGGTTGCGTAACGCCCAGCCGCTCCGCCGCTCCGCGAAAGCTTCCAACCTCACCAATGGCCTTGAAGTAGGCGATTTGTCGCAGACTGACATTCAATTTTGGCTGCATGAAATGACCTCACATTGGGTGATAGATTTTTACTATCAAAAGATATTGATATATTAGTAACAACTATCGCATCCGATCAATAGGATGCGCGCGTATTCCCAACAACCCAAACTTCTAGGAGTTCTAGCACGTGCAAAAACTGATCGACGGCGTCGCCAAATTCAAATCAGAGGTAGTTCCTGAGCACCAGGCATTATTTGATAAGCTCGCTACGGGTCAAAGCCCCGACGTTCTATTCATTACCTGTGCAGATTCGCGCATTGACCCCGCCATGATCACCCAGACCATGCCGGGTGAACTGTTTGTCTGCCGAAACGCAGGCAATGTCGTGCCGCCTCACGGGCAGAGCATCGAAGGCACAACCGCATCGATCGAGTTCGCCACAGCGGTTTTGGGCGTAAAGCACATTGTTGTCTGCGGACATACGGATTGCGGTGCGATCAAGGGCGCTATGGCACCGCAGAACCTTGACGCCATTCCTCGAGTTCAGGATTGGGTTGACCATGCGCGCGCAGCGGTCAAAGCCGCGGAAGCGACGCAAGGAGAAGGCAATGTTGATCTCCTGACGGCCACCGAGCGAAACGTCGTTTTGCAGATGTCGCACCTAAATAGCCATCCCGCGGTTGCGGCGCGACTGGCTGCGGGCGACATCGACGTACATGGCTGGGTCTATCACATTGGTTCCGGCGACGTGACGGCCTACGACAGTGCCTCCGACAGCTTCAAGTCAGTCACACACTAAGACACATCATTCATCGAACGTTCACTACGAGCAGAAAGATATGAAATTTTTTGATACGAGTAATCTTCGCGGCGATCTCTATGGCGGTTTGACCGCAGGTGTCGTTGCGCTCCCACTGGCACTCGCCTTTGGTGAGGCGTCAGGCGCGGGACCTATTGCCGGTGTCTACGGAGCGATTATTGTCGGCTTTTTTGCAGCACTCTTTGGCGGCACAGGCTCGCAAATTACAGGTCCGACAGGACCCATGGTGGTGGTCTTTGCAGGTGTATTTGCCTCATTAAACGGCGATCCATCGCTTGTCTTCGCCACCGTAATCCTCGCAGGCATCATGCAAATCGTGTTTGGCTTGCTGGGCTTTGGCCAGTACATACGACTGGTGCCCTACCCTGTGGTCTCCGGTTTTATGAGTGGCATTGGCTGCATCATCATTGCCTTGCAGCTGGCGCGACTCTTCGGTCATGAACCTCAAGGTGGCGGCACGATTCCGGCGCTCATGGAAGTACCAACAGCCGTCATGGATCCGCACTTCGGTGCATTGTTCGTCGGCGTGCTTACCCTCGTTATGGTCTTCAGTTGGCCAGCGTCATGGGGACGCGTCATCCCAGCGCCACTAGCTGCATTGGTAACAGGCACACTGATAGGGCTCTCGATCGAAGGGCTTCCTATCCTAGGTGCTATCCCAACGGGTCTACCCAGCTTTGTTGTGCCTGCCATTGAGGCTGATACCGCCATCATTATCTTCGAGGCCGCGGCCATTCTTGCCGCGCTCGGGGCCATCGATAGTCTGCTGACCTCGCTAGTCGCGGACAACATGACCCGTACCCGTCACAACTCAAATCGGGAGCTTGTCGGTCAAGGCATCGGCAACACGATTGCTGGATTCTTTGGTGGCATTCCTGGCGCGGGTGCGACCATGCGTACCGTCGTTAATATCCGCACCGGCGGTAGCACGAAAATTTCGGGCATGTTGCACAGCGTATTGCTCTTAGGCGTCGTTCTTGTGCTTGCCCCGTTCGCTGCAAAAATCCCACATGCGGTTCTAGCCGGAATTTTGGTCAAGGTTGGCTACGACATTATCGACGTTGCCTACCTGAAGCGCGCGCATCAGGGACCTCGCTTTGATCTCATGCTGATGGCACTGGTGCTCGGGCTCACTGTCTTCGTCGATCTCATTACAGCGGTCATGGCGGGCGTTGTTATTGCTGCCCTAGCCTTCGTCAAGCAAATTGCCGACGAACAGTTGCGAGCTGTTAGCGGCGAAGGTGATGGTAGCGAGGTCGTGCTGACTGATGCAGAAGCCGAGATTTTCCAAGCGGTTGACGATCACCTCACTCTGTTCGACTTTGGCGGTCCTCTGAGTTTTGGTGCCGCTGCAGACATGGGACACCATGTTCGTGAGCGCGTGGGACGAAACGACCACAGAGCCATTGTTCTCGACTTCCACCGAGTGCCCTTTATTGATGTATCCGCGGCGCGAGCCGTTGAAACAATCGCTGTCGATGCCCACAACGCAGGAAAACGCTTGTACGCCTGCGGAATCAAGCAAGAAGTCGCTCAAGTACTCAAAGGGCTAGGTGTCGCCGATCACTTACCTGCTAATATGCAGTACGTCACGCGACTGGAAGCACTTGAGGCGGCAAAAGAATGGATCTTGGAAGAAGAATCACAAGAAACGCAGAGCACCGATACATCGGTAGCGGCCTGATGATACGGGCGCTGTTTAGCGCCCTTCTATTCCTCACCTCTGGCCTCGCAGCGCAAGCTGCAAACGACATTACTCAGATACAGCAGGGATTAGAGTCGCCCGTCATAGTCGATGTGCGCTCCGAAGGAGAATATGCGTCTGGTGCCATTGACGGCGCGCTCAATCACCCGCTCCAAGGCCTGCCAGGCACCTTGTTAGACATGGGTGTCGAACTCGATGAAGAAGTCATTGTGTACTGCCGAAGTGGAAGACGTTCGGCTCAAGCAAAAACCTTGCTCAAGCAAGCCGGCTTTCAACTGGTTTTTGATGGCGGGCCGATGACGCAACTCGAGCAGGTACTCGAGCAATCTGAGCCTTAATCCAGACTCACTGACCGATTGAGCCTAGAACCTCGTCGACTTTTTCTTTTGATAAACGATCCTCGCCGTTGGCATAGCTCTCTGCCATAGCGCTGTAAAACTTGGCGTTCACTAGATTGGCATCACCACAATCGCGCGTTGCAACCGCCTTGCCTGGCACCCCAGCAATGATGGTGTTATCGGGAAACTCACTCCCCTCGGTAACGATGGTATGTCCAGCAACAATGCAGTTATTGCCGATTTTGGCGCCATCCATGATGGTCGCGTTAATACCAATAAGGCAGCGATCACCAATGGTGCATCCATGTAGCGTCGCGTGATGCGTGATGGAGCAGTCCTCGCCAACAATAGTGGGCGATGCGGCTCCAACGTGAATCATGACAAAGTCCTGAATATTCGTACGTGCGCCGATTCGAATCTCATACGTTTCTGCCCGCGTCACTACGTTTGGCCATACCGATGCGCCCGGACCAATGGTGACCTTCCCATAGAGCCAGGCTGACTCGTGGATAAAGGCCGGGTTATCTAAGGTGACATTCTCGCTAATATGGCCCATCGTTGACTCCTTACAGGCGTGGGTAAACTCTGCGCAGAGTCTACGCCATTGCAACCATAGGAATACAGCCTCCTAACTCATGTCTGCATCCTCATCCGCATCGAACCAACGCGCGCTGATCTACGCTCTATCGGCCGTAGGTCTGTGGAGCACGATGGCCACTGCGTTTAAGTGGGCGCTCGAGTTCAATACACCGATGGCTCTGATTACCCTGGCGGCGACCGTGTCGTGGTGCTTTTTTGGCGTCAGGGTGATTGGGGCGGACAGCCTAAAGTCGATGCGCGAGATGAAGAGCGCCCTGGTGATACGTTGCCTATTACTCGGACTGCTCAACCCTGCTTTTTATTATTGGATTCTGTTTACAGCCTATGACCTGTTACCGGCGCAGGACGCTATGGCCATTAACTACACCTGGGGACTCACGTTGCCACTCGTTGCCTCCCTGTTTTCACGCACACTGCCCACAAAGTACGAAACAGGATTGGCGTTTCTGAGCTACCTCGGGATTCTTGTCATTGCGACAAACGGCAATCTCCGGAGTTTAGAGTTCGATCAACCGGCAGGTGTGGCACTCGCACTCTTCTCAACCGTCATCTGGGGCCTGTCATGGGTCGTTAATTCGCGCATTGTCGATGCTAACAATATCGACCCAGAATTGGCCTTATTCCTAAACTTTTCGGCCGCGCTACCCGTGCTATGGATCGTCACAGGGCTGACGGGGCAATTGCCCAGTGTCAGCATGGGCTCCTTGCTCGGCGGTCTCTATGTTGGTCTCTTTGAAATGGGCATTGCCTTTGTGCTCTGGATGAATGCAATGCGTCTTACCGATAACCCGCTTCGCATCAGCAGCCTCATTTTTCTGGCACCACCGCTGTCATTGCTATTGATCGGGACTGTGCTGAACGAAACCATTGCAGGCAGCACGCTTGTTGGATTGGTGATTATCTTAGTGGGACTCGCCGGTCAACAATGGTTGGATCGAGCTAGATAACACCGAGCTCCTGTAAACGCTCGCCAAGATAGCTGTCTGCTGTGTAGCGCGAAGAGAGCGTTACCTCAGGCCTGGGGTGTAAAAATAAGGGAAGCGACATTCGACCACTCACGGCCTGTCCCTCATCGGGCGTGGCCACGCGATGTGTTGTAGATCGTAAAAAACCCTCAGTCGCTTCCTGAAGCATGTCGCCAATGTTGACGACCACCTGACTCGGCCGATTGACGACCTTCATCCACTCCCCATCCGACAATTGAAGCTCGAGACCGGGTCCATCAGAGGCGGGCAATATAGTCAGTAAATTAATGTCCTCGTGTGCCGCGGCTCTAGGCAACTCAATACCCGACTCGACAGGCGGGTAATGCAAAACACGCAACATGGTCTGCGCGCTATTCTCGATCATGGATTCGAGGGGCATGGAAAGCCGACTAACAATATCCGAGGGAAGCTGTTGGGCAACCCAACGCAATAATGTCGTTGAAAACTTAAGGCAGTCTTCAAAGTGTGCTTCTAAATCGGGCTTCAAGTGGCTGGGGCAACGGCCCCATTGATAGAACTGGAAATATTCCTTGTAGTCGCGAACTTCCTGCCCTTTCGCGCTTTCAGCCTGGTCGAGCGCGAAATATCCATCTTGCCTCACAGGGTCCATCACAAACTCAGTGGCAACTCCCTCGGCGAAGTGCGCGCGCCACGCGCTGTAAATACGATCAACGCGCGTCATATCCAACGGATGCGATATCAGCGTGGCGAAACCGTACTGCCTTAAGCTCTCAAAAAAGGCTTCGGGCGCATCAGCCGCGTTGTAATCAATTAGAGGAAGCTCGCGTTTTTCGCCCGCGTAGGGCACGTGCGGGGAGTTAACCATTAGCCGGCAGCTCCCGGGAGCGACAAAAAGAAGCCCGCGAGTGCGGCGCTCATTAGGTTAGCCAAAGTGGCTGCTATCAAGGCCCTGACTCCAAGCCGAGAAATATCATCTCGCCTGCTCGGGGCAATCGCACCCAAGCCGCCCAGCAAAATGGCAATCGAGGACAAGTTGGCAAAGCCACAGAGCGCAAAAATAACCACCGCCTGCGTAATGGGTGACAGCGAATCACTGACATCGGAGAAGGCAACGTAGGCCACGAACTCATTCAAAATGAGCTTCTGACCGATAAGGCTTCCGGCCGTAGATGCATCAGCCCAGGGGATCCCAAGTAACCAGGCGACAGGACCCAGTAGATAGCCTAGGAGCAGCTCCAAGGTAATGTCTTCGAAACCCACGAAGGCACCAAAGTACTGCAATAGGCCATTGATTAACGCGATCAGCGCGACAAAGGCAATGAGCATTGCCGCGATCGCGGCCGCCATACGAAGGCCATCCAACGCCCCGGACGCCGCCGCATCAATGATATTGACGTAGCGGGGTGTGGTGGCATTTTCCCCGGCTTTCGGTACAACCGGTGCGCCTGTCTCAGGCTCAATTAACTTCGCCATCATCAAGCCACCGGGCGCTGCCATGAAACTTGCTGTCACCAGATACTCGAGCGAAATCCCTAGTGCTACGTAGCCGGCCATCACGGAACCGGCAATGGTTGAGAGACCACCGACCATGACGGCAAATAACTCCGATCGTGTCATTGCGGGGATAAACGGCTTTACTACCAACGGTGCTTCCGCCTGACCTACAAAAATATTTGCCGCCGCTGACATGGATTCGGCATGACTGGTACCGAGGAAGCGCCGCAACCCACCACCCAGGATTCGAACCACCCACATCATGATGCCCAAGTGGTAGAGCACAGCTATGAATGCGCTGAAGAAGACGACCACGGGAAGCACATTGACCGCGAAGACGAATCCAATCGGGCCGTCGTAGGCCGCAAGCTGGCCGAACATGAAGTCGATGCCTGCGCGTGAGTAGCTCAGTAGAGATCCTATGACGTCGGCAGCAGCACTAAGCGCGCGATTACCCCAGGCTGTAAAAAGTGCGATTCCACCAACGACAAACTGGATGGCAAATGCCATCCCGACTGTTCTCCATGCTACCGCTTGCCGACTCGATGACACCGCATAAGCAACAGCCACGATGGCGAGCATGCCGAGGACACTATGCATAGTGCTTCCCAGAAAATATGTGTCGCCACAATACCGATATTTAGTCGGTCATCCAAATGAAAATGGGGTGGTACCGCTGATTTTTAAGTCGGCATCGCGGGCCATTGACCTGACGCCGTACTGGAGGCGTCAAGGATGTACTTCGCTCTAGCAGATTAGGTTCTCAGCCGCCCATCGGTAGGGCCAATAATGACCCCTCGCATCGCTTGCAGCTCTGGTCTGATTATCACGAAAAAGATTGGTACCACTGCTCAGGGAGATCTAACGAGAGGGCGCAGCTCTAGCGTCATCTGGGGACACTAGGACGCACGTAGGTCCTATGCTTTTTGTCCGGCCACCGAAAACATAGGAACCGCTGAACGAATAAGGGGCTTTCGACACGTGGAGGCAAGCCCCCGCTCACTGACAATTGCCATTACCATGACGCTAACGACAAACGCTGTACGGGTAGTAATGACCGCGGAGCGAGTCACACCATGGCGCCCACGGAATAGAAAAGAACAGAAACCACCACGCTGAAGGTAATCGTTGTGCTGGCGCTTTCGAGGATGGCCGGTAGCTTCGCCCTCATGATGTCGTACTCCAATAACTGTGTTACTTGCTAATACGAAATATGTTACCTAATAACTCAAGAACAGTAACAAAAATTAATGTTATTTCTTCCTTATAGTCATATTTATAATAAAATACATTCTTTTCAGTTATTTAATAGCAATAAGTCACTGTTTTTATTGCACAAAAAAAGGCGCCCTCAGGCGCCTTATCAGATAACAAGCCGTATATTAGAAGCAATACTCGGGTCCAATTCGGATCTCCCAGAGAGACGCACCACCGATACGTGACTCGGCTCGGTTTGTGCCACCTCACCGTAAACAAATATGGTTGGCATAGATAACAAGTAAAAAAGCTATCGCAACTAAATAAAAAGCCTTTCGAAGTGAGCCCGAGTACGTGACCACCAAAAAAAAACCCCGGCAAGCCGGGGTTTGATTACATAAGACAGCGTGTCGAATCAGAAGTCGTACCGGAGGCCGATCTGAACTTGCCAAACTGACTGGTTCAGCAATCGTAGATTTTCAATATCGTCAACATCATTAAGATCAGAGTAGACGTACTGTCCGTTGTCAATTTCCGCACTGACAACAGCTCGCTCATACTCGTAGCCGGTACGTTCAACACGGCCCCAATCACTATTCAAAAGATTCCCTAGGTTCTCAATATCCACAAACAAACGGAAAGAGTGATCACGGTCAAACGCAGGAAGCTCTTGTTGAATACGAAGGTCAACAATACTCGTCATGCGCGAGTTGTTTCCGTTTCTTGGTGCGATACCGCCACGATACGCCGCAAGCTCAGAGTTGTTGATGTAATCGAAAAATGCTGTTTGCTGTGCAGCTTGTGCAGCTTGTGCAGCTAGAGGATCAGCATTGTCATCGTCGTAAAAAGACGCAGCCGAGTACAGAGGATCGTTAGGACCAGTTGGCACGTAGAGCAAGTGCCCCGCGTCGTCGTTTCGACTCTCGCGCGCGCATCGGCCACCACCGACGTCTAGAACACAAGCATTATTCTCATCAAAAGTGTAGCTGTAAGGCTGCCCACTACGGCGAATGCCGAACAAAGAGACTCTGGTTTCGTAGCCAGGTATCAACTCTTTACGCCAGTTGAGTCGCAGTTTGAACAAGTGCTCGACCTGGAAGTTTGAGGTTCCCTCGCGAGGCGCTTGGCGATCGTAAGCGGCGAAATCTGAGTAGTTAGAAGTCGCGGTGGACGAGGTGCCGTAACCAATGTCTTTCACGTCTGCATGAGTGTAGCTCGCAAACATGTCAAATTGGCCAAGGCGCGTTTCCCACTCTTTTGTTGCTGACAGCGCGAACAGCGTGCTGGTACCGCCGTCATATGAGCCGACGACAATGGCTTCAGGTGCGCCACCGCAGTCATAAACTCCGCGACCGTCAGGCGACGTTGCTACCGGCTGCTCACAACGCTGATCATACCAGTAAGACGCGTTATCGAGCGTGTTGTGGAGCAAGTCGGCAGAAAGCAACCAGTCATCACCCAGATAAGGAATATCCCTCTCATGAGCTACGCCAAGACTGATCTTGGTGGTCGTTGGAATATCGAAGTCTGGACTCAACGCATTGACAGAACCATCCGTGTCCTGATTGGCAAGCTGCGACAGAAGGTAGGATGGTATGTATTGGCCAGTTGCCGCATCGGGTGATGTTGGGACAGCGATACCTCCGGCATCATCATCTACATCATCAGAAATAACACCGTCATTGGAGTAGCTGTTAGAAATCCATACACCTGGCGAGCCACCACTAAAGACGCCCATACCACCCCGGACTGTCGTACTTTCAGAGGCATACCACTTAAAAGACACTCTCGGTAAAATCACGTCCAAACCATCGATATCGGTTGTATTAGCGTAGCCATAGCGCTGGACAAAGTTGCTGTTTAAGCGGATTGAGCCGTTGCTCGCATAGCTGTCGTATCGAAGACCAATGTCGACATCAAGATCCGCATTAACGTTCCAACTATTTTGGATGTAAAGCGACGTGTAGTCATAGCCCCAAATAGCACGCAAATCATTTTCGTCGTTGGTGATCGCGTTGTTGTACGAAACCTCTGTTGCGAGTGCGTTTGCTAGATCATCAACACTGGCAAAGTAATAAGAGCCCTCAGCGTTCTGCGCAAATAAATTGTTAACGTCAACTTCCTCACGCTCGATACCAGCCTTCAAAAGGTGATTACCAAGCGAGTACTCAGCTACGAATTTTACTTGGAAGAAGTCTTGGTCAAGCTCGTTACCATGACGGAATCGGTCAGGACCGAATACAAGAAAATTACCATCGCCCACATCTACACCCATCGACGGAAACTCGGCTCCGTTAAGGGAGTCTTGGCCGGTTGCCTGGGCGGTGCTCGCCAACTTAAATTCAGTCGACAAGTTGTCAGTCCAATCACTGAAGATATGACCAATAAGACTCTCTACTTTCTCAGATCGATCGTACCAAGCAGATGATGCACCGAGAACTCTGCCGCGAGGAAGTGTGAAGTTATTGCCATTTTGCTCGTTGATGGTGTTGCCTTCAGTTTGTATGTAAGTCAACTTCGCTCGATGGTCGTCGCTAATATTCCAGTCGATATTTGCGAGGATCTTCTCGTCTTCTGCTGGTCCCTTAGTGAAGCCGCCGATATCAAAACCCCAGACGTCATTAACAATCTGGGCAACTTGCGCCACATCCTCGGATGTAATACCCGCCTCAGTGTTGAGTGCTCCGGAACCTGCAGGACCACGTTGTAATGGAGCCACTTCTTCGTATTTGTCATAGGCAACGAAGAAAAACAGCTTATCTTTTATGATGGGACCACCCAGTGTCGCGACAAAGGTCTCTTCCTCAAATTTGAAGTCAAATTCATCATCTTTGTTCTTATCGCCAATCATACTATCGTCAGTAGAGTAGTACGCCACGGAACCCTCGAAGCGGTTGGTCCCTGACTTAGTCACTGCATTGATAGAGCCACCGGTAAATCCATTGTATTCAACGTCGAACGGTGCTGTTTGAATCGAAAGCGATTCGATGGCGTCGTATGAAATTGGCGATCGCTGCGATGGGTAACCATTGGCGTTCAAACCAAATCGGTCGTTCAACGCCACGCCGTCGATGGTCAACGAGTTAAATCGGTTATTCGCTCCCGCAATCGTCAACTCTTTTGCACCCCCACTCTGAACATTCACAGCAGCGAAGGGATCAAGCTGGGCGGCGTCTGTGATATCACGATCGATAGAGACTACTTCTTGTAAGGCTCTGAGCCCTAGCGTTGTGCTCAAACCCTCATTCCGAAAACCGTCATCACCGAGTGCCGACGCTGTTACCAACACTTCTTCAATCGAGCCAGACGCTTGTACGGTCACAGGCAAGTTAAAAGCTGAGTCTAAAGTCAGATAAACATCATCGATCGTCACGTTCTTGAAGTCTGGACCTGAGATCTCAATTGAATAAGGGCCACCAACGCGAAGACTTCGAGCAGAAAAAGATCCGCTCTCGTTTGTGGTTGTCGCTGAAACCGTACCAGACGGCGTGTGAACAATTTTGATTGAGGCGTTTGCAAATAATTTGCCAGCCTCTGTTGCCACGGTGCCACGAATCGACGACGTGGTCGTATTTGCAACTGCATTTACTGATGCGCCTAGCGATATAGCTATCGCTACGGCCACGGAAACTCGTTTGAGGGAGTTGGTCATGTCCTTAACCTCTTTAAGGGAAATATGGTTACGACTACATTTTTGAATACCGTAACAAAGCACTCGTTACGACGAGCTAACGATAATCGCTCCGAGTTAATAAATCATGTCGGATAAAAGACAGTAATGTTACGGTCAAAAAGCCAATACCGGTTTAGGGATGACAGTTACTGGGCGCTGATTAGTCTAGCGTCATTAACATCGGCTTTTCGAAGGCCACCAGTCCACTGACATCGCCGCGCTCCACCACTCGGACCCAGTCAGGGTTAGCGATGAGCGCCCTACCGACAGCCACTAGATCGAATTCACCTCGATCCAGCATTTCATTGAGACGATCGAGCGACGCAGGTTTGGCGGCTTTGAAGCCAACCTCACCGGGGTCGGGAATGAAGTCGGCGTCAAGACTGACACTACCCACCGTAATCGTGGGCATGCCGGTCAACTTCTTGACCCAGCCAGCGAGATTAAGATCACTACCTTCAAATTCGGGTTCCCAGAAACGTCGCTGACTACAATGGAAAATGTCGACGCCTGCATCGACCAATGGCTCGAGAAAGTCAGCCAGCAGTGCCTCTGTTGGCGCCAAACGTGCCGTGTAGTCCTGCTGCTTCCATTGTGACCATCGGAGAATAATGGGGAAGTCCTTACCGACCTCGGAGCGACACGCGGCAATAATTTCCGACACGAAACGACCACGCTCTGCCATCGAGCCACCGTACTCGTCATCTCTCTGATTGGTACCTTCCCAGAAAAACTGATCGAGCAAATAGCCATGGGCACCGTGGATTTCCAC
>DPGN01000019.1:0-2289 GCA_003523185.1 Halieaceae bacterium
GACTCGCCGGCGCCCTTCTTTGAATTCGCGGAGACATCAAAGCAGGCGGAGCAGATTGAAACGGGGATTTTGAACCGTCTTCACCTGCATAAGATGCCAACCGACGAGCAGGTGGGACTCTCAACGGTATTCCACCTTGCGGATGACATCGTCAGTGGCGAGACCTTCCACCCCTCCGGCGGCTTGAAATTTGATCGCTCGGTAACAGAGGGTGAATTGCTGTTGCCGCCTAACGAGAGCGAAATTGCGAAACTGCAGGGTAAGCGCATCGTCCTGATTGGCGACTCGATGAAAAACGAGCTTGCCAATATTGCTAATGGCTTCTTGGCTCAAAACGTCGAGAAACTCTGGGTGCTCACGAAGACTGAAGACGCCGCTAACGCCATGAAGCACAGCGTGGACAACCCCAATGGGATGAGTGTCGAGTGCCGAGCGATTGGCGATGAGCTCGAATCCAGTTTGGATGACATTCTTCGCAACGAGGGTGGCTACGATGTTGTGGTCAGCAGCCCGTTTGAGCGTTTACCCCTCAATGCGCTTGCAGCGAATGCAAACGAGCCCTGGGATCGCGTTCTTAGCGACGATGAGTTCAGAAAACTGGTGCATGATCAGCTCACGCATCACTTCCGTGTAGCACGCACGTCCGCATTAGTGCCGAATTGTCAGATCGTTTTGATTACACCTGACACTTCGCTTGCATCGACACGTGAAGAGTTTGCTTTGGCCTTGTTTGTGAAGAACTCGCTACACGCTTTCACAGTGACCTTGGGTGTTGAGGGAGAGCGTTTACCGACGGTGCCAGCGATTAACCAGGTTCAGTTGACGCGACGGGCGCATACCGAAGAGCCGTCAAATGATCAGGAACTAGCAGAAGAAATGACACGTTTGGTGCATGCAGTACTTCAGTGCTCCGTACCCGCGCCAACGCCTTCTGACAGTCGTTATCTGTCGAAGATCTTCCGTGGTAATGCAGTAACGGTGTAACTCTGGGCAGGGTGATCACCAAAACCGGGGCTCTGCCCCGGTTTTTTTTTGCCCAGCTTGTTCTTGTCACTTTCCTTTGCACGCTCGCTAGATACTGAGTAGTCTCGAGCAAAGCTAATAACAAAAGAACAGGCTTATGACAGACAGCGGTACTACGCTCTCGTTTAGTACGAAATTCCTTTACGGATTCGGTTCGATTGCCTACGGGATCAAAGACAACGCATTCGCCTATTTCCTGTTATTTGTTTACGTTCAAGTCTTCGGTCTAGCCCCTGACCTAGCCGGTCTAGCCATCCTGATCATGCTGATCTTCGATGCCATCTCCGACCCGCTCATTGGCTATATTTCCGATAATACCAAGTCACGCTGGGGCCGCAGACACCCATTTATTTACGGGTCCATCATTCCCGTATCTCTGACGTTCTTTCTGATTTGGGACCCCCCCACTCCCGCTTCAGATCAAGTGCTCTTCTGGTACCTGCTGGTAATGGGTATTGGTATCCGAACCACCATTACCCTTTACGAAATACCCAGTACGGCCCTGGGTCCTGAACTGACTCAGGACTACGTGGAGCGGAGCTCTTTGATTGCCTTTAGAGCTTGGTTTGGCTGGTGGGGCGGACTGACCATGTGGAATCTTCTCTGGGTCTTTGTGGTCTACAGCAGTGCAAACGGTACACAGGATGCCCGCTACATTCCCGAAACTTGGGTAGCTTATGGCATCGGTTGCAGTATTGTGATGGCCATCGCCATTCTGGTCACGGGCTTGGGAACCCACAAGCACATTCCACACCTACACATACCCTATGACGCTGAGGCGGACAGTAAGCGCACGCAGGTAAAAACGGTATTGAAAGACATTTGGCTCACACTGAATGTCAGCCGTAACTACCGCATACTGTTCATTGCTTACATCGTTTGTAAGGCTGCCTCGGGGCTATTTACCAATCTCACGCTGTTCTTCTACAGCTATTATTGGGAGCTTGAGCCCTCGGATATTCTCACCATTGGCCTGAGTTTATTTCTGGCACCTGTCCTGGGCCTAAAGCTCGCACCCATGTGCAGTGGCCTATTTGGCAAACGGAACACCGCGATCGGCTTTTTTGCCGCCTCCATGGTCATGGAAAATGCACTGATTCTGCTTCGGGTTCTGGATCTCTTACCCTCTAACGATTCGCCCTTGATACTCGCTTGCGTTCTCGCCTGTCACTTCGCTGCTGTCGCTTGCATCATTGTAGCTGGAACGGCAGTGGGCTCGATGGTCTTTGACACGGTGGAGGAAGTGGAGACCGCCACCAACAAGCG
>DPGN01000019.1:2527-4993 GCA_003523185.1 Halieaceae bacterium
TGGCCTGAAGACGCCAAGCCCGGGCTGGTATCGCAAGCAACCTTAGACACGGTTGGCATCTATACGGTCATCGCATCGACAGCGCTGTGGTTACTCGGTCTCTTTTTCATCAGTAAAGTTCGCGAAAATAAGGAGACGCACGCTGAGCGGCTATCAGGACTTGCGGCCAAAGGTGCCCAATAAAATCTCCCGGAGCATCGTGGATTTCGCAGCACGTTCACGACATGATGAACGCCATGCCCACTCCCCTATTGAGTAAAGCTAGGACACGCACTTATGACATTCTTTAAACCCCAGTTCGTTATCGCCGCCTGCTCAGTGCTGCTACCCGTTCACTCGCTCGCCGCAGATGTAACCTCAAAAATCGATGCCGTTATGCCAAAGGTTGTCGAATGGCGACGCGATTTTCACCAACACCCAGAGCTTAGCAATCAGGAATTTCGTACCGCCAAGATCGTAGCTGATCACCTAAGATCTCTGGGCATGGAGGTTGAAACCGAAGTGGCCCACACCGGTGTGGTGGGGACGCTTCGTGGTGGCGATGGCCCGGTCGTCGCCTTGCGTGCCGATATGGATGGACTACCTGTCACCGAGTTAGTTGACCTCCCGTTTGCATCAAAAGTACGAGGTGTCTATCAGGGTCGCGAAGTCGGGGTCATGCACGCCTGTGGCCATGACAATCACGTGGCTATTTTGATGGGCGTAGCCGAGGTCCTCGCTGGTATGGGCGATGATTTACCCGGGACGGTTAAATTTATATTCCAACCGGCAGAAGAAGGTACACCGGACGGGTCAGTTGGCGGCGCGGAGCTCATGCTCATGGAAGGCGCGTTTGAGAATCCACGGCCCGATGTCGTATTTGGGCTCCACGTGTTTCCATTCCCGGCGGGTACCATTGCAACACGCCCCGGCGGACTCATGGCCTCATCAGATCGCCATCAAATCACCATCAAGGGCAAACAGACGCATGGTGCGGTGCCCTGGGCGGGTGTCGACCCCATTGTGACGGCCAGCCAAGTCGTGCTGGGACTTCAAACCATCGTCTCACGACAACTAGATGCCACATTAACGCCCTCCATCGTTACCATCGGACGGGTTGAGGGCGGTGTTCGCAACAACATCATCCCCGAATCAGTAGAACTTGAGGGCACCATCAGGACCTTTGATGCTGCAACCCGTATCGATATTCATAAGCGGATTAGACGCACCGCCACCAACATTGCTCAAGCTGCAGGTGCAACAGCCGATGTAGTGATTGATCAGGGGTATGGCGTCACTCGCAATGATCCGAATCTCTTCCGACAGATGTCGCCCACGCTGGAACGCGTTGCGGGTGATCGCTTTATCGAAGCCTCGCAGACCACAACAGCCGAGGATTTCTCCTACTTCGCCAATGAAGTACCGGGACTCTTTTTGTTCTTGGGTGTCGCACCTGACGATCCGACCTTGGTATACCCCAACCACTCGCCTCGCTTCTATGCAGACGAGCGGGCGCTCCCGGTAGGTGTCGAGGCACTGACCTCAATGACCTTGGACTACATGATGTCCGAACGGTAATCGCTCGAACGTAAACTCAAGCTAAAAGGTGTCTCGAAGCTGACGTTTTAGGATTTTTCCAATGTCACTTCGAGGCAGCTCATCCATAAAAGTGACGCCGGCAATGGCCTGGATGGGGCTCAGCCGATTGTTTGCATCGAGCCTAATGTCTTCTTCGACGCGCTCACTGTCAGCACGCCTGACCACGAACGCCCATGGCGTTTCATCCCACTCCTCTGAGGGTTTAGCCACTACCGCCGACTCAACCACATCCGGCATGGCGTTTAACGCTTGCTCTAGGTCGGTGGCGTAAATATTCTGACCCCCCGACAGAATCATGTCCTTGATTCTGTCACTCAAAAACAACCAGCCGTCTTCGTCGAGGTAACCCACATCTCCCGAGCGATAGAAAAGCCTGCCCTGCTCATCGAACCAGTGCATCGCCTTGGTGGCCTCCTCTCTATTGAGATAGCCATCACTCATGATGCCCGTGCGACCAACAATTTCGCCCGACTCGTTGGGTCCCAGCAATTCACCGTTTTCGCCGAGAATTTTCAATTCGCCCCCAGGCTGTACCTGACCTACCGAACCCAACTTTCCTAGCTCTGCGGCTTTCCGCGCAATTAAGGTCGTAGCGACACCGCCCTCGGTCAAACCGTAAAACTCCAGTAACTGTGCACTCGTATCCGCCAGAATCTTCTCTTTCATGACGACTGATAGTGGTGCACTAGTAGAGAACAGCCACTTCACACTTTTCCAGTTATCGGGCGAGTGATTGGGCGAAGCCCACATGCGTTGGTACTGCACAGGCACCAACATGGCGTGCGTGATCGCGTAGTCACGAATCAACTCGTTCGCGCGCTCCGCGTTGAACTTGCGCATGATGACCTGCGTTGCACCCACCCAAACCGAGGGCCACCAGGTCGTGAT
>DPGN01000063.1 GCA_003523185.1 Halieaceae bacterium
TGGTTCACCGGCTTGTCAGCCGAGTGGCTTCTGAATGACCGCTGGTCGCTGATCGCCCAGCTAGATAGTCACAGTGCCCTCATGAAGAGTGACGTTGATGCGGTCGGTGAAACTGCCGGGATGCTCAGCCTTGGACTGCGGCGGCAACTTGGTCGGCAGTGGGCGCTTGATGTCAGTTTTGCCGAGGATATTGTGGTCGAAAGCGCGCCCGACATTATCTTCCAGGCATCGCTGCATTTTCGCCCTTAGATCAGTAAAAGACGCGATCGCGCGCACAATCGTTAGCGCTATGAGTTCAGCGCGTCTCTCGCCCGCTTAGCAGCGGCCAGGACCTGTTTTGGCGCAGTGCCACCAATATGATCTCGCGCTGCAACAGAGCCCTCGAGTGTCAGCACGTCAAAGACATCGTCAGTGATGTCCGTGCTCAGGTTTTGAAGCGCCTCGAGCGACAGTTCTGCCACATCTACGCCTTCGGATTCAGCGATTCCTACGGCGGTGCCCACAATCTCATGCGCATCGCGAAAGGCGACACCCTTCCTAACTAAGTAATCAGCAAGGTCGGTCGCTGTCGGATGACCCAAACTCGCCGCGCGTCGCATCGACGCCGGTTTTGCGGACATAGCAGGTATGAGATCGGCAAAAGCGAGCAGTGAGTCGTGCACGGTTCGCACAGCATCAAAGACAGGTTCTTTATCTTCTTGGTTGTCTTTGTTGTAAGCGAGCGGCTGTCCTTTCATGAGCGTGATAAGTGCCACTAGATGCCCTTGAACTCGTCCGGCCTTACCGCGAATCAACTCTGGAACATCCGGGTTTTTCTTTTGCGGCATGATCGATGAGCCCGTACAGAACCTATCTGGCAGCTCGACAAAATCGAATTGCGCACTCGTCCAAATAATCATCTCTTCAGCCATGCGAGAGAGGTGCATCATGGTGATCGCTGCGGCGAACGTAAATTCGATGGCAAAGTCTCTATCGGATACCGAGTCCAAGGAATTTTCGGTTGGCGCTTTGAAGCCGAGCGCCTCGGCCGTCATGTGCCGGTCGATGTCGTATGACGTGCCTGCGAGTGCTGCTGAGCCCAGAGGGCAGTAGTTCATTCGGGAAGAGCAGTCGGCGAGTCGGCTATCGTCACGTGCCAACATCTCATTCCAGGCTAGCAGGTGATGACCAAACGTCACCGGCTGTGCTACTTGCAGGTGCGTAAAGCCGGGCATGACGGTGTCCGCATATCGCTCAGCCTGATCAATCAGCCCTGTTCGCAGGCGGGTCATTTGACTTCGTATGCTCTCGATCGCGGCACGTAGATAGAGCCTGATGTCAGTGGCAACCTGATCGTTTCGCGAGCGTCCTGTATGGAGGCGCTTGCCGGCATCGCCAATCAGTTGGGTGAGTCGTGCTTCGATATTCATGTGCACGTCTTCCAGCTCTACCTGCCAGCGGAAGGCACCAGAGGCGATCTCGTCTTCTACCTCTGTCAGTCCACGGTGGATATCGCTTAGATCATCACTGCTCAAAATGCCAGAGGCAGCCAGCATGTCGGCATGCGCGCGAGAGCCCTGAATATCGTAGTGAGCAAGCACGTGATCAAAGGAGTAGGACCCAGTGAATTCCTGAACGAACGCATCGGTGGCCTCGCTAAAACGACCACCCCATGTTTGACTGGTATGACTGTCTAAAGAACTGGACACGCGATACACTTCTCTTGTTTTACAGTTTGCTATTGTATCAGGTGCAGGGTGTTGCATGCGCGGCTGGTAAGCTGAAAAGAAATAGGGGGAGGCATGAATTCAATAACAATAGCGACTCGTGAGAGTCCACTCGCTTTGTGGCAGGCCCATTTTGTCGAGGCCGAGCTGAAGCGCCATCACCCAGGCATTGAGGTGAAATTGCTGGGCATGACGTCCAGGGGTGACCAACTTTTGGATAAGCCCTTGTACAAAGTGGGTGGTAAGGGTCTGTTTGTTAAAGAACTTGAAACGGCCTTGTTGGATGAGCGTGCTGATATCGCTGTTCACTCGATGAAGGACGTGCCCATGGAGTTGCCGCCAGGGCTTACGCTGGGTGTCATTTGCGAGCGTGAGGATCCGCGCGATGCGCTGGTAGGAGTGACGAGCTTTGATGATTTGCCAGAGGGGGCTCGACTGGGCACCTCGAGTTTGCGGCGCTCGTGTCAGGTCATGCAGCGACGACCTGATCTGCAAATTGGATTCCTGCGCGGTAATGTGAACACCCGTCTAGCAAAGCTCGATGCGGGCGATTTTGATGCCATCATTCTGGCGTGCGCTGGTCTCAAGCGTCTGGGCTTTGATGATCGTATTGGTGCTGCGATCGATGAAGACTTTCTGCTCCCCGCGGGCGGGCAGGGTGCGGTTGGTATTGAGTACAGACAGACGGATAGTCGCGTTGCCGAGCTGCTAGCGCCACTCGCACACGAAGAAACATCCCGGCGTGTCATTGCTGAACGAACGGTTGTCAGACGGCTTGATGGGGGTTGTGACGTCCCTATCGCCAGTTTTGCGGTGGCCGAGGGCGACTCTCTCTGGCTGCGCGCTCGAGTTGGCTCGCCTGATGGAAAGACAGTTATTGTCTCGGAGGCTCGTGGATCTGAACCCGAAGCGCTTGGACTCGAAGTAGCCGACGCGCTGATTGCAAAGGGGGCAGCAAAAATTTTGAAAGCAGCGCGATCGTGAAACGCGTTGTTGTCACTCGTTCAGTAGAGGATGTCGATCGCCTTGCCGAGCGTCTGACAAGTGACGGGCATTTACCCGTAAAGCTGCCCTTGCTGGCTATCGAGCCGCTACAAAGTTCAGTGGATTTCGACAATCTGCCACGAACTACCACGGCCATTATTTACACGTCGGTTAATGCGGTCCGTCATGGATTCGAAGCAATCTCGCGAGCGATAACAAATGACGTTTTAGTGACCATTGCTGTGGGGGCTAAAACTCGAGATGCATTGGGTAAAAAAGGTGTCCGCGCTGAATCGCCAGCTAGGGAAGACTCTGAGGGTGTCGTCGATTTACTAGCATCACTTGATCAGTCGCCTGCCCAAGTGCTGCTCGTGAAGGGTCAGGGCGGTAGAGATCTCATCGAGACCCGTTTGGATCGCTTGGGCATTCATCTCACCATCATCGAATGTTATCGCCGTGTTTGGCCTGATGTGCCGGAGGCGAATTTCCTATCGGCGGTATCGACTGAGAGTCCCAGCATTATCCACGTGGCCAGCGGCGAAACGCTAACTCGGCTAACGGATCTGTGTTGGGCGCATGGCGTTGATGCCCTAGACGCGCACACTCTAGTGGTACCCTCGCAACGAGTTGCGGATCAGGCTCGAGAGCTGGGCTGGCAATCGCGTATAGTAGCGGATGGGGCAGGGGATGAAGCACTACTCGAGGCAGTTGCGGATCTTCCCTAGGAAGCAGAGTTCCGAGGTGATGTTATGAGTGAGCAGCGCGTTGCAGAGAAGGCGAGTCGAACGGGTGGTTGGATAACCCGGAGTCTGCTGCTTATTTTGCTCCTGTGCCTCGCAGCACTAGGAGCCGCTGGCTACTACTATGGTCTTCCATTTGCCAATCAACTGCTCGATGAGCGTGATTCGATTAAAGCGTCTGTCGCGGATCTCGAGGCCAGTCAGAAGTCTGCATTCGACACTATTCCCGGACAAGTTGATGCAGCCATAACTGAACGCCTGGCGGTAGTCGTTCAGGAGCAGGACAAAAAATTGTCACGGCTAACAGGGGAGGTTGATCGCATGACAGCCTCCGAGCAGCGGTTAAAGGAAGCACTTGCCCGCGCTGAGGCGCAGTTGGAACGACAATCGGGCGTTGACCAAGCAGCCTGGCGACCGGCCGAGGCTGAATTTAATGTTCGTATGGCAAGCCAGCGTCTCCAGGTCGCCAGAGATGTCGCAGCAGCGCTCGTTTTGTTGCGGGGAGCTGATCAGTTGTTGGCAGGCGTTGATACCGGTAAAGCGGAATTGCTTCGGCGGTTAGTGGCTTCGGATATCGCTGAGCTGTCTGCATTGCCAAAGGTGGATCGCATCGGACTTCTCAGCCAGTTACAAGCCCTCGAGCAGCAGGTAGGACAGCTAGAGTTGGTCTCGCTCGGGTTTGAGTCGCAGCCGATTTCAGGGTCCGCCTCAGATAATCCATCAGATTCCCCATCGTTCCTCCAGCAGGCGATCAGTGTTTTGTCGTCTTACTTCGTGGTCACTACGCTTGAGTCCTCTGAGGTGCGTCCCCTGCCCCGTGAATGGGCTGCACTGGCACAATCTTCATTGACTGCCATGTTTGAGCAGGCGCGATTGGCTGTATTGATGGGTGATCAAACGAATTTTGTTGCGTCAGTCGATCGCGCCGCATCATTTATTAAGCGGCATTCCCGCACTGATGACTCGCGTGCGACAAGTGTCATCGAGGCGCTGATGGCACTGAGAGTCATTGACGTAGCACCGCCCCTTCCTGATCTATCTGAGACTCTGCGTGTCTTCCGCGACGAGCCGCGAACCACTCCCGATGCGCTAGCTGACAGTGTCGGAGGGGGGGCGAAATAATGCGACGACAGGTGTGGCTAATTCTTGGTGGTCTCGCTGCCGGTGTTGCTCTCGTGTCCTTGCTTGCGTTCGATGCAGGTTACGTCCTGGTTCAGTTTGGTCAGTATCGACTCGAGACCACGCTGGTAGCGGCAGCCATCGCATTATTCCTCGTCTTGTGGATAGTGCGAGTAAGTTTTCGTTTTCTGTCTGTTATTCTGGGGCTCGGACCTGGCTTTGGGCGCTGGCTGGAAAAAAGGCGCGAAGACAAGACGTCGGCCTTGTTGCGAGAAACCTTGAATGCCATGTTTGAAGAGCGGACTGACACCGTTGTACAGCGGCTACCAAAGTTGATGAAAGGCGATTTTTTTTCTAGCACCGAACGCGCCAAGGCAGATGTCTGGGTGTTGAAGCGACAACTCGAGGCAACGGCAAAGCCCGACCAGCTAAAGCGGCTGTGGAGTGGTGCTAAAGCAGAACTCAAGCAAGCCCCGGAAATGACTGCGCATTATGCGAGCCAGTTATGTCGTTTGGGGCGCTCGAAAGAGGCGGAATTAGAATTACAGGCGCTGTCAAAGCGTGGCTGGACAGCTTCAGCTACGCACGCCTTGGCGCAAATTAACCTCGACGATGCGCCCTCGATGGTCAATGCCTTAACTGAGCTCTCGGGCAATCGGAGTGCCAACGATGTGGCCAATGGATTGGTAATTGCCAAAGCGCAGCTACTGCCCAAGAGTGACGCGGAGAAAACGTTGATTGAGCACTATGGGAAACAGCCAGCACCCTTTGTGGTGACGGCCCTAGGAACCATTGGGGTCAAGAAGTCTTAGCGCTTGCGCCCTGGCAGGTGGATGCCGAGAGAATCCCAAATCGAGTCCACACGCTCTTTGACCGTTGTGTCCATCTGAATTGACGTACCCCATTCCCGATCAGTTTCCCCTTCCCATTTGTTGGTCGCATCCATACCCACTTTAGAGCCTAGACCAGCGACAGGTGATGCGAAGTCAAGGTAGTCGATAGGCGTGTTATCGATAAAAACAGAGTCGCGACGCGGATCCATGCGCGTTGTCATGGCCCAGATCACATCTTCCCAGCTTCGGACATCGACGTCCTCGTCTGTGATGACAATGAATTTGGTGTACATGAACTGACGGAGAAAGCTCCAGATGCCCAACATAATACGCTTGGCATGTCCGGGGTATTCTTTGCGTATGCTGACAACGGCCATCCGGTAAGAGCAGCCCTCGGGTGGTAGATAAAAATCAACAATCTCGGGGAACTGCTTCTGAAGAAGCGGCACAAAAACCTCGTTCAAGGCCACGCCCAAGATAGCGGGCTCATCTGGTGGTCTACCAGTGTAAGTGCTGTGATAGATGGGGTTTTTACGTGTTGTCATTGTCTCCACGGTAAAGACCGGGAAACTCTCTACTTCATTGTAGTAGCCTGTGTGATCTCCGAATGGACCCTCGTCTGCCATTTCGTTCGGATCGATATAGCCTTCCAGAATGATCTCTGAGTGCGCCGGAACAAGCAGTTCGTTTTCCTTGCATCGACGGGTGAGGCAGTTGGCTAACTCCGTTTTACCGCCCCGCAGTAAACCGGCGAATGCATATTCTGAGAGCGCATCTGGCACAGGTGTGACCGCGCCGAGTGTTGTCGCTGGATCTGCGCCCAGTGCGATGGCTACAGGGTAGGGCTCACCGGGTCGTTTCAGTGTCCAGTCGCGAAAGTCGAGCGCACCTCCGCGATGCGACAACCATCGCATGATGAGCTTGTTAGGACCCAGCAGTTGCATGCGGTAGATGCCAAGATTCATGCGAGGTTTTTCAGGGCCACGAGTGATGACCAGTGGCCACGTGACAAGCGGTCCCACGTCACCTGGCCAGCAGGTTTGGATTGGCAGGGTCGTAAGATCAATGTCATCACCCCGCAGAATAATGTCTTGGCATGGTGGTCGACTAATAATCTTAGGCCCCATGTTCAGTACTTTTTTGAGCAGCGGTGCTTTGTCGATGAGGTCGCGCATGCCTTTGGGCGGATCGGGTTGTCGCAGATAGGCGAGTAGCTCGCCGATCTCGCGCAGGGCCTCGATAGAGTCCGCGCCCATACCGAGGGCCACGCGTTTTTCAGTGCCAAACAGATTCGCGAGTAGCGGGGTGTCGTAACCTTTCGGGTTTTCAAAGAGTAAGGCTGGACCGCCGCCTCGCAGTGTGCGATCGGCGATTTCGGTCATCTCAAGATTAGGATCTATCTCTTCTTTGATTCTCACCAAGTCGCCGTTGGCTTCCAAGGTGTCAAGGAATTCGCGAAGGTCCCGAAATTTCATACGATGATTCTTTATCAAGCTCAGAGTGCGAGCATGCCACACTTAGGGTTTAAGCGTGCATCCACGTCTCGTTATTGACGTGGATACTCGACTGCGCGATCCCGTTCGACCGAATTACTTTCGCTTCATCGAACGGAAGAATTCGTCGTTTGATTTCGTGTCTTTTAGCTTGTCCAGCAGGAATTCGATGGCAGGGAGGTCCTCCATACCATGCAGAAGCTTGCGAAGGATCCACATCCGATGCAATTCTTCCTCGCCCGTAAGCAACTCCTCGCGGCGGGTGCCTGAACGACGGATATTGATAGCAGGATAGACACGCTTCTCCGAAATTTTTCGGTCGAGATGAAGCTCCATGTTACCTGTACCCTTGAACTCCTCGTAGATGACCTCATCCATTTTGGAGCCCGTCTCGGTCAGTGCCGTTGCAATGATGGACAGGCTTCCCCCTTCCTCGATATTTCGTGCTGCACCAAAAAATCGCTTAGGACGCTCCAATGCATGAGCATCAACACCACCGGTGAGTACTTTGCCTGAGCTGGGGACCACCGTGTTGTAGGCACGTGCGAGTCGTGTAATAGAGTCGAGAAGAATCACCACATCGCGCTTGTGCTCGACCAACCGCTTCGCTTTTTCGATGACCATATCGGCTACCTGAACGTGCCGTGAGGGCGGCTCATCGAAGGTTGATGCCACGACTTCGGCACCGCGCGCTCCTACCGACCGCTGCATCTCTGTCACTTCTTCGGGACGCTCATCAATCAGCAGAACAATGATGTAGCACTCGGGATTATTACTGATGATGGCCTGCGCCATGCTCTGCATCATGATGGTCTTACCCGCTTTCGGGGGAGCCACTAGCAGGCCGCGCTGGCCTTTTCCGATCGGTGCACACAGATCGATGATTCGACCCGTTAGATCTTCGGTGGAGCCGTTGCCTTTTTCCAGTGTCAAACGCTCGTCCGGGAACAGGGGTGTCAGGTTCTCGAAAAGGATTTTTGCTTTCGCCGTCTCGGGCGATTCAAAGTTGACCTCGCTCACCTTCAACAGTGCAAAATAGCGCTCCGAATCCTTTGGCGGGCGAATCATGCCGGTCACGGTGTCACCGGTTCTCAGATTGAATCGTCGGATTTGGCTCGGACTGACATAGATATCGTCTGGACCTGCGAGGAATGAGCTATCCGCTGACCGGAGGAAACCAAAACCATCGGAAAGAATCTCGAGCACACCGTCGCCAAAAATGTCCTCTCCGCTTTTTGCATGTTTCTTGAGTAGCGAAAAGATGATGTCCTGCTTGCGCGAGCGGGCCATGTTTTCGATGCCCATCTCAGCGGCCATATCGATCAGTTCCTGCGTCGATTTGGTCTTTAATTCTGTCAGACTCATCGGATTTTCCGATGGCACATGCGGTTCTCGCCGGTTGCGACGATTGCGGTTTCGTCGATTACGAGCACCACCTTGATTCTCGCCTTCTTCATTGGTTTGTGCAGTATCGCCATCAGCCGCTACCGCCGGTTCTTCGCCGTCGGCCGCAGATGATTCTTCCGCAGCGGAAGCCGCGCTGCGGTTGAGTTTCAGAGTTCGAGTCGGCTTGTCTTCGCTACCGGCTGCTTCTTGATGTTCGGTGTCGGGTGTCGCTTCGGCGATTGGCTCGACAGCCTGATCGACAATGTTTGTTTCTTCTTCTTGCACGCGGTTGTACCTGTGGCTTTGGGAAAGTTTTGTTACCCGCTAAAAGGGCGCTAAAGGATCTTTTGATGACCCACAGCCAACGCAAGTGCGTGTTGAATTTGCTGGTCGTTGACTAGGGGAAGCGGGGCGAGATATCGCCCACAACTGAAAGGTAGCACCGCTTTAGCGGTGCGTCTACTAGGACTGGGTATAAATTTTTTGTTGGAGCTAGGTGCTTAGAGGCAGCCGTCTACGAACTCAGCCAGTTGTGTCTTGGAGAGCGCGCCCACTTTTGTTTCAACAGCACTGCCGCCCTTGAAGACAATCAACGTAGGGATGCCACGGATACCGAACTTGCCGGGTAGGTCCGGGTTTGCATCCACGTCCACTTTGCACACTTTCAGGCGATCACCGTATTCATTGGCAATTTCTTCGAGAACGGGTGCAATCATCTTGCAAGGTCCGCACCACTCTGCCCAGAAATCAACCAGGACGGGTACGTCTGACGACAAAACCTCATTTTGAAATTCTGCGTCCGTTACGTGTGTAATGTTGTCGCTCATGGTGCCTCCGCATGTGTCGCGACATATACTCTCAAAAAATATGTTTGGATGACAGTGTTGAAAACGAATGAGCGCGAACTCCCATGATTCTTGGTTTGTTTATTTGGCGCGGTGCTCGGACGGCTCTTTTTACGCTGGTGTCACAACGGATCTAGAGCGCCGAGTCAGACAGCATAATGGTGAGATTGTAGGCGGTGCGAACTACACCCGTGCAAGGAGGCCTGTGGCGCTGGCCTGGTACGAGGAGTGCGAAAACCGCTCTGTCGCTCAGCAACGCGAGTATTCTGTTCGTCGTTTGTCCAGACGGGAGAAGCAGCGTCTAGCGGCAAAAGCGGCGGTAGGCAAAGATGACGAAAGGTAATGAGGCGTTGGGCAGTGATTTGCTAGAGGAGTTTTGGCATTGGGCAGTTGCGCATTATGAGAATGTGCAATTGCGGGAAGGGCTTCTGGAGCTTCAGGAGTGCTCAGGTCTTATTATTTTGGAAGCTATGTTCTTCGCATGGTTGGGCCATCGAGGTCAGGCCATCGGAGAAGAAGACCAACAGCGTATTCGCGCGGCCATCACACCGTGGGTCGAAGGTGTTGTATTGCCGCTTCGTCGGCAACGGCAAGCTTGGACTGATATGCCATCTATGATCACGAATCGACGCCACCTGCTTGGACTTGAGCTGGAGGCAGAACGCGTATTAGCTCAGTTGCTCATTGATGCATTACCGATGCAGGAGCAGCTTGACGACCTCGCTACGCCAGCGGTAGATCGAAACTTGTCCCAACTCCCAGAGCTCAAGGATGTGGCCACTCGTCGGCGGGTGGTCGACATGTTCGGGCGGTAGCCAGTAATGCTGGACACGCGTACCATGCGCGGACCTTTTTTGTTTATTACTTACACAGGACAACCTGCCATGTTAAATACGAGTTTTTTCTCGAAATCTGCGTGCAAAACTGTAGCGCTGGCGGCGCTAATGAGTGTCGGCTTGGTCGCTTGTGATCAAACTGCGGAGACAACTGAAATGAGTTTAGATAGCCAAGAGCAGCGTATCAGCTACGGTATTGCCATGAACATGGGCCGACGCATGAAAGCTGAGGGCGTGCCAATCGACGCGGATGCGTTTGCAGAGGGACTTCGGGATGCGTTGTCAGGTTCAGAAGCGAAGATGACCGATGACGAAATTAACGCCGAAATGATTGCTATGCAGGAACAGATGCAGGCTGAGCAAGAAGCTGAGATGCGGGCAGCAGGTGATGCCAATCTAGAAGCTGGCGTTGCCTACCTCGAGGCGAACGCAGGCGCTGAAGGCGTGCAAACGACTGCGAGTGGTCTCCAGTACCGCGTGCTTCGTGAGGGTACAGGTGCCAAGCCTACGTCGGCTGATTCTGTTGAAGTGCACTACGAAGGTCGTCTGATTAATGGCACTGTGTTTGACAGCAGCTACAGCCGTGGCCAAACGGTCACTTTTGGTGTAACGCAAGTAATTCCCGGCTGGACAGAGGCATTGCAGCTAATGAGCGAAGGCGCCGAGTATGAGCTGACCATCCCATCCAGCCTTGCTTATGGCGCTGGTGGTGCGGGCGCTGC
>DPGN01000076.1 GCA_003523185.1 Halieaceae bacterium
TTGGGCGCGGCTTTCTGAAGCTTGTAAAAGATGCCCTGGTCTGTCGCGACGATAAATTTCTCGTTAGGTAGCTCGGTGGCCGCCTTGATAATCTGTGTCGTCGAGCCAATATGATCTGCGATCTCGAGTACTGAGGCAGGAGACTCAGGGTGTGCGAGAACCGCCGCCTCTGGGTGCACTTGCTTTAAGTCCAGTATGCCCTTGGCTTTGAACTCTTCGTGGACAATACAGGCGCCATCCCAAACCAGAATATCCGCACCGCTCTCGCGGCGCACATAATCACCGAGATGCCGATCAGGCGCCCACAGTACTTTCTTGTCGTTTTCTGCGAGGTGTTCTGCCACGTCAAGTGCAATACTCGATGTCACCACCCAGTCCGCCCGCGCCTTCACCGCTGCCGAGGTGTTGGCATAGACCACAACATCACGATCGGGATGGGCGTCGCAAAATGCTGAGAACTCGTCGATAGGGCAGCCTTCATCCAACGAACAAGTGGCCTCGAGCGTGGGCATCAAAACGCGCTTGTTAGGCGTCAGGATCTTTGCGGTCTCGCCCATAAATCGAACGCCAGCGACAATAAGCGTATCTGCCGGGTGGTCGCGTCCGAAGCGCGCCATCTCCAACGAGTCTGATACGCAGCCACCGGTCGCTTCCGCTAGGGCCTGAATTTCGGGCGCAGTGTAATAATGCGCCACAATCACCGCATTATGAGCTTCAAGCTGCGCGCGAATACGGGCCTCCAGCTCAGCCGTGCGCTCAGCGTCGCGCCGCTTTGGCACGCTGGCGAGGTGAGACTGCACCTGTTCTCGAATTTCCCGCAGTTTTTGATCAGCGATCGACACGCAAAAAAGTCTTCCCTATACAGAGCCGGCAGTTTACCTTGATATAAGAAATGTGACAGCTTGAAGTTCAAGGTTTGCCGCACCGCCTAGGTCAAACCTCTTGAAAATAATAAATGCATCATGCTCTCTGGGAGTAGAAGAAGGGGTAAACACGTTTGGCGGTAAGTTCAGATGACAGTCCTTTAATACTGGTCTGCGATGACGACAGCATGCAACGCCTGCTGACTCGGCAGTGCTTGGAATCAGAAGGTATGCGTATTCTCGAGGCCAAAGATGGTTACGAGGCGCTAGAGCTAGTCGCCAACAACGCCCCTGACTTTGTCTTTTATGCGCGGATTCGATCGGAACTCTCTAGCGGCGCTTAAATACAGGCACTCGTTTTTCTCGCATGGCGAGCAACCCCTCAGAGAGATCCTCCGATTGACTGCATGCATCTGCAATCGCTTGGGCACCAGCGCGGTCGAAGCGATCCTCCTCTACTGACTTGATAATGGCGAGCATTGCAGCCATAGAAAGTGGTGCCAAACCAACAAGTCGCGCGATGAGGGTTTCCGATTCTTCTTTGACCTCATTTGAAGGTACCAACCAATCGAATGCATTGTGCTGGGCTAGCTCTTCAAAACTCACCAACTCTGTTGTGAGCAACAGTTTGCGCACCAAGGTGCTACCGAGTCGTTGCGTCATGCGCTGGATGCCTTCCACGGGGTAACAAAGGCCAACAGCGGCAGCCGGGATTTTTAGGTGCTTACCCGTCACACCGAGACGAAAGTCGCAGCTGAAAAGGAGCTCACCGCCACCACCGAAGACGTCTCCCTCGACAATCGCAAGACTTGGCATCGCAAGCGAGGCAATAGCATTTGTCATGGACTGAAAATCATCACCGTCCATCGTGCCATCGGTGATTTCCTTAAGATTGGCGCCCGCACAGAAAACAGGTCCCTCGGATCGGATGACGAACAGCCGGCAGGTGTCAGGAATGCTGTCGATCGCAGACTTCACGAGACTGATTTCCTGCGAACCAATCGCATTGCGGCGCTCCGGTGCACACAAGCAAAGCTCGGCGACATCACCTTTCATTTCAAATCTAATTGCGTTCGTCATTTTCAAACTCCACAGCTTCCGCGCTATTGTGGCACGTCTCTTTTCGCACCATCCATGGACAGGTTCAAAAAAAATACTTAAAGTTCAAATCTTCGAACGCCGAGAATCTCTCGGCCCAATCCACGGTCCCTTTGGAACACATGGCGCGCTCAGAACAGACATCTACGAGTAGGAACTCCAAAGCGGGGTCACCCTTCAGTCGCGGTGCGCAACACCAAGCGAAACGGGCCGCTATTTTGTCGCGCGCTGCAAAACTCTTTAATACCAAAGGCGCACGCTCGACGACGCTCGCAGATGTGGCCAAAAAACTCGGACTGACGAAAACCAGCCTCTACTACTACGTCAGAACCAAAGAAGACCTTATTTTTCAGTGCTATCAAAGCGCGCTTGCCAGACTCCATCAATCGCTCGATGAGGTAGAAGCCGAAACGGATGACTCGTTGGAGCGCGTCTTACGAGCCATGGAACGACACATCGAAATCAGTTTGGACTCTCTGGCTGATCGAGGGGATTACTATGCGGCACCCCTCGAGCTCGCAGTGCTGCCTGAAGAAAATCGGGCGCTTCTAGAGCAAGAATACTTGCGAATGTTCAAGCGCTTTCGTGGTTATCTCCGCGACGGGATTGCCGAAGGCGTTATTAGAGAATGTCATACGACAAGTACTGCAAGGGCACTGCTCTCAGCTTTGGACTGGTCGTTTTATTGGCTCTATGAAATGCCGCCGGCCGAGTCAAAAGAAGCGGCCTCAAAGATTCGACAGCTCTTTACTAACGGCTTGGTTCCGAGGCGCAGTTCGTTTGAATGGAAAAACAGCCATAACTCGGCGAACGCACAGCCTAGCCAGGGCTTCAATCGTGAAGCTCAGAATAGAATTAAGCAGGAGGCATTCCTGCGAGCTGGAACGCAACACTTCAATCGTAAAGGGTTTAGCGGCACGTCACTCGACGACATCGCTGAGTCGCTAGACGTTTCAAAAGGCGCCTTTTACTACCACTTTGCGAACAAAGAGGCACTGCTATCGCAATGCTATGAATTCACGTTGGATCAATTCGAGCGCATCACCTCGGAAGTTGAACAGACCGACTTGTCCCCTATCGACAAATTAGGGGCTGTTTGTACCGAAATCTTCGAACTACAGAATTCAGATCGCGGTCCGCTTATCCGTTACAATACGATCACCGCACTACCTCCCGACCTCCGTCGGGCAGTCCTGCACCGAACCGAAGAAATCCACGCCAAGTTGGGTGAAATGATCGCTGAGGGCATTTCTGAGGGGTCCATTGAGAATCAAAGTGTCCTAGTGACACGACATCTCATGGTCAGTGCAATCAATGCAGCAGTGGGTATAGACCAGTGGCGACAACTCGACGACCTAACGAGCGCCGCGCACGATTTTTTTGATGTCTTTTTCTTGGGCTTAAAGCCGAGATAAAGCACAGAGGTAACCATGGGTTCTAAAGAAATTATCAGGCACACCTTCCCTGAGGTGTTAGACATCATCACACCAAAACGCGTGGGTGATTATTGGTTTATCGGCGACAGCTTACGTCCGCAGTTTCGGCTATTCGGTGGCCAGGTGGTTGCGCAGTGCTTACTCGCCGCTTACGAAACGGTTGACGATCACCTCACCGCACATTCAATGCACTGCTACTTTCTACGGGCAGGCAATGCGGATCTACCTATTGAGCTCGAGGTAGACCCTATACGGAATGGCCGTTCTTTCTGTACCCGCCGAGTCGTTGCCCGACAGAATGGCGAAGCAATTTTTAATACTTCGATTAGCTACCACGTGGAAGAAGAAGGTATGTCTCATTCGCTCAGCATGCCTGAGGTCATTTCACCCGAAGAAGCGGCAGCTCTGAACGCGCAGCGGGACAACAACATTCCTCGCAATATGCTCGATCTGTTCGGGGTCACTCGCGAGCGTATCACCGAGCGTCTACCCGAAGCCCAAGAACCGGTAGCGCAGTCATGGTTTAAAGTCATCGGCCCCTTTGATGGCTGTGTCCGCAAACAACAAGCAGCGCTGGCGATGATTTCGGATTTCTCACTCTACAGCACTGCGTTCTCAGCCTTCCCTTACGAGCAGCCCGAAAAAGTCTTTATTGGCGCCAGTCTCGATCATGCGATCTGGTTCCACGAGGTGCCCGATATGAGCGACTGGATTCTTTACGATACCTATAGCCCCTGGTCTGGTGGCGCCCGTGGTTACAACCGAGGATCGCTCTGGAGTCGCGACGGAAAACTGATCGCATCAACCGCACAAGAGGGCTTGATGAGAATTCGCAGGGACCGCAAATAACTCAGGGCTTAGAAACGGCTAGTTAATGCGGGTTTCCATTTGCTGACCCAGCTGAACCAACGAAAGCTCCCCGCCTTCCAGCTTCAGCTCGTGAAATGAGGCATTGGCGGGATAAACCTGAAGCACCTCGGGTTTACTTTCAATCTCAGCGATTACCGCGTTAATGACCAGAAAGTGGCAAAACACCACCGTGGGCTCGGTAGCTTCTTTCAAACCCGACAAGATATCTCTGCGCCATTCCCACAGATCGTCCGACTGCTCTGACCAGTCCTGGCGCATGAACTCCTGGAGCCAGGCCTTGCGACCGCTCAACGGAACAGGCGAGCGCACCTCCGAGAATCTCGGGTCGACCTGGACACCGTCACCACGCTTGCTCGCAAACGCCGCTGCCGTCTCCTGTGCACGCCGCAGCGGACTCGAAATTAACTTCGCACCTATGGGCACAATATCCGTCAACGCATTTGCGGTCTCCTCGGCCTGCGACTGGCCAAGCCGAGACAGGCCGGGGTCCGGGTCCTTCTCCCAGCTAGCAGCGGCTTCGCCGTGTCTCACAATCCAGATCTGTGTCATCGGTAGGTCACCAATCGCTCCTGTAACTGAGCGCTCATGAGATGCAAATGCCCCACGTCGTTAAAGGTCGACAACGAGCACTTCCTTGAATTGAAGATAATGCGGGTGATGGAGCAATTGAACACCGGCTCGTAAAACTCATACACGCGGTCAGACGTCAGTTTGAGCACGTGACCCACCATCGTGGCGATGGTCCCACCCGAGGTGAAGATGGCCGTATCGGTACCTGACTGTGCAGATGCCATGGCGCCTTCAAAGGCACTCACTACACCACCACTGTAATCCGCCCAACTCTGGATGCCACCGATGTCGCACTCGGGGCTTACCCAATAGTTGAAGACCGTCTCGATAATCTTTTGAAAAGACTTTGTGTCCGTATCCATCGCGGCGACGAGGTCAGCAAAGCGCGGGTCCCGCTCAATCAAAATCGGCATCATGACGTCAATTTGCTCGTCGGTCTGGACCTCGTTAAATCGAGCGTCAATCACCAGATCCGGCGTATCCTCCAACCGATCCAGCACCCGCTGTCCTGTCTCGCGCTGCCGCGACAGATCGCCACTGTAGGCCGCGCTGAAGCGCGTGCCCATCTGACGTAGAAATTCACCGGTGAGATCGGCCTGTCGCTGACCCAACGGCGATAGCTGATCATAGTTATCAGCGCCAAATGACGCCTGACCATGCCGAATAATTAGAAGATTAGCCATAAAACATTCGCCTAGCGCTGAAACCGCAATTTGCCAGAGTACGGGAAAAAGTCTTCAACAAAACCGTCCCTAAGTTTGTCTTGAAGGTTGGTCCAAAAGCTCGCCTCGTA
>DPGN01000059.1:0-31158 GCA_003523185.1 Halieaceae bacterium
AGTCCAACGGGCGAAAACAACAGGTAGAGAAAAACCACGCACGACAAGAGTGAGAAGGAGCAGGCTCGAGCAAAACGCCACGGCGTCATATCGACTGGCGGTGGGCGAAGCGCTTCAACCTCGTTGGGCGCCTGCTCATTGCAAGTGTCTGATTTGGGCCGCCACCACCCCACAAAGAGTAGAAGGCCAATCTCGGCGCCGAAAAGAATCGCGTAGAGGTGCAGAAAGTGCAGGTCAATCGATTCTTTAAACACGAACTGAAGCAGCCCGTAGGCAACGATATGAAATCCAATCGCGAGCTTTACACCTAGCGCCGGCACATGCGTGGTGAGCATGCCTACGAGCACGACGGCGATGATGGGAATGTTATAGAAACCCGTAAAGATGCGAATGATCTGCCAGAGACCCTCTGGTGCAAATTGGAGCAGAGGTGCAATGCCTAGCGAAACGACTGCTATACCTACGCTCGCTACTTTCGCAATGCGCACCAGTGTGGTGTCAGCGAACGGCTTCTTTGCGAGGGGCTGAATGACGTCGAGCGTCAGCATGGTTGCCGCGCTGTTGATGAGCGAGTTGAACGAGCTGAACACAGCGCCGAGCAATACCGCGAGGAAAAATCCCAGCGCCCAGACAGGCAGGGTGTCTTTTACTAACTGCGGATAGGCGAGATCAATCGAGCCGAGCTCCGGACCGTAGAGGTGATAGGCAATGACCCCGGGGATCATCATGAAAAACGGAACCAGCACCTTGAAATAGCCGGACAGTAAGACGCCTTTTTGACCCTCGGAAAAGCTACTCGCGGCGAGCGTACGCTGGATGACGTATTGGTTTGAGCACCAGTAAAAAAGGTTCGCGAAGATCATGCCCGTGAATAGCGTACCAAAGGGTGTGGGATCACTCGCACCTCCAATGGCATTGAGCTTTTCGGGGTGTTGACTCACCACGATGTTGATGCCGGACACCAGGTCACCGCCTAAAAGTTTAAGGCCTAGAACCGGCACCGTGACGCCCACGATAAGGAGGCCTATGCCGTTCAATGTATCCGAGACGGCGACGGCTTTTAACCCGCCCAAAATGGCATACAGCGCGCCAACGGCACCAATAAGAAATACGGTGACTACCAGTGAGGCGCTGTAGTTCAAGCCCACGAGCTCGGGTACATCAAAGAGCTTTAGAACAGCGACGGAGCCTGAGTACAGCACGCTGGGAATGGTCACCAATCCGTAGCCCAGCAGGAACAGGATGACGCTGAGTCTTCTGACGTCATCATCGTATCGGTCTGCTAGGAACTGAGGCAATGTTGTAAAGCCGCCGCGCAGGTAACGTGGCAAGAAGAAAAAGGCCATGGCCACGGTAGCAACGGCCGCTGTCACTTCCCAGGCCATTGAGCTCATGTTGTAGCCATAGGCTGAGCCATTGAGGCCGATGAGTTGCTCAGCGGATAGGTTAGTCAGTAGCAGCGAGCCTGCAATGAAGGGCGCACTTAGGCCTCGTCCGGCAAGAAAGTAGCCCTCGGAGTCGGATGTCGAGCTTCGGGACTTTTGATATGAGATCCAGCCAACAATGCCCATGAAAAGGACACAGGTCAGAGCCACATTGATTAACTCAGTCGCGCTCACGGGGCGTCCTTTTGTAGAGTGCCCTGAGGATAAGTACTCACCGAGTCGCCTTCAATAGGCGTGGGCGTTTTGGAGTGTTACTCTCGACTACCACGACGTTTTTCTTCCTTTCCCAGCGATCATTATCATGCCCGTCGAAACACTCCAGCTATCCGTTTTTGTATTGATCACTGCCACCATTGGCTGGTTGACCTACCGCAAAGTAAGCGCAGACCTGGCCGCGCAAGGTGGGTTGGGCACCGCGCGAGAAGAGGTGTTTCTTGCCGGTAAAGGTCTCAGCTGGGTCGTCGTTGCGGGCTCTATAACTCTGACCAATCTTAGTACTGATCAGCTGGTGGGCATGAACGGCAATCAGATGGTGCTACTCGCTTGGTGGGAATTGGCGGCCGTGGTAGGGCTAGTCATTTTGGCCAAAATTATCCTGCCCGTTTACTACCGTTACGACTGCACGACCACGACCGAGCTTCTTGAAAAGCGCTACGACGATCGCCGAATTCGCGCCTTGATTGGCTTGTTATTCTTGCTGGGCAATCTGTTCATTTTTATCCCCGCAATGCTTTACGGCGGCTCTCTGTTCATTCAAACCATGTTTAACGTCGATATCCCGCTGTTGTGGATTGCCATTGCCTTTGCTCTCGTGGGGTCTGCGTATGCTGTGCTCGGCGGGCTGCGCGCCGTCGCTGTTTCTGATGCCTACAGCGGTGTGTTGCTCTTAACACTGGGCGTCGTTGTTGTGCTGCTGTCCCTATCGGCTATCGACTTTGATTTCTCAGGCATCCCTGCTGAGCGTCTGACTTTAGTAGGCGATAACAACTCCCCGATTCCTTGGCATACCTTGCTGACCGGCATGGTCTTCATTCAGATTTTTTATTGGGGAACCAATCAGACCATCACACAGCGAGCAATGGCCTCACCGACGGTAGAAGAGGGGCAAAAGGGTGTGCTCGCAGCTGCGGCCATTCGTCTCGTCGTCATTCCGCCGCTGGTGGTTATACCTGGGCTCGTCTCCTACAAGCTGTATGGTGACATCGGTGATGCTGCATTCGGGACGATCGTCGGTGACGTGTTGCCTCTGTGGCTTTCGGGGGCCTTCGCGGCTGCGATCGCAGCGGCTGTATTGACTAGCGTGAACAGTGTGCTGAATTCATCGACGACACTGTGGGTGTGCGATATCCACGAGCCCTTCATCAATGCATCAGCTGATCTCAAACGCCTGAATCTAGTTATTACGCTCGTGTTTGTCGTTATTGGGCTCGCGATGGTTCCCGTCTACGCCACGGCGGACAGCATTATTAATCTGGTGCAAGAGCTTTATGGACTGCTGAGCATGCCTATACTTTCGGCCTTTATTGTTGGCCTACTGTTCAGAGATGTTGCGGCGGGTGCCGCTATCATTGCGGTGGTACTTGGGGTTTTACTCTACGGGTTCTTCTCATTCGTTTGGGCGCCACTTCACTACATCCACATGATGTTTTTCACCGTCATCTTCTGTGTGCTCTCGGCACTCACAGTGAGTCGACTCATTTTCGGAACACGGCCGGCGTTCGACCCGGTTATTCGCTTTAACTAGCTGAGATTCCTCGCGGCTTAAGTCGCAATTAGACTGCCTTGAGGTGGTAAATCAGCAACGACTCGGGCTGAAGAATGGGGAGCGATAAGCCAACAGACATTAGCCAGTCGCCGCTCCAATGCGTGTCGGTCAGTGCATCTTTGTGGTTTTTTTGTTTGGGACGCAAATCGCCTGGCCAAACCAGCTTCAATTCGTAGTGTCGCCTGGGGTCCAGCCCGATAAATCGGTATCGGCTGGGGAACGGCGTTGATGGCGTTTCTAAAATTGCAAGCGCAGCTAGTGCTTCTGAATGATCGGGTGTGAGGACCATCCACGCCTGCTCCCCTGCAGGTCGATCTACAACCTGATAGCTTCCCCCGTGAATAAGCCCGCGGTGATGTTTGTGAAGCGCAATGGCTTCGGACAGTACCTGGCGATCGGCGTCAGATAACTGCCGAACGTCGGCTTCCACTCCCATGTGGCCCCAAAATGCGACGCCCGCTCTGAACGCCATGCTGTGTTGGCGACCTGTGATATGGCAGGGGCTGGGTCCAACATGCGAGCCCATGAGCTCAGGCGGGAAGAGATTCTGAAAGCCTCGCTGGACCCGAAGTCTGTCGAGGGCATCGTTCGTATCCGAGGGCCACACCCGTGAGGTGTACTCGAGTATGCCAAGATCGGCGCGACCACCGCCCGATGCGCAAGTTTCGATGCTGACTTCCGGAAAGGCTTTTTTGACTCGGTGTAGAAGTTGGTAGAGCGCGCGCGTTTGCCGGTGCGGCGCGTGTCGGCCCTCCGCATTTCCGGCTTGATGTATGTCCCGGTTCATATCCCACTTGATATAGGCAATGGAGTGCGCTGAGAGGAGCGAGCTGATCGTATCAAAAAGATGCGAGACAACGGCGGGCTGCGAGAGGTCGAGAACTAGCTGCTGTCGCGCTTCATTGAGCGGTACTCCCTGATGTTGCAGCGCCCAGTCCGGGTGAGCCTCGTAGAGCTTGCTTTTTTGACTGACCATTTCAGGTTCGATCCACAGACCAAACTCCATACCCTTCTCGTGACAAGCCTCAATGATGGGTGTCAGTCCGTTTGGAAATTTTTTCGGATCCACGACCCAGTCACCGAGCGCACGACGATCATCGGTGCGGCCTAGGAACCAACCGTCATCGAGCACGAAACGTTCAATGCCCAGCGATGCTGCCTGATCCACCAGTGCCAGGACCGAAGGCTCATCGACAGCGAAATAGAGCGCCTCCCAGGTATTCAACTGCACGGGTCGTCTCGTGCTGGCAGGGTGTTGCTTGGTAATAAATTCGCTTCGGATCATTTGATGCCACTGACGCGTCAGCCCGTTTTGTCCCTGACTGCTATGACAGAGGTAAAGATGAGGACTCCGATACTCCCCGCCAGGCCCGAGCTCCAGCTCCCCGGGTCGTAACAGCTCTCCGGCCTGAAGCATTTGCCGTCCATCCGCCAGCGACTCTATCCGCATCTGATGATTACCACTCCACCCTAGATGGACTCCCAGCACATCGCCATGTGTTGCGCTCGTCGTTTTCTCGGAGAGTGTGAGGGTTGGATTCATGTGATGCGATGAACGCCCCGTCCAGTTTTCTCGCACATAAGCTGAGCGGGTAATGGCGTGGCGCTGGTTCTGGAACTCATACGCCCATCTGCCAGTGACTTCCTCTACCTCGGTTAGGTGATCGGGCAGCGGTAGTGTCGCCGCGCAGTTATCGATAAACAGCTTCGCCTGATCACTGAGGTTGCGGACGCTTACCGATAGGCGCAGAACCGAGTGAGTGGGGTCCAGCTTGAGCTGATAAATCAGGTCCATATCTGAGACTGTGCATCGGCTGGTGAGCGCTAGATTGAACTGAGATACGTTGGCCTCAGCCAACTTGGGCGAAAGACTCCACTGTGTTGCGCTTCGATGTGCCTCGAGTCCCAGGTGACCTAAAAAGCCCTCGCCTATGGTCGGGGTCAGACTGATTGCAGGTTCGATCGGCAAAGAAGCCGGCGCCTCATGTCGATCGAGCTGGTTGAGCATCGATGCTTTGACTGTCACGAGGCGATCGCCAAAGTAGCTGAGCGTGGGTTGGTTGTGGCGACAGTCGACAACGACGGATGTGGCGTCGTTGTGTAGATGGTAAAAGTCGCGGATGTTATGGCTCACGTGTATCTCAAACGTTTCAGTTGTGTTGTTGGTTGCTTGGGTTTGACTACAGGGTACATTGGCTGAATTGGAGTTACACCCAGGTAGATCCGTTACAGACTGTCGTCTGCTCCGACTGAGGTGCTAAGTGTCACTGCTCCTGATCAGCGAAAGCATTGATGCCTACTATATGATTAGGGAGATGCCAATAACAAAGACGAGGCTATGCGAAGTCTTGCTACCTGAGGTCTACTGAAAATGTCGAAGCGAAGTTATCGATGTAAGTTCATATTTCAGCGCATGGGTTTAGTGCTTGTGTGTTTTTTACTCCCGTTTGGTGCTGTGGGTGAGGTGCTGGATTCTGAGACCACACAGATCGTCATGCTGGGCACGGGAACGCCCAATCCGTTCCCAGACCGGTCTGGGCCCTCTGTTGCTATCGTTGTGAATGATGAGCCCTACTTGATCGATTTTGGTCCCGGCGTGGTGCGACAAGCCTCCGCCATGTCACCCGAGTACGGTGGGTCTATCGAAGGCTTGGCTGTCGAGAAAATAAAACACGCCTTTCTCACTCACCTTCACTCGGACCATACCGTGGGCCTGCCCGACCTCATCCTGACAGCTTGGACAGTGGGTCGTGACGAGCCTCTGAAACTGTTTGGTCCTGAGGGCACCAAGCACATGGCAGATACGGTGCTGGAGGCCTATGAGGAAGATATTCGCTATCGGCTCTACAGTGAGCAGCCGGCGAATAACGAGGGGTGGCGTGTTGAGACCCACGAGATCAGAGAAACGGGCCTTGTTTTTGAAGATGACAATGTGAGGGTGGAGGCGTTCCGCGTACCACACGGTAGTTGGCCGGAGGCATGGGGTTATCGATTAACAACACCTGACACGGTCATTGTGATTTCTGGTGACACCGCGCCCTCCGATCTGTTGAAGCAGTATTCACAAGGTGCCGATGTGCTCATTCATGAGGTATACAGTGAAGAGGGCTTTGCGAAAAAAGAGCCTCAATGGCAGAAATATCATGCGAAGAATCACACCTCGACCACGGAGCTGGGGCGTTTAGCGGCCGAGGTTAAGCCCAAGTTGCTTATCTTGTATCACCAGCTGCTATGGGGATCGACGCACGAGACCCTGATCGATGAGGTAAAAAGCGAATTCAGCGGAACCGTGGTTTCAGCGCGTGACCTCGATATTTTCTAAGAACAGCTCACGACTGTGTAATGAGCTGATCACAGCCGCCATTCAGCCGCCGTTAGTGCAGCCGCTATTGAATTGTCGAGGGCTACCATCGATAGTCCAAGACAAATAACCCGATGACGCCAAGGGGGACCATGGCATGACACGTTTTTATCATTTAGGTGTGGCCTCATTGCTCGCCGTATCGCTGATTGGATGCTCTACAGACGATGCACCTGAGCAGGGAGCGGCTGCGACAGCCGAGGATTCGCATGAAACCTACACGGCCGCGCAATTTTTCCAGACCACCAGCTATCGCATAGGCGGTGCGGGACCGTATGCGTTTTCAGCCACGAATGGCGACCTGTTGGTGAGCTCCGATGAGACCGGTGTCTATAACGCCTACCGATTGGATGTCACTTCAGGGCAGATGACGGCGCTCACCCAGTCTGACGATCGTGGTGTGTATGCGGACTCGTGGTTTCCCGAGGATGATCGCTTTATTTACCAGCAGGACGGTAATGGTGATGAGTTGACCCACGTGTTCGTTATGACGCCTGAAGGTGAGGTGACTGACCTGACACCGGGCGAAGGCCATAAAGCAGGCTTTGCCGGCTGGTCCTCGGATGGGAAGAGCTTTTATGTCTTCAGCAATGAGCGTGACGGTGCTGCTTTTGATATGTACCGCTATAGCGCCGCTGACTACTCACGCGAGGTCCTCTACGAGAACAGCGAAGGGCTCGATTTGGGCTCGATCAGTTCGGACGGCCGATGGGTGGTGTATGCCCGAAATAACAGCAATGCCGACAGTGACCTTTTCCTGATCGATGTAACGGCCGATGAGCTGGAGCTGGTCAACATCACGCCACACGAGGGTGACATCGAGTACTCGGCGATGGGTTTCACGCCGGATAACAGTCAGCTGATTTACTCCACCAACGAGTTCGGTGAATTCAGCCAGGCCTGGACACTGTCCTTGGAGACGGGTGAGCGCGAGGTGCTCGTCGCCGACGACTGGGACGTGATGTACGTCGGCTACTCACCAAGCGGACGGTACCGTGTCAGTGGCGTAAACAACGATGCGAGTACGGACGTTACCTTGACCGATTTATCGACGGGCGACGCCGTTGTGCTGAAAAATGTCCCCGATGGCGATCTTGCCCAAGTCCGATTTAACCGCGACGAAACGGCGATTGCCTTCGGTTTGAACCGCGACACTGCGCCTTATGATCTGTACCACATGCCTTTGGGTGGCGATGCAGTGCAACTGACGCAGGCGTTGAATCCGGCGATAAATAGCGACTTCATGGTCGAGGGGGAGGTTGTTCGATTCGCCAGCTACGACGGACTGCAAGTTCCAGGTATTTTGTACAAGCCCCGCGAGGCTTCGGCAGAGAATCCGGCGCCCGCCATGGTGTGGGTCCACGGCGGCCCCGGTGGTCAGAGCCGAAAGGGCTACTCCGCTACTATTCAGCACTTGGTGAACCATGGCTATGCGGTCTATCAGATCAACAACCGTGGCTCTAGCGGTTATGGAAAAACCTTCTATCACCTCGATGATTTAAAGCACGGGGAGGCAGACCTGGGAGATGTGGTCGCATCTCGAGCTTTCTTGGCGTCTTACGATTGGATTGATGGTGAGCGCGTAGGCATCATCGGCGGATCTTACGGTGGCTATATGGTGGCTGCCGCATTGGCGTTTGAGCCAGAAGCGTTCGAGGTGGGTGTGAACATTTTTGGTGTGACTAACTGGCTGAGAACGCTGGAGTCTATTCCACCGTGGTGGGGCGCCTTTAGAACCTCGCTCTACGCCGAGCTGGGCGACCCCGCAACCGACACAGATCGGTTGACGGCGATTTCACCGCTATTCCACGCGGAGAATATTGTGAAACCACTGTTAGTTGTGCAGGGAGCGAACGACCCGAGGGTACTGCAGGTCGAGAGTGACGAGCTGGTCGATGAGGTTCGCGCTAATAATGTTCCGGTCGAATACGTGCTGTTCGAGGATGAGGGGCACGGTTTCAGAAAGCGAGTGAACCGAATTACGGCATCAGAGGCCTACCTTCAATTCTTGAATACGCACCTATAGCCTATGTTCTTATCTGATGACTCGAAGAGGGCCCTTGCGGCCCTTTTTTTGTGCACCAACAGAAGACGCGTCGAGAAAAACTGGCTAGTGCCAGCCCATTGTCTAGGCTCATAAGAGGCCTTGAGCCTTACAACTAAAATGAGAGGGGATGATTATGTTGAAGTATTGTGTAGCAATGGCTGTGTCGGTATTTGCAGCTACTTCGTTTGCCGCCCATCACGAAGAGCCCGCGCCTATGATTGCTGAAATCTACGCGTGCACGCTGAATGATGGATATACGACTGCGGACTTGGTTTCGTTTGCGCGTGAGGATTTTAAGGCCTTTGCGGATAAGCATCAGATGGCCATGAATACCTTTATTTGGGAGGCCGTTGCAGTAACACCGCCAGCCGATGAGCCCGACTTACGATGGGTAAATTACTTCCCTGCATGGACTGACTATTTCGCGGGAGACAAAGCCTGGCGCGCGCATGGTGAAAAGGTTGCGGCCGGCATTTTCGAGCAAGTCACCTGTGATAAGGCAATCACTGCAGCGGTTCACAATGCTGGCGCGCAGCCTGGAAGTGCGGACGAGAAGCCGCTGATTACCATGCCCTGCCAGTTGAAAGAGGGTAAAACCATAGAGGATGCGCTCAAGTATCGAAAAGGCGTCAATGCCATTGCTAATGAGCTGATCGATGGCTCGGTAGGCAGCGCTGTTTTCACACCGGCATTGGGCGCGTCGGGTGTCGACTATGTCGCTATGGTGGCGGGTACCACCGCTGATATGGCCGCCATGATGGACAATGTCCGAACTATGAAAGCCGTGAAGGCACTGCAAGAGGCAGGTCTTGATAATCCGGGAGATTGTGCGACCAACTTACACAAATCCTACCTCGTGATTCAGCGGTAGTAATCGCTGTCGCTCATGCGCCCTCTGGGTTAGCCTGTGGCAGGCAGGGGGCGCTATGGCTACAACCAAGAATTACGATGGGCTCGAGCTCCGCGGCTCGAGCATTTCCTACTTCACGGGCAAGATGGAAAATTACTTTCGATTGAAGGGTATTCCCTATCGACTGGAAAGCATGGTTTTCCCCAAGGAAGAGGAGAGAAATAAGAAGGTCCTTGGCATTTCTCAAATGCCAACAGTCCAGCTACCCGATGGCCGCTGGATGACTGACAGCACCAAGATGATTGAGTGGTTTGAGGGTGCGTACCAAGACAACCCGATTGTTCCAAGTGACCCTGTACAGGCCTTCGTCTGCTTCCTGCTTGAGGATTGGGCTGACGAGTGGTGGTGGCGACCGGCGATGCACTACCGCTGGTTTTACGAGGAAGGTGCACGATTTGCGTCGGGCCATTTGGCCCGCGAAGTGATGGGTGGTCTACATCTGCCGCTATTTGTTAAGCGAGCCATGCTTCGGAGGCGTCAGCGAAATGGCTACACGTGCGGCGACGGAATTGGCCCCGAGGCTGTCGCCGGCGTTGAGGCCGATGTAGAAGCGCTGTTCTCCCAGCTCGAGGGCATCTTTTCAAAGCGACGTTTTCTACTTGGCGATCGACCAACGCTGGCTGACATCGGTTTTTCCGGACCCTTCTTTCGACATTTCGCTCTGGACCCAATACCGCTTCAACTACTTCGGCACGCAGCACCCAATACGCTGGAGTGGGTCATGCGTTTGTGGAATAGCAGTCCCGCATCTGCTGTGGGGTCGTTAGTCGATGGCGTGCCTGATGATATCCGTGCCCTACTGATGCATACAGCCAGAGGCTACCTTCCCTACCTGAACGCTAACGTTGAGGCGGTCCGGCGAGGTGATTCGCATTTTACCGCCACCGTTGATGGCGTTACCTATCAAGGCGCGAGGTCCTCGCAGTACCGTGTTTGGTGTCTCGATGAATTGCGAAGGCATTATCGCGAGCTTGAGCAAAGCGACTCAGCAAAGCTCGAGCCCTTACTGAGAGAGACCGGGATTTGGGAACCACTCTGGGCAGCCGATGGTTTGCCATTGCTGAAGGACCAGGAGAGCAGACTCCCGTTTTGGGGAGATAGCAAGATGACCAAGGTGAACGAATAGCGGCAAGCTAGCTGAGCTCTGGACTTCACATAGCCATGGCCCATTTCGGGGAATGCCTACAGAAGCTGCCGGCTCTGATAATCGTTGGCGCGATGTTTTTATTGGGCAACTAGTTTTTCAGCAAAGTTAGTACTTCTTCTAACCCCAGTACATCGACGTACTTTGCGTTGAGGTCATATATGTTTGCTTGGTGGGCGCTTGGATCACGGTCCCCCGTAGCTTCCTTCGGAACAACGACCTTGAAGTTGTGCTGCAGTCCATCGACGGCCGATGCTCGCACACAACCGCTGGTCGTGAGTCCGGTCACCACAAGCGAGTCGACACCCTCGCTTCGTAATTGACCGGCTAAATTAGTCCCATGAAACGCACTGGCATGTGTTTTCTCAATGATGGTGTCCGAAGAGGAAAGAGGCAGCCGCGGATCAATCTCACACCAATGGGAGCCTCGAGTCAGAACATTTAATGCAGGCACTCGCGCGCGAAAAACAGAGGCTTGATCATCGTTGTCGTAAACCACAGTGGTAAGGAAGACCGGGAGGCTTAGCGCATGGAAGATATCCATAAGCTGGCGGTTTGCCTCGACCACTGAGTCAGCTTCGCTACCCAGGGGGCAGTCAGGATCGGTGAAACCCTTGATTACATCTACGACCAGTAGCGCCGGAGATTCACCGAGTCCCTGCGCTTCGCGTGCTAGTGCCTTGCGGTCTGTGCTCGACATTGAGCCACCCCTGTAAAACCAAGCGTTTATGATGCTACGTAGATTAGCTGAGTCGCAAGCGCCGCTCGATTGACCGGGTAAAACCTGACCATAGAGCTGGTTGGGCGCAATGTCACTCCAGCGATGTCAGATAGAGGAGGCGCTCAGGTGTCAGAAAAGTTCGACTTGACCCATGTTCATCACGTGAATTTATTGGTCCGCGATATCGAAAGCGCAAAGCGCGGCTATCGCGCCAAATTCAATATTGATTTTATCGACGAGTCGCTTCCCTCACGCGGCGTTCTCACGTCGCGGTTTCGTGTTGGTGAATCGTGGCTTGTCTTTATCCAACCCATTGCTGAAGGTGAGCCCATGCGGCAGCTCCGAGAGCGCGGTGAGGGATTGTTTTTGTTGTCACTGGGTGTCGCTCAGTGTGAGGACGAAATACCAACGCATTCCTATCACGGAGGAGAAACCGACGGTGCACTATCTGCAGTACGCGATGGGATCTCGGGTTGGCGGGTAGCAGACTTCGAAGTCGCTGGCGAACCCAAAGGGCAGCTGCAACTTGCTTTCCCCCGAACTGACTAAGTTGTGTAGTCTCAATTTCAATCTACAGTCTAGCCAGGGCGGTACAAACAAAGTAGATATACAGGATTGAGATTGCTTCTCCGCGCTATCAAAAAGGAAAAATAACAGTGCGGTGACTTGATGCTTTTCTAGGGTGAGTGAATAGATGACCGATTTTGTCACGATTAAGGAAGTAGCTGCGCGGGACGGCCTGCAAGCTCAGTCCGTCGAGATCACACTGGAGCAGCGGCGAGATTTGATTGAAGCACTGGTCAAAGCGAAGGTGCCAGAGCTCGAGATTGGCTCCTTTGTCTCTCCAAAAGCGGTGCCGCAGATGGCGGGAACGGATAAGCTGGCGAGAACGTTGCCCAAGTCAGGAGTCAAGTTCAGCGCGCTCGTGCCGAACATGAAGGGCTACGAAATCGCGCGCCGTGAGGGGATAGATCAGATTGCGATTGTGCTCTCAGCGACAGAGCAGATGAATCAGAACAATATCCGAAAGAGCCTCGACGACACCTTTGCCATGGCGGGCGATATTTTGGCGCGTGCGCAGGACGAAAGCGTTGAGATCCACGCCTACTTGGCGGTTGCTTTCGAGTGTCCCTACGAGGGGAAAGTTGCCTCGTCAGTGGTACTTGAGCAAGTCAGCGAGTTGATGCGAAACGCGCCGGCGAGACTTGTTATTGCCGACACCATCGGCGCTGCGAATCCCCGAGATGTTAAGTCGATGATGACGGAGCTCGTCAGCCAATACGGTGCTGAGCGACTGGGCTGTCACTTTCATGACACACGGGCGATGGGGCTGGCCAATGTCTTTGCGGCGCTCGATGCCGGTGTCCGTCAGTTCGATAGCTCTGCGGGTGGCTTGGGTGGGTGTCCGTTTGCCCCGGGGGCAAAAGGCAATGTTGCGACTGAGGATGTTGTCATGCTGTGCGAGAGCTCTGGTTTATCGACGGGCGTCGATATGGAGGCGCTTTTACAAAGCGTTGAGTGCTTGACGCAGATGATGGGTGCTCAGCAGGGTGGCCGCGCGCATTACTGGCTTACGAATAACTGGCAAAAGATCGCCAGCTAAACAAACAGATAAGAGGACATAAACATGTCATACCGTCTTGGCGTCGATGTAGGAGGAACGTTTACCGATTTCCTCTTGCTCAATGAAGACACGGGCGAGACCAAGACGGCTAAAGTGCCGTCGACTCCCGAGGACTCATCGATAGGTGTATTGAATGGTGTCGCAAAAATCTGCGATTCCTCAGGTATTGACCCTTCCGATATCAAACTGGTGATGCACGGAACCACGGTTGCCACGAACGCCGTTTTGACCGGGCGCGGTGCAAAGGTTGGTCTCATTACAACCTCAGGATTTGAAGACACGTTACAGGTGGCTCGCTCGTTTTGCCCAGGTGGCCTCGGTGGCTGGGTCACTTTTGTTAAAAAGCCTTTGTTGGCACCACTTGAGCTCACTATCGGGGCTAATGAGCGTATCGCCGCTGATGGCAGTGTTGTCACAGGACTTGATGAGGCCGCGCTGCGCGAATCGTTGCAAATCGGCATAGCTGACGATATCGAGGCGCTCACGATCTGTTTTATCAATGCCTATATCAACGGCGAACACGAGCAGCGTGCGCGTGAAATTGCGCAAGAGTTCTTCCCGAATATACCTATTTCAATTTCGAGCGAAGTCGTCCCGGAGATGCAGGAATACGAGCGTACCGAGACGACAGTTGTGAACAGCTATGTTCGCCCGGAGGTTGCGCGGTATGTGAATAATCTTCAGGGCGCATTGAACGAGCGCTTGGGTGACGACACGCAGCTGTCAATTTTACGTTCCGACGGTGGCCTCGCATCGAGTCGCGCTGCGGCTGAATCCCCGGTAAACCTCCTGATGTCGGGTCCTGCGGGTGGCGTTACAGGCGCCTTGTTCTTCTGCACGAAAGCCGGCTTTAGCAATATTTTGACCTTCGACATGGGTGGCACCTCTACCGACGTGGCGCTTATCCAAAACGGTCGCGCGCGCGTGCGTCGAGAGACCTTCGTCGGCGATGTACGTGTTCGGGCGCCGTCGGTTGACGTTCGTACTGTAGGCGCAGGCGGTGGTTCAATCGCCTTTGTACCAGAATTAACCAAAGCTTTGCGCGTTGGCCCTGAGTCCGCGGGTGCGGTGCCGGGTCCCGCCTGTTACATGAAGGGTGGTGAGGCGCCGACGGTTTGTGACGCCAACGTCGTTCTAGGATATCTACCCTCAGACGTACAGCTGGGTGGCGATATGCAGATCAACCGGGATGCATCTGTCGCGGCGGTTCAGAGCGTCGCGGATGCTATGGGTGTTGACCTGATGGCGGCTGCAGAAGGCATTATTAAGATTGTCAACGAATCGATGTTTGGTGCTCTTAGGCTTGTTTCGGTCGAGCAGGGATATGATCCCCGAGACTTCGCATTGGTCGGATTTGGTGGTGCGGGGCCATTGCACGCTAACGCACTTGGCATCCTGACCGAAGCCTGGCCCGTCATCGTTCCCCCGGGTCCAGGCGTTCTCTGTGCTTACGGTGATGCAACCACGCGTGTGCAGGATGAGGCCGCGAGGACTTACATCACAATGGCGTCGGATCTCACCACCGACAAGCTCGCGGACGATTTACTGACGCTCAAAGCGCGCGCCAGCGAATCGCTAATTGAGGACGGCATTGCGGAGGATCGCCTAGAGGTTACTTACCAGGCAGATCTTCGTTATGCCGGTCAGGCCTTCCAGATCACGGTCGAATTCACCGAGTCGGAGCTCAGGGAGAAAGGCGTTGCCGTACTTACGGATCAATTCGATGCAGAGCACGAGCAGCTATTCACCTTCAAGCTGGGCGATGGGCACGAAATTTTGATGATCCGTGCTGTTGTCGGCGCTTCGGTTACTTTGAAAGCGGACATCTCCATTCCCAAAGGTTCGGGCGATGTCAGTGGTGCGCTGATTCATCAGAGCCGATTCTTCTACGAGGGAGACTGGCACGACGCGGGCATTTACGACCGAGGGCGCCTTGGAGCAGAGGACGTAGTGTTGGGCCCAGCGATTGTCTCCGAGATGGATTCGACCACGGTCGTTTTGCCAGGGTATTCAGCAACTTTAGACACGGTGGGCAACTTGCTCATCCAACCTGCGTAATCGGGGAGACTTATCATGACTGCAACGATTATTCAGACCAATAACCAGTCACTTCAGTCGGTAGATGTCGACGGTGTAACGGTCGACTTGATTGAAAATGCGCTTCGAAACGCGCGTGAGGAAATGGATGCGGTGCTGTTCCGTACCGCCATGTCACCCGGCATCCGCGAGCAGGGCGACTGCTTCCCCATGATTGCCAATGTCGAAGGCAAGATGGTCGTCGGTCAGTTCGGCTCGTTTATCGGCCCATTCCTGAGCGCCTACGACGCCGAGATCGAAGAGGGTGACATCATCCTCACGAACGACCCTTACCTGTGTAATGCGGCGGTATCGCACCTTCCCGATTGGGTGGTGTTGGTACCGATTTTTAGAGATGGCCGTCATATCGCATGGTCGGCGATGTTCGGCCACATGTCCGATAATGGCGGAATGGTGCCGGGCTCGATTCCGATTGAGGCGACAACAATTTTCCAGGAAGGCATCCGTATTCCACCTACCAAGCTCTACAAAAAGGGTGTGCTTCAAGAAGACCTCCTCGAGCTCATTCTGCACAACGTGCGCACACCGCAGTGGAACCGTTTCGATCTGAACGCTCTGGTTGCTGCGTGTAACACCGCGGCCAAGCGCGTCGTCGAGTTGGCAGAGCGTTTTGGTGATGACGTTTTGTACTCGACCATGGACACCATGTTGCAGCGCAACTACGACGCCATGAAGCACATCATTGGCATGTTCATCCCTGAAGAGCCGCGCGAGTTCGAGGACTACATTTGCGACGACGGCATGGGCATGGGCCCCTACAAGATTAAGTGCACGCTTTGGCGAGAGGGCGATAAAGCCATCTTCGACTTTGCGGGAACCGATCCCCAAGCGCAGAGTTCTGTGAACTTCTTCCTGAATGAGGACATGTTCAAAATGTTCTTCGGCTCGTTCACCATTAACGTGGTCGATCCGCAAATTGTCTTCAATGATGGGTTCTACGACCTGGTGGATGTTCGTATTCCCGAGGGCACGTTATTGAAGCCCAAATACCCAGCGGCGCTCTCAGGACGCACACACGCACTCGGACGGATTTTCGATATCTTGGGAGCCCTTCTTGGAATGGGCGCACCCGAGATGATGCTCAATGCTGCTGGTTTCTCAGACTCGCCCCACCTCTTCTACAGTGGTTATGACAAGAAAGGTGAGTGGTTCCAGCTCTTCCAGATTGGCTTTGGTGGTGTTCCCGGACGGCCTGTGGGAGACGGACCCGACGGGCACAGCTTGTGGCCAGGCTTTACGAACGTCCCGAATGAATTTATCGAGTCTTATTTCCCACTGCGCATCGAGCGCTACGAGACCATACCTGATTCAGGTGGCGCGGGATTGCATCGCGGAGGAAATGGCTTATCTGTGGCTTATCGCTTTTTGGCGGATGGACAAATCGGTATCCACGACGAGCGCTGGCTAACCTACCCTTGGGGCGTACTTGGTGGCGAGACAGGTCGTCGCTCGACCAAACGACTTGTGCGCACCGATGGTAGCGAGGAGTGGCTCCCCGCGAAGGTTGAAGGCATCAAGGTCAAAGAAGGCGATGTTCTCTACTTTAATACTTGGGGTGGTGGCGGCTGGGGTGACCCCTTTGCGCGCGATCCCGACTTGGTAAAGATCGATGTAGACCGAGGTTTAGTAACCGCGGAAGGCGCGCGACGCTACGGTGTGGTCATTGAAAATGGCGCTGTGGATGCTGAGGCTACCAATGCACTTCGAGAGCAACTGATTGGGGATCGCAGTGATATTGCGTTGTTTAACCGAGGTGGCACCGTTGAAGAGCTACGCAGTCGCTGTGAAGCGGAAACGCACATGCCTGCACCGGTTGCACCCACTTTCTAACTTTGACCGTATAAACCACTAGATCGGCGATCTGCGCTCTTCCGTGTGAAGAGCGCTTTTTAATTTTAAGAAGCCGCGAAAGCGGAAGAGCAACAAAGGAGTCAACGTATGTTGAACAAAAAGTCACCGCTACTGCTAGCCGTTTTGGCAGCTACTGCGGCCACTCACGCCCCGACGGCACTGTCACAAGAATCCGGTTTTACGATTGAAGAAGTTGTGGTCACTGCACGTAAGCGTGCGGAGAACCTGCAAGAGGTGCCAATCGCCATTAGTGCTATCGATGCAACCACAATAGAGCGCGCGGGCATCGAGCGAGCGGGTGACTACATCAGTCTGATTCCCAACGTGACGTTGGTTGATACCGCCAACGTCGGTGACACCCAGGTCAGTATTCGCGGCATCGTCTCAACACGGGATGCTGAGTCAACGTTTGCCTACGTTGTCGATGGTGTGCTGAGTACCAACCCGAACAGCTTCAACGAGGAGCTGTTCGATGTGGAACAGATCGAAGTCCTGAAGGGGCCTCAGGGCGCCCTTTACGGTCGAAATGCGGTTTCTGGCGCGATTTTGGTGACGACTAAGAAGCCTGGCGATGAGGTTGAAATGGAGGTTGCTGCGGGCGTTGGCAACGAGGGCGCGATGAAAGCTCGAGCCATGATTAGTGGTCCCATTGCTGATGGACTTGCAGGTCGCATCGCTGTAAGTACAAGAGAGTTCAACGGGTTTTATAGCAACAGTTTCACCGGCTCTGACAGCTCTGTTGACTACCTTGAAGATACAAGCGTCCGAGGGCGCCTGATTATCAATGCGAGTGATGATTTAGAGTTTGATATTCGAGCAGGGCACACCGATGTGAGTGGCGGTGCGATCAACTTTAATGCTGCTTTCGCTATTCCTGCTTTTGAGGCGGCGTTTGAAAGCCCGGCATTCTTTGCGGATCCAAACGACTTAGATTTCAACTTCACTTTTAATGTGCCTGGAGAGAATGAACAGACAACAACTGATTTCTCTATCAAAGCTGACTATGCGATGGATGGTATGGATCTCATCGCAAGCGCGTCTTACACGGACCTTGAAGAATACCTTTTGTCCGATGGAACCTCTGCGACGTTTTATGGCTACGAGTTTACGCCGCAATGCCAGACTGACCGTTTGACATTAAACAGCTTCACTCGTCCGGATTTGTTCGGGCCTGTTGCTGGACCGTTTGTGGTTCTTCCATCAGGTGATCCCAACAACGACCTAGCCGGTGTTTACGGCCCTTACACTCCTACGGCATGTGATGGCTATCAATATCAGGAGAGAAATCAGCAAGACATCAGCCTTGACGCAAGGCTAGTCTCCAATGGTGATAGTGGTGCTCAGTGGATTGTGGGCGCGTACTGGGCAAAAATTCAACGCGAAGTGGTTGTTGCCTACGGAGCCGACACTGGTGCCGGTTTCTTGCGTCAGCCCTACGTGGCCGCTGATGGACCAAACCCAACTGACCTGTTGTTCTGGGATGACTTTGATACCAAGGTTATGTCTCTTTATGGGCAAATTGAGTTTGATCTTTCGGACACGGTTGAGCTCGCGCTCGCTGGCCGTTATGACAGAGAAAAGCGATCGGTGAGTAACAGAGTGCCAGCCATTGCCAACTCGGGACTGAACCTTAACCTGCAAAACCCGCCGTTTTCGGGTACGCCCGGACTGCTGAATGCCGCCCTGGCGGAAGGAGAGCTACCCACGCGACGCGAGAGCTTCACTCAATTCCAGCCAAAGGCCACTCTGAGCTGGGCTGTCTCTGATGCGGTCAATGCCTATGCATCTTATGGGGTTGGTTTCAGGTCTGGTGGATTCAACAGTGTTGGCACGTCTGCGACGTTGAACTTCTGGTTCAACTCCGATTTTGTGGTTGATCCAGTGAATGGGCTTCCCGTCGCTGCTGGTCTTCAAATTGAAGACGAGTACGACAAAGAGGTATCCACTTCCGTGGAAGCCGGCATAAAAGCCGATTTGATGGACGGTCGCTTGCGGGTCAATGCGGCTGTCTTTAAGACGGACGTCGAGGACAACCAATTCTTCGAGTTCTTCGCAGGTCCATTTGGTCTCCTACGAACGGTCACAACCATTGACGACCTGACGATCAGTGGTTTTGAGGCTGATGCAACTTACTTAGCGACTGAGAATTTATCGTTGTATGGTGGCATTGGTCTTCTGGACTCGGAGATTGAGCGTAATAACAATCGACCGCTCTCCGTTGGTAATGACGTGCCTCAGGCGCCGGACATGACCGCCAATATCGGTGCGCAGTGGATAAGCCCGATGCGAGACGGTATGGAGCTTGTTGCGAGAGTGGATTACCAATACGTAGGAGAGACTTTCTTCCACACCTTGCAAGACGAGCAAGTGCCTAACATATGGCGAAGCTTTGGTTTTGGTCCAACAATGAGTGACTTCTCAAAGTCTTCTCGCGATGCCTATGGCATGCTAGATGCTCGTATTGGTGTTGAATCAGCAAGCTGGAGTGTGACGCTGTGGGGCCGCAACCTAACGGACGAGCAGTACCTACAGGAGATTATCCCGGCACCTGAGTTTGGCGGTTCGTTCAATCACCCCTCAGCACTTCGCTCATATGGTCTCGAGGCAACCTATCGCTTCTAGGGCTGTAAGTAGATATTGTCGAACCAAAAAGGGGGCTCAACAGCCCCCTTTTTTATGTGCATTCAGTGCTGAACCAGCTCACAGGCCTATGTCGTTATGTATTTAGGGCAAGGGGCAAGGCGTCTTAAACGTTTGTGAGTGATGAGACTAAAGTTCCGCAATCTCGCTATTAGACAATCCTAATAAACCACCCAAGATTTCTTGGTTATGCGCACCAATGGAGGCTCCTGGCCAATGAGTTTCACCCGGTGTCCGTGACAGCTTGGGCATGATGGCCGGTATCTTTAGCGGTTCGCCGTTTATTTCCACGGTCTCAAACATACCCCGCGCGTTGTAGTGAGGGTCAGACAGCATATCTTCGACGCTGTAAATCGGCCCCACAGGCACTCGGGCAGCCTCTAGTTTATTGATGATGTCAGATGAGCTGTGCTTGGCGCACCAGTCTGACAGTGCCTTATCGATCCGCTCTTGGTGAACGACGCGCCCTGGATTGTGCGCAAGCTCAGGGTCCTCTGCCATATCAGACCTGCCTGCTTCGGTCATTAGGCGCTTGAAAATACTGTCGCCATTACCACCGATGACAACATGCTTGCCATCTTTGCATAGGTACGTGTTTGTTGGGACGATTCCAGTGATTGTAGTACCCGACGGTTCGCGTATGACGCCCGCGCCATCGAATTCCGGAACGATGCCCTCAAGCAGGTTGAAGATCGATTCATAGAGTGCGACGTCGACAACCTGTCCTTCGCCTGATTGATGTCGCTGAATAATGGCTAAGGCCACGCCGAGTGCTGCATGAATGCCAGCGAGCGTGTCTCCCATGGAAATGTTGGGTCGGACAGGAGCCTGTCCCGGCTCACCATTGATATAGCGAAAACCGCCATAGCCTTCCGTGACAGACGCATATCCTGGTTTGTTAGCAAAGGGCCCTGTCTGTCCGTAACCTGAAATCCGAGCGTAGATCACACCGGGGTTCTTTTCTTTTACGGCATCGGGGCCAAGTCCCCAGCTCTCCATCAGACCCGGCCTGAAGTTCTCGACAACCACATCTGCTTTACACAGAAGCTCAAAGGCAAGCGCTTGTCCTCTCTCGGACTTCAGATCCAACGTAACGCTTTTCTTGTTCCGAGCCAGTGAGTGGTACCAAAGTGAAGTGCCATCACGGACCTCGCGCCATTGACGGATCGGATCTCCCGTAGGTGGCTCGACTTTTATCACTTCTGCACCGAAGTACCCTAGTATCGTCCCTGTGAAAGGGCCAGCGAGCAATTGGCCGAGCTCTATCACTCTGAGCCCCGCCAGCGGTCGGTGATCTGACATGGTGTATTCCTTACTATTAACGTCTGCTATACGCGACGTTTTCTCTGGCAGCTTTATGGCACCGCGAATTTTTTGTGTATGTTATCCATCTTTCATGACTTCGGGCATACCCTACTCATGTAAGGTTGCAGTGCGTCGGGTACAGGTTCTAGTCAACGTACTCCTGTGTCCAAAGTTGAGTAATCAAAGCACCCTAGGTGTTAATTCGTGACGAATAAGTTCTATAAGAGGAAGGAGAGAGCGTGACCGATCTAGCGAACAAAGTAATTTGGATTACCGGTGCCTCGTCAGGCATTGGCAAGGCCTTGGCTCAAACTGCGGCACAACAGAATACAAAGCTGATTTTGTCGGGTCGTCGTGTTGATGCGCTTGAGTCGCTTGCCAGCGAGCTACCTGTCGATTGCTTGGTCCTTCCGTTTGAGGTGACCGATTACGATGTGCTCGCAAGCAAGGTGGACGAGGCATGGGCCTGGCAGGGCAGAGTCGATATTCTGGTCAACAACGCGGGCATCAGTCAGCGCTGTCTGGCCATCGACGCAAAGCCCGAGGTCTATACTGAGCTGATCAATATCGACCTGATTGCGCCTATCTGGTTAACACAGCTTCAGCTTAAGCGAATGGCGGAGGCGGGTGGTGCTCACATCGTCGCCATCAGTTCAGTGGCCGGACGCATTGGTCCGCCATTGCGAACAGCTTACTCCGCGGCCAAGTTCGGATTGATCGGTTACATGGATGCGCTCCGCGCAGAAGTCGATCAAATCCACAATATCAAGGTAACCAATATCTTACCCGGGTCAGTGGCGACGGACGTTGCCCGCAATGCCCTGACCGGCAACGGTTCAAAAAGAGGCGTCTCGGATGCGGTCATTGATGCAGGTGACGACCCAATGGATTGTGCGAAGTGTATTTGGGAGGCCGTCAACGCGGATAAGCCCGAGTATATTTACGCGAAAGAAATGGAGATGGGGCTGGCTCAGATGCGCCATGCAGACCCAGATGCTTTCTTCGAGGCCATCGCAGGTTTCGGTGCGCAAACCGTCACCGCGTATTGGGACGAAAAAGAGTCGTCTTGAGGGCGGTCTACGAAACACCCTCTGTCAGGGACTGCTATTTGCTGCGTCAGTCTGCAGGAGCAGAAACCAATGTTGTCCCCCGCTCAGCGAGACCAATGTCTGTCTACCCTTGGTCTCGACTTTCCAAAAAGTAACCCAATAAAAGCTGGAAAGGGCTTGTAAATTTGGGTACCTTCGCAGATCGGCTATAGGTTTATCATTTTTAAGTGACAACTTCAATGTCTATGTAAATTTACATTGAGGCCGACGGCATTGCGCCACTCAAACAACATCATATAGCTCTAAAGGAGAGTGATTGTGAATACATATTTCCCACGTAAGAAGCTAGCTATGCTGGCTCTAGCCGTGCCTGTCGCCATGGGACTTCCCCTCCAGGTGTCAGCGCAAGACGGTGAACTGGAAGAGGTGATCATTACGGGTACTCGTGTTGCTGACCGTTCTGCGGCAGACTCACCGGTTCCAGTTGATGTGATTTCAGGCTCGGATTTCCGCGCGAATGCGTCGACTGACGTTCAGGATATGCTTCGTACAGCTGTTCCTTCGTACGACGTAAACGCACAGCCCATTTCTGATGCGGCAACTATCATTCGACCAGCAAACCTTCGTGGCTTGTCTCCTGACAACACATTGGTTCTTATTAATGGCAAGCGTCGTCATCGTGGCTCGGTTATTTCGTTCCTGGGCGGTGGTATTGCTGACGGTGCACAGGGTGTTGACCTGGCAGCCATTCCATCACTTGCTATCAAGCAAGTTGAGGTTCTGCGCGACGGTGCATCGTCACAGTATGGTTCTGATGCGATTGCGGGCGTAATGAACTTCCTGCTCCGCGACGACGCCGAAGGCTTCGAAATCGTGACTCGCTATGGTGAGACCTTCGAAGGCGACGGTACCAACTACATGGTTGCCGCTAACTTGGGCCTACCACTCGGTGACAACGGCTTCTTCAACATCTCGGGCGAAGTTCGTGATGTAGAGGGAACGATTCGGTCTTCTGTGCGAAACGACGTCGCTTACCAGATTGCCAACGGTTACGACGCAGTATCTGATTTTCAAACTATCAACTCATACACCAATGACGTGCCTCAATACTGGGGTCAGCCCGACGTCGACGACGACGTGAAGTTGTTCTTCAACTCAGCGATTGAGCTCAACGACTCGACTGAGTTGTACGCGTTTGGTAACTACGCGCAGCGAACGGTTGCAGGCGGCTTCTACTACCGTAACGTAGTGGGTGGTGCGAACAACCTTATTGGTGGGAGAGGTACTGGTCAGCGTGGCGGTGTCTATGCGGGTCCAATTGTCGCTGCAGACGGTGGCCGACTGAACCCTGTTGGTGAGAATGAAACTGACGAGCAGCGTGCGGCGCGTGAAGCAGCAGACGCTGCAGCAATTAATGCGGGAACTGGTTTCCGATCTGTTCTTGTTGGTGACCTGACTAACAACATGAGCGGTAACTGCGTTGCGGGTATTCCTCTCGGTGGTGCGGGTGGTGTCACGCCAGATGCTGGCGTTCTTAACGCGGTGACTGCAGATCCGAACTGCTTCTCGTTCATTGAAACCATCCCCACGGGCTTCGTTCCACGTTTTGGTGGCGATAACGAAGACTCATCATTTGCTGTTGGTATTCGTGGCGAACTCGATGCCATGGGCGGTCTTTCGTATGACTTGAGTGCTGTCATGGGCTCTAACCGCACTGATTACTTTATCCGTAATACAGTGAACGCATCGCTCGGTCCAGATACGCCGCGTGATTTTGTGCCTGGTGGTCAGGAGCAGACTGAGACCATCTACAACCTTAACTTTGTTAAGACTGTCGATGCTGGTTTCGCATCGGACCTCAACGTCGCATTTGGTGCTGAATACCGTGAAGAAGAGTTTGATCTCTTTGCAGGCGATCCCGCTTCCTATGCGCTGGGTCCGCTCGCATCACAAGGCTTCTCATCAAGCTCGAACGGTTTCGGTGGGTTCCCCAATGACACATCTGCATCGCAGGACAGTACAGCGTTTTACGTTGACCTCGAGGCTGATGTGACAGAGGCGCTTACTATGCAAGCGGCGGTTCGATACGAGGATTACAACATCTTCGGTGACACAACTAACTTCAAGTTGGCCGGTGTTTACCGTGTGAATGACAACCTTCGTGTCCGTGCAGCACGGTCAACGGGCTTCCACGCACCGACCTCAGGTCAGGCGAGCATCACCAACGTAACAACACAGATTGTTAATGGCGCACTAACAGACCAAGGCACACTTCCACTGTTCTCTGCAGCGGGTCAGTTGGCCGCGGACTTTGTCGAAAGCCAGGGCAATGGTCGTCCGGAGTTAGGAACTGAGGATGCCGACAACTACTCGTTTGGTGTGGCGGTCGATATGGACTCATGGTTGTTTACCCTTGATTACTACAACATCAAGGTGTCAGACCGTATTGCACTGGGTGCAAATATTGACTTCCTGGGCGCCCTTAACTTTGCGGGTGCCGGTGCAAATGACGTTAGCTCTGCTTTGACTGCCCTTGGTGATGCAGGAGTTATCGATCGTCAGGCGTTTGTTGGCCTAGAAGATCTAAAGCAATTCCGATTCTTCACCAATGGATTTAGCACAACCACTGAAGGCCTCGATTTGGTAGGTAGCTATGACTTCGATGCAATGGGTGGTATGTCTACTTTGACCTTCGCGTTCAACTACAACGAAACTGAGGTGACTGACCGCGGTTCAATCAATCCCATTTCTGATGGTCGTGTTGAGGCGTTGGAAGATCAGTTGAATAATCTCAAGGGTAACATTGCGTGGTCACACACTGCGGGTAATCTCCGTACAATGGTCCGCGCTAACTACTATGGCCCTTGGACTTCAACGAGCAACGGCTACGGCGTCGGTGCAACCACTATGGTAGATCTTCAGTTGGCGTATCAAGTGAACGAGAACCTTGAGGTTGTTGTAGGTGCTGACAACTTGTTTGACGAGTACCCTGATAAAACACCTAACCCAGGTGGTGTAGGTCAGCTTTACCCTGAAGATAGCCCACTTGGCTTCAACGGTGGTAGCTGGTACGTACAGGGTCGTTACAACTTCTAAGAGGGTGTAGCGTGCTTTAGAGAAACCCGCCTTTATGGCGGGTTTTTTTTGAGCTGCGTTTAAGGAGCTGCGCCTGCTGTGTAGACGACTTCCCCTGCCACAATCGTCATGGCGATATCCGTTGAGAGAATTTCGGCTTCTCTGATAATCATGATGTCTTCATCAAGAACAGTAAGGTCGGCGCGTTTACCGACTTCAATTGATCCTGTCTCGTCTTCCTCGAATGCCGCATAAGCATTCCAAACGGTCATGGATTTTAGGGTCTCTTCTCGCGTCATACGCTGATGTCCTTCAAATCCGTCGTCAGGTGTGCCTTGGAGCGTTTTTCGAGCAACAGCTGCGTAGAAATTAGCCAAGGGATTAATAGGCTCAACTGGCACGTCGGTACCGTTGGCAATGTGTACCTCAGCGGTAAGCAGATCGCGCCAGACATAAGCACCCGATTCAATCCGTTCTTGCCCCAACCGCTCAATGGCCCAGGGCCTATCTGAGCTCATATGGATGGTTTGGATCGATGCGATGACGCCCAAATCGGCAAAGCGTGCAATGTCCGAGGGAATCAGATGCTGTGAGTGCTCTATCCGAGAGCGATGATCGCGCGCTTTAAGTTTTGCCGCAGCGATAGCGTCGAGCACCACCGTATTCGCTTTGTCACCGATGGCATGTGTGTTGATTTGCCAGCCATGTTTCGCAGATCGCTCCATTATGTCGATCAGACGATTTTCATCGAAGGTCTGCACACCCGATGTACCTGGGTCATCCGTATAAGGCGCATGTAGCCATGCGGTTCTTGAGCCCAAAGCACCGTCCATTACGGCTTTGAATGAGCGAATGGTCAATCGAGAGTCATCACTTGCAACTACAGGCGGCCGACTAAGCCAGTAATTCGAGAGGCCCTCGTCTTGCGCGCTGACCATGGTGTAGACCCGCAACTTCAGATCGCCTGATGCATCCAGCAACTGTTGAGCCTCAATATCGGTCTTACCGGCACCCGCGTCATGAAAGTTAGTGATGCCCCAGCGAAATGCATGGTCTTGCGCAGCCAAAATAGCTGTCTTGGTGGAGTCTACAGACAAGGCGATCAGGGGGTAAGCAAGGTCGACCGCATTCTCGTGCAGGATGCCTGTTGGGTTGCCTTTCGCGTCCTTAACAATCACCCCGCCCTCAGGTGCTGTCGTGTTGTAGGAGAGATTTATCGCGTCCATGGCCGCTTGGTTTATGAGCGCTGAATGCCCATTTGCGTGCCCAAGGAACACTGGGTTATTTGGGCTCACTTCAGACAGCGACCGGTGTGTGGGGAAGCCATCAACTGTGATGTCCGGCTGAGACTCCCATTTACTCTGATGCCAGCCCCGACCTTTAATTACCTGGCCTGGGGCCGCTTTTGCGGCAGCTTCGGCCACCATCCCAACGATAGTTTGATAGCTGTCGACCCCGTTGAGATCAAGATTTGTGATTGCTTCGCCCAGGCTAGATAGATGCCCGTGACTCTCGATGAACCCGGGATAAGCGACCCTCGAGCCGAGGGCTATTCGCTGATGATCTGCATCAACGGTTTGCAAGGCCTCGTCTAATGACCCTACGTAGCTAAAGCGACCATTGGAGATAATGACGGCTTCTGCCACGGGCGCATCGTCGTTGGCTGTGTAGATCGTGCCTGTGATTAACAGGTCCGCCGCGTTGCTGATGCTTAGTTGGGTAACAGCCAGGATGAAGGAAAGTGCAGTAAGCGCTCGCTTTAGAGTGTTGCTCATGGCGTGTGGCCTCGTTGGTCATATTTATTTGAATGCTCCCAGTGTAGTGGGAAATGACTTCTGCGGAATACTCTAAACCTGTCAGCATCGCTCGATAGATGGCTTACATACGTGAGAGAAGTTCCGCTGACAGCTTGATGACGCGCTCTTTGAGAATTTTTTAGCGTCTAAGGCAGAGCAACGCCAAGTCCAACGGTGCACTGCGCCAGGAGTTAAAAAGAGAAGTTGGAAAGAGTAGTCAAAAACAGGCGTAAAGAGAGGGTATCGCAGGCGATGAGTTAATTGAGAGAGCTAGCCTCGGAGCACTGCGAAATTGCCTGAAAGAAACTTCCTTAAAAAAGCATCCACCCGGCCTGCTCAAAGGCGTCGAGGTCTTTGCTTTCTGGAAAGCTAAAGTAGTGGCCTTTGGCGAGGTCAGTCTTAGGCTGTGACGCGAGCTGTTCGATATTACCGATGGCTTCGAGTAGTTGTGCAACGCCGGGGGTGTAAAGAGCAAGTACCTGCTCGCTGTAAGTGAGGTCCTCTCGAACTGGCTGTGCACGCTGAGAAATGATTTGCCCCGAGTCGATTTTGCTATCGGTAACCCAATGAAGTGTGGTCCCTAAGTGAGACTCGCTGTTGAGCAATGACCAAAAGCTCGCCATGACGCCCTTATACTCAGGTAACAGACCCGAATGCAGGTTAATAATGCCAGTGCGCGGTTGGGCGATGGCTTCAGCTTTGAATATTTGCCCGAAACGGATGCTGATCAGGAGGTCTGCATCGAATGCACGAAGCACGTTGAGATCTTTACCATTGATGTCAGCGACCGCGATTTCGCGGCAATGACTCATGCTGGCCAGCGCTTCAAAACTCAAGCCGGGCGCTGTCGCAAAGTCTGTTTCTATCTGCGCTAGTGCTACCAAACGTGGGTCACGCGGTTTTGATGCGCTGCCCACCCGCTGGGAGTAAAACATGCCAAGGTCGTGATCACTGAGCTTCGGAATCAGTTGATTAAGCGCCGCGTGAGCATAGATATCGCGATTGTAAAAAAGGCCGATCCGCACCGGTAATCTCCACGGGTGGTGGCGTCCAGCATACTCTCTCCTTTATGCTCGATCGAGATCTGAGGTCTCTTCGAGTAAGGCAAATACATGCGCAGCTATTCCGTTCAGGTGGCTACTGCGGTCGTCGTGGCCAATATGGTGGGTACAGGAGTATTCACCTCGCTTGGCTTTCAATTGCTCGAAATAGAGTCGACGGGCGCCATCCTCTGGTTGTGGGTCTTAGGTGGTCTTTGTGCGCTGTGTGGCGCCCTGTGCTACGCCGAATTGGGCGCTCACCACACGGCGTCGGGTGGGGAATATCACTTTCTGACTGAGCTCATTCATCCTTACGCGGGGTTTCTCTCGGGCTGTGTTTCAGCCACCGTAGGTTTCGCGGCGCCAATCGCACTTGCGTCGCTCACATTTGGCATTTATCTCGCCACCGCCTTTCCCGCCTTACCTCCAAAGATCACTGCGACAACCTTGATAGTGCTCATGGTGCTCATTCACACACGAACGTATCGTGAGAGCTCTAGCGGTCAATATGTACTTACGTTACTTAAGCTGCTGCTGATCGCTGCCTTTGTGCTGACCGCATTTGCCACTGGTAGTGACTTCTCACATCAGGTCACAGGTGCTTCATTGTTAAATGCGGGGGAGATTCTGTCCGGTGCAGGTGCGATTGCCTTGATCTATGTGACCTATGCCTATTCGGGTTGGAATGCTGCCACTTACATCTTGGGTGAGCTGGAGCACCCTCAAAGGGATTTACCAAGAGCCCTGATCGTGGGTTGTGCCTTGGTCACCGTACTGTATGTGCTGCTCAACACTGCCTTTTTGACCTCGGCATCTATTTCATCGATGACGGGTGAAGTCGAGATTGCCTTTATTGTGGCTGAGACTGTCTTGGGTGAGAGCGGCGCTTTTATTGTCTCGTTGCTTCTATCCGGTGTTCTGATTTCGACGGTTAGTGCGATGATCATGGCGGGACCCCGAGCACTCCAGCGTCTGGGACAGGATTATCGAGGCCTCGCATGGCTGGGTAAAACCAATGAAGGTGGTCTTCCCGCAAACGCGATTGTGTTTATGGGGCTGGTTGCGCTCGGCTTTCTATGGACCTCGACGTTCGAGCAAATCCTATTATTTGCTGGCCTCGTCATGGCAGCGAATACGTTTTTCACTGTAGTGGCTGTTTTTGTCAGCAGGAGGCGACGCATGAGTCTCCCCCCCGGTGGGTCGATATTCACCATGCCATGGTACCCGCTTCCCGCACTGATCTTCCTGGCAATCACAGGGTGGACTGTGCTCTACACGGCCATTCAATACCCGGTTCAGTTACTGGTAACTGCTGCAGTTATTGCAGTGGGCTATCCCTTCTTTCAGCGAATTCGATCGGCGCAGTAAACGGGAGTGACGTTCCTGCTGGCGCAAAACTGGTCCCAATGTTGTCACCCTGCGTAGGATTTTTACTGAAAGGTGCCCTTTGAGTTCTGAAAATCTCTTTTTCACAACAGACCTATGCCTTAGTCGGTGTGTCGTGTAGCTTTACCTTCGATGAGCATCTGGGAACAGGCTCGTTACCTCAATAATTCAAATAGTGGTATCTCATGACTGACTCAACTGCTGCGGCAGAAAACGCAAACAATCCATATGCGTCTACAAAGGCGGCGTATTACGCCCTTGGCATTCTAACGATCGTGTACAGCATCAATTTCATTGATCGACAGCTACTCTCAATTTTGCAGGAGTCGATAAAGGCTGACTTGATGCTGAGCGATGCACAGCTTGGCCTTCTCACAGGCTTTGCCTTTGCTGTGTTTTACACCTTTGCGGGCTTACCCATTGCGAGCCTTGCCGACAGGAGTAATCGACGAAACATTGTCGCTATCTCACTTACGATCTGGAGTGGTATGACAGCGATCAGTGGTCTAGCTCAAAACTACTGGCAGCTGCTGGCGGCGCGGGTCGGTGTGGGCATTGGTGAGGCTGGCGGCAGCCCGCCCTCGCACTCGATGATTTCCGATATTTTCCCGCCTGAGAAGCGCGCAAGCGCCATTGGCTTTTACTCAACGGGCATCAGCATTGGCATCTTATTCGGCTTCTTATTTGGTGGCTGGTTGAACGAGTTTTTCGGGTGGCGTGTCGCGTTTTTCGTCGTTGGTGTTCCCGGTGTGCTGCTAGCTTTCGTCCTTTACCTAACAGTGCCTGAGCCCATTCGAGGGCTTGCTGAAAACAAGGCCTCTACCGGTGACAACCCCTCAATGATGACGGTGTTCAAGGTGTTGTTAAGCCGTCCTTCCTTTATTTTTATGGCGCTCGGCGCGGCGATGAACGCCTTCGCGGGGTACAGCACGGCAAACTGGGTGGCGTCGTTCATGATTCGAACGCATCAGATGCCCACGGGCGAGCTCGGTACCTGGCTAGCTTTGATCATCGGTGTCGGCGGTGCGATCGGTGTATTCGGCTCGGGCGTCATTGCCGATAAGCTCGGTAAGAACGACAAGCGCTGGTACATGTGGGTAGCGGTCTGCGCATGCGTGATCTCGATTCCGCTTCAAATCAGTACGTTTCTGGTCGATGACGCTTACACGGCGCTGATGTGCATGGTGATCCCATCGGCGCTGTCGAATGCATATCTCGGTGCAACCATTGCCTGCGTTCATGGCATGGTGGGACTCAAAATGCGTGCGGTCTCGTCGGCCTTGCTGTTCTTCATCCTGAATATCATTGGCCTTGGTATGGGGCCAACAACGGTTGGTCTGGTGAGTGATATGCTGGTGGATCAGCATGGTACAGACTCTCTGCGTTACGCCATGATGTACATCGTGCCAACGGCCATGTTCATCTCAGGTATCTTTTATGTGATCGCCTCACGCTTTATCCGTGAGGATCTGTCGAAGGCGCCCGACTGAGGGGAAGTTTTAGTTACTTCTGTTAATGAAAAGCCCGCTGTTGCGGGTTTTTTTGTGCTCAATCAATTGAGCGAAGTACTTGCCTCGATACTGCATGGGCCTCGATGTCGCCCCGCGTGAAGCGTACTGGTCGCCAGGTCTTCTCGGCGTAGAGCTGGGTTTGATCATCGAAATGTGGAGACTCAGGGTCACCTGACTGTGAGTAGGACAATATGGCTTCGGCCTCTGGGCCTTCGTCATTCCAGCCAAGCGTCATAATAAAGCTGGAGCCGTGAACGACGTTATAGCCTGATTTCGACAAGCTGTTGCTTTCCCCAGCGAACTCGTCGCTGCCCGTGAAGATGGGTGTTTCGGTTGGATTGTTACCCACGGTGGTACTCATTTGTAGGTTTGCAATACCCTCGTGCCGGTT